>NVVO01000046.1 GCA_002733385.1 Robiginitomaculum sp.
TCGATCGCAACACCGGAATCGAGCCGATGCACTAAAGCGCCTTCGATCGGCCATCGCGATCCAGCTACGCTTGCCAGTAGCGCCAGACAGTGCATCTGGGAGTAAGTCCGAACGCTGGCAGGGGTCCTGGAAGCTAGGTAAAAAAGACCGACGCTATGCCGGGTTCATCGCTCACTTACTCGATATCTTGGCTCACCACGAATGGGCCGTCGGTCTAGCGGCGAAAGCGCTAGGTATCTCAACGGGAAAGTTTGTTCGCATCCTCGCTAAAGATCCCCACGCATGGAACACCGTCAACCAAGCGCGGGCGAAGCTGGGTCTGGTGAATTTGAGGCGCCCCTAAGCTCGCCGGCAGCTTCACATTATCTTAGGATAAACCGCGATACTCTAACAGTAATGATGAAAAATAATTATGATTTTAATCGCTTTAGGGTTCATTGGAGCTCTCGAATGTAAAGTTCGGGGAAGTGTTTTTCAGCCTATTCAAATGAGTTCTTATGCCAGATACTAATACAATTATAAATCAAACTAAAAAATGGCTATCAAACGTCATAATTGACCACACCCTCTGCCCTTTTGCGAAACGTGCGTATGACAACAACCGCATTCATTATGCGGTTATTGAAACGACAGACTTACAGAGCCAATTAGAGCAAATAATTATGCAATGCGCCGCGTTGGATAATGATGCAAACAAGGAGACGAGCTTATTAATATTTCCCCTAGCTCTTTCTGATTTTGAAGATTATTTAGATGTACTAGAAACCGCCACCGCCTTATTAGAAAAACAAGGGTATGAGGGTATTTATCAGTTAGCGAGTTTTCACCCTAAGTATTGCTTTGCTAACGCGACCCTTGATGACGCAAGTAATTATACCAATAGATCTCCTTATCCTATGCTGCATATTTTACGGGAAGCTAGCGTTGAGACCGCCTTAGAAGGTTTTCCAAACCCAGAAAATATCCCTGCCCGTAACATCCAATTGACTAAGGGTTTAGGCTTGAATGTCATGAAGGGATTACTTGCTGATTGTTACAAGTAAAGCGCGAACCAAAAAGCTTAAATATCATAGCCTGGAACCCATCGAGTTTAATCATATCAATGTAAGGTTACTTAGCGTGACAAACTCCTGGACACTGACTTGAGATGTATCCATCAAAGGATCAACAGTAAATGGGCACAAAAAAACGCGCCTCCATAATTGGAAGCGCGTTTTCTAGGTTAGCGAGGGCCGATAACTCAGCCCCTAGCAAAGGCGAACTAGTCCGCCATTGAAATGCTATCAACGGCTACTTTACCGGAGCGGTCATTAACGGCTGTATTGAAGGTGACTTTGTCGCCTTCCTGTAGGCCGTCAAGCCCGGCATTCTGAAGGGCTGAAATGTGTACAAACACATCGTCGCCATTTTCAGGTTGAATAAAGCCGAAGCCTTTTGAGGAATTAAAGAACTTAACAGTTCCGTTTTTCATATCTGACATGGGTATTTCCTTTCACGTCATAGATTTGCGCTGGCTTCAAAACAAAACCTTCGCGCGTTTGTCGATGTCGGGAAGAGTAAAATACATAGTCTCCGCACAGATTGGACCCTAGCGGATAGTAAGCCAGATTGTTCGGCCTTAAATCGATAAAGGGCATGTGGGCGCTATGGCTCCCATTTGCAAGGGGAAATATGCATTTTTAGTCAATAAGCCAAAATCTCCAGCCTACAGCGCCCTGAAAACACTAGGTTTTACCAAATTTCCCTAAAAAATTAACAGGGAATTGTTTTGGAAGAGCAGGGAAAACATCACCCAGTCTAATTATTACTGACTTTCCACTGACAACGCCATAGCGCGACGTATTTTTTTAATGTACAGACGGGAAACGACTCCACTGGATTATTTCACCACTTAACCCGCCCCCTTCAAACGGGCAATCTCGGATACAAATTTCTCCCATGATCTCATATCTTACCGCCTTCTTTGAAAAATTCCCATACCTCAACAGCGCCGCACCTCATCTTGCACTGACCTTGGCAATCATCTGCCTAGCAGTTTTAGCTGTCCTCGCTAACATCATCACCAAATATGTCATTGTTGGCGTTATTCGCAAAATCATCGCCAAATCTTCGTCCTCTCGCGATGATATTCTTGCCCGGCGTAAAGTGTTTAGCCGGTTATCCCATCTCGCCCCAGCATTGGTTATCTATGCCCTTGGCCCCCAATTCCTTGACGGCTACTCTGTGATTACCAACGGCGTCACAACGTTTTCCTTGATCTATCTTACGATTGTCTGTGTGCTGTTTATGGATGGCGTGATGAATGCCGGAGAGGAAATTTACCGCACTTATAAAATCTCCAGAACGCTCCCGATCAAAAGCTTTGTGCAAGTCGCCAAGCTGACCCTCTATTTTCTTGGGTTCGTCGCCGTCCTGTCATTAGTCATGGGCAAATCCCCCCTGACATTCTTTGCCGGTTTCGGGGCGCTCACGGCCGTGTTGATGCTCGTTTTCAAAGACCCTATCCTGGGTTTTGTCGCAGGCATTCAACTCTCGGCTAATAAGATGGTCGCCGTTGGCGACTGGATAGAAATGCCGAGATATGGTGTTGATGGTGATGTTATTGAAATCGCGCTGACCACTGTCAAAATTCGCAACTTCGATAAAACCATTACGACCATTCCCACGCAATCAATGATCAATGATAGTTTCAAAAATTGGCGCGGCATGCAAGAGACCGGCGGTCGAAGGATCAAGCGGTCTGTATTCATCGATATTTCTTCGATTAAGTTCTGCGATGATGGCATGATTGATCGCTTTTCAAAAATCCACTTTATCGCAGACTATATTGCAAAAAAAGACAMGGARCTTGCCGYYTTTAATGCGSAGGCMSGCGCAGAYGCAWCGASCCTCGTAAATGGTCGTCGTWTGACYAATRTYGGTACATTTCGGGCCTATACAGAAGCTTATTTGCGGGCGCATCCAAAAATCAGTAAAGACCTTACTCTATTGGTCCGCCAACTGCAGCCAACAGAATACGGCCTACCTATTGAAATTTATGTCTTCACCAATGTGACCGACTGGCTGCATTACGAAGCGATCATGGCCGATATTTTCGACCACATTCTCGCCAGCGCCAGAGAGTTTGATTTGAGTATATATCAAAATCCAACCGGTAGCGACTTTGGCAAATTGGCGCGGTAGTTTTAAAGCGACACAACGTCCGTCGGCAGCACAATGACGTCTTCGGTCAGTTCAACTATGCTCGCATACTCAATGGGAATTATTTTTGAAGAGCGGGGAAGACGCCACCCAATCTAATTATTGCCGAACAAGCCTAAGAACTCTGTATGCAATAAAGTGAAACCCCACCTTTGATAAAGAGAATTCTATGAGCACGGTTTCCAGAGAAGATCTCTCCGCCCTCGTTTGGCAAAAGCCTATGCGCCATATTGCACCAGATTTCGGGATAACCGGGATTGGCCTTGCTAAAACTTGCAGGAAAATTGACGTACCATAGCTTACGATGTAAAACCGCGTACCTGCCATTGGGTTGGAATGAACAGCGGCAGTTTCTTGGCTTTACCGTTTAAATTACACCCCAATCCCATTAATAACAAAACCCGCCATTCAATCCTGTTGGAGCTAAAATTCCGAGTTCGAGACTGATGCCGTTTATGGCCATATATCAGGGTATATTTGGTCTCTCCATGCGTATCTATATCTAAAATAGCACGCTAAGTCCCCGTAACTACGGAACTTTATCACTACCTATGGGTTGGAGGGGAAAGTGGCGGGGTCAATGGTGGGTGAGGAGGGACTTGAACCCCCGACCAGCCGGTTATGAGCCGGCGGCTCTAACCAACTGAGCTACTCACCCCCAATGGTTATGCAAGCCATATAGCGACTGCTTATCCATATGAAAAGCCCAAATATGCGTCCTCACATGTGTTTGTGAGTTGTGTGGAGATGAGATGCGAAAGTACGGGCGGAAAAATGTTATTTGGGCGCTATCACCATTGTCATCAAGCGGCCTTCGGTTTTTGGCTCAAATTCAACCTTGGTGGTTTCTTCAAAATCTTCTTTAACCCGCGTCAGCAAATCACGGCCCAAGCCCATATGGGCCATTTCGCGGCCTCTAAAGCGGATGGTGACTTTTACTTTATCGCCGCGGTCTATAAATTTTTGTATATTGCGGGTTTTGACCAGATAATCATGGGTGTCGATATTTGGGCGCATTTTTATTTCTTTGAGCTGTTGGGTTTTTTGCCGCTTTTTATTGGCGGACTTTTTCTTTTGTGCTTCGAACCGCATTTTACCGTAGTCCAGAATTTTACACACGGGCAAATCCGGGCTTGGGGCTACTTCAACCAAATCAAGTTTGACGGAACGGGCATGGGCAAGCGCGTCGTCAATGGAGACAACCCCTTTTTTTTCACCGGTTTCTGTTATGAGAAGGACTTTGGGCGACGTAATTTCGTCGTTAATGCGCGGGCCTCGTTTTTTGGGCGGCGCGGCGTGTGGTCTGCGGGCTATGTTGGTCTCCGTTGTAGCTTCAATCTTGCACCAATATTTTGGTACGGCGACAATATGGCGGCTCGACTAGATTTATTCAAGAACTGATTGGCGCTGTGCGGCAGTTTTACGCCTCGTCGTGGCTTAATTATCACCTTGTTTGCGCAAAATCTGCTCATACACTACTAAAGTAGCGGTTTTCATTGCTTGGGCCGAATATTGCAAACCTATGCGGGTGCGGGCCGCCTTGGCCCGTTTTGTGTATTCGGACTTTGAAAGGCCAAGAATGTCGGCAATACCGTCGGCGAGTGCTTGCCCATGGCCCGGTGTCACCAAACGCCCGCCTCTGCCCTCTATGACCGTTTCACGCGCCCCGCCGTGATTGCTGGCGACGACCAGACGCTGCATGGCTTGGGCTTCCGCCATGACCCGGCCAAAGGCTTCCGGGTCGGTTGAAGTTGAAATCACCACATCCGCCGCCGTCAAAGCAGTAGGCACGGAGCGGCTGTGTCCGGCGAGAATGACTTTATCGCTGAGGCCTAACGAATTTGCTTTGGATTTGATTTCCGCCACATAATCATCACGTCCCTGGGCGTCCCCGAGCAGAACAAGACTTGCATTGATGCCTCTGCCGCCCAGCATCTTTAGGGCATCTACCGCCACCAATTGCCCTTTCCACCGGGTCAGGCGGCCCGGCAGCAAGATGATAGGGCCGCTGTCCACACCCCATTGGCACTTTATCTGTATGATTTCGGCATCTGTCACCAGGTTCGGATCAAATACATCCATATCGACACCGCGCGGAATGACCACGATTTTCCCGGCGTCAATTTTATGCTCACGGATAATATGTCTTTTGGTAAAATTGGAATTGGCGATGACCACATCACCCTTGGCCATAACGGCATTATAGCGGCGTTTGAGCCCGGATTTTGCGTTGTAAATACCGTGATAAGTGGTGAGGAACGGAATGTGGGTGGCCTTCGCTGCCGCTTTAGCCGGCCAGGCCGGGGCGCGGGAACGGGCATGGACTATATCAATTTTGTCGGTTTTAATGATGTCAATCAGTGCCTTTGTGTTGCGGCGTAGGGACATGGGATTTTTGCTACCAACATTTAGCCGGTGCAAGACACCACCTGCTGCTTTTAATTCGTCTTCAAGCCGCCCGCCCAGACTGGCCACATGGGGGGTGTGCCCGGCGGCGTTAAGCGCCTGGGCAATCTCGATGGTGGTGCGCTCGACCCCACCTGCATTTAATTCCGGTAAAACTTGAAGAATGTTCATAAGGTATAATAGTCTATGTCTAAGATTATTGTGAAAGCCACATATCACAAACAAAACATTTTGGGGGAAATATTACGTGAATAATTGTACAGCTGGATTTATGACCTCCTCCGCTTACGGCGGGCTGGACAGCAATACTATTGCTTATAAACAAAGCATTGGTAAAGCGCCGGGCCTGATATGGTGCGGCGGGCTTAAATCCGATATGGACGGCACCAAAGCGGCAGCATTGCACCAATGGGCGGACGAGCAAGGCCGTGCCTTTGTCCGTTTCGATTATTTTGGCCACGGAGTGTCCAGCGGGGCGTTCAGGCACGGGACGATCTCGCGCTGGGCGGCGGATACGGTGCAGGTGATCGACCAGTTGTGCCAAGGCCCGCAAATCATCATCGGCTCCAGCATGGGTGGTTGGGCGGCATTGCTGGCTGCACTGTCTAGGCCGGAATGTATCAAGGCTTTGGTTCTGCTGGCGCCTGCGCCTGATTTTACCGAAAAATTGATGTGGGCCGGGTTTAGCGATGACATTCGCAAAACCATCATGGAAGACGGTATATATTATGAGCCGTCCGATTACGATGAGCCTTACGAGATCAGCCGGGAGCTGATATTGGACGGTCGACAAAACCTGCTTCTGGACGGCCGCATAAATATCAAAGTCCCTGTGCGTATTATCCACGGCATGAAAGATACCAGCGTGCCGTGGCAGCATGGGCAAAAACTGGTGGAGGCCATTGCCAGTCAGGATATAGAATTAAACTTGATAAAAAATGCAGATCACAGCCTGTCACGTCCGGCGGATATTGCGCATTTGCTGGATGTGATTGGTAAAACAATAGACTTGCTCGAATAAAGTTTAGCTCGAATAAAGTTCAGCGGTTTTCAAACAATTTTTATTACACACCCCATTCATTTTTTCGTGATATTGCGTTTCGTGCTTTGCGATTTTGCGCCGAGCGTGTAGGGATTTTTTATGCGAATTTTATCATCTATATGTTTGGCCTTTTTAGCATTTTTGACCCTCAACTTGTCTCCGTCTGCACAGGCGGCGGAATCCGAGCCGGTTAAATCCGGGCGGGCGGTGGCGCAACTTGTCACCAGCTATGACAGTGTAGAGCCGGGGCAGGAAATATATATAGCCCTGTCCATGCGGCTTGAGCCCCATTGGCACACCTATTGGCGCAATGCTGGCGGGCCGGGCGAACCGGCGGAACTGCATTGGAATTTACCGGACAGCGTCACGATAGGTGAAATTATCTGGCCACTGCCCCAAACCGTCTCTACCGGGCCGCTGATCAATTATGCCTTTGAGGACAGACTGCTCTTGTCCATGCCAATGCGCATTTCCAAAGACGCGAAACCCGGCGATGTATTGACCATCAAGGCCCAGGCCACATATCTGGTTTGCTACCAGATATGTTTGCCGGAAATGGCGGAGCTGGTTTTGGAGTTGCCCATAGGTGCGCCCGTCAAAGACGACAGATGGTCTGGCAATATTGAACGGACAATAAAACGCGCTCCGAAACCGGAAGGGCTACAGGCTTCAGCACGGCTTAAAAACGGTGTGCTCAACCTTGATATTGGCGGCGGCGAGTTGGACTTTGCCGCCATTAAAAACCCGTATTTTTTCCCCTATGAACAAGACTTGATTGACGCGAGTGCGCCGCAAAATATTGGTAGCGCCGAACGCGGCGTGCGCCTCAATTTGACCCCCAGTTTTGGTTTGGAGGACGGACTAAAAGACATACCCGGCGTGTTGGCATTTGAGGAGAAAACCGAAAATGGCTGGACGCGGCGCGGCATTGAAGTGCTGGTAGTGGCAGGCGCAAAAATTGATATTGGCGCGGTGCAAAATGCATCTGGTCGCGGGGCTATACATGCATCCGCTGGCTTGTTGGCCACTTTGCTGGGCGCATTTATAGGCGGTATGATTTTGAATTTAATGCCGTGTGTGTTCCCGGTATTGTCCTTAAAAGTCCTCGGTTTTGCTCGCGCCGCCCATGACGAGCGTAATGTTATTCGCGCTCATGGTTGGCTCTATGCGCTAGGCGTYATGTTGTCGTTTTTGGCATTAGCGGCCGTTATTTTAGCGCTCAAAGCTGGCGGGGCCAGTGTTGGCTGGGGCTTCCAATTGCAAAACCCGGTCTTGGTCGGGGCATTGGCCTTGTTGTTTTTTGTCATCGCCATGAATTTGTTCGGGTTTTTTGATATTGGTGGACATTTGCAAAACACCGGGTCGGGTTTGGCGACCAGCGGTGGTTACAAAGGTGCATTTTTTACCGGCGTATTGGCGGTGATTGTTGCCACACCCTGTACGGCACCTTTTATGGCCGGAGCGCTCGGTTTCGCCTTTGCCCAGTCGGCGGTCACGACATTGCTGATCTTCATTGCACTGGGTGCCGGTTTTGCCTTGCCGTTTTTGGCCCTGTCCTATGCGCCAGCACTGCTTAAACGTTTGCCCAAACCGGGGCCGTGGATGGATGTGTTTAAGCAGTTTTTGGCTTTCCCCATGCTGGGCGCGGCGGTTTGGTTGATCTGGGTGCTGAGCGTGCAAACCGGGGCGGACGGTGTGTTGCGGGTCACAGGGGCTATGTTATTGCTCGGGTTTGCCATATGGTTATGGAAACGCAAAGGCGTGTTCGCCAAAATATTACTGGCGGTAAGCGTGCTAACCTCTGGTTATCTCGTCTATAATTTGCGTGTTGCCACATATGAGCAAGGCTTGGCGGAATTGCCAAAAGCTCAAGCTTGGTCGCCTGAGCGGGTGGCACAACTCCGGTCCGAGGGCAAAATCGTATTCGTGAATTTTACCGCCGCCTGGTGCGTAAGCTGCAAGGTCAATGACAAGCTGGTGTTACAACGCCGGGCCACCATAGAATTATTCGCGCGCACAAATACCGTGATGCTGATCGCAGACTGGACCCGCCGCGACGATAGAATTACCGCCGAATTGACCCGCCATGGTCGTTCCGGTGTGCCGCTTTATCTGGTCTATCCGCCAGGCACGCACAAGGTAGACCCGCAACTTCTACCGCAAGTCTTGAGCTATAAAACTCTGGAAAAAGCACTGGCCAAAGTGCGAATAATACGCCCATAAACATAGCTTGATATTGCATTTCGCCGTGAGCCGTTCTGCTTTCCCAAACGGTCACTCTGGACATTTCAAATTGTCATCCCTGCCAAGACGCTCTTGCGACGCAGAGCCGGGACCTCATAGTTTGAAAACAACTACGAGGTTCCGGGGCAAGCCCGGGATGACATAGATATAGTATATGGCTCATTCAGAATGGATTGATTGTACAACTCCTGTAACAACAACCAGCTTGCCTACAAATAAAAAGCATTATCTCCAAGATACCCACCCGCATTTATACGAAGAACCCCCCACCCTCAATCCCTCCCCACAAGGGGGAGGGAAGCAAGTACGGCACATARCCTTGTATTTTCAATTTGAACACTGACATTGGACACACACCCCTAGCCCCTCCCCCTTGTGGGGAGGGGCTAGAGCGTTTCGCGTTTAGTTGTACGCATATCCGGCAGCCTTAAAATAGTTCCAACATTCCTTTTGGCCATAGAGGTCACATATACTCCCTATGGTTTTCCATAGAGCGTCTATGGTTCTGCACTTTGCCTTTCTCAGATGCGCTTTGAGTTTTGAGAAGGCCATTTCTATTGGATTTAAGTCGGGGCTATAAGGTGGCAGAAACAGGAACCACGCACCACGTTTTTGCAAAGCTCGTTTGGCACGTTCGCTTTTGTGACTGCTGAGGTTATCTAGGATCACAATATCACCTTTGTTCAAAGTTGGTGCTAACTGGGTTTCGATATAAAGGTCAAATGCATCACGGTTCATCGGGCCATCCAGAACCCAGGGTGCCGTGAGACTATCGGCCCGTAACCCAGCAATAAAAGTCTGTGTGTGCCAGTGTCCGAAAGGGGCACCGCTTATGAGGCGCTCCCCTTTGGGGGCCCTGCCATACATGCGTGTCATCTTGGTATTTGTGCTGGTTTCATCAATAAAAACAAGGCGGGAGGGTTCCATACGCATCAGGTTCTGGCACTTGTGCCATGCCCTGCGTTTGCGCTGAACATCGGGTCTGTCCCGTTCAGTGGCGACCAGAGTTTTTTTTATAGCTCAGTCCCATTTTACTCAAGCATCTGGCCACGTTTGAAAGATGCACATCAACACCGTGTTTTTTCTTGAGAACCTCTGTTAATTCCGCCAGGGTAACATCAGGTTGGGATTCTACTTGTGCTCTTAAAAAACCCCGATAGGGAGCCAGTTTACCACTTCCTGGCGGACGGGCACGAGGACAGGGTGCTATGTCACCCTGAGTTTGCCATCTAACCATAAGTTTAATGGCGAAACTTTCGCTAACTTTAAAGTGCCGGGCAGCGGCACGGCATGAATGTCCTGCCTCAATATAATCAACAACACGTTTGCGTAGGTCTTGGGATATAGTTTTTGTACAAGAGGCAGGCTTCGCACTCATGTTTCACCTCCAAATACGGTGAATCACATATCAAGCCAAAAGGGAATCCTTAAAATGAATCTAAATGAACGCGAAACGCTCTAGTAGGGGTGGGGGCCTCTTATGAATAAATGCGGTGGGGGACCTCTTATGAATAAATGCAGTCATTTTATCTCGTACAAGCAATCAATAAACCCATCATTCCATTCTGAATTGGCTATAGTTTAGCGCGGCGGCATTCTGGCCCATTATTATTATTTAGAGGTGCCGTACACATATGTGCTTGGCTTTATTTGGGCTGATTCGAAATTGCTTTATCGAGCCTAACGCGGCGGCATTCTGGCACCGGCATCAGCGCGGATAAATTCGGCGTTGATATAAACCTGCTCGCACAATGTGGTGACCAGTTCGGCGTATTCTTTGGTGGTGCCAAAGCGTGCTGGGAATTGCACATAGGCGCGCAAGGCTTCTTTGACCTCTGGTTTCATTTGCTCATAAATCGGCGTTTCGAAAAATCCCGGCAATATGGTGTTACACCGAATGCCTTCACGGGCCAGGTCGCGGGCAACCGGAAGCGCCATAGACAAAATTCCGCCTTTGGAAGCTGCATAGGCCACCTGCCCAATCTGTCCGTCCTGGGCCGCGACCGATGCCGTGTTGATAATAACGCCGCGCTCACCGTCCGGCTCTGTGCCGTCCAAGCTCATCATGCCGGCGGCGGATTTGGCCACACACATAAATGTTCCGATCAAATTGACATTGATGATTTTGGCAAAAAATTCGGTGGAGTGCGCCCGGATATCTCCGGTCTTGCGGTCACGCGAAGCGGTTTTCATGCCGCCCGCCACACCGGCGCAATTGACCATGACCCGTTCCTGGCCATTGGCGGCGCGGATTTTGGCGAACCCGGCATCAACACTGACCTCGTCGGAGACATCAACCAAGGCAAACGCTCCGCCAAGTTCCTTGGCAATCATTTCCCCGCGCTCGGCATTCATATCAAATATACCAATTTTGACACCGCGTGCGGCCAAGGCCCGCGCCGTGCCTTCGCCTAGCCCGGATGCGCCGCCCGTTATAATAGCCGAAATGTCGCTGGAAAGTTTCATAATATCCTCGTTTTGAAATTTGCGTGTGCGTAGCCTGCCTCTTGTGCAACCTATCTTTGTGGCGGTAAAGCCTCAAGTCTTATTTTGATGGCGCGAACCGTTTTTGCGTCCTTTTACCCAAAGGCGAAGGCTCGCCCAGAGCTTTGCACACCAAAGCTTCACCCAATAAAGGTGCCAGCATCAGCCCCCGCGACCCCAGACCGCTCAGGACATATAAGCCCGCGTCTGTTTGCTCGGCTATGGGTAGCGTGTTGCGGGTTGTGACCCGCACGGAGGCCCGGGCTGACCAGTCGCTGTTATCAAGGCTTGCTTGGATGGTGTCGCCGTAATGTTTGATAATGTCAGCACTATCTTGCTTGCGGGTTTCGTTGTCCTCACCAGGGCCAACATGGTTATGGGTTGCGCCCAACAAAACCCCGCCTTTAAAAGGCAGCGCATAATTGCCCAAAATATGCGCATTTTTTGGTGGAGCCACAGTCTCGTTCCAGCAAATTTGCCCACGGGTAAAGCGCACATCAGCAGGCCATAGATCAAGGATGTTTGCACCATTACACACGAATAAAGCCGTGGTTTGCGCAAGGGGTTTTCCGTCCGCATCCGTGACATGCCAGACATCACCCATTTTGGATATTGCACCAACGCGGGCCGTTATTTTTGTCGCGGACGCAGACAAAGCTTGCGCGCTTAATTTCGGAGATAGCACCAATGCGCCCGGAAAATATAAACCACCATAATCCGGCGTTTTTTTAACACCCAAATATTTAGAAACGTCGTGGGCTTCGACCCAGTTCATTTCATGTTCTGGCAGGGCGTGGTTGGCGTAAATTTTTGCAAATCTTTCTTGCTCTTTTTCAGAACTAGCCAGGWKMAWKRYMMCCKTRWYYWKCWYSRTMSSKTSSGTSWKGTMYAGAGATTTGGCATAGAGAAAAGCGGCATTGTAAAACCGAGATTCCGGTCTGTCTTGCAGGTCAAGTTTGGGCATCATCAACCCGGCTGGATTGCCGCTGGCGGCGGTGTCGAGATCCGGGTGGGGCTCAATAAGAATTGGTGTAATGCCGCGCCGGATAAATCCGTGGGCGATGGCCGCCCCCGCAATRCCGCCGCCAATGATGACGGGTGTGTCAATGGGTTGGGCGTATGCCCCCTGCCCCTCTTTGAGCCTGGCTTCCAACCGCTCACGTTTGCGACCAAAGCCCGGTTTTTTCGAAATGCTAAACCCGACAACTTCAAGCCCGCGCCTTACATGACCAGCCACTGTGAATGTTGCCAGCCTCGCATTTGGAGCGGAGAGTTTGGCTAGGTGCGCAAACACTTCGTCCGTCCACATATCCGGGTTTTTGGCCGGGGAAAACCCGTCGAGGAACCAGGCATTGACGCGCCCGTCCAGAGCGGACAAAGCTCGCTCTATATGGCTGTGGTACAGGGTCAATGTGACATCCCCGAAATGAAGCCTGTGTGTGCCTTTAACAGGGCCGGGCCACCCAGCAACAAGTCTGTCCGCCAAGGGTTTGAGGTTCGGGAAGTTTTCAAGGGCGCGGACCAATTGTTCTTTGGTGAGCGGATAGGCTTCCACCGAGATAAAATGTAGTCTCTGGCCCAGTTTTTTYGTGCTCTGCCACAAATCCCACGCGGCCAGGAAATTTAGGCCTGAGCCAAACCCAAGTTCACCAATCGTGAATACATCATGGTCTTGCCAGGCTTCTGGCAAGCCGCACCCGTCCAAAAACACGGCTTTCGTTTCTGCAAGTCCGCCGTCCACCGAAAAATAAATGTCGYCAAAATCCTGCGCCACAGGTTCGCCGTTATCTGACCAGTTCAGTCGGGCGGGCGCAGTTGCGGTAAGGGGGGACGGTGCGTTCATACATGAGCAATAAACTGGTTTGGCATGGGAATAAACCGTTAAGAAAACTTATCCGGTTTCAACGCCCAAACAAAGCGTCTTTGGCGCCCGGATACCAGCTATTGGTATTTGTGTCGTAGATTTTAAAAGCCCCGGAAAAATCCCACACACACCAGGACATACCGTTCGCTTCCATTGCCTTACGTCTAGTTTTTGTCCAAGCCATGCGCTCGAGGCCCGGCACTTTATCAATAACACCAAACTCGCCAACAAATACGGGAAGCCCGGTTTTGGTTTTAAAATCACTGGCCAGCTTATAGATCAGTTTTAAATCGGCCACATCTGCTTGTGTACCCCAGCGGCGACCCAATGGCATTTTTGGATCCACCCATTCGGCACCTTGGTGGGTAAATTTGTGGGGGCTGTAATCATGGAATGTGGCGACCAAATTAGCGTCCCTTTTGCCTAAATATAAGGGCCAGCGGACTTTGGTTAGAGTCTCGATAGAATTCCATGAATTACCGCCAAGTATTATTTTACGCCGAGGGTTACTGGCGCGGATGACAGGTATGGCCTCGCTATAAAGCGCGTTCAAGCGGGCGTGGGATATTGCGCGGGTTGGCTCATTGAGCACTTCAAAATATACATTGTCCGGGGCATTTGAAAATGTGCGGGCGATCTGATCCCAAATGGCCAAAAACCGGGGTTGCTCGCGGTTGGTGCGGCTCATCAGGTTTTCGTAATGATGCACGTCAATGATCACACCAAGACCAAATGATTGAGCCTGCGCCACCACGGTTTTAACCCGGGCCATGAAAGCTGGATCAATGGTATAAGGCGGGCGGTGCCCCGTATGTGTGTCCCACCGGACAGGCAAACGTATCGTGTCAAACCCGGCTTGGGCCACGGCCTGCAAATCCTGCGCACGAWTAGAATAACCCCAATCCCCTTCATTGGGAGCCTCTAAAGCATTGCCCATATTGATACAGCGGCGCACTTTAAACGGCGTAGTTTTTATGGGAAACGGTGTGGTGTGGGCGGGTTCTGTTGCAGGTGGCACGGCTTGTGCAATTGTTATTTCGGGTTTGGATTCAGATTTTGCCTGGTGCGGAGGTGGGGTCTTTACAGTTGTTTGCTCTGCCCTACCCGTATGAATTTGGATGGGTGTGCCTGTATTTTGTGGTGCGCTTTGGTCTTGGGCGGGGCTAACTTCATCATCCGTCAATGCGGCTTCAGGTTTTTCGCAAGCGGACAGTATGAATGCGCAACTTAGWAGGCTGGTAAGTACAAAAAATTTATTCATAGCGGTTCCACATTCAAAACTTGTCACTTTGGTAGCACATGTGTTTGAATAMAGGGTTAAGGCTTGCCAAACTTGTCCGAGTTTTTTAAACCACGATGGCAGGCTTCGCACTAGCCCGGTTTTGGAAAGCAAATATTATGAATAGTATGGCCAAATTGTTTTTATCTCCAAGCGGTCGGATACCTCGCCGCCCATTTATCATTGCGGTTGCCGTGTTCATAGTGTTTGTGATGGCACAAAAATATTTGTTTGTTTATATGGACAATGGCCTGCCTAAGTTCTTTTTGCAATTTGGCCTGTTTTTCCTCAATTTACATATCATCATGGCCGTGTACGGCAAACGTCTGCATGACCTGGGGCGCTCGTTCTGGCCATTGATTGGCCTGTTTGCCTTGATGGCTATTGTGTTTCTTGTGTTGATTTTAAACTTTGGCGGCATTGAGTATTTCGATACCGTTATGGCCAACCCTGAATATGCGGGCAATGAAGAGGCTATGCAAAAAGTTTTGCAAACCTATCAGGACAAACTAGCCAAAGGCTTGCCAACAGCCAACTGGATCATGGCCGGATTGCCAGCATTATTCACTCTATGGTTGGCGCTGGCACCAGGGCAAGCCGATAAAAACCGCTACGGCTAAGGCCAACAGCTCAAGAAAGTTTGGGCAATAATTTCTGGTTTTTGTCTTGCAGAATCAATTATTTTATCGTCTTATATGGTATAAACATAACAGGGAGAACACTATGGGAAGTTTACTATTTTCACCAAATGGAAGTATTGGGTCGGCCGAATTTATGCGGGCGGGTTTTATTTTAGTTGCAATTGCTGCGCTCTTGGGCGTGGTGGCATATCTTATGCCTCAGATGTCAGACCCACTTGGGTATTTACAATTTCTTCTCCTTTATCCTTGGGCAGTAATCTGGATTAAACGTTTGCGTGATGGCGGCAAAAGCGGCTGGATGTTTTTGGTGTATTTACTGATATATGTTGTTTTGGCTATTATTGCATTTCTAATAGTTGGCGGCGGTGAAATAATGAAACTTAGTATGGAAGCCGCCAGTGAGGGTATGGGCAAGGACGAGATGACCGCCAAGGCAGAAGCTATCGCTCGATCCATACAAATTCCGTCGATGATTGTCGGGGCTATCGTTAGCCTGATCATATTATATATTGGCGATAAAACCATCCCCAAAGGCGTAAGTGAAGATTAAGGTCAGAATAGCTTTGATCTGAACAGCCCGCCATTTGGCGGGTTTTTCATAAGGCCTACAGCCTATACCAGAGAGAAATATGGGTAATTTATTATTGTCACCTTATGGACGCATTGGCT
>NVVO01000047.1 GCA_002733385.1 Robiginitomaculum sp.
GCGCAGTTTGATATTGTCAGACCGTCGCGGCAGTAGGATTAGGTCTGAATTAACACCGATTCACCACTTGCATTTATTTACTGCACGGCTATAAGCCCCATTCCTCATTGTGAGGGCCCAATGATGGGACGCAACCAGCTAGGCTAAAGGCATGCCTRGCGGTTCTAAAGTTCGAGTGGTTTTANCCGCTCWWTNTAATGGAGAACGAAATGCCAAAAATGAAGACCAAAAGCGGCGCCAAAAAGCGCTTCAAGCTGACCAAATCGGGTAAAGTGAAAGCCTCATCAGCAGGCAAACAACACGGCATGATCAAACGTACAAACAAGCAGATCCGCAATAAGCGCGGCACACGTATCCTCAAAGAATGTGATGCGCGCGTTATTCGCAAGAAATTCCTGCCCAACGGCTAATCATGGCTAATCGGGCTTAGCCCACTCATCAACCTAATTATATATCAGTTTTGGAGTAAACAATGGCTCGAGTATCAAGAGGTGTCACCAAGCACGCCCGCCACAAAAAAATAATCGCTGCGGCAAAAGGCTATAGAGGCCGCCGCAAAAACACCTTCCGCATCGCCAATCAGGCCGTGGAAAAAGCCGGGCAATATGCCTATATTGGCCGCAAGCTTAAAAAACGCCAATTCCGCGCCCTGTGGATACAGCGCATCAATGCCGCCGTTCGTCTGCACGGCATGACCTATGCCACATTCATGGGTGCAATGGCCAAAGCCGGCATCGAAATCGACCGCAAAATTCTAGCCGATTTGGCCATGAACCAACCGGATGCCTTCAAAGCCGTGGTTGACCAGGCGAAAGTGGCGGTTAAGTAAAACAACTTACACTGAATAGTAAAAAGGCCCGTAGAAATGCGGGCTTTTTTTGTACTTGGAATAATTTTCCTAGGGATTGTGTATTTGATTTTGTTAAGGTAAGAAATGTCAAATGACGAAGATGAAACCATATTTTCCATTCCATATTTCATTTACCTTTTCGTGTGCGGGATTGGCACTATAGGATGGATCGTTCTTGGTGGAATAAAACATTGGCCATTTATTACCACTGTTCTAATTGGCGCAATAATTACATTTATATTTAGGTGGATTAAGACATGTTGGAGCAACCTACTAACTGAAGACAACGAAGCCACTTCCAACGGTGACCTAAAAATAACAACCAAAACCATATTGATAGCTTCAGCGGTTATGATTGCTGTCGCCTCTTTCTGGTATGGAGTTGGATGGGGTATTTCATGGGTTTGGCAAATAATTTTCTAGAGCGCTTTCGGTTTAATTTGGATCATTACCCAACTTCCGCTCATACCCAGCTTGACTGGGTATCCAGCGTACAAGAGCGATCGACCTTCGGGAATGCCACTTGTGAAAGCTCGCACATTATTGTTTGGACTGGATTCCCGGTCGGAGCCGGGAATGAGCGGTATTTGTGATGTGTGTGAACCTAAATGGTCACCACGGCCTAGATAAATGGGCGTTTTAAGAAATTTCAAGCGCAATTGCCGTCGCTTCGCCGCCGCCGATACATAGGCTTGCGACACCCTTTTTAACGCCGCGTTTTTCCATGGCCGCAATCAGAGTGGCCATTATGCGGGCGCCTGATGCGCCTATGGGGTGGCCTAGGACGCAGGCGCCGCCGTTTACATTGACCTTTGCATGATCGAGTTTCATGTCGCGCATGGCGATCATGGGGACTACGGCGAAGGCTTCATTGATCTCCCATAGATCTACGTCGTCCGTTTCCCATCCGGCTTTGGCCAAGCATTTTTCCATGGCTTTAACAGGCGCGGTGGTGAAGTATTTCGGCTCATGAGCGTGGGCGGCGTGGGCTTTTATTTCGGCCAGGATTTTAAGCCTGCGTTTTTCGGCTTCGGATTTGCGCATCAAGACCAGTGCCGCCGCCCCGTCATTGATGGAACTGGCATTGGCGGCGGTAACGGTTCCGTCTTTGCTAAATACCGGGCGCAAATTCGGGATTTTTTCAGGCCGCGCCCCCTCGGGGCCAGCATCGGTGGAGACSACAAYATCRCCYTTGCGGTTTGGKACRGTWACGGGSGCAATYTCSCGSKCRAAATCTCCGGCCTCGGCGGCGCGTCGGGCGCGGGCAACGCTCTCRATMGCATARGCGTCTTGTGCCTCGCGGGTAAATTGATATTCCTGCGCAATCATATCGGCGAACACACCCATGGGCTTGTGGTCATAAGCGTCCGTAAGACCGTCGTGCATCATGCTGTCAATCATCACCCCATTGCCCATGCGGTAACCGGCGCGGGCTTTGGGCAAAACATAAGGGGCGGCGGTCATATTCTCCATACCGCCCGCGACGATAATATCCGCAGACCCGGCCTTGATCGCATCATGGGCCATAATCGCCGCCTGCATGGCCGAGCCGCACATTTTGTTAATGGTGGTGGCTTCGCAAGAAAGTTCCAGCCCGGCCTTAATCGCCGCTTGCCTGGCCGGGGCTTGGCCTTGGCCAGCAGGAAGTACACAACCCATGATGATTTGCTCAACATCGCCGGGCGCAACCCCGCTTTCCGCCAGAGCCGCCTTGACGGCCACCGCCCCCAAATCAGGTGCGCTTAGCGTACTAAATGCGCCTTGAAACGCCGCCATAGGCGTGCGGGCAAGACCAACGATAACAACGGGGTCGGACGGGGCAACGGCAGAAGACATGGGATTTCCTTTTCAAATTAAAATACCCAGTTGATATAGGCGGGGTAATCATAATATACAATATGGCTTATCCTCAGGCACTAAAGAATTTGGATTTTTTAGCTAATCTTTCCTCTTAAAGCTCATATCCCCTCACCTTGTTCCTCTCCCACAAGGAGAGGAGACCACGTTACAGTTATCTTTGTTTGGGTATAAGTTCGGGGCATATTGAGACACCTGAATTCATGCGTGTTTCAGGCAGGCGTAGTGGCCAGCCAAGTCGGCCGTTTTGTGTTTGTTTGCATTTCGTATTTTATCCGGGGCTAATTTGGCCACAAATGTACGCACCAGACCCCACACCCTAAATGGCCTCCAAGGGGCGTACGCCACCAACCATGATCATAACATATGAGCATAGCCCGGCGGCGCAACACGGAACCGACGGCGCTAATGTTATACAAACGAAGCCGCCCGAAAATGGAGATGCGGCTCATGCGCTCAAGATATTGTGTCGGTGACAAGCCGCGCGGCAACAAAACTGCAAATGAGGATAAATCCCGCACTTACGAAACCCTGCGCTGGCTGATTTTGCGGTCATAGCGATTAGCCCGCTGGCAAGCGGGAAATTGCGGCATACCCGCGCTGTGGCGCAAACCAGGGCAATAGGCCCCTAACCAGTGGCGCAACAGCCATAAAAACGGGTGCAATAGCCAAGGCATATTTGTGGTGTTTGGCACGATACCTGTTCGGTCATATATGGACGCATAAGAGTTCATATACCCATCATGCCGCTAAACCCAAAACCGTGGATTAGGTTTTCAAAAACTTGGTTTAATAGGAAATCTTCGCAAAGAAAAACAAGGATAAAGCTAGGAAATCCCCACATAAACATCCCCTACACCCACTCATACCCGGCCCCATTTCCAGTAAAGATGACCGGGTATCCAGCGTATAAAGAGCGAGCACAGCTCGCCCATGATTGTTTGAACTGAATTCCCGCTTTCGCGGGAATGAGCGGGGTGTGGGGAGCGGTGCTGCCTCCCAAAACACGATTCTTATTTGCGAGCGCTCTCGATCCAGCCGCCGCCCAGTACCCTGCTCGGGGTATCCGCATCATAGAACACACAGGCTTGCCCCGGCGCTATGCCCTCTTCGGGTTCCCCTAGGTCTACCACAATTTCGTTACCGACTGCCGTAAATTGCGCCGCTACGGGTGGGCGCATGGAGCGGGTTTTTACCAATATGTTACGACCATCCAGTGCTTGCTCGAACAGACCTGCGCCTAGCCAGTTGATATCCTTTACATATATACGGCTTTTCAGCAGCTTCTTGCGCTCGCCGACGATGACCCGGTTTTTGGCCGCGTCCAGCCGCAGCACATACAATGGATCCTGACCGCTGCCGTCTTTGATGTTGAGCCCGCGTCTTTGGCCGATGGTGTAATGCATGATGCCTTCGTGCATGCCCAGCACAGTTCCGTCCACATGCACGACCTCGCCGGGGTTGGCGGCGTCGGGGCGCAGTTTTTTGATCACATCGGTATATTTTCCCGTCGGCACAAAACAAATGTCCTGGCTGTCGGGTTTGTTGGCCACGGACAGTCCCAGCTCTATGGCCATGTCGCGGGTCACGGATTTGTCCTGCCCGCCCAAGGGGAACCGCAGAAAATCCAGTTGTTCTTGGGTCGTCGTGAACAAAAAATACGACTGGTCTTTGCTGGCATCTACGGCCCGGTGCAGTTCGGCCTTGTTGCCTGCTTGGTCGCCCGCCAGTTCGCGGCGCACATAATGTCCGGTGGCCATGCAATCTGCGCCCAAATCTTTGGCCACCTGTAACAAATCACGGAATTTCACGGTTTGGTTGCAGCGCACACAGGGGATTGGTGTCGCACCTTTAAGATATGTGTCGGCAAAATCGTCCATGACCGCGTCTGAAAACTTGCTTTCATAGTCCAGCACATAATGGGGGAAGCCGTGCATTTCAGCCACACGCTTGGCGTCATATATATCTTGGCCGGCGCAGCAAGCTTTGGCGGATTTTATCGCCGCGCCGTGATCATAAAGTTGCAGCGTGATACCGATGACCTCATAGTCCTCGCGGGCCAACATGGCCGCGCACACGGAGCTGTCGACACCGCCGGACATAGCCACCACCACCCGTGTATCCGCACAGGGTTTGGCAAACCCCAATGAGTTTAATTTTTCYGGTAAAATTTTGGCCATATTTTCAGTCATAATCGCTTAAATAGGAACTCACAGCCCATAAGTCGAGCCGTTGGCGCATTTTAATTTGCCGCAAATGTTAATAGAACGCGCAAAAAAAAAGCAATAGAATCAAAACCTTAGAAAAATCGCAAGTATTTCTTAACACTATTTGTTGGCGTTAACCTTGGTAAACACCTGATTTTATTACGTTTTTTATCGCCGCGTTAGGGGGTTTTTAACATCCGTCCTCTACAACAGACCCATAACAAAACTACGCAGAGCTATTTAGTATCAAATGGCCCGACAACAGTGGTAGAGAAAAAAAATGATAAAAGAAAATGTGGTGATTGGCCCTGAAGGAACCCCGCTAACGCTGGCGGACCTTCCTAAACCAGAAACGGTGAGATGGGTGATAAGACGTAAAGCCGAGGTTGTG
This sequence comes from Robiginitomaculum sp., assembly GCA_002733385.1. Taxonomy (GTDB): domain Bacteria; phylum Pseudomonadota; class Alphaproteobacteria; order Caulobacterales; family Maricaulaceae; genus Robiginitomaculum_A. Next base: position 5,306 of record NVVO01000047.1, read on the forward strand.
GCCGCCGTGCGTGGTGGTTTGCTGACCTTGGACGGTGCCTGTAAGCGCTACGGTCTGTCTTCCGAAGAATTTTTATCCTGGCAACGCTCCATTGAATCCCACGGGATTTCTGGCTTGCGCACCACCAGAATTCAGCATTACCGCTAGGCGGGTCGATATTAAAATTTAGAACCACTGACATTACATAATGTTGGTGGTTTTTTATTGATATATTTCAAGACTTTAGTCTTATTTTAAACCTTTGCGTGTAAGGTGAGTTTAAATAATAAGCACAAAATGTGCATGTGGAATGGTGGAATGCTATGGCGGTGATGAATAATCGACCGGATGGYCGGCTGATACCTGTATTTTCGGTTGATGACGGGCTTTATGGTGCTGAGCTGGTTTTGGCCTTGGCCAAAACGGCGGCGGCGCGGGGCGAAACCGTGCTGATGATCGACCAGATGGGCGGGTCATTGATGGATATGTCCGGGATTATCTACAGCGTCACACTGGCCGATGTATTGCTCGGCGATGCCCGGATCACCGATGCCAAATATATAACCCAAAACGAGCATTTCACCGCAGTTTGCGCCGGTGATGTCGGTTTGGATATATTGTTAGGCTCCTTGGCGGCCTTGTCGCTCAGTTATGACTGGGTGTTTATCGGGGCGCGGGCCGGATGTACGCCGGCTCATATTAGGCTGGCCGGCGCCTCGGATGCATCCTTGGTTTTATATGATTGCCACGGTGACCGTTTCATGCGCGCCTATTGGATGTTGGATGCGGTACGAGCCCGCGTGGCCAAATTTGATCCGCTGATGATTGCGCAGACTAACAAGGGGGCTAACAAGGGGGCTAATAATGACGGCGCAGAGATGGACGGATTTGAGACCTATGAATTGCTGGCGGGAACCGTCCGGCAATTTTTAGGGGCCGCACCAGCGCTCGGCGGCATTAWAGACCAGCCAGAGATGGCCGCACAGATTGCCCCTGGCTTGTTGGAAGCTTTGCGTCAGGATAGCCAAGTGCCACAACGCGACGCCGGATAAGCTCTTTATATATTTCGCGACGGGAAACTCCTGAACTGACGTTTAAACCATATAAGCGCCAAAACAGGAGTATGACATGACGCGTATAATCACCAAAACACTAATGGCGACCAGCTTGCTGGCCGCCCTCAGCCTGCCGGCATTTGCCGGCACCCCCATGAGCACCCCTTTGGCCAAAAAAGCCGATACCAACAAAGACGGGTTAATCTCCAAGGCTGAATTTACGGCCCTCAGTGACCAGAGATTTGCTGCAACCGATACGGATGCTAATGGGGTTCTCACACCAGCCGAACGCAAAGCCTTTCGTACGCAAAAACGCGAAGCGCGGGCCCAGAAACGCTTTAGCAAAACCGATACAAATGGTGACGGGATGGTCTCAAACGACGAATATAATGCCGCCCGCGCCCTGCGTAAACAAAAAACCAAGCGGCGTATGGATGTCAACGGCGACGGGGTTGTGGACGCTGGAGACAGGCAAGCCCGCAAAGAGAAACGCAAAAAACGGCGGCTTAAACGTCAAAAAATGCGGCAAAATTTTCGGCCAGACACAAATGGCGATGGCGTCATCGATATGGCAGAGTATAAGGCTGTCGCCGACGCCATGTTCACGCGGCTGGATAAAGATGGTGACGGCATGCTGAACGCAAGCGAGCAACGCCGTCCAAAAAAGCGCCATAAAAAACGCCAAAGATAACATGGTAAAAATACGATGGAAATGAGCCGGAAAACTGGTATATCCTGAGCTTTCACAAATGGGGTGATCTAAAGTGACCCTTTGCGGATCACCCCGTCCAATATCTTTGGGAATTATTATGACCGGCACACATTCTGCATCCGGGCCACAACATCCCCCGTATGACCCGGATGCAGATATTTTATTGAAACTGGCGCGCGGGCAATCTAGTGCGCTCGGTGAATTGATGGATCGTCATTTGGCGGCGATAAAATCATGTGCCTGGCACATGGTCGGGGACGAAATGATCGCGGAAGATATCGCACAAGAGGTGTTTATCAAAGCCTGGAAACAAGCACCAAATTGGCAGGTTGGTAAAGCTAAATTTTCAACATGGCTCTACCGCGTCACCAAAAACCTGTGCTATGACCGATTGCGCAAGAAAACGGAAATCTATCCCGAAATCTTGCCGGATATGGTTGATGACGGGCCTTTGGCCAACAAGATGATAGAATTAAAGCAGACGAGCACGGCACAAAAATCCAGGGTGGAGCAAGCAATGACGCAGTTGCCAGAGCGCCAACGTATGGCCATCACTTTGTGCCATTACCGGGAATTGCCACAAATCGAAGCGGCGGAAATTATGGAAATAGGCGTGCGGGCTTATGAGAGTTTGCTGGCGCGGGGGCGCAAAAATTTACGGGCTCAGTTACAGCGCCACAAGCAGGAATTACTGGAGGGTTAACATGGATATGAATAGAGAAAAAATGCAAGAGTTATTGGAATCCGGGCGCAAGCCGGACACGGATATATCCTTGTTGCAGGCCCGGATTTTGAAAGCTGCACTGCAAACGTCCCAAGACGCTTCGTCCACGGGCGCATCTTACACCAATATTGCCAGCTGGAAATCTATCGCTGCGACACTGATATTGACAACTGGTATCGGCTTTGGTCTCGGGCAAATACCCACACAGCACAGCGATTACATAGCCGCAGAAACCTTGTTGTCCATCAGCCTAGCTAACGATTATGATGAAACCGGACTGGCACAAGATTTCACGGGAGGTCAATAATGAACACGCAAAATTCCAATTCAACACCGCGCAAAATCTGGTTGCTTGCTTTGCCCGTATCGCTGGTCATGAACGGCCTGATGTTTGGCTTGTTACTGTCGGGCGTGCTTAAACCGGAAACGGTCGTAATACAGGCCCCGCAAACCATAAATGACACCATAAAAAACCAACTCCAAAACCGGCCACAAAGCAGTAAAACCCTGCCTGAATATCCGCGTAGATTTATGCGAGCACTCCCCGTTGAACGACGTAAACAGGTTATGGTTGCCGCCTATAAAAGCCTGAACTACAAGGCCGGGGAACGACCACGCCAATTGCTCAGACAATTGCGCAGGGCCGAGAGGCACAGCATAAAATTGCTCAAATCTGAAGATTTTGATCTCAAGGCCATAGAAAAATCCCTGGCCGAAACCCGGGAGATAAAACACAAATTGGCCATATCCGGCGATGCGATGATCATTGAAGTGTTGAACCAGCTAACACCCAAAGAGCGCGAAGACGCGCTTCTGGCCATGCAAAACCAGCGGCATATGCGGCGACAACGTAACAAGCGAAGCCGCCAATAAAGRCGGAATGTCTGGCCATTGCAACAAGGGTAAAACACGCTTTATGTCGTTTTGGCTAGATGTTTTTAACCTCGCAAGCGCCAGTCGTGGTAATTATTGCCTTTTTATTTCTTGGATTGGGAAATTTTTGTTTTAATTGGCCATATAAGCCCTTCTACGCAATTTATTACTTGTTTTATTAACCGGGCTTGCGTAGAAGCTTTTTGAGATTAAAACAAAGTTATGGTTATGGATCATAGATTACAGACCAAGGCCGGACAAACCAAGGCCAGCACAGCGGTAGTTATACAAGCTTCTACTGACAGATTTGCTATGCGCGGAACACTGGTGCTTCTGGTCGGTCTCTTAGTGCTACTCATTAGCATTCGAGGCATGAGCGGGTTGTAATTTGTAAACACAGATTTTTATAACACCCGCTCCCACCGGAAGCGGGTTTTTTTATGGCAAATGGCCAATATAGCAGATGAAAAATATGAAAGATAAAATGAGTAAATTAAGCGACCATATCACCAAAGGCCCGGCCCGCGCCCCGGCCCGAGCTATGTTGCGGGCTAGCGGTATGGATGATGCGGCTTTTGAAAAACCATTAGTAGCCGTGTTCAACACCTGGACCAATATGGGGCCGTGCAATATGCATCTGGACAAATTGGCCGTACCAGTGCGGGCCGGCATCAGAGCAGCCGGCGGCTATCCGGTGGATTTTAATTCTATCGCCATATCCGACGGCATCACCATGGGCGCGGAGGGTATGCGGGCCAGTTTGATGAGCCGCGAAGTCATTGCCGACAGTATTGAGCTGGCGGTCAAAGGCCATTCCCTAGACGGGGTGATTATTCTGGTCGGTTGCGATAAAACCATTCCGGCCGCCGCTATGGCGTTGGCGCGGATGAATGTGCCGGGTGTGGTTTTGTACGGTGGTTCGATCATGCCGGGTAAGCACGCAGACAAGGATTTATCCATACAAGATGTGTTCGAAGCCGTGGGCGCATTTGCCTCAGACCTGATCAGCGAAGACGAGTTGGCGGCAGTGGAAAAAAATGCTTGCCCCGGTGCAGGCGCGTGCGGCGGGCAATTTACCGCCAACACCATGGCCATGGCCATGACATTTTTAGGCCTGTCGCCCATGGGTACAAATGACATTCCGGCGATTTGCGATGAGAAAAATGCAGCGGCGTTTAAAGCGGGTGAACTTTTGATGGACGCGATCAAGCACCAAAGATTGCCGCGTCAACTCATTACCGAGACATCCCTGCGCAATACGGTCACGGCCCTTACCGCCACTCAAGCTTCCACCAATGCCATATTGCATTTGCTGGCCATAGCCCGCGAGGCCGGGGTTGAATTTGACATTGATGTGTTCGACGAAATATCCCGCACCACGCCTGTCATTGGCGACCTAAAACCCGGCGGGCAATATCTGGCCAAGGACTTATACGAGGCCGGCGGCTCGGCTCTGGTCGGCAAGCGGCTCAAGGCGGCGGGTCGGATAATAGACACACCAACAATCACCGGACGTTCAATGTTCGCCGAGATCGACGCCAGCAAAGAAACGCAGGGCCAAAAAGTCGTGCTGGATTTTGACGCACCGGTAAAATCACGCGGCGGCTACGGTATTTTGTACGGCGATCTGGCTCCGGAAGGGTGCGTCGCAAAATTGGCCGGGCATGGGGCGTTGCAATTTTCCGGCCCGGCGCGGGTGTTTGAAAGCGAAGAAGATTGCTTTGCGGTCGTGGAAAAAAACGGCATTGAAAAAGGTGATGTCATCATTATCAGAAATGAAGGCCCGGCGGGCGGGCCGGGCATGCGCGAAATGCTGGCCGTAACCGCCGCACTGGTCGGTCAGGGTTTGATAGATGATGTGGCCTTGATTACGGACGGACGGTTTTCAGGCGCGTCTTACGGTTTCGTCATCGGCCATGTCGCCCCCGAAGCGGCGCACGGCGGGCCGATCGCTTTCATTGAAGACGGCGACATTATCTCTATTGATGTGGAGAGCCGCGAAATCAATGTGGCCGCAGATTTAGGATCCCGCGCGGTCGGGTGGACACCACCCAAACCAAATTACCCAAGCGGAGCCTACGCAAAATACGCGGCCCTCGTCGGCAGTGCATCAAAAGGTGCGCTCACTAGCTTCCCATTTGACAAAAAGGACATATAATGACTTTACAGATTTCCTACGATAAAGACTGCGACCTCTCGATTATTAAAGCCAAAAAAGTTTGCATCATCGGCTTTGGCTCCCAGGGCCATGCCCATGCGCTGAACTTGAAAGACAGCGGCGTTGACGTAATTATCGGCCTGCCGGAAAGCTCCGCCACCCGCAAGAAAGTCATCGCCTACGGCCTTGATGTGAAAACACCCGCCGAGGCCGTGAAAGGCGCGGACGTGGTTATGGTGTTGGCTCCAGACGAATTTCAAGCCAGGATTTACCGCGAGGATATTGAACCCAATATCAAAGAAGGCGCGGCTTTGGCATTCGGTCACGGTTTTGCCATTCATTACGGGCAAATCATGCCGCGCCGGGATTTGGATGTGATCATGGTCGCTCCCAAAGCCCCCGGTCATACGGTGCGCAGCGAATTTGCCGCCGGGCGCGGTATYCCGGATYTSATCGCCGTGTTCCARGACGCCAATTCCGGTTTTGCYAYYGAACTGGCCAAGTCCTATGCSTCGGCYATTGGYGGTGGYCGMACCGCYATYATTCATACGACCTTCAAGGACGAAACCGAAACCGATTTGTTCGGCGAACARGCSGTMYTGTGCGGCGGCGCGGTSGARYTGGTYAARATGGGYTTYGAGACTTTGGTCGAAGCYGGSTAYGCGCCGGAACTRGCCTATTTCGARTGCTTGCACGAGCTKAAAYTSATCGTCGATTTGATGTATGARGGCGGCATWGCCGACATGAATTACTCGATCTCMAACAAYGCYGAATACGGKGAATATGTCACMGGCAACAAAGTSATCAACGARGAAAGCCGCGCCGCCATGCGYGAAGCYCTSRMMAATATCCAAAACGGMGAATACGCCAAAAGYTTCATCATRGAAGGCGCMCACGGCTATCCAAGCATGACYGCMAGACGCCGMAACAACGCCGAGCATTTGATCGAAACCACAGGCGCAAAACTGCGCGAYATGATGCCGTGGATYAAGGCSGGTAAAGTTATWGATAAAGATGTGAATTGAGATGAGGTTTTCAATGATARCCCTTTACCCCTCACCTTGTTCCTCTCCCAAAAGGAGAGGAGACGTTGGCGCGACTGCCATAATACTAGTAAATAAACGGCATAGGTTCGCCAAATTTAGCCTCTCCTTTGGGGAGAGGCGCGCGACAGCGGGTGAGGGGATGGGATGCCAATGGGGTAACACAAAATGACCCACCCCCCAAAATCCGGCGCACAATTACTGATTGACAGCCTCAAGGAACAAGGCGTTGAAATCATCTTCGGCTATCCCGGCGGCGCGATTATGCCTGTCTATGATGTCTTGCCGGGCAGTGGTCTGAAACACATACTAGGCCGCCACGAACAAGGCTGCGCCATGGCAGCTATTGGCTATGCGCGGGCTACGGGCAAAACCGGAACATGTCTGGCAACCTCCGGCCCCGGCGCAACCAATCTGGTCACCGGGATTGCCGATGCCTATCTGGATAGTGTGCCGGTGGTGTTTATCACTGGCCAGGTTCCGTCGGATCTCATGGGCACGGACGCCTTTCAAGAGGTCGATATTTTCGGCATCACTTTGCCCATCGTCAAACACAGCTATATCGCCCGCGACCCGGCAGACATTCCCGGCATGGTCGAGGAAGCCTATTATATTGCCGCCGAAGGCCGACCCGGACCCGTCCTGATCGATTTGCCCAAAGACGTGGCCAATGCCACCACTACCGAGCGCCACCGCTGGCGGCCCTACCCCAAAGTTAAGCCTGAAATGGGGTCAAACGAACATATAAAAATCTGCGAGGACATGATCCGCGCCGCTAAAAAACCGTTGTTTTATATTGGCGGCGGCATCGCCCAAGGCGACGGGGTTGAGGAGTTGCGCGCCCTTATAGAACGCACGCAAATCCCGGTGGTCTCGACCTTGAAAGGCTTAGGGGCCATGCCGTCCGACCATGAACATTTCCTCGGCATGTTAGGCATGCACGGATTGAAAGCCGCCAATTACGCCGTACAGGAAGCGGATGTTTTGATCGTGGCCGGTGCACGCTTTGATGACCGGGCTACGGGCAAGCTCGACACTTTTGCGCCCAAGGCCAAAATCATCCATATGGATATTGATATTGCCGAGATCAACAAATTGCGCAAGGCGGACATTTGGCTCGAAGGTTCGCTCAAGAAAAATCTGGCGGCGCTTAATCCGGGTAAATCGGACGCACAAGACTGGCGGGCCATATGTTATGCACGGCGCACCGCCCATGCTTGGGATTATGATGCTGCCCAAAAATCTATAGAGGGCGATCGTGTCTACGCCCCAAAGCTCCTGCACGACCTGACCCGCCGCGCCCCCGAAAATGCGATAATCACATGCGATGTCGGCCAGCACCAAATGTGGGTGGCCCAACATTGCTATTTCGACGACCCCAAAGATCATATCACATCCGGCGGTCTCGGCACTATGGGTTTCGGGGTTCCGGCTGGTCTGGGCGCACAATTAGGCTGTCCCGAGCGCACGGTGATTACCGTATCGGGCGATGGTTCCATCATGATGAATATCCAGGAACTCGCGACCTTAAACCGTTACCAAATCCCCCTAAAAATCGTSCTKYTRGATAAYGGTGTSCTSGGCATGGTGCGYCAATGGCAAGAAGTGTTYTTCRATGAAAACTATTCCGAGGTMGACTTGTATGACAACCCCGATTTCGCCGAGGTCGCAAGAGCGTTCCAAATCGACGCTTTTACTGTGAGTAAGCGCAGTGAAGTAGATGCAGGCATAGACAAATTACTAGCCGCCGAGGGGCCAATCCTGATGCACGTGAAAATCAGTGCCAGCGAAAATGTCTGGCCGCTTGTCCCGCCGGGACGCAGCAACGCAGATATGATGGAGAGATGAAATGAAACCAAAAAAAATTGCCCAAGCCCTTTCGATAACTGAGGGGTTTTTATGGATAGCTGCACTTCTGGGAATTAAGGCTGCGCATATGCAATTTGAAGAAAAAGGGCTCCTTATTTTTCTTATCATGGCAACTTATGCAGCGCTTGTTCCTGTTACCTTAGCCTTTTTATGTGAAGGCATGAGATATTTAATCAAAAAACAAATGGAGTCGGAAAATGACCCCACACACTAACAAAACCCCCACACCCCGCTCATACCGGCGCAGGCCGGTATCCACCGCGAGTATTGCACCAAGCCGAGAGGTGG
>NVVO01000010.1 GCA_002733385.1 Robiginitomaculum sp.
GCCGGGCCCGTTTTCGTATGTGGCCTGTTGGTCAAAAGGCGTGAGTTTTGCATTGTCTTTGGTTCAACAATAAACCGTCCCGCAATGGGACGCAGGCCTATGGTAGGGGCTGAATTGTGTGCAGGAGGCCTCTATGACATTCTCAAATGTTTTCAAAGCAAATCTAGTGATGGCAAGTTTGTTTACGGGCGCATTGATGCTACCAATATCTGCATCTGCGCAAATATTTGACCGCAGTACGGGCAATGTTTTGCTTGGCGCGGGTATCGGCGCCGGGTTAGGCGGTATTCTCGGATCTAATTTGGCGGGCACGGGCGTACAACAAGAAGGCACGGCCATTGGAATGGTTGTCGGCGGGATTGCGGGAGCGGCGATTGCGAACCGGTGGGCAAACCAAGGGGCTAGCTACAACACCAATAGGCGGTCAAGCCGTTACGGCGGCTATGTTCCCAGCTATGGCCCAGGCTATAGGGGTTATGATTACGGGTATGAATATAGCGCCCAACGTCGATATTCTGGCCGGCGCACACCGGTAGCATATAGCACATTTGGCGGCAGTCTTGTAAACACGAATGCTCATGGGAATACGCATGCCGGATCTGGTTACAGCCGTACGTTTATCCAACCTTCATTTATCCAGCCAGTTTTATGGCCAAGAACGCAATATGGAACGCAATATATTCAAGGGCCACATTTGGTACAAATTTACACAATCCCCTATGTCATGCCACAAGTGTATACCCCGCCCGCGCCAACAAATGTGTATTGCTATGCAGGCTCCAACCAACACTATGACCGCAGCAGGCATAAAATCACGACAAGAAGCGCGGTTTGCCGATAAGAATAGGGCTAACTCGCCTTATAGCATCGGCTCGTGACTTAACCCATAAACTGTGCTAGCTTCCAAAAACAATAATTGGGAGTGAAGTAATGGGTAAATTTTTTGTAGTTTTAATAGGCGGCGTAGCTTTAACACTATCGGCGTGCAACAATGCTCCCCCGCAAGAAAAACAGGCACTGGTGCAAAGCCAGCCTGTTTCTGTACCAAAATTTTCCGCCGAAGCATTTTTTCAGACGGTTTCATACGGCTTGCCGTCGGGCGCAGGCTATACATTCGGCCCGCTATCAGGTGACTTGCTGATCACGTCTGATGAGAGCGGCGTGTTTAATGTTTACCGTCTCAACCCGACAACCGGAGAAAAAACGGCCCTGACAAATTCCGCGACAACTGCGGCAAATGCCGTAAGCTGGTTCCCGGGCGACGAGCGGATGCTYTATACGTCCGACGGGAACGGCGATGAGTTGAACCATATTTATGTGCGCGAACTTGACGGAACTGTCCGGGATTTGACGCCAGGGGACAAGCTAAAATCTTTCTTTATCGGCTGGAGTGATGACGACCAATATTTATACCTTGGCAGCAATAAACGGGACCAACGGACATTTGATATTTATAAATATGATGCGAAAACCTATGCCTCCGATCTGATATTTGAAAATGACGGTATGCAAATAGGGGCGATTAGCGGCGACGGGCGTTGGGTTGCCCTGACCAAAAACCGGACATCGGCGGATTCCGATATTTTTCTGGTGGATCTGCAAGCGGACAATAATACCCCCCAATTGATCACAGAGCATACGGGTAATATCGCCTATGGGTCATATGATTTTAGTGCTGACGGCAAGTCGTTGTTCTATTCCACCAATGAATTTGGAGAATTTACCCAAGCTTGGCGTTACGATTTGGCCAGCGGCGAAAAATCCGAACTGCTGGCGGCCAATTGGGATGTGTCTTTTGTGGCCCAGTCTGGTTCGGGAGATTATATGATCAGCGGCGTCAATGCTGACGGCGTCAGCCAGATGACGCTAAAAAATCTGAAAACGGGTACTGTAGTGGCTTTGAAAGACCTGCCCGAAGGCAATATGCGAAATGTCCGGTTTTCAAAAGACGAACGCCAGATCGCTTTCATTATGAACGGAGATCGCGCTCCGTCCAATATTCATATTGCGTCTTTGGAAACCCGTATTCACAAGCCGCTCACTTCGGCCTTAAACGCCGAGATAAAAGCCGACTATTTGGTCGAGGGCGAAATCGTCCGCTATAAAAGTTATGACGGGCTCGACATTCCGGGCATTTTGTATAAGCCCCACGGTGCCAGTGCCGCAAACCCAGCCCCCGCTTTGGTGCTGGTTCACGGCGGGCCGGGTGGGCAAAACCGCAAAGGCTACCGGGCCATGGTTCAGCATTTGGTCAACCACGGCTATGCCGTCCACGCTATGAACAACCGTGGTTCATCTGGTTACGGAAAGACATTTTTCCATATGGACGATAAGAAACATGGGGATGTGGATTTGAAGGATGTGGTTTGGTCAAAGAAATATCTCTCCGAACTTGATTGGGTAGACGGTGAAAAAATCGGTATTATCGGCGGCAGCTACGGGGGATATATGGTTGCGGCGGCTTTGGCCTTTGAGCCAGAAGTGTTTGATGTTGGGATCAATATTTTTGGCGTGACCAATTGGGAACGGACATTGGCATCAATTCCGCCTTGGTGGGAAAGCTTCAAAGAGGCGCTTTACGACGAAATGGGCGATCCGGAGACAGACGGCGAGCGCCACCGGGCTATTTCGCCGCTATTTCATGCCCACAATATCGTCAAGCCTTTATTAGTTGTGCAAGGGGCCAATGACCCCCGCGTCTTGAAAATAGAAAGCGATGAATTGGTCGCGGCGGTAAAAGCCAATAATGTACCGGTAGAATATATTGTCTTCCCGGACGAAGGGCACGGTTTTCGTAAACGAGACAACCGCATAAAAGCCTCAAATGCCTATGTTGCTTTTTTGGATAAATATTTGCGGTAGTTTATTATTACAATATAACACAAGTTCTTCAGCCCACGTTCATGTTGGCGGGCTATTATGGTGGCCTGTTTCTTGTTTTGTGTAACTTTATTTGTGTATCTTGGAAAGGAAACCCCATGAAAATTGCCTATAGAATACTAGCGGCCTCCGTAGTGGCACTGACCACACCTATTGCTGCATCTAGTGCCTATGCCCATGACAATGGCTATGCCCACAGACATCAGGCCAGTGGTAGCAATGGCAACAATCAGCTGGTTGGGGGTTTGATCGGCGCAGTTGTCGGCGGTGTGATCGGCTCAAATGTGGCGGGCGGCGGTGTACAAGATGAAGGAACGGCCATTGGCGCGGTTATCGGCGGGCTGGCTGGCGCGGCGATTGCTGGCGGTAATAGCCAACCATACAGAAGCACCGGATATGTTAACCAAAACTATAATAGCAATGGTTATTACGGCACAAATTACAATGGTGGCTATGGTTATACCCAGCCCTATAGCGGCTATGCACGCACGAATTCATATTATGGCTATAGCCGTCCACGGGTCAGCATAAGTTTAGATTCCGGATATGGTTATGGGTCCTATTATTCTCGGCCACATTACTCTAGACCCCACTATTCGCGCCCACATTACTCCCGGCCTCACTATTCGCGGCCACATTATTCACGCCCCCATCGCCCAAGTCATCGTCGACCAAGCCATCGTCGCCGTGGCCATTAAAGGTCACTAAGGGTTTTTTAGGCTAGAAATGCAATTTCGGCCAAGTCGCGACCTATGACGGTAAATACTTTCTTGACAATAGCTTGTGCGTCCAGACCTGCTTGCTCGTACATTTTTTGCGGTGTATCGTGATCTAGAAACACATCTGGTAAAAACATAGAACGGACTTTAAGCCCGCGTTCCAGCCTGCCGCTTTCGGCCAATTCCTGCATGACAAATGCGCCAAACCCGCCCATTGCCCCTTCTTCTATGGTGATCAAAACCTCATGTTCATCGGCTAGCTGGCGAACCAAGTCTTTGTCTAATGGCTTGATGAAACGGGCATCTGCTACCGTGGTTGACAGGCCGAGCGCATCCAGATCATTGGCCGCTTGCAAGGCTTCCCCGAGCCGTGTGCCTAAAGATAAAATCGCGATTTTGCTGCCTTGCTTGACAATGCGGCCCTTACCGATTTCCAGTGGTTTTATTTCGGACGGCATGTCCAGCCCTGTGGCTGGCCCGCGCGGAAAACGAAAGGCGCTGGGCGCATCATCAATGGCCGCAGATGTGGCAACCATGCGGGCCAGCTCAATTTCGTCCGCCGCTGCCATAAACACCATGCCCGGCAGAGCGCCTAAAAACCCGACATCAAAGGAYCCGGCGTGKGTCGGCCCGTCGGCYCCGACCARTCCRGCKCGGTCKATGGCAAAACGCACGGGCAATTTTTGAATGGCCACATCATGGACAACTTGGTCATAACCCCGTTGCAGGAATGTGGAATACAGCGTGCAAAATGGCTTCATCCCGTCAGCCGCCAGTCCGGCGGCAAAGGTCACGGCGTGCTGTTCGGCTATGCCCACATCAAAACACCTGTCAGGGAATTTTTGCGCAAATAAATCAAGCCCGGTACCGCTGGGCATGGCGGCAGTAATAGCGACGATTTTTTCGTCGCGGCGAGCTTGGTCTATCAAAGCATCGGCAAAGACGCGGGTATAGCTGGGCGCGCCCGGTGCGGATTTGCTTTGTTCGCCCGTCACCACATTAAATTTGGAGACGCCGTGATATTTGTCCGGCGCATTTTCGGCAGGCTTGTAGCCTTTGCCTTTTTGGGTGACCACATGCACCAAAACCGGGCCGTTTTGCATGGCTTTGGCATTGCGCAGMACTGGAAGYAAATGGTCAAGATCATGWCCGTCCACCGGGCCAACATAATAAAACCCGAGCTCCTCAAACCAGGTGCCGCCCGTGACCATGCCGCGTGTATATTCTTCGGCTTTGCGGGCCGTGGATTTAATCGGGCCGGGCATGTTTTCCACCATGCCCTTGGCGATGCCGCGAAATGTTCTATAACCCCTGGACGAGACGATACGGGCCAAATGGGCTGACATAGCCCCAACGGGCGGTGCGATGGACATATCATTATCGTTAAGAATGACAATGAGCCGTGCATCCATAGCGCCAGCATTGTTCATGGCTTCATAGGCCATGCCTGCCGACATGGAGCCGTCGCCAATCACGGCTATGACATTGCGGTCTTCACCCTGAAGGTCGCGGGCCACCGCCATGCCAAGCCCGGCCGATATGGAGGTCGCCGCGTGGCCAGCGCCAAAATCATCATATTTACTTTCGGTCCTTTTGGTAAACCCCGAAAGCCCGCCGCCCCGGCGAATTGTCCGCATTTGGTCTTTGCGCCCGGTCAGGACTTTGTGGGGATAACATTGATGGCCCACATCCCAGATTAGGCGGTCATGGGGGGTGTCGAACACATGATGCAAGGCCACAGTCAATTCGACCACGCCCAGACCGGCTCCCAAATGCCCGCCGGTCACCGAGACCGTATCAATGATTTCGGCCCGCACTTCATCGGACAGCTGCTTGAGCTGCTCGGCGGAGTATCCGCGAATGTCTGCAGGTGTGTTTACCTGATCCAGCAATTTGGTTTTTTGCAACATATTGTCTTTCCACACAGGCACTTACACCATAAATTTGGGGATTTCACCTATTTCTGTCGATTCAGAACAAAATCAACACTAGCCTTTAATATGTCAGCTTTATGTCCGTAGGCCTTGAGCGCATTTTTTGCCGTTTCGCCCAGTTCAGCGGCTCTATCCTTGGCCCCTGCAAGCCCGTGAATAGTGACGAATGTGGCCTTTCCCAGACCAAAATCTTTCTGGGTGCGCTTGCCCATGGCGGCGCTATCGCCTTCAACATCCAAAATATCGTCGCGGATTTGAAAAGCCAAGCCGAGAGCATCTGCATAAATGCTGAGATTACGCAAATCATCATCACTGGCCCCGGCCAACCGCCCGCCTGCAATAACCGCATAGTGCATAAGCGCCCCGGTTTTTAAGGCTTGCAAATGCGTTATCAAAGTTTCGTCCTGTTTAGTTTTGTCGGGGTTAAGGCTGGCCGCAATATCTATCACTTGCCCGCCGATCATGCCGTGGGTGCCTGCACTGGCGGCCAGATCATTGATAAGCTGTAAGCGGGTTTCGGCGTTTGGGTGTACGTTGTCCTGGGCGAGAATTTCAAAGGCCAAGGTCAGCAGAGCATCGCCGGCCAGCACGGCCAAGGCTTCGCCGTAAGCTTTGTGAACCGTAGGCTTGCCGCGCCGCAGATCATCATCATCCATACACGGCAAATCATCATGGATAAGCGAATACACATGCACGCATTCCAAGGCGGCGGCGGCTTTCCAAACCCCTGAGTTCTCATATCCAAGCATTCGCGCCGTCTCGATCAGCAAAAATGGCCGCAAGCGCTTACCGCCGCCGAGCGTAGCATAATGCATGGCGTCCATAATGCGGTTTTGTGGCCCGGCTGGCTCCGGCAAAACCTGCGCCAAAACGGTTTCCATTTCAGCGGCTATATAGGCAAGGCGGGTATGGAATGCACCGGACATATTTGACAATCAGTCTTCGCCGTCCAGCGGTTCAGTGCGTAATTCACCGCCATCACCAAGCACAATTTTATCAACCTTGAGCTGGGCGGCTTTTAATTTGCCCGCGCAGTGTTTTTTAAGCCGCGCCCCGCGCTCGTAAATATCAATGCTTTCTTCCAAAGGCGCATCGCCGCGCTCCAATTTGGAAACAATGCTTTCTAATTCGCTCAGTGCGTCTTCAAAACTTAAATCCTTAATGTCATTATGGTCGGTCATTTTTCTTCCTGTATTCTCTCATAGCGCCGGTAACTCCAGTGTAGATCGCCGTGGTCTTCTACGCAACGAAAACCCCGTTTCTTGAGAGCCGGGCGCATCATGCGGTTAAACCAGCCGTGGGCCGCTACGAATATAGTTTTGCCGCCCTCGGCTTCTTCGGCCAATATTTTGGCCATTTTTGCGGCGCGTAGCTTGGCCTCGGCCTGGCTTTCCACTTCGCCGGAAAACCCCATCATCCAGCATATGCGCGACAAAACCCCCCATGTCGGTGGCTTTAGGCGCAGATAACCAAGATTGGGCGGCGGCAATCCGGCCTCTACCATCAGAGGTTCCAGCCTGTCCGGCGGCGCGTCTTTGGCCAAACTGGCCGTCTCTACGGCCCGGCGCAAAGGGCTCGCTATGACAATATCCGAACTTCTGGCCAGGTTTTTAATGACTTGCGGTGCCTCCTGCCCGGGGGTCAAACCGCCCTCATCATAGAGACCCCACCAGAATTTATAGCCCCGCCAATTCATTCTTGTTTTGCGCGATAATGCGGGTTCGCCGTGGCGCACTAGAATGATGACATCAATCTGTGTCATAATTTGATAAAAATCCGCCGGCCCGGACACCGCAGGCCTTCAGTTTTGTCACATTTGTTGAACGAAACCATCATCAATTGCGCCTTGCCGATCACATAATCAAAGGGTACAAACCCGGGGCCGTTAATTGCGCGGCTGTCTTCGGAATTGTCGCGGTTGTCACCCATAAAAAACAATTTGCCTGCGGGGATAATAAACGGCCCTTTATTATCGAGCGGGTAAAAACCATCATTGCGTTCAAATATGCTGTGGGCGTTTTTCTCGCCCGGTAATTGCTCTGCGTATTGGGTAACGTCTTGCACGGAGCCTCTGTGTTCACGATAGGAAAATTCGGACTGAACTGTGCGTTCGATCAATTTTCCGTTCACATATAAGCGCCCACGTCTTGTCTCAATCGTGTCCCCCGGTAATCCGGTTAAGCGTTTGATCATGATCACCCCTGATTTGGGTGAGCGAAATACAATAACATCACCGCGCTTGGGGTCGCGGGAGAACACCCGCCCGTCCGGTAGGGGCATTTTGCGAAATGGCCAGGCCAGAGATTCCCGCGAAATACCGTAATAGGCTTTGTTGACAAAAAGCCGGTCTCCAACCTCAAGGGTCGGTTGCATGCTTTCGGAAGGAATTTTGAAATGGCCAAAAAATAGATTGAAAAACAGCAATAGGAAAACACTAAGTCCTGCGAAAAATTTGGCTTCTTCGACGATGATCTGTTTACGGGTTTTTGGCACGTCTTCTTGCGCATCAGCCTCGGATTGGTTTTTAGGTTTTTTAGACATATGACCTTCTATATTTGTGGACGCCGTTATCTATGATAATTTTCCACATTACAATCAAATATATTTCCTGTAATACAGCAAGTTATGAAATATCGTTTTTTATTATTCGCGTTGTTTGTCCTCGGTCTGAGTGCATGTTTTACACCGCCGGAGGTGACACGCGCTCCAGAACTCAAGGGCAATTATGTACTAGACCCGGCCCACGCCAGTGTGGTTTGGCGCATTTCCCATGTCGGGCTATCCAATTACACGGCCCGGTTTGATGACATTCGCGGTACACTTGTGTTCGATGCTGTCGTGCCAGCCAACAGTAAAGTGGACATTATTATCGACCCGCTTAGTGTCAGTACGGGCGATAAGACATTTGACGAGACCATTAGCGGCGATTATTTCAAGGCTGATAAATTCACACAAATCCGCTTCACCTCCACGGACGTAAAGCTTACGGGTGAAAATACGGGTGTTATTACCGGAAATCTTGAATTTCTCGGTGTCACTGTTCCGGTCTCCCTCAACACCATATTTAACGGGGCGGGCAAGTCTTTTGGCCATAAGGGCAAGACTTTGGGTTTTTCCGCTACCGGTAGCTTGAAACGCTCTGATTTTGGCCTCGACACTTTACTTAATTTTGGTATTGGCGACGAAGTCAATTTTACCATTGAAGTCGAATTTAACGAGGCATAAATGGCCGAGATACTGCCAGCAAATATGCACGGATATGCCGAGGCGGCCAAGTTGTTACGGGCTGGTGAGCTGGTCATATTGCCCACAGATACGGTGTACGGGCTAGCGGCTCGGGCCGACGACCTAAAGGCGATCGCCGAAATATATAAAGTCAAGCAACGCCCCCAGGCCAAAGCATTGTCAGTTGTGGTCTTTGCACCGCAGCACGCAAAAAAACTGGTACATATTTCGCCGTTGGCCCAGTCCTTGATGGACAGGTTTTGGCCCGGCGCTTTGACTTTGGTGCTGCCCGCCCGCCAAGACGTACCAACATTGGCGGTCAGATGTCCGGATATAGGCTGGACGCAAGCTTTTACGAAATTGGGTTTCACGGCACCACTGGTTCTGCCCAGTGCCAATACATCTGGACTGGCCGCGCCGACAACTGCCGCCGGGGCGCAAGCGGATATTGGCGATAAGGTTCCATTGATACTGGACGGCGGGCCGTGCGCGGGTGGACGAGAATCGACCATTGTCGCATTGGAACAAGGTCGCATAAAAGTGTTGCGCACCGGGGTGATCGCGCCAGAAGAATTTGCGGAATTTGGCTTGGTATTGCCCTTATGAGCATTATGAGCATTGCGCAAACCATCACAGAACTGAAAGCCGCATTGCCGGGGAAAAGCTGGACGCAAGACACGGATAAAACCGCACCTTTCTTGAGCGAATGGCGGGGCCGCTGGCACGGCGAAACGCCGCTATTGCTCTTACCGACCACCACCAATGAAGTCGCGACGGCGGTCAAAATATGCGCACGCTATAAAACCCCGATCACTGTGCAAGGCGGCAATACCGGATTGGTCGGCGGGCAAATTCCCCAAGGTGAGATATTACTATCGACGGTAGGGCTGAACAAAATACGCGAAACCGACAAAGCTAATATGCAGATGATTTGTGAAGCTGGCGTGACATTGCAGGCGGCACAGACGGCGGCGGACAATATGGGGTTGAAATTTCCCTTGTCTTTGGCTTCGGAAGGGTCATGCAGCATTGGCGGCAATCTTGCCACCAATGCGGGCGGGGTACATGTGGTCAAATACGGAACGGCCCGCGCCCTGACATTTGGGGTCGAGGCTGTGCTGGCGGACGGCAGTGTGTTCGCGGGGCTTACTTCCTTGCATAAAGACAATACCGGGATTGATTTGTCGCAAGTTTTGATAGGCGCAGAAGGCACGCTCGGCATTATTACGGCGGCCAGTTTGAAACTGTTGCCAAAGCCAAAAGAAATAATCCGCGCTATGGCGGCGGTAGAAAGCCCCGAACAAGCATTGACATTATTGTCCCATGTGCGCAGCGGTGACCTTCTGTCTATGTTTGAACTTATACCGCGCCTTGGTCTGGAATATGTGACGGATAATATGGCGGGCCACAAAGACCCGTTTTTAGCGCCCCATCCTTGGTATGTATTGGTTGAATGGGAATTTTACAAGAGGCAGGCTTCGCACACCGGCGGCGAAAATCCGCAAGATTTTGCGGAGAACATATTGGCGCAGGCGATTGATAGCGGCCTGGTGCAAGATGCGGTGATCGCAAGCAGCCAAGCCCAATCTACGGCGCTTTTGGCTCTGCGCGAAAATTTATCTGCGGCGCAAAAGTTCGTGGGGGCTATGATCAAGCACGATATTTCCGTGCCTATTGCCAAAGTGCCAGACTTCATCACCCGTGCCAATGCTGCCGTCCTTAAGTATGTGAAAAATTGTCGCCCATTACCCTTCGGGCATTTGGGCGACGGCAATATCCACTATAATATCGGCCAACCCCAGAATATGACGGCGGCAGAATTCATGGCATTGGAGCCACAAATAAACGACATTGTTTATGACATTGTCGACGGGCTCGGCGGTTCAATATCGGCGGAACACGGCATTGGTATTTTAAAAAAATCCCAGCTTGCCCGCCGGGCCAATCCGGCCAAGCTTCAGATGATGCGGCGTATTAAATCCGTAATGGATCCGGATAATATTCTCAACCCGCGAGTATTGCTTTAGCGGTTTGTCTTGGCTAAAAGGATTTTTTATAAGGTAACTAAATGCTGACTTTACTTTCCCCTGCCAAAAAACTTGATACGGCACCTGTGCAAGCGGTCATACCGCCTAGCCAGCCAATTTTGCACAGCCATACGGAAATTTTGGCCAAAGCGGCCAAGAAATTGTCCGTACAAGACTTGCAAACAATGATGAAATTATCGGACAATCTGGCTGAAATCAATGCCCAGCGTTTCAAGTCTTTCAGTCTGGACGGCCGCTCTAATTCCGCCAAGCCTGCGGCGCTAAGCTTTAACGGTAATGTTTATGAAGGGTTGGACGCGGCCAGCCTGTCGGCAGCAGATATGGAATTTTCCCAAGACCATATACGGATTTTGTCGGGCTTATATGGTGTACTACGGCCAATGGATAATATCCAGCCATATCGGTTGGAAATGGGCCGCAAGCTGGCTACGGTTCGCGGGGAAAACCTGTACAAGTTTTGGGGTTCAATAATTGCACAAAATCTGATGGACGAGCTGACCGGACATAAACAAAAAGCCTTGGTCAATTTGGCTTCGAATGAATATTTCAAAGCCGTTGATAAAAAAACCATCACTGTGCCGGTGATTGAAGCTAAATTCCTCAATATCAAAGACGGCGAGGCCCGCAATTTGATGTATTATGCCAAGCGAGCCAGAGGGCTGATGGTCAGGTGGATTATTGAAAACCGCGTAGAGATGCCCGATGATTTACGCGGATTTAATTTGGAGGGCTACGCCGTTGACGACAATCAAAGCACGCCTGAGCTGCTGATTTTTACCCGCCAACAACCGCCGCCTAAAACCAAAACCTGACTGCCTTTAGCGCACAACTGTTTCGCTCCATTGTGTTTTGTTTGTGCTGGTGTATGAGATAAATATGATGTTCCGTTTTTACTTATCCGTATATTTATTATGTCTCCTGATGACAGGCCGGGTTGCCGGTTTGGCCTATGGGCAAACACCAGTGCCGCCCGCAAATGTGATTTGTAAAACCGGATTAGACGCCGATTTACCCGAGATCAAAGCGCAAGTGTCTGGCATGGCCGCCGAGCTGAAAGGCTTAAAGCAGGCCAGGCAAGCCGCACGGGCACAGACTGACAAATTGCACGCCGAAATTCTGGCCATTGATCAAGCCCTCAAACCGCTCAGAGCGCGGCACAAATCTGCGGCAGAACAGGCGAGCAGTTCAACCAGTACCTACGAAGTTTACAAAGCCAACTGGCTGGATACGGGTGAACTTGCTAGGCTCAACGACCAAATTCGCGACCGTAAACAAAAACACGCTGAGTACAAAACTGTCCGGACCGAGTACCAAACCGAGAAAGCCGCCTTTGAAGCTTTGGGGGCTAAATACCAATATATCGCCCGTGATTTGCTTGATCGTGACCGTGATTGTGCTGGCGCTATGGCCGCTTTAAGCGGACCTTAGGCTGTTCACGGACGGCTATGTTTCGGCAAATGAGAAACGTCGTTGATAAACCGCACAGCCCGATTGTTAAAAAAATCATCTTCGTACAAATGCGTTAAGCCGCCGGGTGTGGCCCGAAAATTGACATATCCCGCATCTTCAATACGCATACCGATCCAACTGGCAATAACGAATGTTAATGCATATCCATGTGTGACAATAATAACGTCTGATGTTTCGGGCAAAGCCTCCATGCTGGTATAAATGCGCTCGACAAATGTGCGTTTACTTTCAGCGCCTTCCACGACGACATGGTCAAGCCGGTTGTGGTCCGGTGCGGTGGTCATTCGCGCATCCAGCCAATTTTGTTCTTTGCCGTCAGCGCGACCATAACTATTTTCTCGAAGTCCGCTCATGAGAACGGTCGAAATACCGATTGTATCACCGATAACTTTCGCCGTTTCAGAGGCACGCATTAGGTCGGAAGATACCAAACTAATGTCAGGTCGTAAAATAAGTCCATCCAAGCGTTTTGCAATTGTTTGCGCCTGACGCTTTCCAAAACTAGTCAATCCGGTATCATACCAGCCGCCGACCAGGCCGTTGGTATGGTGTTTCGATTGAGTGTGAGTAACGACATATATATTCCGCATTATTCACTTTAACATAAAGGCAGGCATTATCACCAGCGAATTTCTATAGGGGGTCGTATAAAGCAAAAATAGGCTGATCTGCGCCTAGCCTCATAACCGATAAATCAGACACCTAAACCGCAAACACTTGATTTACCGGACACTTTATGCAACACAAGGTCGCATAAATAAAACAAGACGGGGACAAGTGTTATGAAAACACGGTTCAACAAATTTTTGCTGAAAAACCTTTGTATAGGGATCGCCGTAGGCTGGGCTATATTGGCCTTGTTTCTGATCTCGGATTTGGGCGGCGTGCGGACAATTATTTTTAATTCCTCTAACACCGTCATGGCCATAGGCCTGTTGATGGTCGGCTTCGCCATTACTTTTGGCAATTGCGCCATGGGCATTGCCGTGATGAAAATGCCCTATGAAAAAAAAGAACCTCCCCAAAATTTAGGAAAAGAACCTTTAGCTGATTAGTTTCAGTCCACTGTTTTTAGTATCAGGTTCGCCCCTTGAGATCGGCCTGAATTGACGGCTTTTGACACTTCATGAAATTTGAGATCATCACTGCCCAGCATATGGGTTATTGTCCGTTCCGGCTTGACATCCGCATCAAGCCAGTTTTGCCATTGCTCAGACGGGAGCCGTACGGGCATGCGGTGATGCAAGTGTTTAACGGGGCCGATGGCCGGCGTGGTTAGAAGTGTGAAAGACAATAAAGTGATACCTTCCCCCACCCGCCATTGATCCCATAGCCCGGCGAATGCGGATAATTCCCCGTCTTGAGGATGAATAAAATGCGGCGTTTTGGGGCTGGTGACGCCCTCCCATTCATACCAGCCGTGCATGGGGATGAGAGCGCGGCGACGTTTCCACGGGGTACGGAAGCTGGGTTTTTCAAATGCGGTTTCCGTGCGGGCGTTGAACAGCGGTCGTCCATTTTTTGTTGTCTGGGGCATTTCCTTGCGCCAATGTGGGTGTAGCCCCCAGCGCATGGGCACAATTGTACGCTCCCCTTGCCCATTTAGCGCAACCACCGGAGCTACTACCCCCGGTGCCATATTCCAGCTCGGCTCCCACGTCCACAGACCTGCATGGGCCGCTTCGCCGCCGAAATAGGCGGCAATGTCGCTAAGGTTTGCCGCCAATACATATCGTCCGCACATAGGGTGCGCTCCTCTCAAATGCAAAAAACACATGACGCGGGGCGATGATACACGTAAGATAAATTTATGAAACGGATTTTACTCATATGGATTTTTTTACTTGCTGGGCTGACCGCGTTTGCGACAGCGCAGACGGACGACAACCCCGTTGATCAGGAACAAGATAGCCAGCCCAAGCTTGACCCGGAAACTGTCACCCGCCAAATCGAAACCCGTATTGACGAAAACATGATGAGCATGACCGGTCTGGTCGAGGCTATGGCCAATAATCTTGGCCAATTGCATTTTCTGCGCACACTATGTTTTGGTAGTGATGACCAGAAATGGCGCAGAGTGGCCGCCGACATGATGCGCATTGAAGCCCCCGATAACCCGTCCTATCACCGCCAGTTAATCCAGGCCTTTAACGCCGGGTATTACGCCCAAAAAGACCGCACCCAGGCCTGCAGCCAAACCGTAGCTCTTGATGTAGCCGCCCTGTCAGAAAACGGCAGGCGGTTATCGGTGATGCTGGGTGATCCGTACCGGGAGAGGTGATAGAAAAACAATTTGTCCAACCATGCCTTGACAAATTACATGTTACGGATTATGTAACAACATGATACAAAGTTATGATACAAAGTTTCGCAGACAAACATACAGCGGCTTTATTTGACAGGCGGCGTGTACGGAAATTTGCGGCCTTTGAACGAAGCGCCAGACATAAACTTGAGATGATAAATGCGGCACTGGTTTTAGATGAATTACGCTCGCCGCCCGGCAACCGATTGGAAGCTCTTAAAGGCGACCGGAGCGGCCAATTTTCCATACGGATTAATGGTCAATGGCGGATTTGTTTTGTCTGGAAAGAAAATGGGCCATATGAAGTTGAAATTGTGGACTACCATTAGAGGCGCGACAAATAGAAAGCAAGAAAGTGAAGGAGAACATAATGGCCCGATTAACACCGATACATCCCGGAGAAATTCTCAAGGTGGAATTTTTAACCCCCCTCGGTTTGTCTGCGACTTCATTCGCGAAAGCTATTGGCGTACCCACTAACCGTATTACACGGATAATCGGGGGTACATCTGCTGTGACCGCAGATACATCGATTAGGTTGGGGCTTGCATTGCGTACCTCCCCAGAGTTCTGGATGAATTTACAATCCAGATATGAATTACAAATGGCCGAAGATGCGCTGCCGGCCCTTGCTCATATCAAACCTGTATTTGCCGCATGATTTCTAAACTCCGAAAATCGGCAAAAAACACCCCCACCCACCTCACCATCACCCAGCCAGATGATTGGCATGTGCATGTTCGGGACAGTGAGATGCTGGCGGCGGTGGTAAATTTTACGGCCCGGCAATTTGGCCGGGCGATTATTATGCCCAATTTGGCCCCCCCGATAACCAGCGCCCAGGCGGCGCGGGAGTACCGCACACGGATATTGGCGGCGGTTGACGAGAAACATGATTTCACGCCGCTGATGACTTGTTATCTGACCGACAATATTGACCCAAAGGAAATAGAAGCGGGCTTTGCGCAGGGCGTATTTACGGCTTGCAAATTATATCCGGCAGGCGCGACCACCAATTCCGATCACGGGGTTACGGACATCCAAAACATTTACCCAGTTCTGGAAACCATGCAGCGGATAGGTATGCCCTTGTTAATCCACGGCGAGGTAACGGACGCGGATATAGATATATTTGACCGCGAGGCCGTGTTCATTGAGCGGGTCATGAGCAAAATCATCAAGGATTTTCCGGCGCTTAAAACCGTGTTTGAACATATCACCACGAAACAGGCGGTGGATTTCGTGCAAGAAAGCGGCGCCAATATCGCCGCGACTATCACCCCCCATCATCTGGTCTATAACCGCAGTGCTATTTTTGCTGGCGGTATCAACCCGCATTTGTATTGCCTGCCCATTGCCAAGCGAGAACTGCACAGGCTTGCCTTGCGTAAGGCCGCCACATCCGGTTCATCTAAATTTTTTCTCGGAACGGATTCCGCGCCTCATAGCGTTGAAGCTAAACAATCCGCGTGCGGCTGTGCCGGCGTGTTCAATGCGCCCTATGCACTAGAGAGCTATGCCGCCACATTTGATCAGGAAAATGCGCTGGACAAGCTGGAGGGCTTTGCTTCCTTACACGGCCCGCATTTTTACGGGCTGGAACCTAACAAATGCAAAATTGTGTTGGAGCGTACAAATATTGAAATTCCAAAGACCCTGGACATCATGGACACGCAGATCATACCGTTCCACGGCGGCGAGGTATTGGGATGGACTTTCACAGGCATATTATCTTAGGGCCTGTTTAGATTTATTAATTTTCACCATGTCATTCCGGGTCAGGCCCGGGAACTCGTACTTTACCGCAACATATGAGGTTCCGGGTCAACCCCGGGATGACAAATTTAGGAAAAATCCAGAACCTGCGTCACCGGCGCATGGTCGGACGGGCGTTCCCAGAGGCGGCACGGGCGGTGGATTTCGTGGCCCTGCGCCATGGCTTTTTCCGCTGCGCTTTTAAGCGCCGGGCTGACCCAAATATGATCGAGCCTGCGGCCCCTGTCGGATTTATTGATGTCGCGGGACCGGTATGACCACCAGCTATGCAATTTGACATCGTCCGGCGTAAAAATCCGCGCACAATCCGTGAAATCGCCGCAGGCCAACAGCTTGTTCAATATCTCCACCTCACCGGGGGTGTGACTGACGACCTTGAGAAGCTGTTTATGTGACCAGACATCATTTTCGTGGGGCGCAATATTGAAATCTCCGACCAGAACTTGGCGGGCATTTTCGTCCGTATGTTCGCCAAAATAATCAATCATACGGTCGATGAAATCCATCTTGTGGGCAAATTTCGGATTGGCTTTGATGTCTGGTTCGTCGCCGCCCGCCGGGATGTAAAAATTATGAAACTCAAAACTATCCGCCCCGCCCATTTCGACCCCCAAATCAACTTTTGTGCTGACATGGCGGGCATGGCCTTCGGGGCAAAAATCCGTATTCATACGGGTGAGGGGGAATTTGGAAACCGTCGCCGCCCCGTGCATGCCCTTTTGGCCAGCGATCTCTATATGCTCAAACCCCATGGCCCGAAATTCGTCGAACGGGAATTGCTCTTCCAGGCATTTGATCTCTTGCAGACCAATAATGTCTGGGTTTTGTTCTTGGGTAAAACGGGCGATTTGCGGCGCCCGCAGGCGCACGGAATTTACATTCCAACTGGTGAGTTTTATCTGTTTTTGTGATTTTTTCATTTGCGGACATTAGGCCGCCAAACGCAAAGCGCAAGTCGTTTTACCGTCTGCGCTGCCGCCTGTCATCACGCAAGATAAACAGGCGCGGATTGAGACGTTGATTGTACTGCAAACCCGACAATAATATTTTGGTTTGCTGACCAAAGCCGTCATGAACAATCCATTCGCGCAAGGCAAATGTGTTGGGGTCAAAGATCATGGTGATGGCCCCGTCCATTTCGCCGCTGCCGTCCTTGGCAGTGACGCTGATGGATTCAGGTGTTTTTTGCAAAGAAATCACTTCCACATCATCTTCAAGTTTGACGGTCTGCGCCAAAAAGAACGCCAAAGGTGTGGCTTTCAGGGGGACCCGGTCTTTGGTATCGAGGGCCGTGTCGATCTGGGTTAAGGTGACGCCGTCCGAAACCATCAGCAGGGTGGCGGGCGCGTCATATTCAAACCGGATCTTGCCCGGACGCTTCAAATACACATTGCCTTGCGAAAACGAACCGTCCGAGCCGTATTGGGCGAACCGGCCGGAAAAACTGGCCGTMGCGTTCATGGCCGCGTCTATGCGGGCCAAATCCTGGGGTACGGTATTTGGGTGGGTGAAAGCGGGCAAACGCTGGATTTGCGCGGTTTGCTCGCCCGGTTGGGGGACTTGCGCACTCATGCTTAAAGAGGTTCCGAAAGTCGAAGCGCCAAGCAAAATGGCAAGACTGGTTTTTATTAAAACACGTTTCATAGCAATTCCTTTGCCCCTTACTAACAAAGCCAAGCTGTACATAAAGTGAATTTTACCGACAGATTGGGTTTATTTGCGTTAAACTTGCGTAATATAGCTGCAGAGAGAATAGGGGATTTGAAATTTGGACAGTTTAAACCGCTTAGATATTCAAAAGGAATTTCTTAAACCTATATCGGCTGATTTTACAGAATAATGGTGGACGATACTGGGATTGAACCAGTGACCCCTACAATGTCAATGTAGTGCTCTACCGCTGAGCTAATCGTCCATTTTCAAATAAATGCAATAAAAACCAGAGAGTTATTCTATCTTTTCAAACACTTAAACGCACCGAATGACTACAATTGAGGCTCGGATCATCTTTACATAACATTGCTTTTTATCGCTGTAAATCGCTATTTATAGCTAAATATTGCCCCCAATTGTGCCAAAAGTGTGAGGTGATCCCAAATATCGGACAGGATTTTTAGGCGGTTTTTATTCTTTGTGGAGGAAAGTGGTACGAGTATCCGGTTTTATAAAACGGTCAAACAAGGGGCTTGCAAATCGAGGCAATATCATTTTGTCAAAATAGTTTGCTGAAAATAACCCCCTAAATCACGGCAGGGTTTAATTAGTTCTTGATTTGTTCTTATGTCATGCTATACACTCCTTACGAGAGTGAGTGCTAGAAAGCATAATAGGGAAGTATAATGGGTGCACGAATTTCTACTGTAGCATTTGTCGGGGCCGAAGCTCGGCTTGTGGATGTGCAGGTGCAGATCGCGCCGGGACGGCAAGCATTTAATATTGTCGGCCTGGCCGACAAAGCCGTGGCTGAAAGTAAAGAGCGGGTGATTGCGGCCTTTGCCGCCATGGGGTTGAAATTACCTTATAAACGAATTGTGATAAATCTAGCCCCCGCTGATATGCCCAAGGTTGGTGCCCATTATGATTTGCCGATCATACTGGCTTTGATGGCCATGTTGGGCGCGCTGCCGCAAGATGCATTGGACGGGTTTGCTGCCATTGGTGAATTATCTCTGGACGGTACAATTACCAGTGTGCCCGGTGCCTTGCCCGCTGCCATGTGTGCCAATGCCAATGATTTGGGGCTAATCTGCCCTGAAGCCAATGGCCCCGAAGCGGCCTGGGCCGGGGATATGCCCGTCTTAGCCCCGAAAAATTTAATCCAGCTTCTCAATCATTTTAAAGGTTCCCAGGTTTTATCAAGGCCGGAGCCGGGAAAATTACTCGATACGGTCAACACACTAGACATGCGAGATGTACGCGGTCAGGAAACCGCCAAACGGGCATTAGAGGTCGCGGCGGCTGGTGGCCATAATATGTTGATGATTGGCCCGCCGGGTTCTGGGAAATCCATGCTGGCGGCGCGTATGGCGGGTATTTTACCACCGTTATCTGCCCATGAATTGCTTGATGTATCGATGATCCATTCCGTGGCTGGATTATTAGAGCGCGGGCAATTGTCCCGGGCGCGTCCGTTTCGTAGCCCTCATCATAGCGCCTCCATGGCGGCTATGGTCGGCGGCGGCGTCAAGGCCAAGCCGGGCGAAGCGTCTTTGGCCCACCGGGGCGTATTATTTTTGGACGAATTACCCGAATTTTCACCCCAGGTTCTGGACAGTTTGCGCCAACCCCTTGAGGAGGGCGAAATAAATGTAGCGCGGGTCAATGCCCATGTTACCTACCCAGCCCGGTTTCAGTTAATCTCTGCCATGAACCCGTGTCGTTGCGGCGGTGCTGGTGGTGCAGACGGTATCGCGTGCAGACGCGGGCCACGTTGCGCGGCAGATTACCAAGGCCGGGTATCGGGACCGTTTATGGACAGGATTGACATTCAAATAGATGTGCCCGCCGTCACCCCGGCCGATCTGGCCTTGCCGCCGTCCAAGGACGGCACACGCGAAGTGGCAGGGCGAGTGTTGACGGCGCGCGATATGGCTGCAGACCGTAACGGCGGCCCAACCAATGCGGATCTGTCAACCGTACAGCTAGACCATGTCGCCGTACCAGAACGCGACGGYATGGTTTTGTTACAAAAAGCGGCGGARACRCTTGGCYTRACRGCKCGSGGYTATCACCGGGTTTTRCGKKTWGCCCGCACMTTRGCGGATYTRGAYGCWWCGGAMACCATMARACGCCTGCATATCGCCGAAGCTTTGGCCCACAGGCGTGGCCGCAAACCTGCGGCGAGAAATCAGTTAAAACCCTTTCGGGCCACCCAAAGCCCTTAATCTGCTACCTATCTGAAATTTTACCATTTCGTAACTTGAGAATTTGTCACAAGTGGGCTATATTTATGGAGAGAGAGGGGATTTAACAGGAGACTGCCCCATGTCTATGAAGCAAACAAAACCGAAAACACCAATTATGAGCAAAATTATGGTTAAATCCAGTATGATCAAGACCATTGTGATCAAGATTAGAGTTTTGAAAAAAATAGTTCTGGTTGCCAGCGCCTTGGTATTAACCGCTTGTGCAACTGCGACCCCGTATCAGCCATCTGCCAACACCAATATGCGCAACGGGTTTTCTGAATTAAAAATCGAGAACGACCGGGTCAAAGTGACCTTTGATGGTAATTCATTGACCGATCGTCAAACCGTCGAGACATATTTGCTCTACCGCTCGGCTGAATTGACCAAATCTGCGGGCTATGACTATTTTACATTGACCGATCGTGCCACGGATAAGAAAATTCGCATCCAAGACACCGGTTTCCAAGACCCATATTACGGCCTGTTCAATTATTCATATTTCCATCCCGGCCACGGCTGGAGCAGCCCTTATTATCGCCCATATTACCACTCATTTTACCGCTCTAGCCGGTCACATTTTGGAGGCCGCTATGGCCGATATAGCCCGTTTAATGACAATTGGGGCAGTGGTTTTGATTACCGCGAGATCACCCGCTACCGGGCCAGCGCGGAAGTCAAATTTGGCCGAGGCGCAAAACCAGAAACCGCCAACAATGCATTCAATGCACAAGAAGTCTTGGATAATCTAGGTGATAAAATAATCTACCCGGAGATTAAAGAAGCTAAAAACTAGGGTCTCGGAGTTTCGCGTCTATTGTACGGGCTTGGTTTTGTTTGGCTTTATGAGGCCCTCAAGCCCGTCAATGCTTTTTTCATTCCTGTCATAACGGTGCGCTTTAAAATCCTCAGAACCGCGATTTAGATGTGCACGCCTCAGTTGGTCCCGTTCCCCGGAAAATTCGTAAAACGGCACGCCCCAGCCGCAACTATCCATAATGCGGGTGATGTTGATTTTGATAACCGAACGCACACGCGGCTCAGGCGGAAATAATTTGCACAAATCATCAAAACCAGGATCGTCAAAACTCACAGCCTCGCCGCGCCCATAAATCCGCAAGATATTGGCCTTGCCCTCAAAGGCACAAAACATAATGGTGATACGCCCATTTTCCTTGAGGTGTGCCAAGGTTTCAATACCGGAACCACCGAGGTCAAGATAAGCCACGGTCAGCGGGTCAATGACGGCAAAACTGTCATAGCCCTTTGGTGAAACATTAACATGCCCGCCTGGGCCAAGCGGCGCAGTAGCCACGAAGAACAATTTTTGTGCTTTGATAAATGCGACCAGTTTATCGTCCAGACTTTCGTATGTCTTTGCCATCACATAATGCCGCTGGAACGTCCGCCAACCTTACCGACCACATTATCACCGACAAACGGGTTGGAGCGTCGTTCCTCACCGAACGTGCTCATGGGGCCATGTCCGGGAATGAAGCGCATATCATTACCCAAGGGCCACAATTTATTGGTGATACTTTGCACAAGTTGCTCCGGATCGCTTTTGGGAAAATCCGTGCGGCCCACGGAGCCTTTAAATATCACATCGCCGACAAAGGCAATTTTCATATCCTGGTTATAAATCACCACATGGCCAGGCGTATGGCCGGGGCAGTGGGCAACCCCGAATTTAACGCCGCCAAGCTCTAGCACATCCCCGTCTTCAAGATAACGGTCTGGCTTGCAATTGCGCCCCATGTCTTTTTGGCCGTATTTTGCCCAGTCGGCGGAAATCTGGTCCATCCAGAACTGGTCATCTTTGTGGGGCCCAATAATAGGCACATCCAGAGCTTCTTTAACATCTTCGGCACCGCCTGCATGGTCGAGATGCCCGTGGGTCAGCCAAATTTCTTTAAGTTTAACGCCGTGCTTTTCTACCCCGTGCAGGATTCTTTCGGCGTCCCCCCCCGGATCAACCAATACGCCGTGCATGGTTTTAGTATCCCACATCAAAGAGCAATTCTGTTGAAACGGGGTGACCGGAATAATTCGTAAATCAAGTGTGTTGTGAGCCATAATGTCAATGGGCCATTCATTCTCCAAAAGGTCAAGAAAAATCTTTCAACCAGAATTAATTTTGTGCCAAAATTATTGTGTAAGACGCAAGTTCAATAAATTATTACCAATGGCATCAAAGGCTTTTTGAAGTTCGGCGCTGTTGCGGGCATCGAAAAATTTGTTTGCGTCGCTGGCACAATTGCGCAAGATGTTTTTAGCCGTAATATCGCCAAATGCATAGGCAATGGTATAAACTTCAATATTGTCGGCTTTGATGCGCTGACAAAGAGTTTGAGTTAGGGTATTTGCGGATGCCGCATCGCCGCCGTTGTGCAATTCACCTTTCTTGGATTTGGTGTTGGCCCCGTCGGTCATTAAAATCAATACATTGCGGGTGTTTTTATTAAAACCGGAATTAGCCTGCTTTAGTGGCTGCTTTCGGCTTAATGACCGCCACCCCCATAATAATCCGGCGGGCATATAGGTTTCCCCATTGGCCTTAAGAGCGGCAATGGTGCTTTTAACATCACTCAGCCTGTTGGTAAGAGGGCGGATTTGCGTGCCGCATGATATATTCATCAAGCCGGGGATTTTCTTGCTGGCATATTTAGCGCGCGTGTTCCATGGTTCCGCCCGGGATCCAACACAACCGCGCCACGTGTATTCTTTTGTGCGCCATCTACAACGCTCTTCAACCGGGCCGTAAATTCTTGGGCAGGACTGGTATGAACCTGCCGGGCGGGCCGAGCGGCCCCCGCAACTATAAGGTACGCCGTCATTATAGCAGGTGCCCGGCGGTTTGGCTGGCCTTGCCGGATAATTTACGGTTCTACATTTACTATTATCCCTGCCAATCACAGGCCTGTAATTTTGGCATTTTTGGCTTCTATCCACATAATCATCCGGCACATCCAGCCATATAGAAGCGCGATTGTCTAAACCTATATTGACATATTGCGAAAAAGGGATGACCGACATTTTAAGAGCGTCGCTGTCAGCAGCCGCCAAAGTGGTTACCAAGCTATTTGCAGATACTTTCAAGGAGGTCATTTTGGCACCAGACATGGAAAAAGTCGAATCGAGTACCAAGGCAATGTTGACCGGCTCGCTGGCCGCCAATGGGGCTTCTGCTAATACGCTTACATCTGCATGGGCTTTGCCAAATATCCCCATGAATACGGTATCGTAACTGCCCTCCAAAGTAACTTGCAATCTGCCTTGCTTGCTTAACTTGGCTTTGACCTTGATTTTGTCGCCGTTAAAATTATTGGCCGCAACAAATTTTGTAGCAATTTTCTGAAGTTTCTTGCGTTTGGTTTCACCGGATCGTGCCGCAGCCAGCACGGCTGCATCGGCCATGTTTTGATAGCCGGAACGCTGTTTGACCATTGCGCTAAAATCTACGGCCGCGCCAATGCCGGCAAAAAGCATCATCAGGCTGATGGCAAAAATCATCGCCATATTACCTGATTGGTTAGTTGTATAATTTTTCAGCATGCTCTTTCCCACATTAAGCCGTGGAAATTTAGAACGTCAGTCTTAAAATACTGACTAGAGACTTAGTTAATATTACGGAAATACCGCGTCCAACAATGCGCTCACTTGCTGACTTTGCCAATCGACTTCGCCGGGAATGCGGGCGAGTTCCCGACCATTAGGCCCGTAGAAAATACTGATGGGCAATCCTTGTACACCGACTTTGGCGCTGATGCTAAATGTGGAATCAATATACAGGGCTAAATTCTCTATGCCTGCCTTTGTATAAAAACTTGCGGCGTCATCAATATGCCTGTCCATGCTCACGGCAATCACGACAAAATCCTCGCCGCCGCGATCCGCTTGTAATTTATCAAGGCTTGGAATTTCTGCCACGCACGGCGCACACCAAGAAGCCCAGACATTGAGCAATACTGTTTTCCCGCGAAAATCGGTCAGGCGGACATCCAGCCCGTCCTTGTCCTTAAATACTAGAGACGGCATAGGCGGCGGTGCTTCAAGAACCACCAATTTGTCAAGGTCTGCTTTGGCAAAACGCATTAAGGATGGATTTTTAGGGATAGAGCAGGATTGCACAATGACGAAAACACTGGCAATGAGGGCGACAAACAACATCAGGCGGATCCCGTACACTAGGATTTTCGAAACCGGCCTGGATTTTTGAGGAATTGACATGGCAAAAACACCTAAAGGACAAAAAATGTGGGGTGGGCGGTTTTTAAGCAAACCTTCAGACATTATGCAAGCTATCAATGTGTCTATTTCCTTTGACAAGCGTCTGGCCGAGCAAGATGTAAGCGGCTCCAAAGCCCATGCAGACATGTTGGCACGCTGCGGCATAATCGTCGATACGGACAATGCCGCCATTCAAATTGGTCTTGACGATATATTGCTTGAAATCAAACACGGCACATTTCCCTACCGCGACGAGTTTGAAGACATTCATTTGAACATTGAAGCCAGGCTAACCGAATTGATCGGCGAAACCGCAGGTCGCTTGCACACGGCCCGTTCACGCAATGACCAGGTGGCAACGGATTTCAGGCTGTGGATACGTGATCAATTGGACGAGTTTGATGAAGCTTTGGCAGGTTTACAGAGAGCATTATTATCCCAAGCGGGGAACACCGCCGACATGCTCATGCCCGGCTTTACCCATTTACAAGTGGCCCAGCCCGTGACTTTCGGTCACCATATGTTGGCCTATGTGGAAATGTTTGCCCGCGACCGGGCCAGGTTTTTAGATTGCAAAACCCGCCTCAACGAAAGCCCGCTCGGCGCGGCCGCATTGGCGGGCACGCCCTATCCCATCGACCGCGATATGACGGCGGCAGCGCTTGGGTTTTCCCGGCCCATGGCCAATTCTCTGGACGCGGTGTCGTCCCGAGATTTTGCCCTCGAAGCTTTATCGTGTGCCAGTATTTGCGCCACCCACTTATCGCGTCTGGCCGAGGAAATTGTCCTGTGGACATCTGTGCAATTTGGCTTTGTGACATTGTCCGATAAATTCACCACCGGCTCTTCCATCATGCCGCAAAAGCGCAATCCGGATGCGGCTGAACTGGTGCGGGCAAAAACCGGACATGTTACCGGGGCCTTGGTGTCATTGACCATGGTGATGAAAGGGCTTCCGTTAGCTTATTCAAAAGACATGCAAGAAGACAAAAGACCTGTGTTTGAAGCCTTCGATGCTTTGGCTTTATCCACCGTTGCCATGAGCGGCATGGTCGCTGATATGAAGCCCAATGCAAGAAATATGGCCGAGGCCGCCGGAGCTGCATACTCTACCGCCACCGATATGGCCGACTGGCTGGTGCGCGAGTTGGGCTTACCGTTCAGACAAGCTCACCACGCCACGGGTGCAATCGTGGCGTTGGCAGAAGCTCAGGGCGATGCCCTGCACGAGCTCGAGCTTGCGGAAATGCAAAAGGTTTTACCGCAAATTCACCAAGGCATTTATGATGTGTTAAGCCCGCAAAAATCCGTCGCCAGTCGTACATCTTACGGCGGCACTGCGCCGGAAAATGTTCGCGCTCAAATCAAATTGTGGCAGCAGCGTCTTTAATTACGGGTTTTCGCACAAAGCTGAAATAATGCGGGGTGCGGCCTTCGCGCAGGGCTTTGGCTTCATAGCGGGTTGACGGCCAACCAGCATAGGGTGTTTGCCAATCGGCTGCGCATTGGGCATCCCAGTTAAAACCGCCGTGTTGCAAGATGCGTAATAATGCCCAATCTATATAGGACGGAATATCGCTGGCGAAATGTAGCTCCATGCCGGGTTTCAAGATACGGTGGAATTCTGCGATCAAATCCTGTTTGATCAAGCGGCGTTTATAGTGACGCGGCTTGGGCCACGGATCAGGATAGAGAATATCAATATGGTCAACACTGGCATTTGGGACATTTTCCAAAAATTTCCAGACATCACCGTGAAACAAGCGGATATTGGTTAGCTTCGATTTTTCAATGCCCGCCAGAGCCTTGGCAATGCCATTGAGAAACGGCTCAACACCAATAAATCCGGTGTTTGGATGCTCAAGCGCTCGGTGCAAAATATGTTCCGCGCCGCCGAACCCTATTTCTAGCCTGATATTGTCATAATGCCGAAGCCCGGCTAATGGTGCGTCCACATCAAGAGCAATGCCATGTAATTTGTCCGCTACCAAAGCGGCTTGATAACGGCTTAGGGGTTTGCCTTTGGCCCGGCCCCATAATCTGCGGTAAGGTGTTGATGTGTTTTTATTCATTGAAACTTTGCCGTAAAAAACCCCGCGCAACTATATGCGCAGGGTTTTTATACTCAAGATATTCGAAAACCTGAAACTTTAGTCTTGGTTTTCGGACATGGCACGGGCCAATTCAAGGATTTGACGGCGAACCGCTTTGCTCTTGATTTTGGAAACGGCCATGGCCAAGGAAACCCCATCAGTAGAATTGATGAAATCATAAACCACCGGTGTTTGGTCGCCTTCGGCAAATTCGCTGGACGGTGCATCCTCTCCGAGACCTTCATAGAAAAAGGCAACCGGTACGTCCAGAACCTGGGAGATCCGCCACAAGCGTGATGCACCGACACGGTTGGCACCGCGTTCATATTTTTGGACTTGCTGGAAAGTGACGCCGAGCTGGTTGCCCAGTTTTTCCTGGCTCATTTTCATAACCTGGCGGCGTAATCTTACGCGTGTGCCGACATGGATATCTACCGGGTTTGGTGACCTAGGTGCATGTTGTGATTTCATGGTTTCATCCCTTTTTTTTATTGTCTTTCTGGTTTAAGTATAGACCGGTTCGCCCCCAAATTTGCTAGCGACCAAATTATGTACACGGCGAATAACCTGCAGATTATTGCGCCCTGTGCAATGTTATTTTACACACTATGAGCAAAAAAGCAATGAACAAGAACAATCTACCATTGGTTGTATTGTTATAAAAATTTCTTGTAACAGGGTGTGGTAGCAAGGTGTCAATCACCCCCTGTTCGCCAATGCTAAGTTGGTTAAGCTGACGGCCATAAGGATCGATAGCGCCGGAAATCCCTCCGGAGGTTGCGCGCACCACCGCCAACCCCTGTTCTATGGCCCTATAGCGGGCCTGGTTTATGTGTTGGCGCGGCCCGGTAGAATTCCCGTACCAGCTATCATTAGACAAATTTAAAATCCAGGCAGGGTTTTGCGCTCTAGGTCGGTTTTTAAAAGTAAATCCGGGAAAAATAATCTCATAACATATCTGTATGCTGACCAAAGGCAGCCCAGGTAATTGCGGCATATTACCGCTCTTGCCCGGTGTCATGGATTCCAGTGCCGAAGACAGGCTCCGCAGACCCAGTTTCTCCAACAGGCCGCGACCGGGCATAAATTCGCCAAAAGGCACCAGTTTTTGCTTGTCATAATAGGAGGTGAAGACAGGAGATGTATTTTTTTTGAAGCTGACGGCGGCAGCCGAATTGTAATAGTCGGGTTTGGATTTATCCGGACGCAGCTCGGCGCGCAAAGTTTGGCTGATAAAAACCGGCGGTTCTCCCGCGCCGGACAACATCATTTGCTCAATAGCGGCCATCAGTCCCTTGTCTTCAAATATCAGACCGGGCACCGCGCCTTCAGGCCAGATAATATGGGTGACATCTTCGAACCCCGCACTGCGCGATAATTGCAAATAAGTATTGACGGTCTGCACGTATTTGGCCGGATCAAATTTGTCGCGTTGGGGGATGTTGGCATGGACGATACGCAATTTCACCCCGTCTACATACTGGATTTCGGCTTGGCCTAGCCGCCAGCTTCCATATCCGAAGCTGAAAACCACAACAGCCAGACCGATAGCAAATGGCACATATTTTTTTGGTTGCGAAACCCAAAGCGCCAATGCGGCCGCCAGAAAAAACACCAAGGCTGTCAATCCGTATATACCGACCATGGATGCGGTTTGCGAAATCGGTTTTCCGGCGGCGAATATATAGCCTGGTAAGTTCCACGGAAAGCCGCTAAAAATATGACCACGGGCAAATTCTATTATGAAAAATATACTGGCGAAGATGCCCGCACTCCAGATCCCCGCGCTCGAGATTGATGTACGCTTGACACCGCAAAGGCGCACATAGGCAAGACTACCAATTGCCCAAAACAGAGCAAGCCCGGCACACAAGCCCAATATGGCAAAGGGCATGAAGGGAATAAATTCGGGGCCGCGTGCGATAAATGCCGAACCAATCCAGTAAAGCCCGGCGACGAAATACCCCAGAGCAAATGAAAAACCGCACCAAAAACCACGCCGTAAAGGTTTGGGGCCGAACCGGGCCGAGTCTAGCCGCAACATCAACAAGGCAAAACAAATTATAGTTATGGGCCACAAATAAAACGGTGCATGGCCTAATACGGAGATGGCACCCAGGCCGAAATTAAGCCCAAAACCTCGCCGCGATTTTATTGCAACCAATTGTTTAATGGGTGCGCGCACAGCCTATTTATTTTCAAGTTTAGGTGTGTCTGCCGCTGCATCACTGGCGCTTTGGCGCAAGCGCACCCTTTTAATCCGTCTTGGGTCGGCGTCGAGGATTTCGAACTCCAGGCCAATTGAGGTTCGGATGATTTCGCCGCGCTCAGGAATACGCCCGGCCAATGAGAACACCAGCCCGCCCAAAGTGTCCACTTCTTCGTCTTGCTTTGGCGTTGCGATATCGCGGCCAAATAGGGCTTCGAAATCTTCTATATCGGCGCGAGCATCGGCTTCCCAATAAGTTTGTCCGGTTTTGTCTTTAAGGGTGCGGATTTCAGGTTCGCCGTCGTCGTGTTCGTCTTCTATGTCGCCGACAATTTCTTCGATAATATCTTCCAAAGTCACCAGCCCGTCGGTGCCGCCGTATTCGTCAACCACAATGGCCATATGCACCCGTGAAGCCTGCATTTTCTTGAGCAATGCATCTGCGGCCATCGACGGCGGTACAAATAAGACCGGGCGTTTTATTTTGTGAATAATTTTCTGGTCTGCGTAAGACTTCTCTGGATGGTCTGTAATTTGGGGGTTGATAAATGGCCCGACCAAACCGACCAAATCCTTAACATGCACAAATCCAGTTGGTTCGTCCAACGTGTCTTTGTAAATTGGTAAGCGAGAATGCCCCGCGTCAATAAAGCTCTGGGTCAGTTTATCCAAACTTAAGTCGTCCGCTACCGCAATGATTTCGGCACGCGGCACCATTACATCTTCAACGCACAAACTGTGGAAATTTTCTGCCGCATGAACCAGCACTTTACGGTCTTCCCCTCGCTGGCTGCTACGTTGGGAATGACTGCCTGCTTGTCTATTACCAAACAAGCGGCCTAACAATCCTCTGGGTGTGGTCTGTTTGCTCACATTTAATCCTTAACATAAGGGTTTGCGATTCCCAAGTGCTGCAGCGCATTTATTTCACATGTTTCCATGGCTTTTTCTTCTTCGTGATTTTGGTGGTCTAACCCTTGTAGATGGAGATAACCGTGGATGATCAGGTGGGCGGTGTGGTCGGCCAAAGATATACTGCGCAATTCAGCTTCATGTTCAATGGTTTCAAAAGCCAAAACAATGTCCCCCAACACGGGAACAATAAGTGCGCGAACAGTGTTTTGGGTGGGAAAAGACAACACATTGGTGGGTTTGTCTTGCCCCCGGTAATCCCGGTTTAAGCTACGCATATGGGCATCATCTGTGAACAGCAGGCTGATTTCTGTAAACGGGCGCGACATATGTTCAGACATTGCGGCAGACAAAGTGGTTTTTACGAGCCCATCAAGTTCAGAAATGATCTGCCATTTGGCGTCTCGAACATCGGTATCAATTTCTATTTTATTTACGGAAAGTGTTGCCATTTATTTGCTGCGCGCATCCCTTTTTTGAGTGGCCCTGGCATAGGCTTTGACAATGTGTCCGACCAAAGGATGTCGCACCACGTCGTCCGCGTCAAATTCTATGGTTTTGATGCCCTCAATGTCGCCAAGTATAGACAAGGCATGGGTCAGGCCTGAGGGCTGCCCCCTCGGTAAATCGCTTTGACTTGGGTCGCCCGTGACCGCGTAGACGGCGTTTTCACCGAGTCTGGTCAGCACCATTTTCATTTGGGGAACGGTGGCGTTTTGCGCTTCGTCAATAACCACAAATGCGTCCGAGAGCGTGCGCCCGCGCATGAAAGCCAAAGGTGCAACCTCGATCTCGCCAGACGCCTTGCGCCGTTCAACCTGATCTGCGCCCAGCACCATATTGAGAGCATCCCATATGGGCAGCAAATAAGGGTCGATTTTCTCCATCAAATCACCCGGCAAAAACCCGAGCTTTTCTCCGGCCTCTACGGCAGGGCGACACGCAATAAACCGCTTGACCTCGCCGCGCGCCARYAWRGACGCACCGTAAGCSGTKGCCARAAAAGTTTTGCCMGTTCCCGCCGGGCCRACMCCRAATGTRATGGTRTTTTTGCTCATGGCGGTGATGAAATCTTCTTGGTGTTTGGTCTTGGCGACAATCGGCTTGCGGCGCGGCACCGGGATGACGGCGCTCATTTTGCCGTGGGTAGCCTTGCCATTACTGACGCCGCGTATCAGGCTCTCTATGTCAGAGCGACTGCACGGCCAACCTTTATCAAGACGCGTGTAAATTTCCTTGATCACACCCCCGGCACTGGCGCGGGCTCCGCTATTGCCGTTGACGGTGATATTGGTGCCCTGCGCCTCAAGATAGACATCAAATGCTTGCTCGATCAGGGCTAAATTGCCATGGCCTGACCCGGCAAGTTCGCGCACCAGTTCGGCGTCGTCAAATTCAAGGTTTTCAGTTTTGCCCCTAGCCATCAACCAATACCCCGCGCAAAGAATTCTGGCCTGCTTCGGTGATTTTCACGGATACTATATTGCCGATTAAATCGGCACCGCCAGAAAAATGCGTGCCTTGCAAATAGGGGGCGCGGCCAAACAATTCGTTGTCGCCGCGACTTGTGCCCTCGACCAATACGGACAATGTCCGGCCAATCAAGCTTTGGTTAAAAGCCAATTGTTGGGATGTGAGCAGTTTTTGCAAGCGGGCCAGGCGTTCTGATTTAACCTCTTCTGGTACTTGTCCGGGCATGGCTGCACCGGGGGTGCCGGGGCGTGGTGAATATTTAAAACTAAATGAGGATGCAAATCCGATTTCCTCGACCGCGTCCAATGTGCATTTGAAATCCAGCTCGCTTTCGCCCGGAAACCCGACAATGAAATCCGACGACAAAGCCAGCTCTGGTTTAGCGGCCCGGATTTTTGCCACCAAGGCTTTAAACTCGGCGTAAGTATGGCCCCTATTCATGGCTTTGAGAATGCGGTCGCTTCCGGCTTGCAGGGGTAAATGCAAATAGGGCATGAGTGCTGGCTCGTCCTTATGGACGGCGATAAGTTCGTCGTCCATATCGCGGGCGTGGGAGGTGGTATAACGTAGCCTGTCCAAGCCGCCGATTTTAGCCAGGTGCCGGATCAATTGGCCAAGACCCCAAATACCGTCGCTCTCCAACTTCGGGGCAAGCTTCGGGGCCGCGCCGTGATAGGCATTGACATTTTGGCCCAGCAAAGTGATTTCGCGCACCCCTTGGGCCACCAAAACGCGGGCTTCGGCGACAATTTGGTCTACGGGGCGGGAAAACTCTGCGCCGCGTGTATAGGGCACAACACAAAATGTGCAAAACTTGTCACAGCCTTCTTGTATGGTCAAAAACGCGGTTGGGCCGTCCACGGTTCTGGTCTCGGGCATTAAATCAAATTTTTCCTGGGTATCAAAATCCGTCTCCAGCCGTTCGCCAAATTCGCGGCTGACCCTGGCGATCATTTCGGGCAATTTGTGATAGCTTTGCGGCCCCAGCACCAAATCAACCACGGGCGCACGGCGCATGATCTCTTCGCCCTCGGCTTGCGCCACACAGCCGGCGACAGCGACKYYSMYMKWRSCKYCKKWTTTTTCTTTGAGCTTACGRATACGCCCMAGTTCKGAATAAACYTTCTCCGCCGCTTTCTCGCGRATATGRCARGTGTTSAGCACMACYARRTCGGCMCCGTCSGGACTRTCTACRGGCRYATAGCCCACAGGYGCYAAGACATCRSSCATMCGYTCACTGTCATAGACATTCATCTGACAGCCGTAAGTTTTGATAAAAAGTGTTTTCCTGCTAGGAGGCTTCGCACTTGTGTTGGGCGTGACCCTATTGGCAGGCGCTTTTACCGCCCCCTTTGCAGCACGATCCGACGATGTTTGGTGGCCCATAAGCCAATTATCCTGTAAAACAGCGTATAAAGCCTATATCGCGTATTTATGCAAGGGCTTTACTGTATTCACAAAACCGCATCAGTCCTTAACGCTCAGCAATAAAACAAAGTTTTGGATGCCGATGGCCAGTTGTTGCAAAAGGCCAAGGATGAAAATCATTTCCAGCCAAGGCAAGACCAGAGCAGCGGCTAAAAATTGACTGACTATAAACAAAAACCCGATGAAGGCGGTGATTTTATGGATGCTGGATATGGTCCCGGTTTTTTTGACAACTAGGAAAAATCCGATAAAATTTATCAAATGCAGTGTGCCCAGAAACAGATTTGACAAGCGCCATATGGTTTGTTCCGAGCTGATCTCCAGCGCAAGCAAGCCCGGTATAAAACTACAAAACAAAGCCGTGAGCGGCGTTACAACCATGGCGTAAAACTGGGCCCGCTCATATCCTGTCCACTGGCTCTCGACCCGCCGACCAAAAACCAAAACCACACCGGTAAACCCAATGATCGCCAAAGACAATTGGGCGATGGTCATTAACGTACCGCTACTGGCCAGTTCTATCATTTGACACGCCCTTTGGTAGCAGTCGCCGTCCACTGTCGGCTCCGTACATGTTTTATGTCGCGGCATAGGATCACGGGGTTGTCTCCTCAAGTTTTTTCAAGGTGGCAGACGCCGTATCTGTCGCATTGCCGATCACACCCAATTGCGCACCCAATACGCTGAGATGAAATCTCAATTCTTGCCTGATCTCTGCATTGCCGTGTAGCTTGGCGATTTCAGTTTTTAGCATGTCGGCAGGAATATCAATCTCGCACGTTTTGGGTAATAATACATAGTAAAAATTATTAGTGTCAGTCACCCATTTATCGCCGCAATTTTTGCGGATTTGGTCTTGCACAGTTTGGTGCATATAGAGCCTGGCAATCCGGCGGTACTGGCTGGTTTGGTTCAGGGTAAAGCCCGTCTGGTTTACCCGTAAATAATGATTGGCCAATATGGTGCGCAATTGCTCATCGCGGATATTTACAATGCGTCCGGTCGATTGAAGTTCATCAAATGTCGCCCGGTTTGCCGCCACATACCAAACCTGGCTTGCTTGATACAGTGCGATCAAAAACTGCGCGTCCAATGACTCGGCGGGTTGATCAAACCTGGCAAGAGCCTCTCGTCCATAATCCCGCGCCGTGCCAAAATAGTCCGTTGCCTTACCCCACAACGCAATCTCAAGCGCGATATCCGTTTGTAGTCTCTCGATATAATTGGCCGCTAAATCACGGTTTTTACGGCTTTCATTCCAGTTGCTAACCTGCAAACCAACAAATACACCGAAAACAACAATGAAAAAATCAAGCCCGACCGCGAACCAGTTTTGCTCTTTTACGTGTTTTGTTATGCTGCGCAGGATCATTGGGTGGCCTCCTCATGTGCGATTTCTAACACGGCATCGAGCATTGTGTGAATTTTCTTTACGGTGTCAATTTCTGGCCGCAAGACTAATTCATAATACGCGCAATCAACCCGTCGCGGTAGCTTAGTGCCTGATGTTCACCAAAATGTTTAATCGTCCATGTAAAGATATCGACCAGACTTTTTTCGGCGCTCGGCGTTAAGCGCCAAGCTTTCACGGGGTGGTTCTGGTGCGTGCGGATTCAAACGCACGCACCACAGCGTCCTCGCCCGAACCTTGCGCATAAGTTCCGCTATCGGCGGCATCCAGCGACTTGCGGATACGAGCGCGAATTTCGGTTAGTTGCGCCGCATGGTGGTCATGCCCATCTCGCAGAGCCCGCAAACCGTCGCGGACAACCTCGCTCGCACTTTGGTACTCACCGCTGTCAACAAGGTCGTCAATCCACTGCCCCCAATGAGGCATCAAAGCTATGCTTTTGGTGTTCCTAGCAGGCATAAATCCATCCTTAGTTATTTTATTTTCTTAGCATTGCCTGATGATATAGCACGGGGTGCTAAGAATTACTACCCTGTTTGAGGGCTTTAAAAATGTTGACGGCCAAGCCCAACCGCGAACCAGTCTTCCTGAGCCACATGGGCTTTGATACGGCGCAGGATCATTTGCGGCGCTCCAATTCTTTATCAATCGCCGCGATTGCCCGCTCCGCGTCTTCGATTCCATCCACAAGTGAGACTGGTGTCGAGCGAATATCCCCTGCCCAAA
Source organism: Robiginitomaculum sp. (assembly GCA_002733385.1). Lineage (GTDB taxonomy): Bacteria > Pseudomonadota > Alphaproteobacteria > Caulobacterales > Maricaulaceae > Robiginitomaculum_A. Next base: position 34,745 of record NVVO01000010.1, read on the forward strand.
CCGTTAGTGTTGGTATAATATCGGGATGGGCTTTGATCGCCGCAATTGTGCGCGCCGACATTTCAGCTGGAACACTTTGTGGGCACTCGAGATCGTAAGTCTCTTTATTGGCCTCGAATTTGTAACACTGTATCCAGTAGATGTCGTGTATAGTCAGAGGAATAAGGCCGCGAACAAGGTTGCGGTATTTGGGGAGAATATTCATAGTGTATGCTAACGCACTAATCTCCACGTGATGGGATTCAACGGCTTCAATTACTGCGCGCGAACGCGGTAACCCCTCGCGGCGCATTTCGTCAAAAGTTATTCGTGGTGCACTTATGCTTTGCCATTGCGAAGCATGAAAAAAATCGATGACAAATTGCCAACAATCGTCGCCGCAATCATCACCAGATTCTAGAAATTCTAAAGACCTTTGTGCGGCTTCACCGACTTGAGTGAAAGAATCTATCCTGCCAGTTGTCACCGTAATCGAATTTTCAAGCTCGGTGCGGAGCTCGCCGAGAAGTTTAATTTCATGGGCGTCAGCAGTACGCTCAGTGCTCCATTGTTGCACCTGCAAACCAACAAATACACCAAACACAACAATAAAAAAATCAAGCCCAACCGCGAACCAGTTTTGGTCACGCACGTGTTTTGTTATGCTGCGCAGGATCATTGTTTTGTCTCGGTTTGTAAAATATCGAGCACGACCATTGCGGACTCTAATTGCTGCGCCTGCAAGACACGGTTATTGGCATGGATAGTGACCAGGACACTGAGCGAGGACAGAAATTGCTCGTCCTCAGTCATTTTTTGAAAATCAAATGACGAGGTATAATAAGAAGAACCATCCGTAATTTCCATATTTGCCTCAAAACGAACGGCATAGAAAAGCGGTTGGTAGTATTGCTCCGCCCGATTTGCCAGAACGGMAAACCCGTCATTGGCAATCCGCGTTGCTTGATGATACTTTATGAGTGCCGTTTTTAGATCCGTGTTTTGCAACAAATCGACATTACCTGACGCTTGCATTTCTATGAATGTGGAAGAATATCCGGCAGCCAAACGCGAATTCGAGATTTTGTTGAGCTCCTCTTTAAACCGTTTGTTTTCCTCGTCGCCATTTGGTGGTGTTTCAGCTGCAACGACCGCGTACACATATTCAGTGGAGTTGATAAACCCATTGAAGCGTTCCAAACTTTCTGTGAGCCTTAGTTGAATGTCATTAAAATCGGCGTCAAGACGAGCGATCAATGCTTGCTCATGACTTCGGTCGCTACGGTCGGCACTCCAATTGGTAATTTGAAATGCAAGTAATATACCCATCACAACAATTAAAAAATCCAAAACCACAGCCGTCCATTCTTGGTTCCGGACATGTTTTATAACGCGGCGCAGGATCATGGGGTGGTCTCCGCGTGCGTAATTTCTAACACGGCATCGAGCATTGTGTGAATTTTCTTTACGGTGTCAATTTCTGGCCGCAAGACTAGGTCATAATACGCGACAAACTGGCTCGAAGCTCGCGTAAACTGATGTAGGAATGCCCTGTCGGCTTGCATCTGATCGAGATTACACTCCCAATGAGTTTGTGGTGTAGCATCACCATCCACCCTTAAGTGGCTCAGCCGAAAATAGTCCGAAAACGCAATTTGCAAACCAATTTGATCCGCGCCTAAATGATCCACCAATGAGCGACTGTTTTTTTGGATGAGGGAATAATCAGTCAAGGTACGGCGCAATGAGCTATCCAAGATTATACTGAGCCGACCGCTGGCGTTCATTTCCTCAAGACTTGGAAACTGAAAAGGAAAAGCAATGATTGAATCGACCTCCGTCAGTGCGGCACAATGCACAGAGGTTAGCCCCTGATTGTCTTTGGCCAACCCATGGATGATGTTATAGGCTTCATCGAGTGCGTATCTTCGTGCGGTCCAACGGTGATCGGCACTTGAAAGAATGCCGTTGAGGCCCACCATCGCTTCCTCATGAAGGCGTTCCATATAACCCTTTTCCAACGCCCGCTCACCGCGGGCCGTATTCCAGTTCGCGACCTGCAACCCCATAAACACACCAAATACAACGATGATGAAATCTATAAAGACCGCGAACCAGTCTTCCTTGGCCACATGAGCTTTGATACGGCGCAGGATCATTGAGATGTCTCCTCGAATTGGGGCTGAAATTGGTTCTGGGTGGCAACAAGCTCTTTTCTAAGTTGCCGTGAAAGCACGGGAATGACTTTTTGCCACCTTTCCCAAGTGTAAAACGATTTGATGAGTTGATTGTTCTTGCAGGCCTCATCCATTGGAACGTTGAGAACGAGTTGGCGGCTAGATCTTGAAAAGTCGGCACCAAAATATTTAACATTTCCGTCTTTCCAACCACTAATACCTATGATCGGGTTGTCCTGAATACGCGCATCCATAGGCAATTCTTCAACATAACGGGCTTCTCTAAGTAAGAGATCAAAGTAAAACGACAAGTCCGTAAAGCGCTGACGCTCATGTGTTGATTGTTGTGCCAGCAATCTAGAATTAGTGGTCAAGTCCGCCAACGCATTTCGCCTAAGATGAACACCCAAAGTTCCCATAATATTCAGCAATCCAGCAGAAACGACTTTCTGGTTTTCTTCGCTTTCAATGCACGTCTGCAAAACGTCAAAAGCATTTTTTGTTATTTTTAATGACCGCTCACTATGGGCGTCGAGGTCATCAAGTGCTGCGAGGTTAGCCTCAATTTCTACATTAAGACGATCAAGCGCACGGACGTACTCCGCCTTGTCGCTTTGCGCCGCACTCCAATTGGTAATCTGGAACGCAAGCAATATGCCCATGACAACAATCAGGAAATCAAGGAACACAGCCGTCCATTCTTGGTTCCGGACATGTTTTATGACGCGGCGTAGGATCATGATATTTCCCCTTCATTTGGTTTTGAAAGCCTACGCCCCAAAGCAATAAAAACGGCGCCGCCGATTGCATATAGAGCTATAAATCCGGCCATATTTATGAGGACACCACCCAACCCAAGCTCGGTAGCATTTAAAAACGGGTAAGGATAAATCCCGCTAAGCGCACCGCGCAATATTGTGTAAAGCCCGTAAAGGGTCGGGAACACAAGCCAATAGGGTATATGGGCGTAGCGTAATGTCCGCTTGGGAGCGAACAAAATCCAATCAAGCACATACAGTATTGGCAATACGGTGTGCAGGGCTATGTCGGTGATGAGCAACAAACCTTGTGGGTCCCATAAATGCCTGAGCATGATGTGATAAACAACGGCAACGAAGGTGATATACAAGGCTATGGCAGCGCGCACGGCTGGTTTTGTGAAAAACTGATGCAGTTTTGTCGATGACGGCAACAGCGGCGCGGTAAATGCCAGCGTCACCAGAAAAACAGTTTGAATGGTAAAATAGCTAAAATTATTTATCGTCACCGCAAGTAAACTTAAGTGGTCAGCCCCCGACACCACAACAAAGTATTGTGTTATCAACGTCGCCCAACCGATCAGTGCGCCGAGCGTTCTATATAAGGTTTTGGTGGACATCATTTGGCTTCCTCCTCGTGGGTGATTGACAACTCACTGTCCAGAAGTGCGTGCAATTCGTTGAGCCTTGCGGAAATGGGTAATACGACCCCTTCAACATATGCCCCGTAACGTAAGTGACCTTCGACAAAGTCGTTTAAGAACGCAACGTTTTTGCGCATGTCCTGCGTTTTGCACTCGGCTTGTAATATATATTCCGAATTGTTTAGGACCTCCAGATCCATCTTGACCGAAATAAATTCAGGATATTTTTGTTGCAAATTGATCGTACCCCGATTGATACCATCAAGTGCGTCTTTGGTGCGGGCCGTAAATTGAACGAGTTGAACAAGCGATGTTCTTAGCTCTGTTGAGCGTATGACATTTAATTCCCCGGCCGAGAGAAGTTCCGTAAGCACTGGTATATCTGTCGTCAAATCTGACATGAATGTTATCACGCCCAACGTTCTACATTCTTCAGGGGCGAATTCAAATATGTTATCATCACCGAACAGTTTATGATGTGCCGATAAAAGCGCGTCCTTGTTGGTTATGCGCGACTCAAGGTTGCTTTTACGCTGTTCAATCAGTAGTATGGTTTCGCCGTGTAAGCGCTCAATATAAATATCTTCCCGTTGTCGTGTGTCTTGCTCAACCGCCCATTGTTGCACCTGCAAACCCACAAATACACCAAACACAACAATAAAGAAATCAAGCGCCACCGCGAACCAATTTTGGTCTTTTACGTGTTTTGTTATACGGCGAAGTAACATTGTACCGCCCCTATTTAGTCATGACGGCGACTTGTTGTTCTGTGTCCATATATTGTTGGAAGCCTGTGATTTTTCCGTBTGTGAYWGTCAAWGAATGTACAAACGGCGCATCTAGAGTTTTGCCGGTCGCGTTATAGGTACCCGCGTAGCGGCCAAATACGACAACGCGGTTGCCTTGCGTAACAAATTCAGAAGGCGTTGCAGTGAAGTTGGTCCACTCACCACCGATCCGTGCAAATACACCGGACAGAATTGCGTCTGGCCCAACATAAGGGTTTAAATCGGCGTAAGGGTTGCCCTCTGCCTCGTTCCAAATGATATCAGGCGACATGACGCTGGTCGTCATGCCCATATCGCCTACGGCGAAACCTTTATAGACGATCCTCACTATATCAACCGCACTACTATCGGTAGCTGCTGCCTCAACGACGGCAATATCCTCAGTTGGTTTTGCTCCAGAGCAGGCTGAAAGCCCGAACATGCAAGCCACAGCGATAGAAGACACAGCAAATGCGCGACCCCAATTTTTGTTTGTATAGTATTTTCTCATTTTCTTTTCCCTTTCATGAAAAAGCTTTGGTTTTGGTTTCTTTAGTTTTGGTGAAGCGGCGCAGGATCATTGTGTGGTCCCGGCGGGCTCTTTCTTTTTGTAGAGACCTTGCGAGTTTACCTGATCGGATGCAATTATCCCGTCCACATAGGCTTGGAATTTGGGAAAGAATAAGGGTTTACGCTGTTGCCAATACCGGAGAAACCCAGGCTGGTCTTTGGTGGCGGCAATGACCGAGGCTATCGAATCTCGGATTTCGTGATCCAGTGTGCCTTCTTCGGCTAGATAATAACTGTTTTGTAAATTTAAAAACGCTCCATGAACGCCCATGGCAAATTGAATCCATTCTTCCGGCGTCAGCGCGTCAGGATTAGTTATACCAGTGTAGTAGTTGGCGCTGGCCTGTTCACTTAGACCAATACCTGCATACCATGCGCTAAGCGATGCAATTGACGCATTCGCGGTTGCTGACCGTGTGGCTTTGGCATTATCCCGCAGTTGAAAACCTACAAAAAACAGGGACAGCACGATGGCAAAAGCACTTATGATTTCAGCAATTTGCGCGTAATCAGATAGTTTGAATTTCTTGAGTTTCATGATATTCTCCTGTTGTTACGGCAAAGTGATCCGCTCTCAGCTTCGAGGGTCATTTTTTTACCTGTTCTTGCTGCGGGGTTGGCGGTTCTATCCGTAAATTATCCATATAATCGGCGAGAAAATTTTCGTCTATCCCGTCAACAATAGGCCCTGCCACTTCTATCATGGGTGTGCCGTCCCAGCCGCTAGTTTGCAAAGTCCACCAATGTTTGGCGAACCGGCTGCCTAAATAAAACTTTGCAGTGTTTGATATATGCTGGCGGGCTTCACCCCGACTGGCCAGACCGGCGTCTTCCATCTTAAATCTCATATCCCATTGTAACATCAGCGAGACGAGCAGCGCTTCTACTGTCCGCATTTCAGAATCGGTAAATCTTCAGGGTTGCGGATAGACTTGATCCAAACCTTCGCAAATTCAGGCTTGGCAATGTTAAGCTCGATCTCTGCGAGAAAGCTATTTTTGGTTATCTCCATATTTGCACGGGTCAGTTTGGCATTTTGCCGCACCTCGACAATCAGGATGATCAACCCCAGCACGACACCAATATTTGCCCCCAATGTTAGCCAACGGTTTAACCGCTCAACTTTATTTTTCTTTGCCATTTTGCGCCCCCTTCGARCYATTTTTTTTCTTTGAACCAAACAACTGATCCAGCGAATAGCTGTCCTCGCCGCTGGCTAGCAAACCCTCTACATAGGCGACGAAATCAGGCGATAATCCTTCTACGGCAAAATCATCCCACACCGTGCGGGCTCCGGGCATCACTAATATTGTCAATATATCTTTTTTGATCGGGTGCCATTGGCTCTCGGGTAACATCTTATTTTGGTAAAGCTCATACATTGTGCTGTGGGTTGTAAAGTGCTGAGCGCAAAACCAAGTGAATTGGAATTTTTCGTCTGGRTCCAGAACGGATATGTCTTGAACCCCGCGCCGTACAACACTTGCCGTGGCCTTATTGCCAATGGGAATTGCATTGATACTCCCCGAAGCTTCCAAAAATTGATAAGCGGCATTGGCGCGAGCTTGCATGGTATTTTGGCGCACCTGTATCGCCAAATAAATCACAGAAGGCACCAGCGCCGCTACGGCAATAACCTGCGAGATAAGATAAATATCATTTAATGTCATGTACCACTTTTACCCAGTTGGTCTTTGATGAGGCGCAAAATCATGGTTTGTCGCGCCCCAACATTTCTTCCGGGCTCCACCAAACCTCCGGCGGGTTTGCGAGTTGCGCTTCTATCAGGGCGCGGTCACGGGCGGCAATGGCCAGCATGCGGGCTTTGAAAGCTTTATAGTCGGGACGGTCATACAGGGACGCAAACCAGTGATTATCGACTTGAACCAATGTCGTAGCTACGCCGTGGTCGGCCAAAGCATTTAACCACTCCATTGCGCCGTCCGGGTCATTTTCCGCCATCCGCCATTGTGCCGCGACAATGTAAGCTTGTTGGAAATTTCGTGGCCCCGGTTGACTGCCTTTAAATTTTCGCGCCAGTGCCGTGCGAATTTGTGCAGCTCGCCGATCACCTGCTTGCTCAAAAGCCCAAAGAATTGATAACTCCGCCGTGGTGGCGTCCGTCCCTTGTTGAGGCGTTTCGTCTAAGTAAAATGCGAAAGCGCCTGCGTTATCCTGTAGCACTTGATAGGTTTTTGCCGGTAAATTCACACTGTCATAAATGCCGAGTAAATCATCAAGATCGCCTGTCCCCCGCTCGGTGATCGTGTGGATGCGATCCTCTGTCTTTCCGTTTTTATGCAAAAGATACGCATCCCCAAAGCCGCTGCCCAATCCTGCAAGGTTTTCGTCCATACCCAGAGCAGAATAAATAATACCCAGTGCATTATCGCAATAACCACCACCCGCACAGGATTGCGCAATACGGTGTGCCGTTTCAACATCACCTCCGTTCCACGAATTCAATGCAAGCCCCCCGCGTGCCAAATGAAAGTCGGGATCAATCCGAAGGGCCTCCAGCAAGACAATCCTGTTGTTTGAACGGTCATCTTGCCGGGAAAAAATGCCAGACATGTTAATCAAGGTAATGGCGGACCGCGGGTCAAGTGCGCGGGCTTTTTCAAGCGAGACCATGGCAGCATTCAACTGACCAGCATTTATGAACACCCAACCGCGCCCTCGGTGGGCGCTGGCATTATTGGGATTGGCGGCAATGGCGCTATCAAAGGCGGCCACTATCTCATTTAAGGGTGCGCGGGAAACGAASATCNAYMWRGSSMGTTCCGACAGAACATCCCAGTCATGGGGGGCGAGCAGCATGGCCCGGTTCATATGGGTTTGGGATCTGAACGCGGCATGGTCTCGTTCAAGACCAGTATAATCACTTGCCAACGTATAAGCACGCGAAAGCTTGGCATGAGCAACGGCGAAATCAGGGTCAAGGGTCACCGCGCGGCCCAGCCAATCAAAACTATCAGCAATGGCATCCGGCGTGCGCGGGCCGTAAGCTTCCTTGCCTTTCAAATAAGCCTCATAGGCTTCGGTGGACTGGGTTGGGCGCTCGCTAGTTTCGGGCAATAAGTCAAGCCGGCCATTAAGCTCCAGAACAATGGCGGCTGAAATTTCGTCTTGAATTACGAAAATATTTTCTGCTGTTAAAGGGCGGTCATAGGTCTCCGACCAAATATGTTCGTCAGTTTTGGTGTCGATCAATTGCGCGGTAATGCGTAAGGTATTGCCCGCTTTGCGGACACTGCCTTCCAAAATATGTTCGACATTTAAGGCTTTGGCAATCTCTGAAATACTGGCGTCGCGCTCTTTAAAAGAAAAAGACGAAGTACGCGATGCTACCCGCAAGCCCTCAACACGGGCCAGCACATTCAGCAATTCTTCGGCAATACCGTCGGCAAAATAGGCCTGGTCTTTATTAGGCGAGAAATCCCCGAACGGCAGGACGGCAATAGATTGGCCTGCAAATTCGCCCGCTTCGGCAATCACACTGTCGTGACCGCGCCCCGCGCCATTTTGAGCCGTAAACTGGCTACCAATAATCAATGCCCCCACAAACACCAACCCGCCCAATATAGCAAAGTCGAGTTTACGCCCGGTTTTGGCGGTGATGCTGTTCTCGCCCAGGACACCCTCGGTGCGCTTCATTCCCTCCGGTGTCATCTCAAACGCCCAGGCTAGCAACACGGCGATAGGGAAACCGATAATTAGTGCCACGGCAAAGAAACTATCTACCCAGTCGGGCAGGTTCAGCGCCGGTGTCATCACCGACACAATTTGCATCAATATCCAACCAACAACCGCGTACACCCCGGCAATACGAAAAATATTGCGGCGTCTTAATTCCGTGAATAAAGCGTTCAACGCACGTCCCCGTTTTATATTTCTACGCTCACTAACACACATGGCCGCTCATGTCTTGTAGCAAGTATGGTACTATAGGTGGATTAGCTGCAAGGCATACCCCAAAGGTAGATCACGCGCAAATAATGTAATCTACACTGAATCAGAAGTATCGCATGAATGTATTTAAAGGGAAAATTGTATTTATACAATACCACCCCATGTCCCGCTCTTACCCGCGCATGCGGGTATCCAGTTTAAATTCTAAGATGGATACCCGCTGCGGGTAAGAGCGGAACATGAGGGGTATATGTACCGTAATTATCAAAACTGTATGCCAATAGAGCATTAAAATACCTCCAATTTGTTCATGAGATATCTCTACACCCTAAATGCACATTTTGTTAAAAACTCAAATTATGAGATACAGTTGCTAGTAAGCAACATTTACTCCAACAATAACACCTATGCTGGCTGCATCAACATCACTATGCGTTACACCCGCAGCAAGGTTGCCGCCGCTGATAAAATTCAACGGCGCATACCCTTCCACAAGCACACCTTCAGCAAATAATTTGGCGCTGTCACTTAAGAACAGAGCAGAGCCAACAACCCATTGGTTTTGACGTTGCCATGGAGAGCCGTCCGGGCCAGCGACAAAATTGCTAAATTCAAATGACAGGTCTGCTCTCTTATCTTTTAGTGTTGTCGTGTATTTTGCGCCCAATAAAAGGCTGGAGACCTTGCTGGCTGGAAATACATTGAGCGGAGCTGTCGGGTTAAATGTACCTGGCCAAATATTTACAGTTTTATCAAATTCTACCTGTAAGGTTAAATTGCCCAATCGTGCCCGGCCATAGGCGGCCCAAGCTGGGTTTGCGTCCGGACAAACCTGAAAGTGGACAACCGGAAATGACTGACAATATGCACTCCCGCGCAGGTAAGAAGCACCTAGCATNATATCTTTTGAACCGTCCCCAAGGTCAAATGTATAATTGGCATCTACAACATAATTGTTGAGCTTGCTGGGTACATTTGTGCCATTAACCGGAACATTTGCGGCTCTGAATTGGGAGCCGCCCTGAATGGCTTGGCCGCGAATATGCAGTCCATTTTTACTATACCCTAATAAGGCCCCATTAGCCAAGCCGCCAAAAGCGTGCCAGTTAGTCGAGCCTGTAAACGGATTAACGGTATCAGTCAGTCCAAACGGCGTATTCATTTTACCAATCGCACCGTAAATTGGTGACTTGTTTAGATTGCCAAACAATACATAGCCTTGGCGCAGTTGAACTTGATTGCGGCCAAGGGCGGTATTGGYACCGGGGCCAAAACTCTGTTCCGGGTCATAAAGAAACTCTCCATATGCACTGATCCAATCCCCAATATTTGCTGTGAAGCTTGTCTGCGCAGAATGAATAGTGGCTTCGGAAACGATCTTGCCCACTTGGTTGTTTGCCGTTGGGTGGCGCATGAGATAACCAAACTTGCTTTCACGATTACTGCTCCAATAATTGGCAATGGCTGTTATTGAGCCACCAAAATAGACAGAATTACTGGCCAACCGCCCATCTTGTTTGTGTTGCAATAACAACAGTTGTTTGCTGTTGATATTTGATGTGGGGTCTAACATGTCGTAGGAATAAGAGTGGTTTAACTTGATGACGCCATCAGTACCAGCTGAAGCCATGTGCGGCATTTCCTTTGCTGGCACAGACGGTGCGGGTGTATGGGTTGGCGCAACATCTTCAAGCTCTTGTTCGACTTCTTGCAAACGAGCCTTGTATTGCTTGTTTTCCATTTCAAGGCGCTCAAGTCGTTCCATTATTTTTGCTATATTATCTGTTACATCAGCGGGTTTCGTTTGAGCATAGCCAGTAGATGCGATGCCTAGAGCAAATAAGCTGACAGAAGCTATAATAAGAGATTTGGTCATTTTTTCCTTTCGGGAGGTTGTTATAACAATTGTTTGTTGTCAAATTTTAATGTGCTTCCAAATCGTTGTGAAATCGTTAAGAAAGTGGTTGAGCGGCTCTATATTACAATATAAAATGCCTAGTAGAGTTGATGATCCCTTGCCGCAATCCACCCTAAAAAGAAAAGCAAATCCGGCGTGGCTATGATGTGTGTGAGCGGCGCTTTATTTTTGTGGGAGAACGGCGGTAGGTTTCCTTGAACACCGTGTTGAAACGACGCAAGGATTTAAAACCGGCCTTGTAGGCGATTTCGGTCATGGGCAGATTTGTCTCGTCGAGCAATCTTTTGGCGCGCTGGATGCGGGCGGTCTTGGCGACTTGGCCGGGCGTTGTATTTAAATGTTTTTGGAACAGGCGGCTCAGTTGACGTGCGCCCAAACCAAGCCTGGCGGCAAAGCTTTCCGTATCCGTATCGTCCAGCGCACCCGCGTTGATCAAGCGCAAAGCTCTCTCGACCGTGGTTTTAGTGCCGTTCCATGCCGGTGAAAACGGGGCGGTTTCCGGGCGACAGCGCAGGCATGGGCGGTATCCAGCTTGTTCACAGGCGGCGGCGCTAGGCAAGAACGTAATATTAACGGTCTTGGGTTGCGGCGCAGGGCAAATAGGCCGACAATAAATCCGCGTGGTTCGCACAGCAATAAAAAACACGCCGTCATAGGCGCTGTCTTTGCGCAGGCGGGCTCGGTTGCATATTTCGAAATCCGGTACGGTATTGCTCATATCTTGCCTCTACACGAGAATATAACAAACCGCTAGCCACTGCCAATAACAATGTCCGTATCCGGCGAGCATTGCCAATGTAAAGTTATACTGTAAGTTTGTAAGTACACACGGAGCCATTATGCGGAATTTAAAAAAAACATCTAAAAACATTACCCATTATGATTATCTGGACACACCAATCGGGCCGCTYTTGCTGGCGGGGTGTAAGGACTATCTCCGGTTTGTCGGTTTTGCCGAAGGGTTTCAAGCCCGGCGTCCACTTGAAATATGGAAAAAAGACGGCCGCATGTTCACCCAAGCTCGGCAGGAATTCACGGAATATTTCGCCGGAACCCGCACCAAATTTACCGTACCCATCAAGCTCAGTGGTTCTGAATTCCAACGCTCGGTCTGGCAAGCACTCATAGATGTGCCTTACGGGGAAACCTGTTCTTACGGCGACATTGCAAACGCCATCAACAACCCCAAATCATCTCGCGCCGTTGGCGGGGCCAATAACGCCAATCCCATTCCGGTGATCGTGCCGTGTCACCGCATTATCGGAGCCGACAAATCCATGACTGGGTTTGGCGGTGGTATCCCGACCAAGGAATTTTTACTGGATCTGGAAGGCCGGGTGGCTGGCACACGGTTGATTTGAAGAAAGCTATTCTTTGTTTTCGTAAAAATGCGGGCAGATTATAGAGCTGCCGCCGATAACATACTTTTGCTGGAATTTTTCWATATAAATTTGCGCTATATTATCGATTTTACCGCGGCTCACAGGTGTGCCAGTATGCAATATGATRAGYATYTTRCTTTTTTCMTGCTCGGTTGTCCCCGCATTATTCCAAAATCCTTTGGCATCAACAACACTAAATCCATCGGGGAAATTAGGAATAACGGTTTCGCTCATAAACCTATGCCAGTCAGCTTCAGATACTTCACCGCCAGTATTGATGCTACGCCCTAAAAACAGGCTGGTTTGTTGCCACAACTTGTTTTCGCACGCAGACACTTTGAAATCTGGCACTTTGAAATCTGGCACTTTGGAATTGGAGCTTTGAGAATAAACATCACTCGTCGTGCAAGCAGCCAGTGCTAAAACAAGCGCTAAAAGCAGTACTAGGGCAAAACCATTAAGAAGTTTTTTGCATATCATACGCCAACATAGCACAATTAAATCATTGCCACATAATAAAAAACCCGGAGCCGTTAAGCGCCGGGTTTTTGTTTTATTTTCAGATGTGAACCTCTAGGAGAATATTCCGTGGGTCGTCAACAGCGGCGCAATCACCAAGCTGACGATTGCCATGACGTTGATCAAAATATTCATAGCCGGGCCGGATGTGTCCTTGAACGGGTCACCAACCGTGTCGCCAACGACCACAGCCATATGGGTGTCCGTACCCTTGCCGCCGTAATTGCCTTTCTCGACATATTTCTTGGCATTGTCCCAGGCACCGCCCGCATTGGCCATAAACAAAGCCATGAGTACGCAGGTCAGCAATGCACCAGCCAGAAAGCCGCCGAGGGCTTCTGCACCCAGCACAAACCCGACCAGAGGCGGTACGCCAACGGCGATGGCACCCGGCAGCAACATTTTCTTGAGCGCCGCTGTCGTGGCAATATCAACGCATTTGGCCGTATCAGGTTCAGCCTTGCCTTCGAGAAGACCAGGTATTTCCTTGAACTGTCGCCGGATTTCATTGATCATTTCAAAGGCCGCGTCGCCGACCGCCGTCATGGTAATGGCCGCTATCAAGAACGGAACTGTGCCGCCGATAAACAGACCAACCAAGACTTGCGGATTGGAAAGCTCCATGGAGAAGTCCGCGTGGTGTTCGCCAACCACTGCGCCAAAAGCAACAATGATCGCCAAAGCGGCAAGTGCGGCCGCACCAATAGCAAACCCTTTACCAATCGCCGCCGTCGTATTGCCGAGCTCGTCAAGACCGTCGGTGATTTCGCGCACTTCTTTACCCATGCCAGCCATTTCTGCAATGCCGCCCGCATTATCAGCCACAGGGCCGTAAGCATCAATGGCCATAGTAATGCCGACCGTGGCCAACATGCCAACTGCGGCAATACCAACACCGTAAATACCAACCAAAGAGGTCGAGACGAAAACAATCGTTGCCAACACCAAGAGCGGAATAACCACCGATTGCATGCCAACACTAAGACCGGTGATCATAACCGTTGCCGGGCCGGTTTTACCGGATTTGGCGATTTTRCGCACWGGAGARCCRCCRGTATAATATTCGGTGATCAARCCAATGGCKACACCRCCAGCCGCRCCRCWRGCAACMGCCAGCCARACWTTAAGYGGTKTGKCAATATCGTCCAGARCRKMSGTMTCAATACCTATTTTTTGAATRAGAAYATAAGCMGCCGCCAAAAAYARAACCGGCGCACCCAAAGTACCGATMCGCAGTGCCGTYGCCGGAGCYGCGCCYGMGAAYAWTTTAAYCACRCCGATCATCAAAATRGAMGCCASCAARCCRATGGTTGCSAGWGCYARYGGCAARAACATCAAKKCCGTACTGCCCATGATCGCAGCAATRGCGATAGAGGCAATCATGGCCCCGCAATAGCTTTCGAAAATATCACTACCCATACCGGCAACATCGCCGACATTATCGCCAACATTATCAGCGATTACGCCTGGGTTACGCGGGTCATCTTCCGGGATACCAGCTTCTAATTTACCAACCAGGTCAGCGCCAATATCGGCAGACTTGGTGAAAATACCGCCACCGATGCGCGAGAACAAAGCCACACAGGACGCGCCAATACCAAAACCTTCAAGGGCATGGACATTACGCTTTAGGCTCTCTGGCGATAATTCGCCGCCGAGGCCGTAAACTAAAAACAATCCGCCCAGACCTATTAGGCCAAGCGCCGCGACACAAAGCCCCATGATCGAGCCGCCGAAAAATGCGACGGTCAAAGCCTTGGCTGCACCGTGATCTTTCGCCGCCGTGGCCGTGCGCACATTGGCCTTGGTGGCCGCGTACATGCCGAGCCAACCTGCAATCGACGAGGATACCGCCCCGACAATGACGGCTATACCGGTTTCTTTACCCAGAGCCAGCCAGACAATAATGGTCAACACCACCAAAAACATGGTCAGCATTTTGTATTCGCGTTTCATGAACACCATGGCGCCCAGATGGATCTGGTCGCCGATTTTCTTGACCTTGTCGTCGCCTTCAGGATATCTCTTGACAATAAAATACAAGGCCAGCGCAATCAAAAGACCAAGAGCGCCAATGATTGGCGGCAGTTTTGCAAGTTCGGAAATAGACATGTGTCCCCCTTAAGGATATTAAAAAGCCCAAAATTTGGTTACGGACGTTTTAGTGGGAAATTTAGCTTTGTCTAGAGGTTTTTGGGGGGTTTTCTCTGGAGGCTGTTAGGGATCAACGACTATACTTAGATAGGCTCTGGGCCGTGGTCGAAACTCTTGCATATCCAATTTTCATATACCAAGAGCATCACAAAGGGTTCAAAAGCCAAACAGTTTTAAGCCATGGTTTTGAACCTTTAATTTCTCAGGGAAACCGTGAGAGGGCAAGGGAGCTCAAAACTATTCGTTTGGGGGCTTATGCAAACATCTATACAAATGCTTTAAACGGGCCTCAACTAATCTTGAAAATAACAATAGTTATTTGCGAAGTTTTAGAACATACAAAACACTGCTTGAGCTTGTGAGCGCTACAAAAGCCAAGGCTAATGCGAGCGTGAAAGTCTCTGTAGCAAAAATTGATATTACGAAACAGAGCGTTCCGAATAAAACTAAAAACAAAATGCTTACATAAGAGACATTAAAATCTGTCTTATGCGCCACTCTGATATTTTCATAAACAAAGTATGCGAAGCTTATCAAGCCAAAAGTTAGACCTAAAACACTCAATATATATTGCGCTTTAGTTGTAAAGAAAAACAAAAATAAAAAAGTGATGACAAAAAGGCCAACTATGAATTTTAGCACTGATTGAGAAGACAAATTCATTCTAACATCCTCGTATTGTAGGGGTATACCCAGTTTTACTGATATATCCCTACAATATTTATTTAAACTTGACCCGCAGCGAATCCTGCAGCGGCTGTAAAAAGCCCTACCATAGCAAATCCGAAGCCGACGGCAAACCCGACTGGGCTAGCGGCAAGGGCAATCGCAGCTACAACCCCGACACCTGCGAGAGCAATCCCAGCAACACCCGCGACAATACTTAATGAAATATATTCAGGGGAGAAAAAACTACGGCGTCTTTGAGGGATACTGTCAAAGTTTCAATACAATTAAGAAAGATTGTACCCCAAGGGCAGGCTACGCACTATGAAAGTCACGCGCCACTTACTACTTGAACCTTTTGTTTTTATTGAGCTATTCTCGTGCAATCATTGGGCGGGCATAACACCGAACACACACACGGGGGTTATTGGGGCAGGTTCTAGCCCTTATAAGCCCCGATAGCCGTTTGGATCAATTCACCAGCTTGGTCTCGGTTAGCCCAGTCTTTAATCTTGACTACCAAAACACATAATCGGCGGCACGGCGATGATATAGGAATGTTCCTGTAGGGTGTTGCCAGATTCCCATGATTACGAAAAAATATAAACCAATATATTCAACGACATAACCAAAATTGAAACAATCTTATCCATGCGTGTCTGTGCTGAACTATAGTGCTCCTGTTCTCTCGTTCATTGGACAAGCAAAACGCGTTAGTTTGCCGGAGCGTAGGGACGGTGTCGGACTGAGGCCTGATGATAACTGATCGGGCGGCCCGGGTCCCGGTGCGTGAGCTGGACGTTGTTGAGATGATTTTTTGTATCATCAACACTACTTCGCAAAAATCGGCCGTACCGCATAAACACCGCCGTGTGGTTAACCCTCACGAAACAAATCCAAGCGCACTCATCTGGTATATCCAGTGAGGGCAAAACCACACGGGCCGTCCTATACTTTGGCCAGAATAAACAGCAAGCCGCCAGCCTTACGGGCGTGGCGATATCGGCACTACAAAGGCCATAATATGGGGATACAGGACATATATACCCAAATATCTTGGCTATAGCATAATGACTAAATTAGTTTAGTTATTGTATTATATGTTGGTAAAAGGCAGGCGCTCAAATTATACGCGGGCGATAGCCTTGGCCCAACATCATCAATCCTCTGACGAAAGCTTGACGAATGGCCGTACTTGACGAATGTAATGAGGAGACCTACATCAAGGCCATGACAATTAGACCTATATTGACCGTGCCGAACCCTGTGTTGAAACGGGTATCCAAACCCGTAAGCAAGGTGACGGACGAAACCCGTGCCTTGATGGACGATATGCTGGAAACCATGTACGATGCACCGGGCATTGGCTTGGCGGCCATTCAAATCGGCGTGCCGCTCAATGTTATTGTTATGGATATTGCCAAAGACCGGGGTGAGGGCAAGGATGAAGACGATAGTGAGAGCGAGGACGGGACGAAAAGTCCGCCGCAGCCAAACCCGCAATTTTTTATCAACCCGGAAATCCTGGAATCCGCAGACGAATTAAAGCCTTACGAAGAAGGGTGTTTGTCTGTCCCCGAAGTCTACGACGAAATAGAGCGGCCCAGCCGGGTGAAAATCCGCTATCTGGATTATCACGGCAAGGAAGTGGTGGAATGGGCTGAGGGTTTATACGCTATTTGTATCCAGCACGAAATGGATCACCTCAAGGGCGTATTGTTTATTGATTATCTCTCAAGGCTGAAGCGAAACCGCGCCGTCAAAAAAGTGCAAAAATTCGAAAAAGCGAAAGCAGACGCCTAATGGCCTTGCGGGTTGTCTTTATGGGCACGCCGGAATTTGCCGTGCCGTCATTATCGGAAATACTTGCGGCGGGCCATGATGTGGTGCGGGTCTATACCCAGCCCCCGCGTCCAGCCGGGCGCGGCAAGCACATGCGCAAAAGCCCCGTACATCAATTCGCCGATATTATGGGTATTGCGGTGGAAACGCCGCAGAGCTTTCGCAAGCCCCGTGTTATTGATGCCTTGCAAGATCTCGACGCTGATGTGGCTTGTGTGGTGGCCTACGGGCAAATTCTGCCCAAGCGGGCATTGGCGGCCCCTAAATACGGCTGTCTAAAYTTRCACGGYTCSMAACTGCCGCGCTGGCGCGGGGCCGCGCCCGTCCAAAGGGTGATTATGGCCGGCGACACTGAAACTGCCGCCCAAATTATGCAAATGGAAGTGGGGCTGGACACCGGGCCGATTTTGCTGTCGGAAACCGTGGCCATTAGTGCCGACGATACGGCGGGCACATTACATGACCGCATGGCGCAGATTGGGGCCGGGTTATGGCCACGGGCTTTGGCGGCATTGCAGCGCGGCGCACTGAACCCTAGCGAGCAGGTCGGCGAACCGACCTATGCGGCTAAAATTGATAAATCCGAAGCCCGGATAAATTGGGACATGAGCGCGAAGGAACTAGACTGGCATATTCGCGGCCTGTCCCCATTTCCCGGCGCCTGGTGTGAACTGCCCGCTAAAAAAGGTGTTGAGCGGGCCAAAATACATTTGGCGCAAGTTGAAGACGGTACGGGCGCGCCCGGCACCGTGCTTGATGATGAATTATTGATTGCCACAGGTGACAAAGCCTTGCGCGTATTGCGGGTACAGGCGGGCGGCAAATCGGTGATGGACGCGGCGGATTATCTGCGCGGACGACCCGTGGCCCGTGGCACACAATTGACATGACCCGCTATAAACTAACCATAGAATATGACGGCGGGCCTTATTTTGGCTGGCAACGGCAAAAGGCTCACGCCAGCGTACAGCAGGCTATTGAAGAAGCCTGTTTTGCCCTTGATGGGGCAAAGCCCGACAATGTCAGACCAAGACTGTTCGCAGCCGGACGCACAGACGCGGGCGTACATGCTCTGGGCCAGGTTGCCCATGTGGATTTGGTCAAAAACTTGCGGGACGATAAAGTCCGCGACGGGCTAAATTTTCATCTTGCTGCGCACCCGATTACGGTATTGGACGCCCAGATGGTTGGCGATGAATTCCATGCCCGCTTTGATGCCGTGTCGCGCACCTATCTTTACAGGCTGATTGATCGCCGCCCGAAATTGGCCCTTGATAAGGGTCGGATCTGGCGGCTTCCGGTTAAGCTGGATGCGGATCTCATGCACCACGCGGCGGGGAATTTACTGGGGGAGCATGATTTCACCACGTTTCGCGATAAATTATGTCAGGCAAAATCCCCGGTTAAGAAACTCGACCAATTGACCGTCACGAGAGTCGGCACAGAGATACATATTCACGCCAAAGCCCGCTCCTTCCTGCACCGACAAATCCGCTCAATCACCGGCACATTGGCCGAGGTCGGCATGGGTAAATTAACCGCGCAAAATGTCGCCGATATTCTAGCCGCCCGCGACCGAACAGCTTGTAGCCCCGTCGCTCCGCCGGACGGTTTGTATCTTGTGGCCGTTGGTTACGGGGACTTGTGAAGGTTTAGCGGGGCCGCTCTGGTCGTTCAGGCCGTTCAGGTCTGTCGGGACGTTCGGGCCGCATTGGCCGTTCCGGGCGCTCCATGCGTTCTGGACGATCGGGCCTGTCAACTCTTTGGGGTGGTTGCATCCGTTCGGCGCGGTCCGGCCGCTGCGCAGGAGGTTGCATATCCGGCCTTGTGTCGCGTTCTGGCGCGGTGCGTTCATCGTGCGGCATATCGCCGCCCCTCTCAGGATTCATGTCAGGGGTGTCAGGATTAGCTTCTGGGTCCATTGCTGGCAGTGCAGACCCTTCCTCACTTCGTTCGTCTTGCGTCTCAGTTTGGGTCTCCGTTTGGGTTTCTGGCTCTTCTCTTTGTTGTCCCTCTTCGGCCTCACTTCCCATGCCCCTTTGTGGCTCTGCTGGCGGTTCATTCATCATCGTGTCTTGCCCGCGTTCAGGCGCTTCCATGTCTTGCATCTCCTGACGCTGCGGCAAAGTCTGAGCGCGTTCAGGTCTTGTGGTTTCTGGCTTGTTGCGCGGCGCGGGTTGCGGCTTGGGCACGACCAGTCGTTTTTGCGGGGGTTCAACCTGCGGGGCATTGATGGGTACGGGTTTTGGCACAGGTCCAGTTTTAGGAGCGTCTGGTTCGGGGGCATCTGGCGCAGGCATGGCAGGGTTTGGCGCTTGGCGCATATTGATTATGGTGAGTTCACCCGCATTTGTCTTGGCCGTCACGGTGGTTAGACGTTCTGGCACGAAATCACTCGGGACGGTATCAACCCGGTAACCATAGAGACTATATCCGTCCGCATTGCTGCGCATATATCCGCTCAAAGACAAGTTCTCAACGTCTTCCTTAAAGGGCTTCTCCAGCGTGGCCGCGACAACTGGCTTGCCCGCGTCAACCATATCGATATGGCTGGCAATAATCATACCGTCACTGCGCCGAAAGCCGCTAACCGCTATAGTGCCACCAAGATTAGGCGGCGAAATTGCACCGGATAGCAAAACCCGTTGGTCAGAAATTGTCACGCTGTTTAAATCTTGCGATTGAACTTGGCCTACAATTTCATAGCGCACAACAAGTGAACTGGCGCGGTAAACACCTAGGTCATTTGGTTTGGCCACCACTTGCACCACATGCCCAATTGCAAGCTCGGATACTATGCCAACCCGGCCACCAAAACTTACGGGAATATCGTCGTCATAGAAGATTTCTGTGCCGTTGACCCAGATACTGCCAAAGCTGTCAATGCGGCCAATAAAGCCTGTTCCTACACCTGTGCCGCCCAGACCACCGCCACTGCCTTCGCCGCCGCCAATGCCCGTGCCGCCAATCCCTCCGGGGCGCATCAACAATACGACCAACAACACCGCCACCGCCATGAAGCCCGCCAGAAAAATACGTTTTACATCCAAGGAGATCGTTTTAGTCATTGCTGGTCTCCTGTTGTGGGTTTTCACCCGAATTCTCATCAAGGCTTACATCTGGATTTTCGTCCGCTTCCCCGTAAAAATACGCGCCAAATGTCATGCGTTGGTTGGCGTCGGCGCGACCTTTGTCTCGGACTTCCAATTCCTGGGCTTTGGCATTTACCGATAGCAGGATTTCCATTGCCATTTCTTTTGACAATTTCTCAAGCTCCGCTACGGACGCAGGGGTCAAGCCTGAATAATGCACGGCGCGGTCAAGAAAGGCCGGGGTGTTGCCACTAATATTATGGGTGCTGGCGGCAATATGGTCATGTAAATTCAGCCCGTAATACCAAGCAAGGCCCTCAAAGTCCTCCGCAGGAATAAAAGCACTTGTGTCGAGATGAACATGATTGTCATCGTCGACAATTACGGCACCGCCGCGTAAAAGTTCGTCTAAAATAGCCCTTGGATGCGTGTCCTTGGATATGCCCCTTGCCAGATGGTCAAAGCCAAATTCTCCCGTGCGCGGCAAGGGTTTGGGCTTGCCCTGGGCATCCAAATACGGGGCACCAGCTTGCCAGCGCGCAATGATTTGTGCGCCGACTGAGCTGTCTGATAAATTCAACGGCGCAGGTGTGGTTTCCAAACGAAACCGCCTTATGTCTTTGCGGTGGACGCGAGTTAGCAGACTGATGCGACTATCGGTTGGCGGTTTGTCTGGCTTGGTTTTGAAGTCTTCATTGGCAATATCCACATAGGTTCGCTTTATGATGTCTGCCACCAAAGGCCATGTTAAACCAAAACGAATAAATCCGCGCACCAGCGGACGTAAAACCCGACCCACAGCAATGGTCATGGCTTTTGGCGGCGCGGTATGGTGGTTGGTATTTTTCATCTAGGTCAGCTTAAAGGGTTTTTGTATGGGAAACAATCCCATACATGTGTTTTCCCCATATGTGTTTTCTCAAAGGGTATTTACTGGTATAAGGCCGCCCCTGACGAGGGTCTATCGCAGGGGCGGCCAATTGACCGGAGACCTTAGCGACCCAAACTATTGAAGGCCGCCGTGGTGACAGGAAGCTGGGGAGGGTTCCTGCCTGTATCCCCGGTAATCTGGTTTGCCAATATTATTATTGGCGCAAGCTTATTTGCATGCCGACCCCCGTGTCCGGGCTACCGCTGGAAAACCCGACAACACCGTAGGTTTGCAGCCTGATTTTTTTGGACAGCTTCCAACTGATAAAGCCGGTGAGCTCGGACGGGTTTTCCGCCCTTACRGAYGCGCTTTGRCGGTAATCATARAAYARGCCYARRCTGGCRYKWTYCGAWAYATCRAARCTRGCCCCKACGGAGCCWARCAASCCGTCGCGCAGCACCAAAGTRTCTGAACTGCCCATAAATCTRTARCCWARTGTGGCGAATRAATTGACCCCGCCTACAATTTTTGTRACATCAATYTGSMTMSKWWWATCWSTCAAACCAGTGCCAAGGTTTTTTTGCTCATTTGCTGTGGGCAATTTTACCTTGCCAGTAAAATCAACAAACAAAGTATTGTCTTGCATGAATTTCGTATAGGTCAAACTGGCCGTAACATCGCCGATACCGTCCTGGGTAGTGATCGTATTGGCCGCCCGGTTGCGGTTGATCGGCCCGACATCGCCGCCGCCAACCACAGTGCCTGGGCCTTTTATACGAATATAGGGCACGGTGAGTTTGGCTTCAAAATCCCCAAACAGGGCTTTGGCGGAAAATGGCACATAGAAAATACTGGTGGTCTGGTTATCGGCGTATTTGCCACTTGTGAGGTCCACACCGGTACTCCAGCGCACTTCCGGGCCAGGTTGCGTCTGGCTTTTGCTATCCTCAGCACCAGGTTCTTCGGCCTGGGCCAGATGGTATGAAGATATTGTCCCACTGAAAACCACGGTAAAAAGTAATCTAAATACAGGTTTCATCATTTTTCCCTCCCCTTTAGCTTGTTGGTGGCGGCATGATACCGCCACCAAGTTAATATGGTCTAACCAAGGCGTGAAGGCCGGGCTGGTCGCGTTGGGCGGTCTGGCCTGTCTGGACGGCGCACACGATCAAGCCTGACGGGTCGGCTAGGTCGCTGTATGCGCTCAACTCTAGCCGGGCGCACCAAGTTAACGCTGCGCCCATGGGCGGCGCGGTCACCCGTCCTGTCTCTGGAACGGTCTATAGCGCGGTCCCTGACCTTACCTGTCGCCCGGTCAATTTCCCGCTCGCCAATATGCGGCCCGTCACCCCCAGAGCCACCAGCATTTAAACTGGCATTGATCCAGCGTTTTATCTCGGCGCGGTTAAGGCCAGCCTCTTGTAACATATTGACAATGCGCTGGTAGTTGTCCCGGGTCACCTCGATCTCGCCGGGGCGCGGAATATTGGCGGCGCTGGCAGTTATCCCTAGGCTGGTGGTGCCGAGCATAGCTAGGGCCAACAAGCTTATCATGGATTTTTTCATTTCGTTCTCCTTAAGTTAGGTTGCCCCACAAGGGCGGTTTCTACCATGTCTGCATACATGGGAAATATTCCCATGTCAATAGTAAGCTGAAATTAAACCAAGGAAGCTTAATGAATTATTACGAGACTTATCTCTGAAGCCGACAATTTTGTTTGACGAACCTAGCTATTTTGCCCATTTTACCGAGATGAAAACCATGAAAAATTTATATTTGACCAGCCTTGCCGCGCTTTCGTTTGCAGGGTGTGCGACGATACAAACTCAACTCCCCGTTCCTGATACACACAGCTTGCAAGCCGAAACCGCGATACAGGAAATCGAAGCTTTCAAACGCTTCCTGGCAATGGGCAAACGGCTCGACCGGGTCAGCGCTCTTATTCTTGGTACCAATGCCGATCTCTGCCCAAAAACTCGTGCCGACCTCGGCCTTGTAACCCACAGCCAAAAATCCTACCCGAAACATTTGCGATCGGCTGCTATGCGAAGACTAGAGGCAGGCGACACACATAGCGTTTTATTTGTCCGAAAAGACGGGCCTGCAGATATGGCCGGTATCCGAGCTGGGGATATATTGCTGGACAATGACGGCAACCCGGTTTCCGCCCATCATGGAGACCTAGGCGAAGCCTCAAATTTACGCATCCGCCGTTTTGGTTTAGACAGGGAAATTGCAATCGACACAAAACCTGCCTGTGCCTATCCCGCCCGCCTTAAAATGTCAGGCGCCATAAATGCCTATGCCAATGGCCGCTCGATCACCGTCACCACTGCCATGATGGAATTTGCAAAAACCGATGAAGAATTGGCTTTGATTATTGGCCACGAGCTGGCCCACAACACCATGAAACATGTGCGCAAGGCGATTTGGAATACGGTGATATCCGGCTTTGCTACCCGCACCACGCGCCCGTTCGAATCCGAGGCTGATTATRTCGGCCTGTATTATATGGCCCGTGCCGGTTATGATTTGACCGGGGTTGAAGATTTTTGGCGCAGGCTTGGCGTCAAGCACCCCAAAAGCATTGTCCGGGCCAAAACCCATCCGGTGACCCCCAGAAGGCTTTTGTCCATTCGCTTGGCCAGACAGGAAATCGAGGCTAAACGCAAAGCCGGGCAAATGCTGCTGCCAAATTACATAGGGGAAAAGGGCCCGGGTCAACGTGAGTAGGCTGGTTATAATGTTGATGGCTCTGGTTTTGCTTGGTTATGTCAACTCTGGATGTGCCAGCCAAGCCGGGCCACACCAACATAAAACCATGACGGCGCGTTTGGACAAAATTGCTGCGCCCCTATTGGCCAAAGATATAGATATTGCCAATACGCCTATTTTTCTCAAGCAAGACGACAGGGCCAATGCCTCAACCGACGGTCAGGTGGTCTATATCACAACCGGCCTGATGCGCCGCGTCAGTGATCTGGCGCTGACCTTGATCATTGCCCATGAGCTAGGCCATATTTCTTTAGGCCATTATTGGTCGGAAAGCCCACCGAACCAGCTCGAGCAAGAGGCCGACCGTTACGGTTTATTTTTGCTGGCAAGGGCCGGGCTCGACTACCGGAGCGCTGTACTATTGTCCACCTCTGCGCAATCGCCCCATAAATCTGGTATGGCGCCGTTCACAGATGAAGCAAAGCGGGCCGCGTATTTCCGTACAATTATTGCCGAAATTGAGACCTTAACAGTCAGGGAAATTTCTCTTATACCCTAATTTTCAAGACGGGCTTCAATGGTCAATGTATAGATTATTTCTCCGTCCTCACGCAAAACCGGTGGGCGGGCAAACGTAAATGTCAACGGAACGGTCAGCATGTCTTTGGGAATTTTTGCCCCGAACAACATCACATGTAAACCGCCGCGTTCAAATTTGGTGGTGGTCAAAGCCGGGATTTTTACCGTCTTTTTTTTGCGCATTTTCATAATGCCGTCTTCGTTTAAGACTGTGTGTAATTCGACATTAGAGCTGACCGGAGTTGAAATGGCCAATAGCTCATTGGCCCCGCCAGCATTGATAATATGAAAATAGGCAACCCCAACTGACTGGCCGGGCAAGGGGGCGCGCACGCTGGCATTTTCAATGCGAATGTCTGAGTGGCGGATTTTCTCGGAACCGGAAAATATATAAATGGTCGCTGCCAACAATAACAACAGAAACACCAAGGTCGGGTAAACCAAAGTTTTGCGTATCATATTACGTCCCCCAAAACCCCATCACTTTGCGCACTTCTGCCATGATAGGGGTTGAAATTTTTGCAGCCCGCTCTGCGCCGCTCGCCAATACTTTATCTACTTCGTCCGGGTTCGCAAGATATTCGTTTAGCCGTGTGCTAATAGGTCGCAGTTTTTCAACTGCTAAATCTGCCAATGCAGGCTTGAAAACCCCAAAGCCCTGACCCGCAAATTGGTCCAACACTTGTTGGTCTTTCAGGCCAGACAAAGCCGCATAAATGCCGACTAGGTTTTTCACTTCAGGGCGACCTGCAAGCTCGTCGATCATTTCCGGCACCATGCCTGCGTCCGTGCGGGCCTTTCGGAATTTCTTGGCGATTGTCTCCACATCATCGGTTAAATTGATGCGCGAATTATCGGATGGGTCGGATTTTGACATTTTCTTGGTGCCGTCGCGCAAGGACATAATACGAGCACCCGGCCCTTGGATCAGGGGTTCTGGCAGTGGGAAAAAACCGGGCACGCCAAAATCATTATTGAATTTTTGCGCAATATCACGCGACAATTCCAAATGCTGCTTTTGGTCTTCCCCGACCGGAACATGGGTGGCTTTAAAGGCTAATATGTCCGCAGCTTGTAGCACAGGATAGGCATAAAGCCCGACCGAAACCCGTTCACTATTTTTGCCGGCCTTGTCCTTGAACTGGGTCATGCGCGACAGCCAGCCTACGCGGGCGACGCAGTTGAAAAACCAGGCCAACTCCGTATGGGCAGCCACTTGCGATTGCGGGTAAATAATAGCTTTGGCCGGGTCGACGCCGGCAGCCAGATAGGCGGCGGCAATTTCGCGGGTTTGATTGGCCAATTGCTTGGGGTCTTGAAACACGGTGACGGCATGTAAATCGACAATACAAAACAAACACTCATGGGTGTTTTGCAGATCAACGAATTTTGTCAAAGCGCCCAGATAATTTCCCAAATGCAGAGCGCCCGTGGGCTGCATGCCTGAAAACACCCTTTGCGGGCCTGAATAGTCTTGTTGCGTGTCCATAGTCATTTTCCAATTGCGTAGCGGATATCATTCAGCCCGTAAGCCCGTAAGCCTAAAGCGGCGAGGGCATAAAGCACAAACCCTAGGCCCGAGACAAGGCCCAGAAGCAAATAATTTTTCAAAAACCCGTGCCCAAGCATGGGGGCAAAATATTGGGACAACCACCAAACTGCGGCCCCCATAACAAAACTGGCCAAAGCAATGCGCGGCAGTCTGGCAAGCAAGCGGGCGTCCGGCGCAAAATGACCATTTTGCAACAAGGCCCTGGTCAGAAAAAACACATTGACCCAGCCGGCAAATGATGTCGCTATAGCTAGACCCCAAAAGCCTAATTTTACAAATAAAATATAGCCCAAAACCAAATTGATGATAGCCGACATGCCGGCGTAAAACATCGGCGTTTTGGTGTTTTCACGGGCGAAAAACGCCGGAGTGAGAACCTTGATCAAAACGAATGCCGGCAAGCCAAATGCAAACATGCGCAAGGCCATGCCTGTCGCTTTGGTATCAGAAGCTGCAAAAGCACCGCGTTCAAACAGGCCGCCCACTAAAAATTCCGGCATCACCGCCAAGGCGGCCGCCGCAGGCAAGGTCAGAAAGGCGGCGATTTCCATAGCCCGGTTAAGGGAAGTTTTGGCACCCTGCTCATCACCGGAGCGCAAGCGTCTGGACAGTGCAGGCAAAAGCGCAATACCCATGGCGATAC
The DNA here is from genome assembly GCA_002733385.1 of Robiginitomaculum sp. Classification (GTDB taxonomy): domain Bacteria; phylum Pseudomonadota; class Alphaproteobacteria; order Caulobacterales; family Maricaulaceae; genus Robiginitomaculum_A. The sequence goes on from NVVO01000010.1 coordinate 61,486, forward strand.
CGATCATGCCCAGCGGGAGTTGATAGAGACGGTCGGCATAATTCAGCCAGGACGGTGCGCCTTGTTGCAGGGTCGAGATGTTGTGGCTCACCATGATATTGATGTGGGTAATACCGGCGGCCAACATGCCAGGCACCCCAAGTGTCAACAGACGTTTAACACCGGGTGTCATACGCGGACGCTTCCATGTGATATTGACGCCAGCTTTGCGACAAGCCCAAACCACAAGCGATAATTGAAACAAGCCTGAAACTGTCATGCCCAGCGCCAAATACAAAGATAGAACTTGCTTGCTCCATTGATATTTCATCATCAATATGAAAATACCGATCAAGATAATATTGAGCAAAACCGGTGCAAATGCTGCGGCAACAAATCTGTGGCGGGTGTTGAGAATACCTGAAAACATGGCCGTTAGGGAAATGAGCAAAAGATAAGGCATGGTGATTTGCGCCCCGACAACTGCCAAATCATAAGTCGAGAGATTATAGGGAAACCCGGCCCCCGGTTGCAAGGCTTCGCGGCCAAGCCCAGCGCCAAACAAGTTAAGCGTCCACGGCATGGTCATTTCAAAAATGATAACAATTGTAGCCACCATGACCAATAAGCCAGCAAAAGCTTCAGAGGCAAATTTATCCGCTGCCGCCTTGCCTTCTTCTTCGATCCGTCTGGCATAGAGCGGCACAAAAGCAGAGTTAAATGCCCCTTCTGCAAAAATCCTGCGAAATGTATTGGGGATTTTATAGGCCGTCACCAGCGCGTCATTGATCGGCCCCGCGCCAAGAAAACTTGCCGTCAACGTGTCGCGCACCAGGCCAAGTACCCGGCTGAACAAAGTTAGCGTCCCGATAATGGCTGTGGATTTAATCAGCTTCATGCTGCGCCCAGTTTCTGTTTTTGTTTGTGTTCAGACATAGCCAAAACCTCAAGTAAATCCGCCTGCAATTTGGCTTCGTCCGGGGTATTATCTGGCGTATAATTGACATAAAACACATCAATGGCTTTAGGGCCAACCACTTCAATATGAGCCGAGCGTACAGACAAATCATGGCGCGCTAAAACCAAAGCCAAAGCATGAAGCAGTCCTGGACGATCCCGCCCCTCAATTTCCAGAATGCTTTCCCCTGGCTGACGGCTCAACAAAGCAATGCGCGGGTGTACGGGGATGGCGCGAGCCCGGCTTGAGGGCAAGGCGGGCACGGGCGTAAATTCGGTCATTTCACCTTTTGCCGCCGCCGTAGTCTTGACCTCCAATTCCCGCAAACGGGTCGGGTGTTTGCGGCCAAAAGCCAGACCTTGGGCATTTTGTAAATAGAACCGGTTAAACACCCGACCGTCATCAGATGTATGCAGCCGCGCCCCAATAACTGACGCGCCGCTGGCGGAAATTGCACCGGTCAGATCAGCAAATAAATGGGGCCTATCTTTGGTCAAAACCCAAAGCTCGGTAATGTCTTTTGGTCGGTTAAGTTTGGCTTTTACATAATGGGTTTTACGCCTTGCTTTTTCAGGAATACGGGTCAGGGCGGAAACATGGTCTTCTCTGGTTTCCTGAGGGCCAGGCTCAATGCCCATTAAGCGCGTGCGGGTGCTGTAATAAAGTTGGCGCAATAACTCACCCTTCCAGTCGTTCCAAATGCCTGGCCCGACGGCGCGGATATCAACAACGGTTAAGGCGGTCAACATTTGCAAGCGCTTTAAAGACCCAACCGTGCGGGCAAAACCGTCGATTGTCGCTYSGTCGGAAATRTCGCGYCTTTGGGCCGTTTCGCTCATCAGTAAATGATTGCGCACCAGCCAGGCAATGGTTTCCACATCTGCGTCCGCCAATCCAAGCCGCAGTCCAGCCACCGTAGCCAAGCGCGCCCCGTCCACGCACTGGTCATTTTCCGCCTTGCCAACATCATGAAACAAACAGGCCAGATAAACCAAGAGGCGGGTGCGGGTGTTCCAGTCCCTAACAAACCCGCTGGACAGGGGGTGCTCGCGCTCAAGGTCGCCCGTTTCAATATCATGCAGATAATGCACTAGAGCAAGTGTATGCTCGTCGACCGTATAGGCATGGTGCATGTTAAATTGGGTGCGCCCGACAATCGCGCCAAACTCTGGCAAATACGCGCCTAAAATACCAGCCTCGTTCATGGTGCGCAGGATGGCGGCCGGGGCCTTGCCCGAGAGCAGGATTTGATAAAAAACTTTCGCGGCTTCGCTTGAACATCTAAACTGGTCATCAATCCTGTGTTGGTTCGCCAGCAAAACCTGAAACGCATTTGGATGGATATCCAGGTTTCGGGCACCCGCAATGCGAAACAAATGCAACATCAATATCGGTCGTTTTTTGATCTGCGCAGGGGCGGAAAAATTCAGGCGTCCGTGTTCCAATACGAAGCCCGGTTCTTTAAGCCCGCGCCTTGACGTCGGCAAGAGCCTGTCCAGACCTTGTGGCAATAAAAGCTGGCTGTCCGCTTCCAGCTTGGCACAAGCCATACGGGTCAGGGAGCCAACTTCTCTCGTGGTGTTGAAATAGGCATGCATGAAAGCTTCAACCTTGCCTTCCGGTGTTTCCTGAGCATAACCCATGCGGGCCGCTAGTTCCGCCTGTTTGTCAAAGCTTAAAACTTCTGTGGCCCGGCCGCCCAAAACATGCAAATGAATGCGTGTAGCCCATAAAAATTCGGCAGCGTCGCTAAACCGTTTGGCGGCTTTTTTGTTAAGCAACCCCAATTGCATATAGGCAGAAACACTGTGCGGGTTTATGGGCGCACCTTGGCGCTTTCCACCGTAAATAAACCGCGATATCCAATATAGCTCGTGTAAATCCCGCAGACCGCCCTTGCCCTCTTTAACATTAGGCTCGATGACATAGCGCGAATTGCCCTCCCGTTCATGACGTCCATCGCGGGCCGCCAGCTTGGCGGCTATATAATTGCGCTTGCGGGCTCGGCTGCGTTCTTTCGACAATAGTGTCACCAGTTTGGCCGCCGGTTCCTCGGCCCCTGCCAAAAGCCGCAAATCAAGCATGGCGGTCAATACGGTTTCGTCTTTACGGCCCAGCTCTATACATTGGGACGGCGTGCGCGTTGCATGGCCGACCTTTAGCCCCATGTCCCACAACATGTACAAAATATATTCCGTTACTTTGGTTCGGCGGTTTTCGACTTTCTTGGCGGACGCTAAAAACAGCAAGTCCAAATCGGAGAACGGCGCCATTTCTCCGCGCCCATACCCCCCGACAGCACACAGGGCCATTTCGTCTTTCTTCATGCCGAACAGGTTTTTGCGGGCGTGATCAAACAGGGCGGTGAGAATTTCGTCGTGGACTTTGGCAGTAGCGGCGGCAGTTTCTAACGCACTGGCTTCGCCGCTGGAAAATTTCGTGTAAATAGTGTCCGTTGTTTTCTTGAGCCTGCGCTTCAACAAGGCAAGGATTTTTGCTCTATCCTCTCCGAGCTTGCCAAGTTCTCCTAACAACGTCATTTCACCGGCTTTCTGATATGGTTTTAAGTTCGTATAGCATATCCAGTGCTTCGCGCGGGGATAATTCGTCCACATCCATGTTCGCAACCGCTTTGTCTATAGGCGACGGCTTGGCTGGAGCGGCKGGTTTTGGGGCRCARAAYARTGGCAGGCCGCCGAGCGCATCGGTGTTGTCKGCGTCCGCTTCCAACCGGGCCAGCACATCTCTGGCCCGCTCAACCGCCGCAGCTGGCAAGCCCGCCAATTTGGCCACTTGCACACCGTAGGATTTGTCGGCCGCCCCGTCCGCTACATCATGCAAAAACACCAAATCTCCGTTCCACTCCTTGGCCCGCAAGCAAGCATTTCCTGCCAGGGGTAATTTCTCCATTAGCCCGGTTAACTCATGATAATGTGTTGCAAATAAGGCCCGGCATTTATTGACCTCGTAGAGATGTTCCGCTGCCGCCCAAGCAATCGAAAGCCCGTCAAAAGTGGCCGTACCGCGGCCAATCTCGTCCAATATGACGAATGTACGCTCCCCGGCCTGATTGAGAATGGCGGCGGTCTCTAACATCTCCAGCATAAAGGTCGAGCGCCCACGCGATAAATCATCCGATGCCCCGACCCGCGAAAACAGGGCGTCCGCCACCCCGATGACCGCCTTGGTTGCGGGTACGAAACTACCCGCTTGCGCCAAAACAATCATCAGCGCGTTTTGGCGCAGATAAGTGGATTTACCCGCCATATTGGGGCCTGTGATCAAGGTCAAACGCCGCGCTTGTTTTCCGGATGCATCAAGGCGGCAATCATTGGGGGTAAACGCCTTGCCGCCGTCGCGCTTTAGCGCCGCTTCAACCACTGGATGGCGTCCACCCTCAACATTAAACGTCAAACCATCATTGATAATTGGCCGCACAGCTTTGGCCTCCACCGCCCATTGGGCCAGAGCGCTTGACACATCAATATCCGCCAATCCGCCTGCCGCTGCCCGGATGGTTTCGGTTTGGTCGCGAATACGTTGGGCGAACCCTTCGAATATTTCCAGCTCCACCGCCAAAGCCTTATCGGCGGCTTGCGCTATTTGTGCGTCCAGATCTGCCAGTTCGCCCGTGGTAAAGCGCACGCCGCTCACCAAGGTTTGGCGGTGGATGAAATCGTCCTTGTGCGGGCCGGTTAGCATAGTGTCGCCGTGCCTGGGTGTGACTTCGATGAAATATCCCAATACGTTGTTATGTTTGATCTTGAGGGCTGTCACCCCGGTTTTCTTGGCATAATCCGCTTGCAATCCGGCAATGATGCGGCGCGAATCGTCGCGCAATTTCAACAATTTGTCCAGTTCGGGTCGCCAGCCAGTGTTGACAAAATTTCCGTCGCGGGCCGACAATGGGGCGCTTACTTTGATGGCTTTACCAATATCGCGAACAAGTGCGGCTAGATCCGGCTTGTCGGCCAGACTAAATGCCCCCAAGCAGTCGGACAGATTTTGCGGGTATTTTATATCAGGGAAGTTGGCAAAATAGGCGTTTATGTTTTCGCCTTGTAATAGCCCGTCGGCAATTGACGTAAGATCACGCGGCCCGCCCCGCCCCAGCACCAGGCGTGAAGCCGAGCGCGCCGGGTCGCCGGCYTGTTTTAAAAATGCACGAATTTTGTCYCTATGYTCGCCTGTYTCMACRAAAAAYGTCACACCGTCGAGCCKKGCATTGATSGCGTCCGGGTCSACYAATGGYCGYGACARCCGCGCCGCCAAMGCCCGCGCACCGGGGCCGCTGACKGTTCTGTCRAYCACRGACAAGAGCGAACCTTTGCGGCYWCCYGWCTGGSTKCGTTCWATYTCAAGGCTGGCRCGGGTGGCCGGGTCRATRGCYAAAARCCCGGASGTRYGGCGGCGTTTTGGCGGRCTWAGYTSRGTTTGWCCSCCSGCYTGYGTYAAYTCMAGATAATCCAGCAACACCCCGGCGGCGATTAGTTCCGGCTTTGAATATTCTCCAAACCCGTCCAGTGCCCCGACATTATAACGCTCTTGCAAACGGCGCTCTGCGGCGCGGGCATCAAATTTGGCATTGGCCATTGGGGTGAGGGCGGCCCGGCTTATCTCTAAAGCTGATTTATGCTCAGCTGATTGATAGAGGGTTTCAGACAACACAATTTCGCGCGGTGCCAACGCCGACAATTCGCCTTCTAGGCGCTGGGCGTCTATTTCGCAAACTTCGAAACTGCCAACAGACACATCCGCCCACGCCAAAGCCGTAGCCCCCGCATGGGTTTGAGCAATGGCCAAAATAAAATTGGACGTCCGCGCATCCAGTAATGTGTCCTCGGTCAAGGTGCCGGGTGTGACCACGCGGACAATTGCGCGGCGCACCACGGCCTTATGACCGCGTTTTTTGGCTTCCTTTGGGTCTTCCATCTGTTCGCACACCGCGACACGAAAGCCCTTTTTAATCAGACGCTGTAAATAGGTTTCCGATGCGTGGACGGGCACGCCGCACATGGGAATGTCAACGCCTTCATATTTGCCGCGCTTGGTCAGGGCAATGTCCAGCGCCGCCGCCGCCTGAACTGCGTCTTCAAAAAACATCTCGTAAAAATCACCCATGCGGTAAAACAAGATAACATTTTCGCCAGTCGCGTTATTCTTCCCAGTCGGGCCCACGGCCCTCTGCGCCGCATTATTCTTCCCGGTCGGGCCTATGGCCCTCTGCGCCTCTTGTTTAATCTCCAAAAACTGCGCCATCATTGGCGTTGGTTTGGCGTGGCTGGTGTTCTTGCCAATTGTATGTACGGGCTTGTTCATAGCCCATGATTGCAAGGCTTAGACAAACTTGCAAGAAAAAGTGAGTGGCATTTGGTAAATGTCTGACATAAGGTCTGCACAAAATGGGTAGATAAGCTATGGGTACGAACACCAAAACCAAACAGACGGCAGGCCAAACATTACGCTTGGCCTTTAGGGGTCGCCAGGAATTTGCCATGTTGTTGCTCGGCTTTGCATCTGGCCTGCCTTATGTGGTGGTTGGCGGCGTGCTTAACGCTTGGTTGACAACGACCGGCGTAAAGCCCTCCGCCATTGGCTTGTTGTCATGGATCATTCTAGCCTACTCGTTCAAATATATGTGGGCGGCGGCACTACAAAGTCACAAAACACCGTTCAAATTATCAATTGGGCCGAGGCGGTTCTGGATGTTTCTGTTTCTTGGCCTCAGCGTAGCGGGATTGATAGTTTTATCTTTTGCCAAACCGCCCGAGGAACTTATGTTCATTGGGCTTGTCGGCATCGTCATTGCTGCGTTTTCTGCCAGCTTTGATATTGTCCAAGCGGCATGGCGGATCGAAAGCGCTGAGAGTGCCAAACACCTGGATTTATTATCAGCCATTGAGCAATTTGGGTACAGGTCTTCATCTTTTGTCGTCGGGGCCGGCGCACTTATACTGGCTGAATTTATCGGCTGGCAACCAACATTCATTGCTACGGCAGCCCTTTTGGGGGTGTGTTCAATTGGGATTGTGTTGGCAGCACCCTCACCCGTTAGCAAACCTGAAAACCAACATTCAGGTGCCATAGAACTTGGTGCCAGTATTGCACAACCGACCCGTAATATTGCCACCGGTATTGTCCTTATTTGTTGGGGGATTGCCCTTTACATGTTGGGCTCATTTATGTTTGGCGCCCTCGGCAATCCGCAAGATTATAGCTCCCGTGATTTTGTACGCTACCAAGCTCCATTCATCGTTGCGCTTACAGTGTTGGTGCCGGGTGTAATTTCGGCTATTCTGCTTAGCATGGAAAACAACGGTTCCGCGCAAGCTATTCCAAAATCAACTATACTTGACATTTTTTATCTGGCGATCATTCAGCCCATGATGGACATTATTTTGCGCTTGCGCTGGGCATCTGTCCTCATTCTTGTTCTCATATTGTCTTACCGGTTTACCGATTTAATCTGGGGTGGCTTTGCCTATCCTTTTTATATGGGAGAGAATTATGGGGCGCTTGGCCATACACTTACCGAGGTCGGCCTCGCGTCTAAAACCATAGGGGTTATCGCCACCATATTGGGTATCGGTCTTGGTGGGTTGGCCATGTTGAAATTTGGCCGTATGCCTGTCATGTTGGTCGGGGCGTTCTTTGCTGCAATTACCAATTTATTGTTTGCAGATTTGGCCCTAGGCGCAAAATATATGGACGGGTTTTTGAGTTTTACGCAATTGGATCATATGTTTGCCTTTGTTCGCCAAGATCTGCCTATGGCGAGGTTGATTACCGCCATTTTTGCTGAAAATATTGCGGTCGGCGTTGCCAGCGTCGCGTCTGTGGCGTTTTTGTCATCAATCGTTAACAAGAAATACGCCGCAACCCWATATGCTTTACTGGTGTCCTTGACGTTTCTTATTGGCATTTTAGGGCGCGGTAGAATAGGCGAAATTATTGAGGCCGACGCCGACGGGTTTGCCGACGCCTTTATTCTTTGCGCGTGGCTGGGTGCGGTGGCTGTGGTTTTGACAGCCGCCGAATGGTACAGACAGGTTCATGCGGCCAAAAAAGTTAAGGCACGCTAACTCGCCAACCTCTTGTCGCCTTCGTCTGTCTTCGTCCAGTTCTCGACCATTTCGGTCAGTTCTTCGGCGCTGACCGGYTTGGTCATGAAATCGTTCATACCGGAATCRAAACAAGCATTGCGGTCATCRTCAAAYGCRTTGGCGGTCARRGCAATRATYGGCATTTTCGCGCCAAACGCCCGGATTTTACGGGTYGATTCCAGCCCGTCCATATTGGGCATGCGCATGTCCATAAAGATCAGATCATAGGTTTTTTGCCCAACTGCGGTCAAGGCAAGCGCCCCGTCTTCAACCGTATCAACTTCSGCCCCTTCWGCTTCAAGCAGTGTRCGSGTCAACAGYGCATTGATGGCATTGTCTTCGGCCARCAAAATCCGCAAGCCTTGGGCGGATTTGCCCGGAAGRTTATCTGACGCCTCGTCTGTTTGTAMCGTCCCCKCCGRGGTTTYGRTGTTTATTRGYYCWTCYTCGTCTTCTGGGCTCGTCGCACCTACGGCTTTGGCAATCACTTCGTCGCGCCAGTTGGAGCCCAGTACAACGGTGCTGTCTTTTATGGGTAATGCGCGACGTTCAATCATGCGCCTTTCTTCGGGCTCTGCTGGCCCTTTTGGCTCCTCTGGCTCCGCCTGTATACCGGGTGCGGCGGATAGATCTTGCGGCACGGTCTGTTTGAGAGCTTGAACTTGACCTAGAGCCTGGCCTGTTGGCTCATGTGGGGCCGCCTGATTGTCCTCAAGGGCAAATTCATCCGCACGGACAGAGCGGGTCTGCTCTATTTCGACCTCAAGACTTGGTGCTGGTGGCTGGGTCGGCGGCTGTGTTGCTTGCTGGGCCGCGACAACATTTGCTGTATTTTGGGCCGACGGGGCAGGTTGTTGAGCGGCGGGTTCGATTATTTGCGGTGCTTGTTGCTGTTGGGGCGGGGTCATAAACACCGTTACATTGCGAGCGATGGACAGGGCGTTGCCGTCCGCCATTGCGCTTTCGACCCAATCATAGACATTTTCATGAACACCTTCGCCGACCCTGGTCTCAAACCTTTGTGCTCCGGACGACACCGGCGCGGGCCAACCGGTTAAAGGTTTGCCGTGCCAATCTTGCGCCTGTCCACCGTATAACTGCAAGAAAGCTGCATTGACAAACAAGACCTGCCCGGCGCGGTCGCGTTTGAGCAACGGATCCGGCCAAAGCCACAAACTTGATGCTAATACTTCGTCAACAGACATGCTCAATTCCCTCAAGGCCCAATATTGGACACAATCACCGCTAAACTACCCGCTTCTTTCTAAAAATAGTCTTACCAAAGCTGATGTTTTCAAGCATATTCGTTCATTTATACACGCCAAGGGTGCAAGTGTATACGTAAAGCCGTTTATTTGAGGGTGTGTTCCCCAGAAACAGAACTTAACAGCTCGCGTCTGATATTTGGCCAGGCTGGCAACATGGTCAGGGCTCTTGCTACATAATAAACCAGAAACGCCAACCAAACACCGGCCCCGCCAAATTTTGGCTCCAGCATATAATGGGCCAAAAAATAGATCAAAACGGCGACAATACCGGCATTGCGCATGGCGGCGGTTCTGGTGATGCCAATAAATATTCCGTCCAATTGCCAAGCGGCAAACCCGACAATTGGCGTCAGGGCGCAATAGGGCAAATACAGACGTGCTGTGGCTCTCACGGCTATATCTGTGGTCAATTGATCAATAATAAGCGGGCCAAAAACATAAATGGCGAGCCCGCACAACAAGGCAAATATAAAGGAAAGCTCCGTGGTCAAGCGCACAGCCCGGTCAAATCGTTTTTTGTCCCGCGCACCGTAAGCCGACCCGACACGGGCTTCGGCAACATGGGCAAAGCTGTCCAGCACCAAAGCTACCAATGTGATAAATTGCATTAAAACCGTATGAGCGGCCAAAAATGTCGTGCCTTGGTCTGTGGCCGCGCGGGCAAAAAACGTAAAGCCCAAAGTCAGCGCCAAGGTACGGATGAAAATATTGCTGTTGGCGGTCGCCAATTTTTTCAACGCCTCCATATCGAGCAAAACCTCCAGACGCCGCGCCAATCGGTCAAAGCCGCCGCGCGATTTTATTTCCCCTACGGCTAATATCAGCCCGGCCAGCAAGCCGCACCATTCCGCAATTGCCGAAGCAAAGCCTGCGCCGGACAAACCCCAGTTAAATTTGACCACAAACAACACGGACAATGGCGCATTGATTAAATTCAGGACAATTTGCATTTGCAAAGCCCGCCCCGGCCGGGAAAGCCCAATAAACCAGCCCATCAATGCGATGGAAGACAGTGTGGCGGGCAGACCCCACAACCGGGCATGAAGATAATCCCTTGCCCCGTCGGCTACGACAGTTTCGGCCGGGAAAAACTGCATGATGCCGTTAACCAAAAAACCTTGCAGCAGGAATATCACCAAGCCAATGGCAAAGCCCATGGGCACGGCTCTGAACAAATGTGCCTGCACGGATTGCTGGTCGCCTGCCCCGTCTGCCTGGGCCGACAACCCGGCCGTACTCATGCGCAAAAACCCGAAGCCCCAATAAAAAACTCCGAATATTACGGCCCCAAGCCCGATACCGGCCAGAGCTTCCCTGCCAATATAATTGCCCACCACCCATGTATCGACAAATCCGACGATCGGCGCACCAGCGTTGGCTAGCATGATCGGCAAGGCCCCAAGAAAGACCATCTTTCGGGTCAGTGTTTTTTGGCCAGGGGGTTTTGTGGTCGACAAGGTCAAGGTTATTTTTTATCCGCTTTTATATCGCGCGTTTTTATAATGCCCGCTTTGGCGATCAAAAAATGCCCGTGCAATATTGTAATTGGCTCGGCGTAACTGTCTTGCCAGGCGCGAACCCTCACATTGGCGACCCTTGCGCCTTGCTTGGCAATGTAGGCGCGGGCAAATGTATCTTGCGGTTTGCCACGGCGCAAATAATCAATATTGATTCCTATGGGTTTTGGCAAAGGTTTTGGCAGTGACTTAGAATTTTGCATCAACCATAATTGCACGATTGCCGCCGTTTCCAAAAACGCACCAACGGCCCCGCCGTGCAAAGCCTTGAGCATGGGATTGCCGATAATTTGCGGGCTGTAGGGCAAGATCAATGTTAGCTCATCACCCATGACCAAAGGCCGAATAGCCAGTGCTTTGGCATAGGGAATGCGTTCCAAAATTTCCGCAATCTGGGCCTCGGTAATTTTGGCTTCTGTTGCTTGGGGGCGGGTTGGTTTTATCACGATCTATCCCCCTTGTGACCAATCGGTAAATCTTTAACAGCCCGAGTGCGGGCCAAGGTTTGCTCCATGACATCTTTGTTGTTTTTGGGCCCACGGGACGTGGTCATAAAACTGGCCTGGGAGGTGGCCACGGGATCGTCCACATCGCCGTCGTGAGCAATAGCCCGGACAAAGGCGATATGGCGGGTGGTTTTATAGGCATGAGCCTCGGCAATTATAGTTTTACCGGGCCGGGCCGGCCGCATATAGTCAATCCGCAAATCAAGGGTTGCTACGGGMAAAKTKKYMYCAAAAGNNDYRMSMSYVBYVVVRHMHYNNTGGCTTGGTCCAAAAGAGCCGTTAACACGCCGCCGTGCAACACCTTGGTGTCGGTATTGCCGACCAGTCTTTCGGCGTAGGGCAAGCTTAATGTAGCCCGGGCTAAATCTATGGCAACAAATTTTATGCCCAAAAATTTGGCATGGGGTGTGCCCTCTACAAACATCGGGGCTAAATCCCATAACCGCTTTAACCGCCATGCCTTGTCTTTTTCGTCCATGATAACGTCCTCATTTTCGCCCACCATAATGCGGTCAACAAAATTTGCTACAACATAAACCCGGCGAAAGGCGGATATTTTTATGCAATAGACCGCCTCATAGTTATGTTAAAGCGTTTGACAGGGAGACGTAATTTTATTAGGCCTCTCGGCAGAAAAACAAGGTGATTTTATGCGGTATTTGATTTTAATGTTGGCTTCAATATTTTTGATATTGGGCCTAGCTTCATGTGCAGAAAAAGAAAGCCAAACAAACACCGACAACCCAGTAGACATATCGCAGGTTAATCTGGACGATTTCGGCGTTGCAGACGCTGACCGGGTGGTGACCAGCCGCTCAAGTGAAGAATTGATGATTTTGGTCAATGTTGCGGGGTTAGGCAAAAAATTCACCAATGTCGACAACCAAATAAAATCCGCGCTGATTCAGCGCTGGGTCGAAGAAGCCTTGGCCCCAGTGATCGCCCGAGGCGAAGCAAGCCTGTTGCAACGTGTGGAATTATACGTTATTTCAGTTGAGGACATGAATGAATACGGCCTGTCAGATACGCCTTTTGATTTGATTGCAAATGTGGAGTTTCAACCGAAAGGCGATGTTTTAATTGCTGCCCAGGCTAAATCATCATCCTCTAATCTGCGAAATGTCCTGAAAACCATTTCAGTGTCAACATTGGCTGACAAGGGTGCCGGGTTATTTGCTGACTTTGAAACACGACTTAATTGGCCTGATGCTTTTTATCTGCTCGAAGGGCGCCCCCAATCTTTTTATTTTGAAAGCCTGATTTTAGTTGAAGACATAGACTCTTATTTTTATGTGGTTGACGGACGAAGCTTGCCTTTCCCTTACAAAGCCAGATCCAGATATGTTGAGTTTTTCCCCGAGGCAGGGGATGCTGGCAATTACGAAATTAAGCTCAAGATATACAGTGGGGACAACAAACATATTATCGACAAAACGTTGAAACTGGTTGTTAGTCCGGCCAAATGCGCCGCACCTACTCAGATTAACTCTTTGGTGATTGGGCATAGTCTTTCTACATCTTGGCCATTGCTTTGGGCGGACAAATTACGTTCTACGGAAAACCTTACTCTTGACGCCCTTGGAGGACAGAAATTTGTTTGGAAGTTGCCAGGGACGCCGCCAGAAATGTATGAAGGCATATATTTGGAAGCCAGTTCCGGGTTTAGCCTTCATTATATTTTGCGCAAAGGTGAAAACCCGCCTGGATATGATCCGATAAAGTCAAAGGAACAACTAAAAAGCCCTTTTGTTTATAAAACCGCCGAGGGGGCCTTTGCTGTTGATATGGCTAGATACAAGAAAGAAACGCTCAAGAACAAGAATGTTAATCTAGTTATTCTCAATATTGGTGACAATGACACATGGGGCTTGAACTTGACAGACCCGTCTCAGAGACTTCAGCGCGTCAAGGACGATGCAAACCGTTTAATCGACCATATTAAAGAGTTATCTGATAATATCGTCATCGGCTATATGATGACGATAAATTACAGCCATAACCAGCACAGTTGGTTGCTAGATTATAAGGGAAAATATAATCATTGGGATCAAAAACAAAGACGGCATTTGTTTATCAAAGCTATTCGCGAACTCCAAAATGAAAGACAAGATTTCTACATAATACCTACTGACTTTACGGTTGATGGTGCAAACGATTACTATAATTTTAGTGCGGCGCACCCTCCAACGGAGGCGACATCTGACTATACCGAACAAATCTATGCCTGGACGTTACTGCGAGGTTGTTCACAATGACAGAAAAAATAGCAATGGGCGCGCCCAAAGCAAAGCTATGGCGCTGGCTATTTGTAATGGCATTGCTTTTAATTNNGGGGGGGGNTGCCACATTTGTGTGGTGGAAAAACAATCCGCCCGTGTTTGATAATATTTCTAAGCTTTCCACCTTCATTGAGACAGTAGATGAGGATTCAAGGACTTTGATTTCCAGCATTAAAGACTTGGAGCCCCTTCTGGATCAAATATCACCAGAATCTTTGCGCGTTCATATGGGGAAGTTTCCAATTTATGATGTGGAGCTCATTAGCACCGTTCCTTATAGGTATATTCTGTGGGCAGGGTATGGTTATTATAAGGCGGACGGCTCTGTGATAGGGGTTCGTGACAGTCATAATCAGTTATTGGCATCGCCGGACTGGGAAGAACCGGTTCCGGGTTTGCAATACCGTGATCTCTTTAAGAACGTTTTGACAAAACGCGATACAGAATCATTTTCTTTATATTTTGGCGTCAATCAAAGCCGAAGAAACAAGCGGAAAGAGCTGATCAAGTCAATGGGGATAGATAGAGTAGAGGTGTACGGAAAATCCGTTCTTCGACAAGAGTTTTCAGAAGCGGGTCTAGCAGATACAGTGGTTGATTTTAGCAAGTTCCTCGTCTCGCCGGGCTCGTTTGGAGATGAATATAAAATAACATTTCCACTTGAGAACACTCTGCCCGATGTCACTTCTAGGGGGGCCAGTTTCGTGGTGAGTGATGTAGAAAAGGTCTATATTGTCGAGCGCGACCATCAACTAAGGGCCTTAGAGCCTGATGAAGAAATTATCATAGGGTCTATGTCTGTTCAATCTTTTGCCGTCAAAACCGCGGGCGGCGAGTTTCAGGTATTTTACTTTGATAGTGTTGATATGTTGCAGCTGAATAATGCAGGGGCCGAGCTGAAAGTCACAGCTTTTGACTATCATGTAAGGGAAAGGGTCACACGTGGTTCACAGCGTTATGCAGATGAAAATGGATTGCGCACCCATCACAATCTTGGGGTTACAGACAAATTACCAGAAGGTTTTATGACCATGCGCGTGGTGAATTCTGATACCATCGTCTTTCCCCTATGGCAGCCTGCTGGAAATTTGGCGGCTTTCGCAATTACCGAGCACGCTGACTATAACGGCATAGAACAAGACAACCTAACCATGTACGGCAATATAGAGGGTAAGTTCGAAGCTGGCATGGGATTGATTGGTAATAATATTCCAATTACCAAAACTGTTTTCCCGACAGGTAGTAATACTTTTATGACTATCTTTAACGCTGAAACCGGTGAAAGTGCGAAAATTCGGCAGTCAAATGTCGAAGATCATGAGATATATAGGAAACAGTTATCAGGTTATTCGGTTCACGGCGACGTTGAAATTGGGTTGCATTGCGCAGGAAGAGCGCAGCGGCAAGGAAAAACGGTTGAGGGCTTAACTGAAATTCTAGCTGACATGCACAGGCTTTATAATTCCGTTACGTGGGTCGATCATGGTGGTATAGAGTGTTTGTGGGAAACGGGCTGGGATCCAGAGTCTAAAAGCTACCTGCTCCCGGGACTTAAACAAAGTGGCTACAAATACCTGAATACGCGTGACGATAAATTTGGCGCGAAATTATCACTGATTGAAGACAATGAAGCCGGGAACATTCTTTTTTATGTCCCCCGGTTTGATGATGATCTCACAGATGATTGGAAAGCTTATAACTTTACGACCAGCGATTTTCTTATTTCAGAAAAATTACTCTCAAAACAGCACCTAGAAAAAGTTATAGATCAGCGCGGGTTTCAAAATGCCCATACATATTTACCGTATCAGGTTCTAACGGTTATTGACGGTAAACCTGCCAAGGCTGACTGGTATGAAGCGGGGCTTGATAATCTTGCTTACTACCGCGATAAGGGCGACATATATCTAGCAACTTCAACTGATTTGCTTGATTATGTTTTGTTTATCAGAAGCCTAGACTATATCGGCGTCGACGGAAGAATAACTATTTTTGTGCCGGATAAAGCGGAAATTATAGCAAAACAAGCAACTTTTGGCGTGGTCAGCTTGGTGGATGCAGATATCAACRATATCAAAATTTCCCCTAATATGGATTTAGAATATAAAGAAGATAACGGTATCAGTTACTTCTATCCGGCAAAAAAATGACCGTGATTGTATAAAGGGTTTTGGTCTACACCAAGTCTGTAGCAAGAGAGTAATTTCTTGGGTATAGAAACATCTGGTATTAACCCGCAACACATACATCTGTGCAGGCTTGATTTAATTTAAAACCTGTATTACACGGCTTGTTTAGTAAGGGGCGACTGTTAACATGTGCCTATGTGGCTTAAGCGGACACCTCCAGAAAGGATAATACTGATGCCTACAGATAATTTAGCTCGGCTTGTACACAAAACCGCTACAGACCATCCCGAAAAAGCGGCAATTTGGGCGCGCGGGACAACGGTTAACTACCGCGAGTTCGATGAACGCGCTACGGCTACGGCAAATGCTTTGCGGGCCGCAGGGGTATCGCCCGGTGACCGTGTCTGCATACTTTCGCACCGCTCGGCGTCGCTTTATGTGTCCATTCTTGGCGTGCTCTACGCCGGGGCGACTTATGTATGTCTAAATCCGAGATATCCCGAAGCCCGCAATCGCATGATTATTGGGTTGGCTGGGGCCAGCGGGCTGATCGTCGATGATAAATTGGCAGCAAACGCTAATGCCTTGATATCCGGCAACCCTTCTGTGGCTGTGGTATTAACGCCCGATTCTGATCCGGGTTCGCCGTTTGACAGCCCGCAAACTCTTGGCAAAAGCGACCTGACCGATACGGCAACACCGCCAATGCTGGATTGCGCAGGCCCAGATCTGGCCTATATTATGTTTACCTCCGGTAGCACTGGCAAGCCGAAAGGCGTGCCGATTTCTCACGGCAATGTTTGCGCTTATTTACGCAACCTCATAGCATTTTCCGGTGAAGTTCATCCAGGTGACAAAGTGGTGCAGGTTGCTGATGTTACTTTCGATATCTCTGTACACGATATGTTTTATGCTTGGACAAATGGCGCTTGTATCATCTCCATCCCGGAAAACGCTGGCCTGATGTCGACGCGGTTTGTAGAAGAACACGGCATTACCCATTGGTTTGCGGTTCCCTCTACGGCGCGGCTTTTATTTGAGGCCGGCTTGCTGGAACCTGGCTGTATCTCGACGATAAAATGCTCGTTCTTTTGCGGGGAACCGCTTGTCGCCTCTGTAGCGTCTGCCTGGCTGGAAGCCGTTGACGGCTCGCCCGTATATAATCTTTACGGGCCGACCGAAGGGACAGTCGCCGTATCAGGAAGGCGGTTTGCCCCGGCTGATTTTGAACCCCATGAAGTGGTATCGCTCGGCTTACCATTTGGCAATAACGGTATGAAAATTTTTGATCCAGACACCAATATACCTCACACCGACAATAGCAAAGTCGGAGAAATATGTTTATCGGGAGACCAGATAACAGGCGGGTATTGGCAATCTCCAGAACTTAACGCAAAAAGTTTGTTCACAGATGATGTGGGCAATATCTGGTACAAAACTGGTGATCTTGGCAGTTATGACGAAGATAAGGGGTTTTTGTTTGCGGGCCGGGTTGACCATCAGGTAAAGATACGCGGTTTTCGGGTGGAGCTCGGCGAGATCGAGGGCGTGGTACGCGGGGCTGCAGGGGTTGGTCAGGTTGCGGTTTTACCTTGGCCACTTTCAGAGGACGGCGCCGCTCTTGGGTGCGTCGTGTTTGTACCAACCAAAGAAAGCGAGGCCGTGAGGGGCGCTATCCGACAGGCGTGTGCTGAGAAACTTCCCGATTATATGCAGCCCAACCCTATCTATTTCATCGGTGCATTACCACTTAATGTGAACGGAAAAACGGATTATAAAGCTCTCCACGAGCAATTGGTCTCAAGTAAACAGGGTAATTAGCCATGCGGTTTGTCGTTGTCGGGTCTGGAAAGACCGCCATTAGCGTTTCTAAAGCGATTGCCGCTCACGAAAGCGCTGAACTTGTCGGTATGATTGGTGACAGCCGCCGGGAGACTGTGCAATCTTCATTTCTCAAACAGGCCGAGAAGCTTGGGGTAAAAGCAATTGCCGTCAAATCCTTAAAACAAGATCCGGCGCTTTCTTTTTTACGAGAACTGGAACCGGATTATGTCATAAGCGCCAATAATTTTATGATATTTGCGCAAGATGCCCTTGCCATTCCCAAGCGGGCAACTGTCAATTTTCACAATGGGCCTTTGCCAGCTTACGGGGGGGTCAATCCGTTTTGCTGGGCCTTGATGAACGGAGAAACCAGCTACGGGATTACCTGGCATCTGGTCGATTTGGGCATTGATACGGGCGATTTACTCGTACAGGAAGTTTTTGATATCGACCCGGAAGATACGGCGCTGACATTGATGATAAAATGCATTGAGCTTGCCATCAGTTCGTTTCGTGAACGGGTCTTGCCAATACTGGTTTCGGGTATACTAAACCCTTACCAAAAACCCGATGTCGCCCACACATATTTTACCGGGAAAGACGTGCCTTACGGCGGCGTTTTGCCTTGGTGGCTCGACGCAGATGCACTTATCCGCTATGGTCGCGCCATGGGTTTTGCCCCCCTGCCAAATATGTTTTACAGACCATTGCTCAAAACCACAAACGGTGATCAACTATATGGGGCTCGCGTGGAGATTGGCAGTTCTCAACCGGGCGCGGTTCCGGGCACAATCATTGCCGCAGACGAACAAACCATTACCGTCGCCACGGCTGGCGCATCTTTGATCGTCAGCGAGCTTTATAAACGTGCGGCGCTTAAATCCGAAATTCCTGTCAACGACCACCCAATAAAGGTCGGTGACACTCTCATTACTGAAACCTAAAGGACTAAATCATGACTGTTCTCACTGAACTACAATCTATTTTCCGTGACGTTTTTGAAGACGACGATATCGTCTTGCGGGCAGAAACCACCGCCGATGATGTTGACGGCTGGGACTCGCTTACCCATGTTGGCCTTATTCTTTCGGTTGAACGGCATTACGGCCTGCGCTTTAACACGACGGAAATTTCCAATATGGAAAATGTTGGTGAATTGGCCGAGCTTATTGCGCAGAAAATTTAGGGGTTGTGGCGTGTGGCCATTTAATTTTTCTCACAGTGTTGGGTAATGCCTCAAATCCCTGTATCTAACTGGCAAGTTGACTACCAGGAGTTTGGTGATGGCCGCCTCCTCCTGCTTTTACACGCCTCCCTAAGCGGCAACAAACAATGGCTGCCCTACGCAAAGCAATTCTGTGACCGATACCGCGTCATTGCGCCAAACTTTTTTGGTAATGGCAAAAGCAGTCAATGGCCAGCGGATGCGCAGCAAACCCTTGATGACCAACTTACGTTGATTAGCCCTCTGCTCGCAGATTGTGACAGTGTTGATATTGTTGGCCATTCCCTGGGCGGCGCGATTGCCATGCAAGCCGCGCTTCGCTTCCACGACAAAGTGCAAAAGCTCGTCCTCCTGGAACCGACCCATTACCGGCTCATCTCAAATTATAAGGGCGGCGGGCCTTACCGCGATATAATGAATATGTTCACCGTCTTCCAAGCGGCGCATGACAGCAATGACTGGCAGCCGGCGGCAGAAATGGTGTCCAATTTTTGGCACGGGCCGGACGCTTGGTCCGAGATGAGCAAGCATCACCGGATCGCCGTCACTTGGCGAATGCCGCCCGTTTTTCACGAATTGCAAGCTATTCTATCCAACAAAACCCCGATCGAGACATTGGCAAAGATAACAGCTAAAACGCTTGTGGTTAGAGGGCGAACCACGGTGCCGGCAATCATGGATACTTTTGAACTCCTGCAAAAGCATATCCCGCAATGGTCCTATCAGGTGATCGGTGCTGATGGACACATGTTTCCGGTTTCCAAACCCGACATGACCTATCAAGTGTTAAGCACATTCTTGGATGGTGATGGCTAACGGTATTTTTTTATCAAAACAGGTGCCAGCCTATCGGCCATTTTGCCATAACCGTCCGGGGTTAAATGCATATGGTCAACATACATGTCCTTGGTCAAACTTGTATCGGGGAGAAAATATATGCTGTTCGGGTTTGCGTGCGTGATCAGTGTTAGCAATTCGCTTCGCGCCTTTTGCAACTGCTCTGGCTTAATGATTGCCGACACGACGGCTGGGTTTTCTGTGGCATATACGACAATCACAGGAATGCCTGCGCCATCCAGTGCTTTAAGCCCATTGGATAATTCTTTAGCTTGAAACGAAACATCGGGGTTAATTTCAATGCCCGCCAAACGGCGCTTCATTTGTAATATCTGTATACCGTCAAGAGGCATTTGGCTTTCGCATTTTCCCGAATAACAAGGTTTGCGTATCCGCGTTAAAACACTATTTAGCGGGCCACCAACCAGCTCCGAAAGCCCAAATTCAAGAGCTGGTTTTGTCTGCCAATACTTATTGACTATTTTTGTAAAATTTTTCCCGCCGCTCGTTTTACCCCAGCCATAAGAATAGCGCTCGTCCCGGGCTTCAAAGGACTTTGAAAACCCACGCAAACCAACAACGAGAATAACCACATCAACTTCAGCCTTGATTGCCCGGTCAATGATCGCCGAAAAATCTGCTGGCGTCAGCCCATCGCTGGCATAGTTGGCGACACGAAGCGCCGTGCCATTTTCCGCTAGGCGCTCATTGAGCTTGGCCGAAAGTTCTCGCTCTTGCCAGTTATCATAACCGTAGCCAGACATGGTCTTGCCAAAAGCAACGGAATCCCCAATCAGGACGGCTATAGGCGCGTCCACGCCCTCAAGCGCGTTGATTTTGGCGCTAAAAATATCATCATTAACCAGCTCGGCAGGATGAAAGGCAATATGGCGGGAAATGCTCTGGGTGCGAACAAAAATCTCCGCAGCCACCAGCAAGGCAATGAACAACAAGCTGCCAATAATTACATTTAATTTATTGATACCCATTTTAGCCTCAAAATCCTTGGTAAACGGGCACAACACCCTCTGTACTGCCTAAAATGACAATCAGGGCAATCTTGGCCAGCAGCCAAAAGACCGTTAGCGTGCGGGCATATTTATTTTGGTGTAGTTTATCCATTGAATAGAGCCCTCCAGACAAGTGAAACCTCATTGTTTAAAAGAATGAAAGTTCCCGCAATAATGGTTTGAAAAATAAATATCTGGGAGCCTTTGGCGACAATGGCCGTGACACCCGTTAACTCCCGAAGCTTGCCGGCTTTTTTGAGCTTCAACTTTCGCCGACCTTGAATGTGGGAAATTGTTACGCCAATGGCGTGAATGACACCAAATAGCACAAAATGCCAAGCTAAGCCGTGCCAGATACCAATCAAAATGAAAATCAATACCAATGCGACAATAATGGTATGATCCGGCTTGGCGAACCGGCCCGAGCGCTGGAGCGCTATAAGCGTGGGGGTAAATACATGGGCCCGGAACCAGGTGCCAAGTGTGATATTCCACCGCATCCAGAAATCCTGGAAATTTGTGGCCAGGTAAGGCCGGTTGAAATTTGCCGGCAGAGTATAGCCGCATAATATACCGCACCCTAGAACAACATCAATATACCCCGAAAAGTCCAGAAACAGGAAAATATAATAACTATAATAGGAAATGACCCAATCTACCCAATCACCCCCGGACGCAGCCAGGCCTGCAAAATCATCTTGTCCTGCAAAAATCGGAGCCAATATGGTGATCTTGATCAGGCCCAGTGTTATCATATGGCCAGCACTTAAGAAGTCCCGTTTTCTCGCCTTACCATCGCTGGAAGTTTGGTTAGAAAACTGGCTTGTGTGCTCACGCCATGTTTGAATAGGCCCGGCAACGAGCGTTAGTGGGTTAATGATGAAAGAAAACCAGTGGATAAAATGAAACTCATCTTTTGCCCGCGGGGCCTCCAGCAAAAGGTGAATTTGACGAAAGGTCATATAGGACAAACCAATGACCCCATAAATGCCCCAGCTTTGCGATAGGCCCGCCATTTTTGTCGAGGTCAACACCAAAACCTGCCAACCTATTGCCGTAAGTAGCGCTGCTTTGCTAATCTTTTCAGGTTTACCCCAGATTGCACGGCAGATGAAATAGTGCGGAACCAATGCGGCCAGCAATACCCCGGCAGATTTAGCATCCAGCCAAGAAACGGCGACCAAAAGCCCCATAAACCCTAAGGAATATGGCAGCGACCGGCTCCCGAATAGCTGGCGCACCACCATGACGGCCAGGATAATGATTGCAAATTCTATGGACGCAACATTTATCGGCTCTAAATTAAAACTTGTCATAATTTAACACTTGCACCACTACACGGCTGCACAAAGCAGGCCGCAACATGACCCGTGTATGCATTGCTCCAGCCAGAATATTGTGAACTAAATTTCGCGCGAGCCATAGATTGTTTGCTGTGAACCATAATTATAGAATATTGGGGTTGAAAAAAATGGGTTTTACGCAAAATATGCGCCCTATTCCGTCTGTTATCATTGTTTGCAAAGCGCCACAAGTGAAGAATTCCCCGGCCTGAAACAGGCAATCAATGTGGGTCGGCACCTAGATGTGTTCTTTCAATAGGTTGTCCATTCGGTGTTAATCGTAGACACTGGAATTACCAAATTTCAGTTTTACGAGGAGACACCGAATGAACATGCATAAGAATGCCAGATTAACACCGATTGGTCGAGAGAGAATGATTGAGGATATGTTGCGCAGGCAGACACCTGCCGTAGCGGCCCGCAAGGCAGGTGTCTGCCCGCGCACGGCTAAAAAATGGTTGGCCCGGTATCAGTGCGAAGGGTTTGACGGTCTGCAAGATCGCTCATCACGACCGCACAAATTGTACAACCCCACATGCACCGATAAAGTCGCCCGCGTTATCCATCTGCGAAGGCGCAAGCTCACAGGCACACATATTGCAAAGATTGTCGGAGTGTCGGCTGCCACCGTTAGCCGGGTGCTGAAACGTGCTGGCCTGTCACGCATGAAAGACCTGGAGCCAAAGCGACCGGAGAATCGTTACGAATACCCAAACCCCGGCGATATGATCCACATCGATATCAAGCGTTTTGGCAGGTTTACCCGCACGGGACATCGCATAACCGGGGATCGGCGCGGCCAAAGCAATACACGTGGTGTCGGCTGGGAATACCTGCATGTTTGTGTTGATGATCATTCGCGCCTGGCCTTTACGGCTCTATTTCCTAACGAGAGGGCCGTAAGCGCAATCCGGTTTCTAAAGGATGCTGTTGCCTGGTATGCCAAACTTGGTATCAAAATCAGGCGCGTGATGACTGATAATGGAAGCTGTTACAAATCACATGCTTTTGCCAAACCCTGCAACGTCTTGGGCATCAAGCACATCCGCACCAAACCCTATACACCCAGAACCAATGGCAAAGTCGAACGCTTCATCAAAACAATGATCACCGAATGGGCATATGCTCGCACCTCGACACATCAGACCAAAGAGCTAAAACACTATTCCCATGGACACATATGTACAATTGGCATAGACTACACGGAGGCATAAAAAACAAAACCCCAGTCGAAAGAACTAGACTGAATGAGGACAACCTATTGAGGTTACACACCTAGAGCGCTCCGTGTTAAATCATATCCATTTGACTGGTTTTTCCCGTTCGCTGGCTAGGCGAGCCACGTGCAGTGGCCTTATTGGCCACAATCGGGGC
>NVVO01000011.1 GCA_002733385.1 Robiginitomaculum sp.
CCCTATTGGCTTTGTCAGAGCCATGCCCAGAACGAGTGGTTGTACTGGGGCATGGTTAATATTTTGTGTAGATTGGTGGAAACCTTTAGGCCAACACTTCGCCAATCAACATTTCTGGCGCCACATTGGTAAAATTCGCGATGTCCGCCAAAACCGGTTCTGCTACTGCAATTGCTGCCTCCAGCGTATCCATATCTTTAAATGTCAGAGACGCAATGGCGTGATATGCAGGAGGCGTATCGGGCCCGCCAGCAATTCCTTTTGACGCGGTAATGCTTTCAATAAACGACCCCCAGTGTTTTCCAACAATAGGGAAATGGGATTCGGTGTAATAGGTAAAATCAAACTTTGAGTCATCGGAAATCGGATAGAGCACTTGTAGAGAAATAGACATCGTTACATTCCTTTAAAAATAGACCGAAATGGGCCTTGGGTACACCGTTAAATTTCCTCATATGACGCTTAGCCTGGTTCCAGAAGTTTTCGATACCATTGATGTGATTATGCCCGTTGGCAAACAGTTTTGAATGGTTGATCCGGTAGTGCTTGAACTCGGACGTATCAAGCACATTATAACCGCGCCAACAGTCCGTATAGACGATGCTATCTGGCACTACTTTACGCTGGATAATCGGATATAAAGTCTTGGAAGAGGCATTCGGGATAATCTTGGTGTAGACCTTGCCACCTCGCTTTAACAACCCAAATACGGGGACTTTACCGCCTGCACCGCGTCCGCGCTTACCTTTGCGTTTGCCGCCGAAATAGCTTTCATCCACTTCGATCTCGCCCGCGAAAACCTCTTGCTCTGCCTGCTCCAGCTCGTAGGCAATAATCTCTCGCAGACAATGGAAATAATACGCACCTGTACTCTTGTTCACACCGAGCAGACGCGAAGCACATCTGGCCGTGCTGCCAGACACAAAATGCTCTATCAAACGAACCTGCTTAACCCAACTAATTCTACTCTTCCTCATATGCCCCATGTACAACACCTAATCAGCGTTATCTAGGACAGCCCCATCTTTTTGAGCAGATATAGAAATCTGCGGTCCCGAGCGTTTCCAACATATTGGCTGCATGTTCCAGCGTATTTAGGGTGCGGTTTAGCCATTGCAGCACTGGATGCTCACCGCCGACCAAAGGTTTTATACTGTTCAGAGCCGCAAAAGTTTCTGCGCCGTCAAATTTGGGATAGGAGGGTGCGGGTAAAATCTCGCCGCCGCCTGCCAGAAATTTTTCACCGATTTCAGGCGGCCAGTTCAGTGTGCGCAAAATCCGGATTTTGCGCTCGACCCGTTTGAGTAATTTTGCCGCCTTGCTGGCCTGTGCGTAAATTTTCGGGCTGAGAGCGGTCATTATCTATCGCGTATTTTTGTGCGGCTCACCGGATTTCCAGTGCTTGCGGCATACGGATGCATAAACATCATTGCCGCCAATGACAACTTGCGTACCTGCTTTGACCGGCTTGCCGTCCTCGTCCATGCGCAACACCATGGAGGCTTTTGAGCCGCACCAGCAAATAGTTCGAATTTCGCGCAGATGGTCCGCCAGCGCCAACAGCGCCGCGCTACCCGGAAACAATTTGCCAGCAAAATCCGTGCGCAAGCCGTAACATAAAACCGGAATACCAAGTTCGTCCGTAACCAGCGATAACTGCCAAACCTGATCAGCGCTCAAAAATTGCGCCTCGTCGATCATCACACAATCAATCGCCTGTTCAGTGTGCCGAGCCATAATGGCATCATAGACATCCGTATCACCCGAAAATAAATCCGCTTCCTTGCCCAGACCTATGCGCGAAGAAATTTTACCAACCCCGTCCCGATCATCCAAAGCCGCCGTCATCAGCAAAGTGTGCATGCCTTGCTCAAAATAGTTATGGCTAGCCTGCAACAGCACAGTTGATTTGCCCGCATTCATGGCAGAATAATTAAAATACAATTTGGCCAAGTTTCCACTTTCGAATCTGTTGAAACAAAACCTTACGCGAACTAAAGCTTGGTGCAAATATCTATCCAATAATAAATTTTGCTAAATCTACCGGCGGTATCAGACCTCGCAGATTTCTCGGATCGTCGATTGGTTTTCCGACATTTGTGGTCACAGGCAATATACCGGCCCAGATTGGCAGCGCATAATCATCTTCATCGTCCACCGGTGGGCCTGTCCTGATTTTGGCAGAAGCTTCATCAACCTTAATGGACAAAATACTGGTCGCTTTTAATTCCTTCTCCAACATGGGCCGCATACTGTCCCACCGCCCCGGGAACCATTGCTCAAACATGGCTTTCAAACTCGTCGTTTTAGCGGCCGCGCCTTCGACTAAACTGGCTTTGCCAAACATCATCACCGACCTATAATTGACGCTGTGATGAAAAGCCGAACGCGCCATGACCATGCCGTCCATGAGTGTGACGGCCATACAAACATCCGTCCCCTCGGCAGTTCGTATCAAACGGCTAGCGGCTGATCCGTGCCAATATACATGCTCACCTTCGCGCCATTGTAAAGTTGGCGTGACCACTGGCTTGCCATCCATGCTATAAGCCACATGACATAAGGGCATTGCGTCCAGAATATTATAAATCGTGTCTTTGGAATAATCGGCGCGCTTGTGACCTCTTTTAACGCGCGTGCGTTCGGACGCTGGACTTTGTATTATCTTGTTTCGTTTAGACATTATACCTCCTGTATTTTGCTGCAAGATAAAGCAAACAAGGCGTCCGACAAAACAAACATGGTTACACTATATTGCCTTGCTTAGAAGGCATAACACCGCCCTTGAATTTGCCCCAGCCACGCCCCAGTCACGCTAAAGCCACGCCAAAGTCACGCCAAAGATTTGCACCTTTCAAAAATGACAAAGCACTGGTTTGGCGCGCTCATGGCCAAAGGACAACTGGCCCACTCATCAAAGCATCAATATATTGCATTTAACAAATTTACCACGGCAGCTCATACCCTTCCGCGTGCCAAAATGTACCGGTTGTGTCCATGCTGAGTGCGTCCATGCGCTCTATCAGGCCTGCGGCGGCGGTGTGGGCATCGGTCATGCCATTGCCATTGGTCATATTGGTGCGGACATAGCCGGGATGTAAAAGTGCAACGGCGATGCCGCGCGGGCGCATATCATGGGACAAATTGACCCCGGCCATATTGGCGGCGGTTTTGGACAGGCGGTAACCATACATACCGCCTGAGGAATTATCGTCCAAAGAGCCAACCCGCGAAGTGACAATCCCGATTTTTGCTCCGTCTTTAAGGTTCCCGTTCAAGGCATGTGTCACCCGTAAAGGCCCGAGCGTGTTGACCTCATATTGTGTCCGCATACGATCAAAATCCAAATCATCAAAGCTTTCACCCGTGAGGATGCCCGCATTATTGATCAATATATCCAGAGGACGATCTCCCACGGTTTGCGCCAAAGCCGCGATACTGTCCGCACTGGTCACGTCAATATTCTCGATCACCTCACAGCCTGCGGCCTGCAACTCATCACTGGCCGAACGACAAGTGGCAATCACTTCATCACCCCGCGCCGCATATTGTTTCGCCATCTCAAGACCAATGCCCTGATTGGTTCCTGTAATTAAAACTCTTGTCATAGTTTTCTCCTATCTACAATTCGCACCTAGCCATTTGACCACTTCACCCGTCAATGCCGTCCGTGTCCATGAATATGAATGGTCACCCTCCATAAGTTCGTGGGTCAGATTTACGCCGTCTGCTTGTTCAAACGCCCCCACCAGTGCGGCATGATATATGTCCGGCGGCAAAACCGTATCGCCCTTGGCGGCCAGCAAAAACACATTGCGCCCGGCGAACTCACCCGCTTGTTTGTGGACGCTAAAGGCATCCATATTTGCGGCAATTTCGTCCATCATCCGTTTACCGCTGATGCCTTTAAGCGGGCCGCGGCCCAACAAATGCTCTGCGTCCACATAGGCCGAGAACCCGGCGCGGGCCTTTGCCGCCTGCTCCCAGCCGTCTGCATCATCCTCAAATATAGAGCCGCGAATACCGTAATCCACGGACGACATGCCGACCACACAGCCGATTTGTTTGTCCTTGGCCGCCGCCGCCAGCGCCGCGAATCCACCCATGGAATGACCAACGAAACTGATGCGCTTGGGGTCAATCCGGTATTTGGCGACACTGTCCGGGCTTCGGACAAATGCAGACGCGGCGAGCGCGTCCTCTATCACATTGGCTAGCGAGAAATTCCCCTCACTGCCCCAGGCACCCCGGTAGTGAAAAAACAAAACATTGAACCCGGCGCGTCTTGCGGCCTGGGCAATGTCGAGATTTTTCTCATAACCCGGAAAGCCGTGCAGCATGATCACGGTTGGATGCGGCCCGGCACCGTCCGCCAGATAGAAATGCCCGTTCAGAGCACTGCCGCCACTGTCAAAATCCAGCTCAACCGTGGTCGGCGGAAAATTTTCATCAATGGAAACCGGGTCGGTGATCACCGGATCCGTGCTGTCATCAGACGAAGTATGATCAGATATAATCACCCATTTTCCGTCTTGTTTATTCAACAAAAGCGTAAATAATCCGCCCGGTTTATCGTGCTGGCGGGTCAACTGCCAACGGCCAAAAACTTGCGCGTAATCGGCGGACAACACTTTGATTTCCAGATTTTGGAAGTCCAGCTCACCCATGGTCACCTTATCTGGATAACGGGTTTTATAATTATCCAAGGTCGCTTGCCAACCGCGCTTGATCTTGCCACCCGAAGCAAACCGCAAATCATCAGATGCCAGATAATAACCCATAAACCCGTCAATATCACCCGTATTCCAGGCCGCGTCCTGGGCGTCAAGCATTTGAAGTATATCGGTTTTCATCTCCGCTTCGTTATAATTTTTCTGGTTTGCACACGCACCAATCGAGAGCGCGCCAACGAGAAATGCTGTGCCTAAATATTGCCTCATATGGTTCCAGTCCTTTTTAACTCTTGCAGACCATAGCCCAAAACCAGCCGAAACCAACAGCCAAAATTTGCAATCTATGACTGTTGCGTAAATATCACAGCGGAAATAATAGTTAATTTTTCCGCTTGTCAACCAAAAACCACCTCTATACAGACACGCTCCCGCAGTTCGGATTTCGAGCTTTTATGGTTGTGTGTTGGGTTTTCCAAAGCACGCCGGTGCGGTGCCCCGGAATTGATCCGTCGGAAGCGCCGYATGCCAAAGCCTTATTGAAGATGCGGGTGTGGATATAGCCAAATGGTAAGGCAATAGTTTAACGCTAGTATTGTTGGTTCGAATCCAACTATCTACTCCTTTGATGTAGCTCATTAGGTAGAGCAATAGACTCTTAATCTATGTGTAGCGGGTTCGATCCCCGCCTTCAAAACCACGGCCTACAAAGCCAAACCGCCAGTTAACTCTGGCTCCAAAAACGGCTTCCGGATACGGGGTCGGCGTGCGGATAACGGAATGCCCAGGTGTTCCCGCGTCATAAACGCTACAAAATTGCGGTCGGGCTTTGGCGTCCGGGCGTTTCGCGGCCAACACCCAGGCGCGGGATGAGCGTTCGTTTCGGCGAGCAGGATTTTCGCACCCCGGTGTTTGGTTCCGAGCGTCCGGCCCAAGGCTCCACCAATATTTTGTCCCTGTATCCGGGAGCTAATTTAACGCGCAAATTCCAATAATGGACACGCGCACAACCAGAAAGGCAAATCTATCCGCACGGGCATAGGGCCATATGCGGAAACGACGAAGCAGGAGGACATTATGAGTGAAGTAAGAAACGGAATTTTGGCAACAACCATTACGGTTCGCGAGAACCAGCGGGCGCTGGTCTTGAAGAACGGTAAATTCGAAACGATTTTAACACCAGGGCGACACAAGCTGCCTGCGTGGAATGCCAATTATGCTGTCACTGACTTTGATCTGGTGCAGCCGGTTTTCGTCAGTGATTTTGCCAAGACGATTTTTAAGGAACGTCCTGATCTAGCATCGGCACATTTGACCGAAATCCGCACCAGTGCGGACGAGGTGGCGGCTTTGTACCGCGACGGCAAGTTCTACGGTATCCAGCGGCCTGATAGCCGTTCGGTGTTGTGGACGGACGCCGGGCCGTGGAAAGCTGAACGCTTTGATGTCACGGGCGATTTGCCCAACGGCCTTGAAGTGCCAAAGCAAATCTTGCACCGGGCCAATGCCGTGCGGGCAGTCGCACAGATCAAACAATTCGTTGTCGAGAACGGCCAGCTAGGCTTGTTGTTCATAGACAATGAGTTGGCGCGGCAACTCAAGCCCGGCACTTACGGGTTTTGGAATGTCGGTCGGTCTGTCACTATGAAATTGGTCGATATGCGCGAGCAAGCTTTGGATGTTACGGGTCAGGAAGTTTTGACCAAGGACAAAGTCACGATCCGGATCAATGTGTCTGCGAAATACCGTGTCACAGATCCGGTAAAAGCCGTGTCCGAGGTCAAGGACTTCGCCGATCATTTGTACCGGGCTTTGCAGTTCGCGTTTCGGAAAACTTTGGGCGTCAAAACCCTCGACGAAATTTTGGCTAACAAAATTGTGGTCGACAACGCATCTGCGAAAACCGTGCGGGCGGAAATGTCCGACATCGGTGTCAGCGTCGGCGAGATCGCCATCAAAGATGTGATCTTGCCCGGTGAAATGCGCGATATGCTCAACATGGTTGTGCTGGCGGAAAAGCAAGCACAAGCAAATGTTGTCAGCAGACGCGAGGAAACCGCCGCGACCAGAGCCTTGCTCAACACGGCCAGATTGATGGACGAAAATCCAACAATGCTGCGTTTGAAAGAACTGGACGCGCTGGAAACCATCGCCGAGAACGTCGATAATTTGACGATCCACAACGGCACCCAAGGCCTCATGGAGGGCCTAGTAAATTTGCGCGGCCCTGCGAAAGCGGCTAAACGCAAATAAAACTTGCGAGCAAAAGACGCCGGGGTTTGTGAAAACAGACCCCGGCATTTTTGTTTGTTAATTAACA
Source organism: Robiginitomaculum sp. (assembly GCA_002733385.1). GTDB lineage: Bacteria > Pseudomonadota > Alphaproteobacteria > Caulobacterales > Maricaulaceae > Robiginitomaculum_A. The sequence continues at coordinate 6,991 of NVVO01000011.1, forward strand.
CTTCCCTTTTGTGTTTGCCTTTCTATCATGGGCCAATGTTTTAGGGAGTATTTGATATGGCATTTGGCGGATATTTGAAAATTTTAATTGCTGGCTTGATGTTAGCTTTTGTGCAAGCTTGCGCTTCGGTGCCAGAGACGACACCACAAAAACCATCCGGTCACGTCAAAACCGAAATTCCGCCGCCCTTCCCGATCACCAGCCAGTCCCTGCGTACGGAGCGAATTGACAGATTGCTCAAGGAATTGGTGGCTGAAGGCAGTGTGCCGGGACTTTCAGTGCTTATCTATGAGGGCGACACGGAAACTTATTTCGGCGCTGTTGGATATTCGGATATTGAAAACAAGACGATTTTGAAACGTTCTGATGTGGGTCGTTATTATTCCATGACCAAGCCTATTATTGGTGTGGCCATGATGATGTTGTATGAACAGGGCAAATTTGAACTTGATGACCCGGTGTCGAAATATCTGCCCGAATATAGCAATATGATGGTGTACGGAGGGGAAAATGAGGACGGTAGCATGAAGCTGGAAGTCGCCGCTCAGCCCATAACCATCCGCGACCTCATGCGCCATACATCCGGGTTTACCTACGGGTTTATCCCCACCCCCATCGACAAAATCTATGCCAAAAACAGGGTATTGGACTTTGACCAAACATTGGTGCAGTTTTCCGAAAAACTGGCGACCATGCCTTTACTCTTCCAGCCCGCAACGCGCTATAATTACAGTGTCTCTACCGATGTTCAGGGCCGGCTGATCGAATTGTTCTCGGGGCAAAAACTGGGGACTTATCTGGAAACCAATATTTTCAAACCCCTCGCCATGACACATACCGGGTTTAGCGTGAAAACCAAAGACCGTGTCAGGTTTGGGGCCGTATACGGACGGGACGAAACCGGGTTGATCCGTCTGCAAGATGGTCATCTAAAATTGCCTCTCGGTATGGATGTGGATAGGCCATTTCTTGAGGATGTTAGTTTTGAAAGCGGTGGTAGCGGGCTGGTCTCCACCATTGACGACTATGCCAAATTTGCGCTTATGTTGCAGGCCGATGATGGCTCCCTGATCAAATCTTCCAGCCTTGCTTTGATGACCAAGGACCAATTGGGCGATATACCCAAGGGCCATCTCGGCGAGGGAATTAGTTTCGGATTGAATTTTGCCGTCAAGACTTCGCCGCAATCTACTGGTGATTATGCCGTTCCCAAGGGGACATTCTATTGGGGCGGCATGGCCGGCACCGCGTTTTTCATTGACGATAAAACTGATCTGACCCTCATCATGCATATGCAGATTTTCTCCCACGGACAAGCAAATGTTCGTGAGCGCATGGCAAAGGCGGTTTACGGAAAACCAGCAAGTCAAACACATGAATAAATTAACCCTACATATCGGCAATAAAAATTATTCTTCATGGTCCATGCGGCCCTGGCTTGTCTTGCGTAAAAGCCAATTGCCGTTCGCCGAAAATCTGATCTTGCTGGATGTTCCGGGTTTTAAAGACAAGCTATTGGCACTGACGGATGCGGGCACGGTTCCAGTGCTGCAAATTGGTGATGATCACCTCCCCGACAGCCTGGCCATTAGCGACTGGTTATCCCAGGCCGTGCCAAATTTGTGGCCGAAAAACCCCAAGGACGAGCAACGCGCCAAAGCACTGTGCAAACAGATGCAGGATGATTTTTCCGAGTTTCGCAACCATGCCCCCATGAATTTGCGCCGCCGCACCCGCACAAAAATGCCAAAACCTTGTATAGAGGCTGCTGCAAAATTGGACGATATTTTTGCGGACTTGCTCTCGCAACACGACAGCCCGTTCCTGTTCGGAGACTGGTCAATCGCCGACGCATTCGCTACCCCCTACGCCACCCGTTTTGTCAGCTACGACATCCCCCGCTCCGCCAAAACCGACACCTATATCAGCGAACTCATGAGCGACGAAGATTATCTAGACTGGGAAGCCGACGCCTTGATCGAGGTCTGGAAACTCCCGGATACAGACATGGTTTACGGTGGGCGGGGTTAGCGGAGGTTTCAAATGTCGAATTTGCCTATTCTTGACATATCAAATTTACGGACCAACCCTGATGGCTCGGCGGCGCAGGGCACGGCAATTCAACTACGCGACATCTGCCACAATACCGGGTTTTGTTATATTATCGGGCACGGCATGTCGGCGCGGCATTTGAAATTGGCGGCGCAGATGCAGGCATTTTTTGCGCTCCCACTAGACGAACGCAAAACCTTGAACCTGATCAACTCGCGACATTTTCGTGGCTATACCCTGCTCGGCAATGAAGTAACGGGCGGGGAACAGGACTGGCGTGACCAGCTTGATTTTTGTGATGAGTTGCCTGCGCCAAAACTATCCCCCCATGACCCTGCGTGGTTGAATTTACGCGGGCCTAATCAATGGCCAGAAGCCCTGCCATCTCTGCGACCTGCCGTCACCGAATGGATGGGCGGTATGTACGACCTGGGTACTTTGCTAACCCGTGCTCTGGCGGTTGGCCTTGGGTTGAACGCAGATTATTTCGCCGATTATTTCGAACCAAGAGGCGACAGCCGCGTCAAACTGATCCGCTACCGGATGCCCGCGACAGGCGGTAGCAGTCAAGGTGTTGGCTGGCATCATGATACCGGGTTTCTCACCTTTATCAAACAAGACCAAATCGGCGGCTTGCAGGTGGATATTGACGGACAAATTATCGACGCCACACCCATTGCCAAAGCAGGGGAAGACGCGCTGGTCATGAATATGGGCGAGATGTTACAAGTGGCTACGGGCGGCTATCTGCGCGCTACACCCCACCGGGTCAAAAGTCCGCCGCCCGGTGTCGAGCGCCATTCAATCGCCTATTTTTTTAACCCAAGGTTGGAAGCCAAATTCAAACCAATCCCCTTACCGCCAGAACTGGCCAAGCAGGCAGTGGGCGCACAAAACATAGACCCGAATGACCCGGTGTTTAATGTGGTCGGTGAAAATATCCTAAAAACAAGACTACGTGCGCACCCTGATGTAGCGGCTAAGTATTATGACTGACTTTACGCGTTTTACCGGTAAGTCCATAATTCCATATGGACAGCAAATACACACAAAGAAAGAAGAACACTATTGTCAATAAAATTGTTTGAATGGTGAACGGCACTAAAGTATAACTAAAAAGCCAAGTCGGTTCCCATCCCAAACCTGAACCTCCAATAATCAAAAAATAGAACAAATTATTTGCAACATGAATACCAATTGCAGCCTCAAGCCCACCGTCCATGCTTGTTATAACCGATAAGCTAAAACCAAAAATCATCATCAACAACAAATAAGGAATAATACCGTAATGCATCTCGGGATTACCGTAATGATATAAAGCAAACAACATTGAACTGGTGAGAAAAGCCAATAGCTTACCTGGAATATACCGGGTCAGACTTTGGTCAGCATATCCACGAAACACTATTTCTTGAAAGGCTGAATTCAGTGGTGACAAAAGCAGAATGATTGGCAGACCTATCCAAAATTCAGGTCTAAACCCCAAAAAAACGTAATCGAATGACAATAATGGCCTTGCTTCCACGCTTGCGAAAACTTCCGTATTTGCAAGCGGGAAAAGCGCCTCTACAAACAAGAAAACACCCGTTACTGCTAAAAACACTATCATTGCCGCTAAAAGTCTTTTCCAACGAAACCGTTGTGCCGCTGTGATGATTTTAAGCAAAGGGCGGTTTCGCAATTTCCTCTGCACAAACCATATGCCAAGACCGTAAAGCACGACGTTCGGCAACCAATCCAATAAAATCAGAAAAAAATAATTCGGATCATATGAATTAAAATACCCGGCTATTAGTAATTTTCTGGTGATGAAATTTAGAACGAAATAGACAATATACGGGGCAATAATGAGTGTTAAAAAAAGCGTCAGACCACCAATAATCCAAACACGGGGTTTTGTGTTGCCAAGCTGATTGTCTTTGTAAAAATCCGGTATCCGTTCAGACTGCATTATTGTCCCCATAGATGAGAACCAACCTTGGCGCTAATTTACTCGGGCGATCAAACCTAAACATTAAACTTAAACAGCATTACATCGCCGTCTTGCACGATATATGTTTTGCCTTCTTGGCGGGTTTTTCCGGCGTCTTTGGAACCTTGTTCGCCGCCGTGTTCGACGAAATCGTCGTATGCGGTGGTTTCGGCGCGGATGAAACCGCGTTCGAAATCCGTGTGGATAACGCCAGCGCATCTGGGGGCGCTCCAGCCCTCGTGAAATGTCCAGGCGCGGGCTTCCTTGGGGCCGACAGTAAAATAAGTTTGCAAGCCCAGCAATTTGTATCCGGTTTGGATCATACGGTTCAGGCCCGGCTCGGTAAGACCCAGCGCGTCCAAATATTCAGCCCGTTCTTCATTATCTAACAGCGCAATCTCACTTTCGATTTGCGCGGAAATGACCACGGCCTGAGCGCCTTCCATCTCGGCATGGGCGAAGACGGTTTGCGAATATGCATTACCCGTAGCGGCGCTGTCTTCGTCCACATTGGCCACATACAGGATAGGTTTGGCGGTCAAAAGCTGCATCATGCGCCAGGCCGGGCGGTCTTCCTTGTCAACTTGCGCCGACCGCGCCGGGCGGCCTTCGTTTAACTCGGCCATGGCCAGATCAATCATTTTCATGGTCAGAATGGCTTCCTTGTCGCCGTTTTTGGCTTTTTTCTGTAGGGCCGGAGCGCGTTTTTCAAGGCTCTCCATATCGGCCAGCATCAGCTCGGTTTGCACGGTTTCCAGATCGGCCAGCGGGTCGATTTTGCCGTCTACATGGGTGACATCATCATCGTCAAAACAGCGCAGCACATAGGCAATGGCGTCGGTCTCTCGAATATTGGACAAAAATTGATTGCCCAGCCCTTCACCCTTGGAGGCGCCGCGCACCAAGCCGGCAATATCAACAAAATTCATCCTTGCCGGGATTTGTTGTTTAGAGCCACCAAGTTTAGCTATCACAGGCAGGCGCGGTTCTGGTACGGCCACCTCGCCGACATTCGGCTCAATGGTGCAAAATGGATAATTTTCCGCCTGGGCCGAAGCGGTTTGCGTGAGCGCATTAAAAAGAGTGGACTTGCCCACATTGGGCAAGCCGACGATTGCACATTTAAATCCCATGAGTTAATTCCTTTTGGCGTTGGGTTTAGGCGCAGGCGCCAAACGGGTGACTTTGGTCTGGAATTTGTCGATCTCGCCTGCCGCCAATAGATCGGCGCTTCTGGCACAGGCGTCCAGCAAACTATCCACCCAATCCCTGTCCGATTTGGCAAAATCCGAAAGTACATGGGAATGCACTTGTTCCTTGCGTCCTGGATGGCCAATGCCCATACGCGCCCGCCAAAACTCGGCACCCATATGGGCCTTGATGGAGCGCAAACCGTTATGCCCGGCAATGCCGCCGCCCAGTTTCATGCGAAATTTTCCAACCTCCAGATCAAGTTCGTCGTGAAATACGAAAATCTTGTCCTTGAACTCTTCTTGGGGAATTTTATAAAACCGCGCCGCCGCAGATACGCTGCGACCACTCTCGTTCATAAACGTCATGGGCTTGAGGATTAGGGTCTTAATCCGCCGCCCGTCAGCTTCAATAAAACCTTCCCGCACACTACCACTAAATTTAGATTTAGACACACCAAAACCGTGCGCATCTGCAATGGTGTCAACCGCCATAAATCCGATATTATGGCGGTTGTCCCTATATTTCGCGCCGGGATTGCCCAGGCCAACGATAAGAATCACAGGTACCTCCCCTATTTTCGGTGCAGTTTTACTCTTGCGGCCTAAAAGAAAAGAGAAGAAAGACGTAAGCCTAGCCCTCGCCTTCTGTTTCGCCTTCGGCTTCTTCTTCGCCTTCAACCGCTTCGCCTTCTTCGCCCTCGACCACTTCGTCGTCTTCAACCTCTATCTCGACGCGGGCAGCCGCGATAGTTACAACGGTCGGATCACGGTCAGTGATGGCAGGTTTAACACCTTCGGGGAAAGTAATTTCAGATTCGTGCAAGCTATCGCCGATTTCCAGTTCTGAAATATCAACAACGATAGCATCAGGAATGCTACCAGCCGGACAATTAACTTCGATAGTATGGCGCACCAGATTAACCGAGCCGCCCTTGGTTGTGCCTGGGCATTCTTCCTCGCCGATAATATTCACTGAAACTTCCACAGTAATGATCGTGTCGGATTTCACCCGGTAGAAATCAATATGCTGGGGCATGTCTTTGATGGGATGGAATTGCACKTCTTTGGTGATGGCGGATTGCTCGACGCCTTCATGGGAAATCCGGACCATGGAACCAATTAGCCCGCCGGTGTTCAGGGCTCTAAGTACCTGGTTTTGCTTGAGACTAAGAGCAACCGGGTCTTCACCGCCGCCGTAAAGTACCGCAGGCACCAAGCCTGCTCTACGGGACGCCCGTGCGCCGCCTCTACCTGTACGTTCGCGTATTTCCACTTCCAAAACTGTTTTCTTTGACATATCCGTCGTCCTTGTTACGCACCTCATGAAAATCGCTACCCCTTGGCCGTACCTGGCGGGCTACACACATCTTTTCAAGCTTTGCTTTGATTAAAGTGGGCGCTATATAGGTGATGCCCAGACCAAGTGCAAGCGGATTTACGGGGGATTATGCACTGTATTAAGGTATTTATTTACATAGTCAGCTTGCCTTAATTTTGCTATATTACGTTCATAAATGGTACGAATTGATTATTTGGAGGCTCCTATGCGTAAATATTTTCTTATCTTCACGGCTTTGGCTAGCTTGAGTGGTCTGGCTAACCAAGCAGCAATAGCGCAAGAACAACAACTGTCCATGACCATTTACGGAGACGGGCGGGCTTTGATCGAAGACGTGCGGAATTTTGATTTTACGCTCGGACGCAGTGTTATTGTTCTGCCCAATGTGTCGTCGCAGATCAATGCACCCTCGGCCAGCTTCATGGCGGACGATATTGAGATCATCGAGCAAAATTTCGATTTTGATCTGCTCACCCCCAACAAATTGATGCAAAAAGCGGTCGGGGAAACTGTCACCATTATTCGCACCAATCCCGGCACCGGGATCGAGACCCGCGAAAAGGCAAAAGTGCTAGCGGTCAATAACGGGGTGGTGGTGCAAATCGGCAAGCGCATTGAAGTGCTGCGCGATGATAATCTGCCAACCCGGGTGATATTCGATAAAATCCCGGATAATTTGCGGGCCAAACCTACATTGTCGGTGATGGTCAACTCGCAAACCGCCGGAACCCGCCCCGCTACCCTGACTTATCTTTCGGGCGGTCTGTCCTGGCGGGCCGATTATGTTTTGATGTTTGATGAAAACGCCAAAAAAATGGATCTGCAAGGTTGGGCCACCCTGACCAACAATACCAATACCACTTTTGAAAACGTAAAAACATCATTGATCGCCGGGCATGTTGGTAACAAAAATCAAGGTCGAAACACTTACAACAATCGCCGTAATGTGCGCGGCAATGTCCGAAGTGGGGGCACTGAACAAAGCCCGCAAGAACGCATTGGCGACAATTATCTCTACCCCCTGCCCGGCACAACCACCATCGCCAGCTCCCAAACCAAACAAATCAGTTTTGTTGATGCCCAGGGCGTAGCCGCAGATAAATCCTATGAATACGAAGCCCGCTGGTTCCAGACCGTCAAAGACCCGCAAAATGTTGATGTTCGTATTGTCTTTAGCAATTCACGGGCCGCAGGGCTCGGAGAAGCTTTGCCCAAGGGTATCATTCGGGTTTATGCCAAGGACGCCCAAGATCGTTCGCAATTTATCGGTGAGGATGCCATCACCCATGTAGCTGGCGGCTCTGAATTAGCCCTTAAAATCGGCGAGGCCTTTGATGTTACCGTTAAACCTACAATGGTCACGAGAAACAAAATATCGTCAAAGCGTACAGATACCTCCATGAAATACGAGATTAAAAACGCCAAAAACGAGCCGGTGAAAGTCACCATACGCCAGCAATTATGGGGCTGGCGCACCGAATACAATATCCGCGCCGAAAGCCATGACAGCCGAAGCCCCGATGCCTATAGTCGGGTCTGGACGGTAGATGTGCCCGCCGAGGGCCAGACCGATTTGACCTTTACCATCCGCGAGACCCGGCCTTACTAAATGAGAGTTTTGTTGGTCATATTAACGGCTTTACTGCTGGCACTCCCTGCCCTTGCCCAGGATTTGCCGCGTGTTGTATCAAAGCAGGCCGACAGTACAGCCCTGACTATTTACCCGGATAATCTGGCGTTGATTACGGAAACGCGCACGGTCAATTTGCCCAAGGGCAAATCCACCTTGGTATTTGCCGGGGTCAATGACCGTATGGTGCCAGCCTCGGTGTTGCTGCGCGAATTTACTGGTCTAACTATTGAGCGTAATTTCGATTATGCGTTATTGAGCAAAGCCAATTTGTTCGAAAAATCCGTCGGTCAAACGGTCACCCTGACCCATACCGATTACGCGAGCGGGAAAGTTAAAAACAGCCGTGCCAAAATTGTCTCGGTCGGGAACGGGGTTGTGTTTGAAATTGGCGGTAAATTCGAGACCTATCAATGCTCCGGCCTGTCGGAAGGCACATTGTTTGATAACCTGCCGGACGGTCTGAACAATGTACCGGAGCTGTCCATAGATGTGCAGACCAAACAGGCCGGGCCGCAAGAAGTGGTAATTTCATATCTGGCCGATAATTTTTCCTGGGAAGCTGATTACCGACTTGACCTGGCGGGCGACGAAAAAACCGCAAGTTTATCCGGCTGGATTACGCTGAACAATCGAACCTCGCAATCATTTAAAAACACGCCGCTCGCCATAATCGCGGGAAAGCTCAACCGCAGTTATCAAACCCGCGCCCCGAATTTTACGCCAAAAACCCTGCGAGCAAATTGCTGGCTAAACCAGTCCACGCAAACGCCTGTTGCATTAACCGAATATCGATACCGAGAGCAAGGCAACGATTTATCAAGATTAAATATGTTTTCTGCAGAAGCAGGTTTTCTTCAAAACGACCAAGTAATCGTCACAGGCACCCGCAATAAAAGAGCAGAGTTTACAGCAAACGCGCCAGTTGTCGAACAGGAAAATTTCGGGGATTACAAACTTTACCGAGTTAGCGAACCCGTCACCGTGAGCTCATATCAGACCAAACAAATCCGGTTTTTGGATATAGACGAGGCCCAGTATAAGAAAATCTACACTTTGGATGTTTCTCTAAACCCGAATTATGCCAACGGCGTGCGCGGGTTGGACGCAACATCTATAGAATACCGCCTCAACAATGACCGCGACGGCAAGATTGCCAAAGCTTTACCCAAAGGCACTATGCGCTTGTTTGCTACGAATGACGGCGGGCACAGGCTGGTAATCGGCGAAACCGATGTACGCGACACCGCCGTAGACAACCCCATGAAAATCTATCTGGACAAAAGCTTTTTGGTGCAGGTTTACACAACCAGCACCAAGCGGACGTTTAAAATCATGGGTAAGAAAGGCACGGGTATTGATATGAATATGACCCACAAAATCACCAATGCAACCGATGTACCAGCTCGGGTCGAGATCAATATCCCCGGCGCATATCTGTCCTTAAAAATCCGCTATCCCAGCCATAAACAAGACCCGAAAGTCGGCCCCAACGCTTGGACAATCATAGTGCCGGCCAATGATACGGTCACTTTGAAATACAAAGCGATTTATATTCAGTGATTTTTAAAAAAACCGCTCATTCCCGCGAAAGCGGGAACCCAGTCTTTTAACAATAATGTGCGAGCTTTGCTCGCTCTCTATACGCTGGATACCCAATCAAGTTGGGTATGAGCGGATTTAGGGTAGGTTTGGGACACTCAATCAAACAGCTTACTGACGCTTTCCGCGTTGGCGATCCGCCTAATCGCTTCGCCTATGAGTTTTGAAACTGTGACCTCGCGGATTTTGTCGCAGGCGTTGACTTTCTCCGGTTGGGTGATTGTGTCGGTGATCACCACTTCCTTGAGCTCGGATTTAGTTATATTTGCAACCGCCGGGTCGGACAGAACTCCGTGGGTGATATAGGCGCTGACATCTTTGGCACCGTGCTTGATCAGAGCCGCAGCCGCCTTGCACAGCGTACCGCCGCTGTCGATAATATCGTCCAAAATGATACAATTGCGCCCGGACACATCACCAATAATATTCATCACTTCGCTCTCGCCAGCTTTAGGGCGGCGTTTGTCGATAATGGCAATATCCGCCTCGAATTTCTTGGCCAAAGCCCGAGCCCGCACCACCCCGCCCGTATCCGGGGAGACAAACAAAATATCTTTCAAATCCCTGCGCGAATATTCGGAGCGGATATCGGCCTCAAACACGGGCTGGCCAAATAAGTTATCAGTGGGAATATCGAAGAAGCCCTGAATTTGACCGGCGTGCAAATCAAGGGTTAAGACCCGGTCTGCTCCGGCGCGGTGTATGAGATTTGCCACCAATTTGGCGGAAATAGGCGTGCGACCGCCAACTTTTCGGTCTTGTCTGGAATAACCAAAATACGGAATAACCGCCGTGATCCGTGCCGCCGAAGCCCGCAGCAGCGCATCCATCAAAATCAGAAGTTCCATCAAATGGTCATTGGCGGGGGCGGAGGTGCTTTGGATTAGGAAAATATCCTCGCCGCGCACATTTTCGTTGATACGAACAAATATTTCCTGGTCACGAAACCGCTCAATATTAACATCGGTCAAAGGCATGTCCAGCACGTCGGCAATGGCGGTGGCCAATCCCTCGCTGGCTGTACCACTTAATAGCTTCATGGGATTTTTTCTCCATATGCGTTACGATTGGTATTTGCTTTAACAAACATGTGGGGAATATAAAAGTCATTCATTGATTATAATTGCCGAAATATTACGGCCATAGTCGGCAATATTTCTGTGGCTGTTATGGCGGTAGCTGAAATATGCCTCCGATTGCTCATAAGTGCAATCAGGGAGTGCCGATGCATACCCCACACCCGCCGCCAATAATTTGCGTACCAGATAGGATTTCATATCGAAATACGAACGATCATTATTGCCGGGGCGAAACAAATTTTCCGTCTGTGGGTCTTCACTGATGAAATCCGCAACAAATTCCGGCCCGACCTCAAAATATTTAGCACCAATACACGGCCCGACCGCCGCGATAATATTACCACGTTTTGCCCCCAAACTTTCCATTGCATCAATCGTCCTGTCCGTGACGCCCGCCAACGCCCCGCGCCAGCCCGCATGTGCGGCCCCGACCACACCCACAAGCAGATCCGCAAACAAGACGGGCGCACAATCCGCCGTCAAAGCCGATAGGGCCAGCCCCGGTATATTGGTGACCATTGCGTCAGCTCTGGGCAGGCACTCGCCGTATTGGCTAGCATCCTGCACAATAATAACATCCGTGCTGTGGCATTGGGAATTAGACAGGAGTTTATCGGCGCTGGTGCCAAGGGCCGCCGCTACACGTTTCCGGTTCTCGTCAATATGCGCCGGGTCGTCGTCCGAGCCGYGCCCCGTATTCAAACTGCTATAGATATCCGTGGACACCCCTCCTCTACGCCCAAAAAACCCGTGGGATATGTTGGCAAATGCGTCAAAACCGGGGGCAAATTTAACAGGGAGAAAACTCATTGAACAAACCCTAAAGGGGCGTCCAAACCCGCAGACTGTAGGGCTACGGCTTTAAACAAGACGCCCATTTCGTCTACGCTGGTGATGCGGTGGAGCTGGCGGGCGATTTTGTCTTTATGGTTCGGCGAAGATTTTGAAAGTGAAACCGCCCGCACTTCAATGCCGAGGCGCGAGAGAAACTGTCCTTGCGGGCACGGGCCAAAAACCGATAATCCAGCGTCCTTTGCCCGTTCCGACAGGGCCGCGAAATCTACCCGCGCCGTCAAATCCGCATGTCCTGGTTCAGCCAATGGGTGAACTTTTGCGTGTGTCTGCAGAGCCTGGAAACTGTCACCAAGTTCCGTTGCTTCGGGGCCGTAATCAATAAACAATGCCGCGCCGGGGTTTTGCGCGAAACGCCCGGATAATGTCTCGGTCATTTGCGCCAGTCCGGGGCTGATTTCMAGCAAATCTCCATCTTTAAACGCTGGTATGTTTTTTGGTAATAAAACCTGATCCGCTTTGGGCAATGGCGCATCCGATAGGCTGAACACCAATTTACCCGGATTGTCAGGATGTATATCCACCATACGTTCATGCCAGCCGTCCGCGCCCTTGAAACGGACTTTCATCACCAGTTGGCGCACGGGCAGACAGTCCAGATATTCATTGCCAATGACAATGGTCGGGCCTGGAGGTACATCTTCCAGCTTGGCAACCCAATTGACCCTAACCCCACAATTGGCCAAGGTCTCCGCTTGCTTGCCCTCAAGGGCGGCGGAAGTTTCAATCAAGCTGACATTGAGCGCGGCGAAAAATCCTTTGTCGAGCCGCGCCGTGCGCAGCATATCCGACATCATCACCCCGCGCCCTGGCCCGTATTCCACCAATTGCAGGCTGCCCGGCTCGCCCAGTGAGCGCCAGGCATTGATCAGCCAAAGCCCCAAAACCTCGCCGAACATTTGCGATATTTCCGGGGCGGTGATAAAGTCGCTTTTTCCGTCTCCGTCCACACCAAGCGGATCACGGGTCGGATAATAGCCTTGTTTTGGGTCAAGCAAGCACCAACTCATATAGCTGGCGATGTTCATGGGGCCACTGGTTTTTATGTGGGCCAAAATACGATCTTTRAGTATACGGTCTTTARGCGTGGCCACGACTAGGCTTTCTTTGCGGGTTTCTCGTCTGCATCTTTAGGCCATTCAGGTTTGAGAGCCGAACGCTTCATAGCCCATACCACCACCAAAACACCGATGATCAACATGGGCAGGGAATAGGCTTGGCCACGGGTCAAAACCCCGAACCCCTCCCGACCGACATCCGGCTCGCGGACAAATTCCACCAAGAAGCGAAACATGCCGTACATGACCAAAAACAAACCCGTGGCAATGCCCGGCTTGGTCAGGATTTTAAACTTGCGCGTTGCCAGCCACAGCACGCAGAAAATCACCACGCCTTCAAGGAAAGCCTCATATAATTGACTTGGGTGGCGGGCCTGCCAGTTATCTTTGAAAATAAATCCCCAGGGCACATCTGTCACTCGGCCATATAATTCTTGATTGACGAAATTGGCCAAGCGCACCAATCCAATACCAATGGGCGCAGATATGGCGGCCATATCCGCCATGCGCATCAGCGGAAGTTTACGCGACCGCGCTAAATAAATCGTGGCCACAACCACACCCAAAAACCCGCCGTGAAAGGACATGCCGCCCTGCCATACTTTGAAAATTCTGATCGGGTCACTGATATATGTCCCCAGATCATACAACACAATATACCCGATGCGCCCGCCAATAATAATCCCGAGCAGGCAGAAAAACATAAAATCTTCCAACATGGTTTTGTTGGGTACTAACGCGCTGGTCTTGGCATCCGCCGCTTGCCAAATCGCTTGATTGGCACTTGTCCGTCTGGCATAATAATAAGCCCCGAACAGGCCGACAATATAGGCAATGCCGTACCATTTCACTGAAAACGGGCCGGGCAAAGGTATAGCGGTTTCATTAAGCCAGGTGGGAAATGGGATGGCCTGAATAATTTCCAATGTCATTATGCACTCTGTCTCTATGAATATGTTTCGTTTTTATACTGTCCGTGTTATACTGCCCGTACTATACTGTAAGAAGGTCTTAGCCAATAGATAATCACGGAGAACCCGATGCAAACCAAATCACCCGCATTCGAAGATTTGTCAAACCTGATGACCAATGCATTTGGCGCCGCCAAAGGTGTCGGCGACGAAGTCCGCGCCGCCGCCCGCGCCCGCGCTGACGCTTTTATCGCCGATATGGATTTGGTCAGCCGCGACGAGTTTGAAGTGGTCAAACAAATGGCGGCCAGTGCTCAAATGGAAATAGCTGAGCTAAAGATTGAAATCGCAAAGCTAAAAGCCCCGAAAAAACGGGCAACTAAAGCCAAGAGAAAAACCAAGACCAAAAAATAAATTTACGAATTTATAGCGAAGTCGCAAATTCCGTAATTGCAACAGCCAAAGCGTCCGTATCTGTAAGCGGGAGCATATGGCCTACGCCCTCTAACGGTACCAGTTTTGCATTTGGGATTTTCGCGCTTAGATCAACGCCGACATCATAGGCGACAACTTCGTCATTGGTGCCGTGAACAACCAATGTTGGTGTTAAAATATCCGAAGGGTCAAGGCTTGCGGGTCTGATTTGCGCCATTTCACTGCGCATGGTTTCCAAGCTTCCGGGCATCAGCAGCAGGCTTTGTTGGGCATTTACCCACCGTTTTGGTATGGTATCGCCAAAACGCATCCTGATCGTCGCTTTGGTTAACCAGCTCCCAAGTACAGGAAGACCCATAACCCATTTTGTAATCCGGCCAACGCTCACATGCTCACCGTCAATTGTCATAGCCGGGCCGACCGCCGCGACCAGGGCAATGAACGGCGTGTCCGGGTTGCGTGCCGTTTTTGAAGCTTGGATAATTCCGCCGCCAAATGACCAGCCAACCAAAGCCGGGCTTTTCAGCCCCATGACTTCAATAAGTTCGTCCAGTTCCTCCCCATTGGCTTGCAGTGTGTGGGGCATACCTGCCCCACGCCGCGACGAATGCCCATACCCGGCCCGGTCATACCATGTCACTTGACAGCCCTTGGCCACGAGTGCATCCACGGTTTCTGGCCAGTCTTGCGCACTCCCCGGCAGGCCGTGGATGAGCACAACCGCCGGGCCTTGGCCTTTGGTATAAGTGTTAATCTGTGTGCCGTCAGCCAAGGTGACAATTCGTCCTACGGCGGGTGGTTTGGGAGGCGGTAAAATCAGACCAAGGACACTTAGAACCGAAATCAACACCACAAGCCCGATAAATATCCAATATAGGATTTCCATGTCCCCTATTCCTTAAAACAAAAAAGCGGGCCTTACTGACCCGCTTTTTAAAACAAAAATTTACGCACGAAGCAAACCTAATGCTTCACATTCCGCCAAACTTCTTTGTAGGTCATAAATAAGAGCAACACAAAAATGAACAAAAACAAGAATGCACCAAAGCCGGTTTTCTTGCGCACTTCCATTTTCGGATCACCGGCCCAGGCCAGAAATTCGACCAGGTCTTTGGACATTTGCTCGACACTGGCTTTCGTGCCGTCTGAATATTCTACGCCGTCCTCAAATAATGGCTGGGCCATAGCGATCTGGTTGCCGGGGAAATATGTGTTGTAATTGGTACCATCGCCGACCACAAAACCCTCGGGCGCATCAACATAGCCCTTGGCCAGCAAAGCATACAGATAGTCCGCACCGCCGCCTCGCGCCGGAATGATCAGAGATAAATCCGGCGGGATAGCTCCGCCGTTTACCGCCGCCGCTGCAATAGCATTCGGGTAGATATGGGGGAAATCGTCCGCCGGCACACCGGGACGGGTGATCGGATCACCGTTGTCTTGGTCTATGTCTTCAATTTCCCAGTCTCTGGCAAAGGCTTTAACCACAGGATTATCATTAGGGTTTGGAAACTCCGCATCATAAAACGGCGCGCCCTTGTCGGCCAAATGGTGAAACGATAATTGCTCCAGCATATGACAACTTGAACACACTTCGCGGTAAACCTGATAACCACGCTGCATGGCCGGACGGTCATAAGTACCGAACGGGCCTTTAAAATCCCATTTTTGCTTTTCGGGTTTTGCGCCAGCCGCCGCCGCACTGGCCAGACCAGCACTTAGGAACAAGCTGACAGCAACAATTGTGGTTATGGCTAGGGTTCTTGTAAAAACTTTCAACATCATCCCTCTCCCGACAATACGGCTTTGGTGATCGAATCCGGTACTGGTTTGGTTTTCTCAATCCAGCCCATGACCGGTAATATGGGAATGAAGTATGCGAAATAATAAAATGTCGCAATCCGCGATAACCATTTAAAACTCATACCGCCCTCACCAATAGGAATGGCTATATCGTCCGGCGCCCGCGCACCACACCAGCCAAGGATAAATCCGGCAAACAAGAAGATAATAAAGAACCAGCGCGTCACTGGTCTAAAGCGCATAGAGCGGACTTTGGCCGTGTCCAGCCAAGGCAAAACGAACAGAACCGCAATGGCCGAGAACATCAAAATAACCCCGAGCAATTTATCCGGCACGGCACGCAAAATCGCATAAAACGGCAAGAAATACCATTCCGGTACGATTTCCGGCGGGGTTTTTAGTGGATCAGCTTTTTGGTAATTATCAGCATGACCAAGGGCATCGGGCAGATAGAACACGAACAATGCGAAAATCATCATAAACACACCGATAGCAAATGCATCTTTCATGGTGTAAAACGGATGGAATGGCAGGGTGTCTTCTTTGGTTTTAGGCTCGATACCAATGGGGTTGTTTTGCCCCACATGATGCACGGCCCAGACATGTAATGCCACCAAGCCAACGATGACAAACGGTAGCAAATAATGCAGTGAGAAAAACCGCTGCAAAGTCGGATTGCTTACGGAATAGCCACCCAACAACCATTGTTGCAGGCTTTCACCAACAACCGGAATGGCGCCAAAAAAGCCGGTAATCACAGTAGCCCCCCAAAACGACATTTGGCCCCAAGGCAATGTATAGCCCAAAAATCCCGTCGCCATCATCACCAAATAGATCATACAGCCGATAATCYWTRRMARMTMGYRYRRGKTYYTWTWGGASCCKTWMKRCNATGSSSSNGRRYAYMYSYMCWTWWASSGCCAKKNNGWASRYGSACNGMGSSGAMYKCGKGCNANTWRGNTGGNTMWWYSASCCAAAWTGNNCGTMGYRNNCMYGATACGTTGCACRCTRTCRAASGCCAGATTTACRTCCGGCGTRTAATGCATGGCCAGAAYRAYWCCGGTAATRATYTGCARCAYCARRATCATGGWTAAWATGCCGCCAAAWGCATACCAGTARTTYARRTTACGCGGGSWSGGGAAWGCCATAAAATCRACGCCAAAACGGACGATTGGCAAACGTTTGTCGAGCCAGCGTTCAGCCGCATATTTCGGCTCATATGTTGATGGTCCACTCATAAGCCTACCCTACCTTTATTATTGTATCAGAGATATATTTGTATTCCGGAATAACCATGTTTTTGGGAGCCGGCCCCTTGCGAATACGTCCAGACGTATCGTAATGGGAACCATGACAAGGACAATACCAGCCGTCAAAATCTCCGGCTTCACCAACCGGAATGCAWCCAAAATGGGTACACACGCCAATCATCACCAAGTATTGTTTATTCAAGGCCCCTTGCGGGTTGGTAACAAGCCGCGCATCGTCCGTTTCCGGATCCGGTAAATCATTCATTTCAACCGTATCGGCTTCCATGATTTCCTTGGCCGTGCGGTAACGCACAAATACTGGCTTGCCACGATAAAGGACTTTCAATTGTTGCCCTTCTTCGACCTTGGACAAATCAATTTCTATGGAACCGGCGGCCAATGTATCATTTGCCGCCCCCATTTGCGCCACCAAAGGCCAGGCCAATGCTGCCGCCCCCGTAGCCGCAACTGCACCGGTGGCAATATAAATAAAATCACGACGGGTTGGCTCACCGTTTTCATCCAAGTGTGCGTCTAACTGATCTGTTTCAGACATGTGTATCCTTCTCATTTTTAGGATTTCTATACGAGATTAGGTCAAACATAACCATACAGAACTCCCCCTCTTACAAATGTGCGACATTTCGCCGCAAGTTTGCCTTTTCTTATGGGGTTGTTTAAGGGAAGCACAAATGAATATCTACAAGTTTTGCATATTTCCGAGAAGAAAATTATGAAAATTACCTTATTCCAGCCTGATATAGCCCAAAACCTTGGTGCCGCCATGCGTCTGTGCGCTTGTTTCGGGGTTCCTCTGGCCATAATTGAACCTTGCGGCTTCCCGCTCACCGCCAAAGCCCTGCGCCGCACCGCCATGGACTATGGGGCTACGGTTGATTTGATTCGCCATAAAACATGGTCAGACTTCGCCGACAACGAATCACAACATGGCAACCGCATTGTCCTGTTGTCGACCAAAGCCGCCGTTCCGATCACGAAATTTAAATTTCGCCCCAATGATACATTATTATTTGGCCGCGAAAGTTCAGGTGTCCCGGGTTACGTCCACGAACATGCGGATGAAAAAATCATCATCCCGTTAAATGGAGATGCCAGATCGTTCAATTTGGTGACCAGCGCAAGCATCGCCCTGTTCGAAGCTCTGCGACAAACAGGAGGGCTAGAATAAACCCTGGGCCATCTCCAATCTCAAGCCAGAAAAAGAACCGTAAAAACCGCGTGACAAACGCAAAACCCTGCCCTATAAGGCTCCTAATTACATGACGCCCGCACAAAGATGCGCACGGCGGCCCTCACAAGGGGCCGTTTTTTTATTGCCTGAATTTGGGTGTCTAAGAAATGGTCTTTCAGGAGATTAAAGTGAAGACAAAAACATCTATGGATGAACGTATATTGGCCATTTGCGTGCCTGTGGCCGCAGACATGGGCTATAATATTGTCCGGATCCGTGTCCAGGGCGGCAAGCGTTCCGTGGTACAAATCATGGCCGAACGGCTAAGCGACGGCTTGATGAATGTCAGTGATTGCGCCCAGCTATCGCGGGCATTGTCCTCAACCTTCGAGGTTGAAGACCCAATTGACAGCGCCTATGTATTGGAAGTGTCCTCACCCGGACTTGACCGACCGCTAACCGACCTTAAGCATTTTGAAAAATATGCAGGCGGTTTGGCCAGACTTGAGCTTGACCGTTTCGTGGAAGGTCGCAAACGCTTTCGCGGTATTTTAGCCGGTATTTCCAAAAACGAAAACGGCGATAATGTTGCCATTGATCTTGACAAAGAAGACGAAACCGCACTCATCCCTTTTGCGTGGATCAGTGAAGCCAAATTACTAATTACCGATGATATGATCAAAAAAGGTCAAAAGAACAGCCGCCAAAAAACCAAAAAGATACCCAATAAGACATCACCACCAAAAGGAGACATATAATGACAACAGCAGGAATTAGCGCCAATAAATTGGAACTTTTACAAATCGCCAGTGCCGTGGCCCAGGAAAAGTCTATCGACAAAGAAATCGTGCTTTCGGCCATTGAAGAAGCCATTCAAAAAGCGGCGGCCCAACGTTACGGTACCGAAAATGACATTCGCGCCACACTCAACCCTTTGACCGGCGAAATGTCCCTTAAACGGGTGATTACCGTTGTGGAAGAGGTGGAAAACGCTTCGGCCGAGATCGATCTTGCCTCGGCGCAGTTAGACAATCCGGACGCGGAAATTGGCACGGTTTTTGAAACCCCCTTACCGCCCGTAGAATTTGGCCGGGTGCAAAGCCAAATGGCCAAACAAATCATCATGCAAAACATTCGCGAAGCTGAACGGGCTCGCCAATTTGACGAATACAAAACCCGGGTCGGCGAGATCGTATCGGGCATCGTTAAACGGGTCGAATACGGCCATATCATACTGGATCTAGGCCGGGCCGAGGGCATTATTCGCCGCGAAGAAACCCTGCCGCGTGAAAATGTCAAAAATGGTGACCGTATCCGGGCCTATATCCAAGAAGTGCGCGAAGAACAACGCGGTTCACAAATCTTCCTGTCGCGCTCCTGTAACGAATTTATGGCGGCCTTGTTCGCCCAAGAAGTGCCAGAAGTTTATGAAGGCATTATCGAAATCGTCGCCGTGGCCCGTGATCCCGGTTCTCGCGCCAAAATCGGTGTGCGCACTTCCGACGTTTCCGTCGATCCGGTTGGGGCTTGTGTCGGCATGCGCGGGTCTCGCGTCCAAGCGGTTGTCAATGAATTGCAAGGCGAACGCATTGATATTATTCCGTGGAATGATGATGCAGCTACCTTTATCGTCAACGCGCTACAGCCTGCCGAAGTCACCAAAGTCGTCATGGACGAAGACGAAAACCGCATTGAAGTTGTGGTGCCTGACGATCAATTGTCCTTGGCCATTGGCCGGCGCGGGCAAAATGTCCGTCTCGCCTCACAGCTTTCAGGTTGGGCCATAGATATAATGAACGAGGAACAAGAAAGCGAACGCCGCCAGAAAGAATATAAGGAACGCTCCGAGCTGTTCATGGCGGCTTTGGATGTGGACGAAATGATCGCGCAAGTTCTAATCTCCGAAAGCTTCACCAATTTGGAAGAAGTCGCCTATGTGGCACCGGAAGAACTATCCTCCATTGAAGGCTTTGACGCCGACACCGCCACCGAGCTACAAACCCGGGCGCGCGAGTTTTTGGAAAATCTAGCCCAAGAGCAAGACGAAGCCCGCAAAGCGGCCGGCGTTGAAGATGATGTGTTGACCATTGAAGGTGTAACCCTGCCTATGGCGGTTGCCTTTGGGGAAAACGACATCAAAACCGTGGAAGATGTGGCCGGCATGATCCCGGATGATCTGCGCGGTTATAACGAGATGGTAGACGGCGAACGTGTCCACGAAGACGGTATTTTAGAAAGCTTCGGCTTGCCCGCCGACGCCGCCCAAAACATGATCATGCAAGCCCGCGTCATGGCTGGCTGGATCAAGGCGGAAGATTTGCTGGTCGAAGAGGAAGCCGAAGAAGAAACCACCACTGACGAAAATGCCGTGCTGACAGCAGAGGATGTATTTGGATCTTGAACCCGCACACCGACATAAAACCTACACCTGACGACTTGCCATCTGACGACTTGCCAAGGCGCGGACACGGGCACAAACCGCGCGAGCGCAAGGATATTGCTTCGGGCGAGTTGCGCGATCCGGCAGATATGCTCAGGCTTGCATTTTCTCCTGACGGGCAAGTTGTCGCGGACATTTACGGCAAATTACCCGGACGCGGTGCCTGGATAGAAGCCAGCCGGCAGGCCGTGAAAAACGCAGCAAAATCCGGTGCCTATGCCAGAACATTTTCTCGTGCTACCAAACGAAAAGTCATCATAGCTGATGATTTCGCGGACAGGGTCGAAGCCGGGTTGGCCGCACGGGTTCTGGGCATGATCGGCATGGCCAAACGGGCCGGATTGCTGGAAAGCGGGTTTGAAAATGTTCGCTCCAGCGCCCGCACCGGAGAGATAGGTGTGCGCATTGAAGCCAGTGACGGCAAATCCGACGGACGTTCAAAAATCCGGGTCGTGGTCAAGGCGTTGGCCAAAGAACTGGAAACGCCGCCGCCTTTGCTCATCGGGTGTTTTAGCGCCCTTGAGCTTGGCAAAATCATCGGACGCGATAATATGGTGCATGCTTGCCTGCCTCGTGGTAAAATGGCTACGGCGATAATACACGAAGCCAGGCGCTTGGCCGGGTTTCGTGAATTGGTACCTTTGGACTGGCCTGACAGAGAATATGAGACCCAGTTTATCACTGAAGTTTCCCCTGATGACAACGGGGATATGGGTGGTGAAATTGGTGGTGAAATTGGTGATGGAATTTAGTTGCATGTGTGCGAAACCCCGTTAGGGTGCGCCCACTTTGGAAAATCCTGAAGGGTGCGGCCTTATGAACCGCAAATACCCTAGGTAATGAGAGACGTTATGAGCGATACAGAAAATAATAAACCTGGCCAAAAGCCCAGCCAAAAACCCATGAGGAAACCTATGACGCTTGGAGCACCGCGCGGCGGTGGCACTGTGCGCCAAAGCTTTTCCCATGGCCGTTCCAAAGCCGTTGTCGTGCAAAAGAAAAAGCGCCGCCTTGTTGGCGCCCCCGGCGCACCTGGTATGGCAAATGCACCCGCCGCGCCATCTGCGCCAGAGATAAAAGTTGACAATATAGCGCTAGCCGCCAAACGACTTGGTTTGTCCAAAGAAGAATATGTCAAACGCCAGCAAGCCGTCGGCAAAGCCCAGGCGGAAAAATCCGTGCGCGAGCAAGCCCGCGAAGCAGAGAAAAAAGCCCTTCAGGAGCGCGACGATGCAGACCGCCGCGCCCTTGTAGCCAAAAAACAAGCCGAGGAAGATGCCCGCAACAAAGCCGAGGCCGAAAAATCGACGGCTGGAACGACAGCCTCTAAACCTGCTGCCAAAGATGCACCAGCAGAAGTTCAAGACACCCCGGCCCCAACCCCCAAGCAAGAAGCTTCTGCATTGGAGCGGGCCGGTGGGCGCATTAAAAAACCCAAACCGCAACATCAAAAACCCAGCCGGTCGCGTAAAAATGACCCGACGCGCCGCCGTGGCAAGCTGACAATTGTCAGTGCTTTGGCCGGCGATGATGAGCGCCAACGTTCCCTCGCCTCCATGCGCCRGGCGCGTGAACGGGAAAAAGAACGTAGGCTGGGCGGGACAAGCGACAAGGATAAAGTCTACCGCGAGGTGACCATCCCCGAAGCCATCACCGTGGCCGACTTGGCCAACCGTATGACCGAACGCACAGTTGCCGTTATAAAATATCTAATGCAGCAAGGCACTATGGCTACGGCAAATGATGTGCTGGACGCCGATACGGCTCAGTTAATCGTTGAGGATTTTGGACACACAGTTAAACGTGTAGCTGAGTCTGATGCTGAAGAAGAAGCCTTCACACAAACCGACAAAGACGACGAAGCGACCCTAAAACCTCGCCCGCCAGTTATCGCCATTATGGGCCATGTTGACCACGGTAAAACCTCCTTGCTGGACGCGTTGCGCTCTACGGACGTGGCGAGTAGTGAAGCCGGCGGTATCACCCAACATATTGGTGCCTATCAGCTTAAACTTAAATCCGGCGAAACCATTACCGTGCTGGATACGCCCGGTCATGCGGCCTTTTCTGCCATGCGTACTCGCGGCGCCCAAGCCGTTGATATTGTGGTGCTGGTGGTTGCGGCTGACGACGGCGTCATGCCCCAAACCATTGAAAGCATCAAATACGCACGGGATGCTGGTACGCCTATTATTGTCGCCATAAATAAAATGGACGCACCCGAGGCCAATCCAAAAAAAATCGAAGAAGACTTATTGCGCCACGAAATTGTTACCGAAAGCATGTCAGGTGATGTGCAGACGGTTCAAGTCTCGGCCCTCAAGAAAACCGGGTTGGACGATTTGGCGCAAGCCATTGTCATGCAGGCCGAGCTTATGGACTTACAAGCCAATCCGGATCGCCGGGCGGACGGCTTGGTGATCGAAAGTAAAATCGCCAAAGGTCGCGGCCCCGTGACCACGCTACTTCTCAAGCGCGGTACGTTGAAACCGGGCCAGATCGTTGTGGCCGGAGAATATTGGGGCAAAGTTAAAGCCTTGATGAATGAGAGAAATGCGCGACTTAAATCCGCCGGGCCGTCCGAGCCAGTTGAAGTCTTGGGCCTGAACGGTGCGCCCGCACCGGGCGAAGCCTTTGCCGTGGTCGGACGCGAAAGCAAAGCCCGCGAAATCACCGCATATCGCCAACGCCGCCGCAAGCAGGCCAGTGCCGCTGGCCCKGCCARYGCSACCACSTCTATGGAACAAATGCTGGCCCGCCTCAAAGACAAAACGTCCGAAGAAATGCCGCTCTTGGTCAAGGGTGATGTGCAAGGATCGGTCGAAGCCATCCGCTCGTCGGTTGAAGGCTTGGGCAATGAAGATGTCCGCGCCCGTGTCATTCACGGAGCCGTGGGCGGGATCAATGAAAGCGATATTGTGCTCGCCAAATCATCCGGTGCGCCCATATTGGCCTTTAATGTCCGCGCCAACCGGCAAGCCAAAGCTTTGGCGGAAAAAGAGGGCGTGGAAATCCGCTATTACTCGATCATTTATGAACTTTTAGATGATGTCAAAGGTGTGCTGGAAGGCATGTTGGCGCCGGAACGTAAAGAAACATTTATCGGTTACGCCGAAATCTTGCAAGTGTTCGATATTTCCAAACTGGGCAATATTGCCGGCTGTAAAATCACCGAAGGCAAGGTCGAGCGCGGCGCAGGTGTACGCTTGCTACGTGATGATGTGGTCATTCACGAAGGCGAGCTATCCACCCTAAAACGCTTCAAGGACGAAGTCCAAAAAGTCGTCGCCGGACAGGAATGCGGCATGGGCTTCGAAAAATACCACGACCTGCGCAAAGGCGATATGATCGAGTGCTTCACAGTAGAGATGCTGGAGCGGAAGCTGGATTAGTCCTGTAGGGTGGATTAGGCTTTTTAGCCGTAATCCACCTTTAGCAAGTCCCGCACGGTGGATTACGCGCAAAGGCGCTAATCCACCCTACAATAACTGTGTGAAATGTAAAAATGAAAAAACAAGCCAAACCTCCTAGCCAACGGCAACTGCAAGCTGGTGAACTGATCCGCCGGGCTTTGGTGGATATTATGGCGCGCGAGGATTTTCGCGATCCCGTCTTGCAAGGCATATCCATCACAATTTCCGAAGTGCGCGCCGCGCCGGACTTGCGCACGGCGCGGGTGTTTGCAGCACCGCTCGGTGGTCAAAATACGCCCCAGGTCGTGGAGGCCTTAAACCGCTGTGCCAAATTTTTTCGCGGTAAACTTGGCCACGAGCTTAAAATGCGCTCCACCCCTGCCCTTCGGTTCGAAATCGACACCACATTCGACACGGCGTCCGAAATGAGCGCCCTATTGGCTCGCCCCGAAATCGCTCGAGA
Source organism: Robiginitomaculum sp. (assembly GCA_002733385.1). GTDB lineage: Bacteria > Pseudomonadota > Alphaproteobacteria > Caulobacterales > Maricaulaceae > Robiginitomaculum_A. The sequence continues at coordinate 31,675 of NVVO01000011.1, forward strand.
CTTAGGGTCAAAGGATTCGAACCAGAAATAACCATGCCCTTATTGAGAAAATTTGCTAGTTGGCGATTGGCCGGGGTTTTATTTATTCTCTATTGCGTTTTTGCTTTCGGCGTCATGCCAAATTTGATGAGCGGCGGCGAGACGAGCGCACCGGGCTCCAAATTGGGGCCACTTGATTTGTTATTTAGTTATAGCCCCCAACAAGCATATCTCCATATTGAAAGCTACGGCGATTTACGGGGCAAAGCTGCGATGCTCAGCTTAACATTTGATACCGCCTATCCCATTATTTATACTTCGCTCTTTATGGTGTTGATATATTTGCTGGTCAAACAAGTTTGGCCAATGGGAAGAAAAGTGCATCTTATTGCACTCATACCCCTTTTCGCATTTGTTTTTGATCTCGCTGAAAACGTCAATATAGTTATCTTGCTAACAAGCTATCCGAAACAACTGGACTTTATAGCCCGTATGGCCAGCACATTTACGTCACTAAAATGGATATTTGTAGGTATAAACATTGCGATTTTTTTAGGGCTGTTATTTGCCGTGATTTTCGCAAAGTTTCGTAACGAAAAATCTAGACTCTAGTAAAAATTAAAACCATTGCGGCTTTACAATACCCCGACCGCGTGCCTATTGTTTGATCATAAAAACTAATAAAGCTGGGGAAAAACATGCCAATTGCCAATATACTCGGAGTACTCGTTTTTGTCGGCATCGCCGTGCTTTTGTCGGAGCAAAGACAGGCGATCAATTACAAAAATGCGGGCCGCACACTTGGGCTGCAATTTGCCATAGCCTTGTTGGCTCTTGCCATTCCGGTCGGCACCACTATCCTCAACAATGTCACCGGGGCTATCACCCATGTCATTGAATTTGCCAATGAAGGCATGTATTTTATCTTCGGTGAATTATCCAATTGGGGCACAATGGAAGCCGTGCTTGCGCCTGCTTCCGGCAAGCAAGGTGTGGGCACTATATTGGCATTTCAGGTTTTCCCGATCATTATTTTCCTGGCCACATTGTTCGCGATTATGTTCCATTTACGCATTATGGATTTGGTCATCAAGGTCATCGGCGGCATTGTGCGCTTTATTACCGGGGCTTCTCGGCTCGAAAGCACCGTATCCGCCGCCAGTATTTTTGTCGGCATGGTTGAGGCTCCCTTGGCGATTTTGCCTTATCTCAAAAAAATGACCCGCTCGCAATTATTCACCGTTATGGCGTGCGGCATGGCGTCTATTGCTGGCACGGTTTTAGTGGTCTATATGTCTTTGGGCATTGACGGAAAATTGCTTATCGTTGCCTCGTTCATGGCGGCGCCCGGCGGGCTATTGATGGGGAAATTGCTAATTCCCGAAACCGAAGAGCCATTTGACATTGCAAAATTCAATGAAGGAAACGCCGAAGACGACCCCAACAAAGCCACAAACCTGATCGAAGCGGCGACCACAGGTGCCCTCACCGGCCTGACCATCATGCTCAATGTTATCGCCGTTATCATCGCCTTTGTGGCGGTGATTGCCCTGATAGACGGCATATTTGGCGGCATTGGCGGCTGGTTTGGTTATCCTGACTTTTCCCTGTCCACCGTATTTGGGTTTATATTTGCGCCCATTGCCTGGTTAATAGGTGTGCCCGTCAGTGAAGTGTTGGCCGCCGGGCCGTTTCTGGGGCAAAAATTGGTGGCCAATGAATTTTTGGCTTATTTGAACTTCACCAAAGATATGGCCAATTTCTCCTTGCAAGGTCAAGTGGCGATTACGGTTGCCTTATGTGGGTTTGCCAATTTTGTCGGGGTCGGGATACTTATGGCCGGGCTTGGCGCGGTGCTTCCCGAGCGCAAGAAAGAGATTTCCATGCTCGGCATGAAAGCCCTGTTGGCAGGCTCCCTGTCCAATTTCACCAGTGCGGCTCTGGTCGGCATAGCCTTGTGGATTGCAGCCCTTATGGGCATGAACCCGCTTGGCTAAAAGGCCGGGTTCAAAGATGGATTAAAAGATGGATTATTTGGCTTTTAATGCCTTCGTCGCCAGTTCATGAACGACGGGTCGGTGTTCTTTAATCTCTGCCGGGCTTAACCCGTTAAGTTCATGTGGCATCACAAGCCATTCTTCACTTTCGTGCAGCACATAATCCGGCACCCGCCCGGTGCGGTTATGACCAGGTTTATACCAAGGCGTGGCAATGCGTACATCTCCGGCCATATTGCGCCTAAGCTTGCGTTTAAGGCGTTTAATCACCGCTTCGACACTGCGCCCCGACGAATAAACATCATCGACAATTAACATGGAATCGCCCGCATTGACCCGGTCGATTAAAAACCTGGTATTGTGTACCCGTGTTTGTGTTTTCGGCCCTTTGGGATCATAAAACTCCATGCCCTTATAAGAGGTACGCACGGAAATATGGTCAACCTTAACCCCGACATAGGCGAGAAAATCATGGACAACAATGCCCACAGGTGTACCGCCGCGCCAAATACCGACAATATAGTCAGGCCTGAAGCCGCTCTCGTAAATTTTCACGGCCAGACGGAAACTATCTTCCAGTAATTCCTGTGACCCGACAAAGCGTTTTTCCATATTCCCTCCACTGTCGCCATTCTCTTTTGAAGCTCGGGTAATGTAAAGCCTTGATAGATAAAAAAATCTGCTTTATGAATTTATTTCACACGAGGGTCTGTTCATATGGTTGAAAAAGTTTATCTCGATTCCCAGGAATTACTGGACGATAGTTTTCGGCTGGGGGCAAAAATTCTCGAAAGCGGCTTTAGGCCCAAATTTATCATTGCCCTGTGGCGCGGCGGTACGCCTATTGGCATAGCGGTGCAGGAATTTCTCGACTATTACGGCGGCTGTAACTCCGACAATATCGCCATTCGCACCTCGTCCTATCACGGCATTGCTGAACGCAGGAATACTGTGGATATTTACGGCATGTCCTATTTGCTCAAAAACCTGGGCCACAAGGATAGCGTACTGATCGTCGATGACGTTTTTGACACGGGCAATACCATAAAAGCCGTCATTGACCAGCTCAATGAACGGGCCCGCAAAAATGCCCCCCATGACATTCGCGTCGCCGTGCCCTATTACAAACCCGAAGCCAACCAAACCGACCGGGTGCCGGACTATTATCTCTACACCACCGATAAGTGGCTCAACTTCCCATACTCTATTGAAGGCCTGACCCGCGAAGAAATCCGGGACAATATCCCGGCAGTTTACGACATCGTCAAAGACGCCATCTAGCCGAAAAAACCACATGATTTTGACATTGCAATGGACGGGTTTGCAATTACAGTGGCTGGCATGAACGGTGTGAAACAGTTATTACGAGAAATAGGTTACGCACTCAGGTTACTGGCAATTACAATCATGCTGACAATTGCATTGCCAGGGTCGGCTCAGGTTTCCATTGATACAGTTGAGGTTGACCAACCCATAATACTTGCGGACGCAAAATTCAAATTTGACATGCCCGACGAATTGCAATCTGAACTGCCCCAGGATACAGCCCGCATCACCCCAAATCCTAAATCCAAACGGAATGGCTGGCTAGATCTTGGATTTTTAGGCCCGGTTTTTCAGATACTTTTTTACGGGATCATGGCGGCGGCAGTGTTATATATTTTATATTTGATATTAAGCGCCATACTGATGACGCGGCGAAACCATGCACCAAGGCAAGACGACGAAGACAAGCCCGAAGTCCCTAGTTACCAACCTGACGTTGAGACAGCCCGGGTTATTTTGCACGATGCAGACAAATTAGCGGCCCAGGGCAAATTTGGTGAAGCGGTACATGCCATTTTATTTCGCAGCATCCAGGACATAGAAGACAAACGGCCCCACCATGTCAAACGCTCTTTGACCAGTCGCGAAATCGCCGGCCTGTCTGTGCTCAGCCCAACGGCCCGCGCCGGGTTTTCTACAATTGGCAATTTGGTGGAGCGCAGTTTTTTTGGCGGTAGAACCTTAGGCGCAGATGATTACGAAATATCAAAATCCGCCTACAAGGAATTTGCTTTTGAAAAAATCACCCGCAGAAAGTTGCGCAGATGAGCGGGCCCATCCAAAATACCTTAGGGGGTCGCAAGTCCGCCGCCGGGGTACAGGCGATTTTCAACCCACGCACCCTATTGCTTCTGATCATACTTGGTATATTTTCATTCGGAGCTTACTTTACCCTCAGCGGGTTTTCCGGTGATCTTAAAAGTGGCAATAATGGCGGTGCCCATGCCTTGTCCAAATCTGCCATAGGATATGGTGGGCTTTTGCACCTGCTCAAACAAAACGGGAAACCAGTAGAATTATCCCGTTCCTATGTTTTGCGCGGTGACAAACGCTATCAGGTCAGGATACTATCTCTTACATCCGGTTGGTTTAGTAATGATATAGACGAAATGGTCTTTGATACACCGACCTTGATTATTCTGCCAAAATGGCAAACCCGCAAGCACCCAAGTCAAAGGGGCTGGGTGCAAAAACTCAATGCTCCAAACAAGGATACGGTGAGCCTTAAACGCATAAAACGCTTGTTAGAAGATGTAGTTGGAAAAGTGGAGATAGGCCGCAGTGATGCTCAAGGCGAGAAACTGACCATACCGCCGTCCGCCTGGCTCGAGACGGACGAGGATATAAATTTCTATAATTTCGGACAATTACAAACCATCAGCGGTGTTGATCTTGTACCCGTGATCGTCAGCAATAAAGGCACACTTTTGGCCCTGGAGCCTGATCTGAACATTTACATACTCTCGGATCCAGATTTTCTCAACACCTACGGTCTGGCCAACCCTGACAGGGCCGAATTTGCCTGGGCCATCATGCAAAAACTGGAAGACAAAACCAAAYCCTCTGGTTTTTTGTTTGATCTGTCCTTGCACGGATTTGTGCGCTCGCAAAACCTGATCAAACTGGCACTCACCCCGCCGTTTCTGGCCGCAACATTATGCCTGCTGGCCATGGGTGTTTTGATTGCATGGCAGGCCGTGGCCAGATTTGGGGACCCGACAGTAGCGGGCCGCCAAATCTCTATGGGGAAATTGAGCCTGATTATCAACGCAGCCGGGTTTATCAAATTGGCCGGACGCGAGTATAAAATGGCACCAGCTTACGCAGAATTGACCAAAAACATAGCCCGCGATACATTGCATATCAGCACGGCTTTGTCTGAAACGGAATTGGACAAGCGGCTGGATTTATATGCCAAATATGCACGGGCCGAAACAAGCTGGACAGAGCTTGACCGCACCAAAAACCAACCGAAAAACGCAGGCGACTTACTGCAAAACGCACAAAAATTGTATCAATGGCGAGGAGACATAACCCATGAACGTAACTGAAGTTAAAGATTTAGCGGCACGCATTCGCGAACAGATTGCCAAGGCGATTATCGGACAGCAAGACACTATTGATCTTATGTTGGTATCGCTATTTGCTGGCGGACATATTTTATTGGAAGGGCCACCCGGAACCGCCAAGACGTTTTTGGCCCAGTGTTTTTCAGACACCACCAAACTAAAATTTGGCCGCATCCAATTCACCCCGGATCTGATGCCCGGTGATTTATTGGGCACCAATTTATTCAACTTCCAGACCAATGAATTTTCCTTGATCAAAGGCCCGATTTTTTGCGATCTTTTGTTGGCCGACGAGATCAACCGCACCCCGCCAAAAACCCAGGCCGCGCTTTTAGAAGCCATGCAGGAGCGCCAGATCACCATTGATGGCAAAGCCTTTGCTCTAGGGGCGCGCTTCATGGTCATCGCCACGCAAAACCCCATAGAGCAACAAGGCACATATCCCTTGCCGGAAGCCCAGCTCGACCGGTTTTTGTTCAAACATAATTTACAATATCCCAGCCTTGAGGAAGAGATCCGTATTGTCACAAAACATGGGGCGCGCACCGGATCGCCGTCCGCCAAAGATATGGGCATAAAACCTGTCGTCACCGCCAAGCAATTGGCCGACGCCGTAGCTTGCGCCGGGCAAGTGCGCCTCACGGATGAAGTGATTTCCTATGTGGTTAATCTGGTGCGGGCTACGCGCGAAAACCCGTTGTTTGAAACCGGGGCCAGTCCGCGAGCCGCCGCCATGCTGGCCGCTGCCGCCCGGGCCAATGCGGCACTTGATGGGCGGGATTTTGTCATTCCTGATGACGTCAAGTCCATTGCCCTGCCCGCCCTTCGCCACCGGGTCATCCTGTCGCCTATTGCCGAAATTGAAGGTCGCAGCGCCGACGAGTTGATCAGCGATATTATCGAACAAACCAAAGCCCCGCGTTAAAAAACCCGGATGTTCTACCCGACAAAACGTGCTGTTCTTTTTATGGGCGCAGGCCTCCCTGTCACCTTAATGCTGGCTGTGCTTAACCCGAATTTGTGGGCTTTCGGGGCGGCATGGATTGCATTGGTCTTCGGGTTGTTACTGTATGATTTAATATTCGCACCTGCGCCAACACAAATGCAGTTGGACGCCGAAATACCGTCCTCTCTCTATGTGGGTGCCAAAACCGATATAGCATTTATCTATAAACTAAAAGGCGGTCGAAAACCGGTAAATGCGGAAATGAAATTATCCCTTGGACAGCGCTTAAGCGCAGCGCCAGATGTCTGGCATCCGCCTTTTGAAGACGGAAATTTACTCGGGGGTTTTCGCGTTAAGGCCTTGCGGCGCGGCGAAGGTTTGGTGGAAAATTTATGGACGCGGTGGAGCGGGCCTTTGGGCCTGATGTGGCGACAAACCCGCGCGCCTTTAAACAAAACCATCGCTATCATCCCCGATACGAGGCTGGTCAAAGACAAGGCCATAGAGATTTTTTCCCGCGACGCCGCTCACGGACAGAAAATGCAAATCGAACGTGGTCAGGGTACAGAGTTTGACAGCCTTCGCGAATTTATGCCCGGCATGGACAAACGGGCTATTGATTGGAAACACTCGGCTCGACACCGTAAACTTCATGCCAAAGAGTTTCGCACCGAGCGCAACCACAATATCGTATTTGCCATTGATACCGGTTATTTGATGTGCGAACCGCTCAAGGGCAAAACCCGGCTCGATTGGGCCATAAATGCATCATTGCTCATTGCCTATGTGTCACTTAAATTTGGCGACCGAGTCGGGTATTTCGGCTTTGACAAACGTCCCTATCTGTTCTCCAAACCTGTATCTGGCACGAACAGTTTCCCGCATTTACAAAGCCTGACCGCCCAGCTTGAATATTCCACCAACGAGACCAATTTTACCTTGTCCCTGTCGTCCTTGTCCAAATCCTTAATGCGCCGCTCCCTGGTCATCGTGTTTACCGATTTCGTCGATACTACCAACGCCGAATTGATGATCGAGAATATCAGCCGGTTGATCAAAAACCACATTGTCCTATTTGTAACTTTCAAAGATGTTGAGATCGAAAGTCTAATCAAAGCCGAGCCCAAAACCCCGGCGGACGTAACCAAAGCGGTCATCGCCGCTGCCTTGAATAAAGAGCGCGATATTGTCCTGGCCAGGCTGGAACGCATGGGCGTGCAAATTGTCCGCACCGATATTGAAAATATGAGCACGGCGGTGCTGAACCGGTTTTTGGAACTAAAACGCAGGGAAATGATATGAGGGGCGGGTCGTTAAAAAGCCACAAATTCCGGAGCGACCGCGAGGCGGACTGGCAACAGTTAGAAAGCTTGCTATCGCGACTGGAAACCCGGTCAATGGGTGCGCTAAGCGACGCCCAGTTGATTGCCTTGCCCGCCCTGTACCGCGCCAGCTTGTCGTCGCTCAGTGTTGCCCGAGCCACGTCCCTAGACCAGGATGTTATCATCTATCTCGAGAGCTTGACCACCCGTGCCTATTTCGCGATCTACGGCAACCAAACCCGAATGGGCACCCGCATCAGCCGGTTTTTTCGCATTGGTTGGCCCAAAGCCGTACAAGACATTACCCGCGAAACCATGGCCTCAGCTTTAGTGTTTTTCCTGGGCGCATTTTTGGCTTTCGTCATGGTACGCACCAATATGGATTGGTATTTTTCCTTTATGCCGGAAGGCCTGATGCAGACACGCACCCCCGCCAGCACTGTTGCCGAACTGCGCGACACATTATATCACGACGGAGATGAAAGCGGGCTGACTAGATTTGCAAGCTTTTTATTTTCCCACAATTCGCGTGTGGCAATATTTGCCTTTGCGCTCGGATTTGCTTTCGCAATACCGTCCGTGGCACTCATGCTGTATAATGGCTGTATGATTGGTGCTTTTGTGGCTTTGTTTGTTGACAAAGGACTGGGGTTCGAGGTCGGCGGCTGGTTGATCATTCACGGGGCTACGGAATTGTTTGCCATTATACTCGCCGGGGCGGCCGGTATAAAAATAGGGTGGGCCGTGGCCTTCCCCGGCGAAAGATCACGTATGGATTCCGCCGCTCGCGCCGGTAGCCAGGCTGCGGCGGTTCTGGGCGGGGTCATCATCATGTTGTTTTTGGCCGGAATATTGGAAGGCTTTGGCCGCCAATTGATCAGTAATGATTATGCCCGCTACGCTATAGGTTTGACCACATTGGGCCTCTGGCTGGCATATTTTTACCTGCCCCGCGATCATAATGAATGGCATGAATACGGGGCTGATCATGGGGCTGATCATGGGGCTGATCATGGGGAAGATAATTTATCATGAGCCGTAAAGCCAAGAAAAAACGTCCGGTGAAACCGACTTTAAGTTTCGACAAAAATGTCCGCACTCTGGTTACACCTGAAGGCATAGACTTACGTTTGCGCATTGCAACTGGCGGTGCGCGTGTAAGTGCCTTCATAATTGACCTGATCATTATGTTTGCGGTCTTGATTTTACTTAACATCGCCATAAGTTTCGCCAGCACCGATATGGACGACGGCGGCGCCGAGGTCGCCGAAGCCATTTGGTTATTGTTCGCATTTGTATTGCGTAATTTTTATTTCATGATGTTTGAAATGGGGCCAAAAGCCGCCACACCCGGTAAGAGATTGCTTAAAATTCGCGTCGCCAACCGCGCCGGCGGCCATTTGACGGCCAATGCCATATTTGCCCGCAACGCCCTGCGCGAACTTGAGTTTTTCCTGCCTTTGGCTTTTATATTATCCGCTATTTTCTTCTCCGCCCGAGGTGTGGGTGGATGGTTGATTTTCCTAGGGCTGATTTGGAGTTTTATCTTCTTGCTGTTTCCGTTGTTTAATAAAGACCGCTTGCGGGCCGGTGATCTTATTGCCGGAACGTGGGTGGTCAAATCACCCAAACTACGCCTGTCCAAAGATCTGTCAGACGCACCTGAGCCCACAGACGGTCAAGCACGGTATGAATTTACACCCAGCCAGATTGATGCATACGGGGTGAAAGAACTGCATGTGTTGGAAAACGTCTTGCGCAAGGACGAACCAATTATGATCGCGGAAGTCACTGAGCGGATCATGAAGAAAATCGAATGGCCAAAACCGGATAAAGACCTAGATAAAACTGAAAACAGCCATGCCGACAAACATGAATTCCTGAACGCCTATTATGCCGCCTTGCGCGGAAAATTGGAAACCAAACTGTTGTTCGGGGTCAGGCGCAAGGACAAATTTGACAAACGCTAACCTGATCAAGTTTCAAAAGATTAACCCGATAATTCATCCGCTTATGCTTGCAAATATACAATTTTGTAAATATACCAGCGGCAACTTTAAACCAAACCTAACCACGGAGACTACACCACATGCTAAACCACAAAACTTTATTGCTTTCTACCCTCACTGCCGGACTATTTTTAACGGCTTGCCAGCCTGCATCTGAGACAGAAAAATCAGATGTTACGGCGGAACAAACTGAAACCGTTACTGATAAAGCCGAAGCTATGCCCAAAAAAGTTAGCTGGTCATATATAGGTGCCAACGGCCCTGAGCATTGGGCTAGCCTGTCCGAAAGTTTTGCCACATGTGCAAGCGGCACGGTACAATCTCCTTTTGATATTACCGCCGATAACACCGACGACCTACCGGCTTTGAACCTTAACTATGTGCCGACCGACATGACCGTGATCAATAATGGTCATACTATTCAGGTTGACCAAACGGGCGGCGGCCAATTGGTTGTTGGCGACGCGACATATAATTTGCTGCAATTCCATTTCCATACTGCCAGCGAATACAGCATTGACGGAAAATTTTACCCACTTGAAGTCCATTTGGTCCATGCGTCTGACGCAGGTGAACTGGCGGTTGTCGGGGTTATGTTCGCGCAAGGTGAAGCCAATGCCGAGCTTGCCAATATCTGGGCCAATATGCCTGCGACCAAAGGCAAGAATGTAGTGGATGGACAAGTTGTAGACGTGAAAAACCTGCTGCCGGCCAGCGGACAATATTACCGCTTTATGGGATCGCTAACCACGCCGCCATGTTCCGAAGGCGTCAATTGGCATGTGATGAGCCAGCCGATTACGGCCTCAGCCGAGCAGATTGCTGCCTTTAAGGCGATTTTCCCTATGAATGCGCGCCCTTTGCAAGCTGAAAATGACCGCATGGTTGTTTTGGGCAATTAAAACCGAAAAATAAGGATTGGCGGTAATTCTACGGATTATCGCCAATCAAACCACCTAGCCAAGCCGTAATTTTATGCATGGCTTCTTCTGTAGCTATATCTTGGGCATCGACAATAGCCGAGACAGTGGCGGCGCGCGCCCTAGCATTGGTACTGACGGAATGGCTACCGACCAGACGCCGGGAATTGGTATCTGTCAGTGTCAAATTAAGGGTGACAACCGCATTGGGTGCTGCGGTTTCCCCATTGTCAAACACCGCTTCAAATCTGCGTATATCAATATGTAGCCGGAAAGGTGCCCGGGTTCCGCCGGACGGTATAATTCCGGTAAGCCGCCCGTCTCCAGCAAGTTTGTCGATGAGCGCATGGCGCAATTGGCTCGGCACAGGTTCCGCCCATGAAGCCCCTGCCGCCGCTGTCAAGCGCCGACCATCTGGCGATAAGACAATATCCGTACCGCTGAGAGCCCTGGGGGCTTTTGGCAGTTCGATATTGACAACCCGCAAGAGTTTTCCGGGAGTTTCAGGCACACCGTGGGGAATACTTAATCTGTAAACGGTCGACGCAGGTTTGGCTTTTGGCAAGACGGAAACACAAGCCGATAATGACAATGCCGCTATGAGGCATAAAGCGCCGACGCGAAATGTTGTTTTTTGGGTCATTGCGGCAACTCCGTTAGTTCTTTTTCCTGCCCGACAATAAATTCCACCGGACTGCGCTCCAAATCTTTCGAAACCCGCCCCAAGGTTTCTATCAATATTCGAAGATCCGCCATGGCCAATGACAAATCCTGTAATCCCGTTGTCGAAAATTGCTCGACCGTACGGCGGGTTTCATCTGATAACTCACGGGCATCACCGGCGAATAAGGTAAATTCATTGAGGGTGGTTTCTGCGGATTTCAAAGTTTTTTCTGCCTGCACCAAAACACGTATCACCTCACCGCTTTGCAAGAGTTTGCTGATATCCTGAGAGGTAATTTCGACCGCAATTGCAGCAGCGGAGGTGTCATTTGCAGCTTGCTCGATAGCATTCATAAACTGGTCAATCCGCTCATTGGATAAATCTGAAGCGGTTATTCTGGCCGTAATCTCGTTGACATTCGCCAATATCCCGTGCAGGTTTTCGGTGGCCTGTGGGTTAAGTATGGCGACGGCTCGGGCCAGGGCCAGATTGACATTGTCAATAACCGACTCGCTGCCGCCGAGTAAATAGTCCAACTGGCTACCCCGGCCTTCAATATGTGGATAATTTTCCCCTAAAGCAACAAGGTCAAATCTTTTGCCTGACGGGCCAGCATAGAGCTGAATATAGCTGAGACCGGTTAGGCCCAAAGGTTCATTTTGCGCATAACTATCCACATGCACAGGCGTGTTGGCCTGCACCTGAATATAAACCAAAACTTTTTTGGCATCATCCTTGTCCAATATAGTTTTGGTGACTTCGCCCATTTTCAAACCATTAAACCGTACCTCGCTACCCACAGCAATCCCGCGCGGCGGTGTGGTATATTCGACGATATAACGGTCATACTCCTCGTCAAATTGCTTACCGCTGATATAGGCAATAAAGGCGACGATCCCAAAGAGTGTCACAAGAACAAAGGCACCGATAATTGCGAAATTGGCTTTACTCTCCATATATACCCACCAGTGAATTATATTTATTTCTCATATTATGCTCTACCCAATGATATCTAGTCTTTTATATTTGCCAAGCCTGCCGCTCGCGAACGCGGCCCACCAAAATACTCGGCCACCCAAGGATGATCATATTTCACCACGWTATCAAGCGTATCGGCAATAGCAATATGTTTATCGACCAGTACCGCCACCCTATCGCATGTGGCAAATAGCGTATCCAAATCGTGGGTGACCATGAATATAGTCAAACCCAATGCTTCCCTTAGCTCCAAAATCAAATGGTCAAATGCAGTGGCCCCAACAGGATCAAGGCCCGCCGTAGGTTCATCCAGAAACAAAATACGCGGATCAAGGGCCAATGCTCTAGCCAGGCCGGCCCGTTTACGCATACCGCCAGATAGATCAGACGGGTTTAAAGTCGCCGCCGTCATAGGCAGGCCAACCATGTTCAACTTCATATCGGCAAGCTCGCGCATCAAAGGTACAGGTAGATTTGTGTGCAAGCGCATGGGCACCATGATATTTTCGCGCACACTCAATGAGGAAAACAAAGCYCCGCCTTGGAACAACACCCCGACGCGGTTCTCGAAATATTTGAGCTCGCTCCCGGTAATAGTTTCGCGGTCCTGGCCAAATATTTTCACCATACCGCCGTCGGGGCGTTTAAGCCCGAGCAAGGTATTGAGCAGCACGGATTTACCCGCACCCGAACCGCCGACAACCCCTAAGATTTCGCCGGATTTTAGCTGCAAATTCAAATTCTCATGGATGATATTGCTGCCAAATTGGCTCCGGATACTTACGGCCTCGACGGGTATTGTATAATCCAGTTTATCGTAATCAATTTTAATCATCTAAACGTCCATCTTCAAAAACAACATGGCAAACATGGCGTCCAGCAGAATTATCGCAAAAATCGCTTGCACCACACTTGTGGTGGTGCGCCGCCCCAGAGATTCCACCGAACCGCCGACCGCCAGGCCCTGACGACAGCCGACAATGGCAATGACCATTGCAAATACCGGTGCCTTGACCATGCCCACCCAGAAATGATTGATCGAGACTACTTCCGTGATCCTTGCCGTAAAAAGTATCGGAGAAATGCCTTGTGACCAGGTCACCAACATGCCGCCCAACAGGCCCGACACCATGGCAAAAAATGTCAATATAGGGGCCGAGACTAAGCAGGCCAAGGCTCTGGGGGCGACAAGTGTCTCCCCGGTGTTCAAGCCTATGACCGTCATGGCATCTATTTCCTGGCGCATTTTCATGGAGCCTATTTCCGCCGTAAACGCCGAATTGGACCGTCCCGCCATCAAAATCGCCGTGATCAGCACGGCAAATTCCCGCAACACCGCCAAGCCGACCAGATCAACCACAAACACCTTGGCTCCGAAAGCCTCCAGCAAATCAGAGCCCATAAAGGCCAGTACACAACCAATGAAAAAGCTCAACACAACTACGATTGGCAAGGCGTCCAGACCTACTTTTTCTATATGTGAGAATACGGACTTCCAGCGAATACGGTGGGGGCGCAGGAGCATTTTAAACAAAATAACGGAAAACTGTCCAAAAAACGCGATGGTTTCATAAGTTTCGCGCAAGCCGTTGAGAAAACCTTCGCCGAGACGGGACAAAGGTTCATACCAAGGYTTTGGYGGYGRCAYMKCCATRCCMGCMKRTGCYTCTGCMGCCGCWGTYAKYARWRWTTTTTGWCCCSGATTGGCATTGCGCACCCGCCACATGCGGCATATGCCGTCATGACAACCGATGGTGCGCGTGAGGATATAGGCCCCCGCCGTATCCATACGAACCAAGTCTTTGAAATCAAATACAACCCCGCCAAATTCGGTAGCATCATCATCGCCATCTTCATCGCCGTCATGACCGGCGCTATTGGTCTTGCCATATCCAAGGGCGCGCAGGTCGGACTGCAAAGCTTTGTCAATGGATTTAATCGTATCCAGATTCCAACGGCCATAAGCATGCACAATCAATTGCCCCTGGTCAATTTCCAGCCGATAAGCTTCATGGCTATTTTGGATGCTTGCACTCATAGCTCTAACGTGCAAATCCTGAGCGCTACGTCAAGTTAAAGGTCAAGTTAAAGCTCAAGTTAAAGCGTATGGGAAAAGGACAAGAGTTGTATCATTTAGAACTAAACACGCAAACTTGGCCCACGGCAGGCAGTTTTCGGATTGCCCACGGCAGTGTTAAGGAGATCCATGTTATTCGTGTCAGTATCGGCGACGAAAAATTTTCAGGGCATGGTGAATGCCGCCCCTATGCCCGTTACGCAGAGACGCCGCAAACTGTGACCGCTCAAATCTTGACTATTGCAGATGAAATTAAATCCGGTATTTCAACTGCCGCACTACAAACACGTCTACCCGCGGGGGCGGCCCGAAATGCCGTCGATTGCGCCCTTTGGGATTTAAAAGCCAAGCAGGCCGGAAAACCCGTTTGGACATTACTCAACACCCCGAAGCCGCGCTCCAGAACCACCGCTTTTACATTGTCCATAGACCGCCCCGAAAAAATGGCGGCAGCGGCCAAGGCCGCCAAACAATACCCTATACTTAAATTAAAAATTGACGGCCCTCAAGGACTAGAAGCCTGTCTGGCAGTATTGAAAGCCCGTCCGGACGCGCAATTGATCATTGATGCCAATGAAGCATTATCACCGAAAGATCTACCAAATTTCAGACACGCCCTAGCCCATGCGCCCGTGTTGATGATCGAACAACCCCTTAGAGCGAATGAATTTTCCCCCGTCAGCTATAGTCCAGACGACCTGCCTATTTTGTGCGCCGACGAGAGCCTGCACACACGGGCGGATTTGCAAAAATTATGGACGGCGGGCTATAGGGCCGTAAATGTCAAATTGGATAAGTGCGGCGGGCTGAGCGAAGCCCTCCTATTGATGCGAGAGGCAAAATCCATGGGGTTTTTGATCATGGCCGGATGTATGGTTGGGACATCTTTGGCGATGGCACCAATGATGGTTCTGGAATCTTTTGCGGATTTCATAGACCTGGACGGGCCTTTATTGTTGGCCAAAAAATGTGAAAATGGGATAAAATATGAAGGCGCAATTATCAATCCGCCACCGCCTGAATTATGGGGTTAATCAGGGAGCGCTCTAGCTTATGATGCGCTCGCACTGGCACGGGCGATGATTTGGGCGCGGATACGATCTCCATAAGCATCAGTAATATCTTTTAAACGGCCCACCGAGCTTGAAAATAACTCGAAATCCTGTTGCAATTTCACGCTCGGATTTGCACCTATTGAGCTTTCAAATCCGCTTTGTGCCTCTCTGGCGGCCAGCAAAGCTCCTTCCAGCAATGATAACTCGTCATCAAGCTCCGCCCCAATTTCCGCAATGGTCAAATACACTTCGGCCGCTTTGGAGGTTTGGCGAATTTGTGTATTCGCTTCGAGAATATCCGCATCAAGTTGCGCCATATTAACAGTAACAACTATGTCTTTTGGCGTGTTATTGTGGTTTTTCTCTAACCCACCGAGAAAAACCCGTGTCGCCGTGTTGGTTTTTTCTTCGGGACCACTTTTACTCCAGCCTTTTGAGCGAAACAGACTGGTCAGGGATATTGAAGACCTCTCAACCACATTATGAGCGGGTCTTGCGGTATTCTGTGGTTTTTCAATGGCCACTTGTGACAAATCAACCGTGCTACATGCGCCCAGACCGCTTATCATAAAGATAGTTATAAAAGAAGTTGCTAACTTCATATCCCAATTTCCTTTGCCCGGCTAAAATAGCTACCAATATAGCCACCAATGTGATTGTCAAAAAATAGTCTTAAACCACTTAACCTGAAAGTTAAATGAATATCCCCATTCAATAGTTAATATTGCACAAAGATAACCCTTACAAGTGAATAGAGCAGACTATTACTGATTATTAAGCCTTTATTGTTTGCTAAGCTTTGCGGTTCTTGTTTTTGCTCCACACCAGCGCCAAGACAATGAATACGGTTAAGATCAGCAAACGTCTGAACCCCCAGGAACCCATAAGTTCGGACATGGATTGACCTGCAAAATATGTACTGTGAATACCGGCCAGCAACACAATCCCCACAAATATTGGGGCCACATACCGCACTAATATGATCATGACCTTCTGAAGCCCAGGTGAAACACCGTGCATTTGCTCATTGACCATGGCTTTTTTCATGCGCCAGCCAACAAACAAAATCGTCAGCAATCCGGTCAGCGGCAGAGCGATAGCACCGGTCAATTCGCCGTCAATAACATCCATAAACCCGGCCAGATAAATCGAGCCAAACCCAAGCATCCACATGACCGCCCCGGCAATTGACGCAGCGGCAACACGCGACAAGTTAAATTTCTCGATCACCCAGGCAACTGTCGGYTCCAGCAAGGAGATAGACGAVGTDACGGCGGCAAATATYGCHAGGAAGAAGAACGCGGCTCCGATGAAATTACCACCCGGTGCCGACGAAAGTGCCACGGGCAAAGTTTGGAAGAAAATCCCGGCCCCGGCTGAGAAATCCAGCCCGTGGGAGAACACAATTGGAAAAATCGCCAGCCCGGCAATTAGCGCCACCCCCGTATCGGTCAGGCCGATGATGATAGCCGATTTCGGGATGCTAATGTCTTGAGGTAGATATGAGCCGTAAGTGATCATGATCGCGCTGCCCAGACCAATAGAGAAAAATGCCTGGCCCAAAGCCGCCGTAGCGACTTGCGGTGTTATAGCCCCGAAATCTGGTGCAAACAGGAATTTAATGGCCTCAGCCGACCCATTGCTTTTCTTGCCGTCTGCCATGACTTCCGTGCCAAAACCCGAAATCAGACTGTAGAGTGCAAGTGCGATCAGCAGCACGAAAAAGATCGGCATCAAAATTTTCGCGGCAAATTCAATCCCCTTATTGACCCCGCGTGCGACGAGGAAAGTTGTCAGCATGGCAAAGCCCGTAAAAGCCAGTAAAACATCTTTGGGCGCTTCCAAAAGCAATTCAGGCTTTTTGACAATTTCTTTAAATTCAGTGGCGACGATCAAATCTGAAAACTGATTGGCGATTTGGTCCGGTGATTGCCCGGTAAAACTACCGCCCAGAAATTTCGGGATATAAACGATTACCCAGGCAGCAACCACGCAGTAAAAACTGACGATTAAAAACGACGCCACCATGCCCGTGACACCCAGCACACTCCAGCCGCCCGAAACACCTGACCTTGCCGCAAGATCATCAACACTGCGAATAGCACTGGATGCATTACCGGCCCGGCCAATTATAAATTCACTCATGAGAACCGGAATACCGATCAAAATCACACAGGCCAGATAGATGATGATAAACGCGCCGCCGCCGTTTTCCCCGGCCTCGGCGGAAAACCGCCATAAATTACCAAGTCCAACAGATGATCCCACCGCTGCCATGATAAAGGCAAAGCGTGATGACCACTGTATAGTACCCCCAGATGCTGCTCCAGCCATAATATTCCCCTAATGTTATTGTTAGTTTTTTATCACCCCACAATCCCAATTTAAGAGCGGCACGTCAAGACTTTCAGGAACTTTTCTAAACACAGCACCCACCCACACTATAGTCTGCGCCCACAACACTTGACACGTCCGTACATTTAATCGATAAACGATAATGAATGGGAGCTATCATGAATTACACTGAACAAAGTACCGCAGCAGGGCGGCACATTATGCCTGATCTGACACGGGCCTTTGCCTTGATCGGCATTGCGCTTGTGAATGTCGCATTTATTGCTTACCCGATGATGATGGGGTTTTTTGATGGCGGCTTGCAGAGCGGCGTCGATAAAACGGTTTTCTTTGTCACCAACGGGTTTTTTGCGTTGAAATCCTATACCTTGTTCTCCTTCATGTTCGGGGTCGGTTTTGCCTATCAAATGCGCTCGGCGGACAAGGCCGGGAAAGCTTTCGCGCCCCGGTATTGGCGGCGTATTGTCGGGCTTTTGGTGTTGGGCCTATTGCATGTGGCCTTTCTGTTCCAAGGCGACATTCTAATTATGTATGCCATTCTCGGATCCGTCTTGTTCCTGTTCAGAAATGCGTCGTTCAAAACCCTTATGGGCTGGGGCATCGGTATATATGGTGTGCAGGTGGTAATTGTGGCACTAATGGTCGCTTTTGTAGCAGCTAGCAATGCATTTGCGCCCGAAGATATGGCGACGGCGGTGGAAGAAATGCGCGTCGCTAATGCCCTTGCCCGCGAAGTGTACGGGGCAGGCACCTATGCCCAGTCCATAGCCGTGCGGTTCAAGGAATGGACGGGTGTTATTACATTTGGTATGTTGATGCAGGGGTTTGGCGCTTTCTCGTTCTTTTTGTTTGGTATGGCGGCGGTTAAATCCGGCGTGCTTAGTAATCCGTCCGCACCTGTATGGGCTAAATTTCGCAAACTCTATTTGCCAGTTGGCATAACCGGAAGCCTGGTCGGGGCGTGGATACTCTTCAAGGGTGACAGTATTATGGATCCCGCCAAAATGGTCGGCATGTTCTTACTCGTCCTGTCCGCACCGTTCTCCACCGCCGGATATTTAGGGTTGATCGCCAAATGGGCGGAAGGGCCCATAACCGCCCTCAAAACATTTATGGCACGCGGCGGTACCGCCACACTCACTGCCTATTTGATGCAAGGCTTGCTAATGTCCCTGATTTTCAATGCTTACGGCCTCGGCCTGTACACCAAATTCGGCGCAGGCATATCTATCGGCATCGCCCTGTTGGTGGCTCTGTTCACAATCGCCTTTGCCAGTCTGTGGCGCAAAAAATTCACCCACGGCCCAATGGAATTCCTCCTGCGGAGCTGGACATATTTGGGGAAGCGGTAAGGGAGAGGGACGAGGGTTTGTAGTGTTTTTCCTTCCTCCATTTTTTATGGGTTTGAGCCAAAGCAGGGCAAATGCCCTGTGACGCGAATGAGTGGCGGAGCTCTTGCGGAGGCGATGGGGGCCGCCGTTCTTGCGGCGGTACGGCGGTATAGTTTTCGCCGAAAGCTTAGTTGCGCACAAGAGGTGCGCCCCCCRTCCCCCCTTCGGGGTACTTCCCCCGCAAGGGGCAAGGGAAGAAGAGTATGTTACATCTGCATGGCCCAGTTTTCTACGTCCATTGCCGCCTGTCTTACGGCTTCGCTGCATGTGGGGTGGGCGTGGCAGGTACGGGCTATGTCCTCGCTGGCGGCTTTGAACTCCATGGCGAGGGCGACTTCGGCTATCATTTCGGATACGCCTTTGCCGATCATGTGGGCACCCAAAATCTCGTCCGTCTCGGCGTGGGCCAGGATTTTTACGAAACCGTCGGTCTCGTGATTGGCGCGGGCGCGGGAATTGGCCATGAACGGGAATTTACCGGATTTATAGGGAATGCCCGCTTCTTTTAACTCTTCCTCGGTTTGGCCAACGCAAGCGATTTCCGGGTTGGTGTAAATCACGCCCGGTATGACATCATAATTGACATGCCCGGCTTTACCCGCAATCAGCTCGGCCACGGCCACGGCTTCTTCCTCGGCCTTATGGGCCAACATCGGGCCAGTGGTGCAATCGCCAACGGCCCAGATACCGTCTATATTGGTTTTGAAATGCTCGGTGGCGACAAATCCGCGCTTGTCCGTAGCCACGCCGACCGTCTCCAGCCCCAGTTTATCCGTAAATGGTCGCCGCCCGATAGCCACCAGAACCACGTCCGCCTCTATGTCCTTGGGCTTACCGCCTGTCGCCGCTTCAGTGATGACATTAAGACCGGATTTGGTTTTGACCACACCCGCAACCTTGCGGCCCAATTCAAATTTGACCTTTTGTTTCTTGAACATCCGTGTGGCCTGTTTCTGGATTTCCCCGTCCATGCCCGGTAAAATATGCGGCAAATATTCGACCACGGTGACTTCAGAACCAAGCCTGCGCCAGACCGAGCCAAGCTCCAAACCAATAACGCCCGCCCCGATCACCAGCAGTTTCTTCGGAACTTCGGATAGGGATAACGCGCCCGTGGAGGAGACGATATTCTTTTCGTCAATATCAACACCCGGCAAGGTCGCCACTTCGGAACCCGTAGCGATTACGATGTTTTTCGTCGTATATGTTTTGCCGTCTACCTCAACCGTGTCAGGTGCAATTATCACGCCAAAACCTTGAATATACTCCACTTTATTCTTTTTTAATAAAAACTCTATGCCCTTGGTCAGGGCATCAACCGTCTTGGCTTTACTGTCCATCATGGTGGGTAAATCCAGCTCAACCTTGGTTTTGATACCTAGCCCGGCGAAATCTTTATCGGCGGTCTCAAACATTTCCGATGAATGCAGTAAAGCCTTGGACGGGATACAACCGACATTCAAACACGTACCGCCCAGCGTCCCGCGCCCCTCAATACAAGCTACTTTCAAACCCAACTGCCCGGCCCGTATAGCGCAATTATAGCCACCCGGCCCGCCGCCAATTACCAAAACATCATAGAGTTCAGACATGAATAATCCTTGTTTTACGAACGGTAAACCGCCTTTATATATCGCGTAAAATGACCCGCTCACCCTGCCCCGTCAAGCGCTCAATTGTCGCAAATTTCTCCGTTGCGGTTTTTCTGCCGAGCGGATAAACTTAGGCTATGAAAACACAACGCCCCCGCACCGAACTATCGACCCACGCCGTTTTAAACCAGCCGCCTTTGCCGGGGGATTTCAATTTGTTTGCTGATCCGGCGCTTGCATCTGCCATGGGGTCTGGATTGACACGGCTGGAATTATCCGGCGGGCCAACAGACGGGTTTTTGCAACACACAGAACATTTGGACAATTTCGGCAAGCTGGTCGGTAGTGCAAACATGCGCGAGCTTGGTCGTCTGGCTGATGAGAACAAACCTGCCCTTAAAGCCTTTGATGCCCGTGGTCGGCGCATTGACGAGGTGGAATACCATCCCGCCTATCACCAGTTGATGAAAGCCGGAATTGACAACGGCGTTTCGTCCATAGCCTGGACGGCTAAATCTTCTGGCCATATCGCCCATGCCGCACTGGCCTATATGATGGGGTGGGCCGATACGGGCGTGACTTGCCCCATGACCATGACCTATGCCGTGACCCCGGTTTTGCAAGCCGAAGACTGGACACACGAAACATGGCTAGCGGGCGTGACTGCCGCTAAATATGACGGTATATGCAAGCCGGCACAGCAAAAATCCGGTCTTACAATGGGCATGGCCATGACCGAAAAACAAGGCGGGTCAGATTTGCGCGCCAACACCACCAAAGCCAAAGTCGGGTCTGGCGGCGAAGCGGAACTGAGCGGGCATAAATGGTTTTGCTCTGCGCCAATGAGCGACGCATTCCTGACCCTGGCCTATGAGGAGACCAAAGACGGAAATGGCCTTTCGTGTTTCCTTGTGCCAAAATGGCGACCGGACGGCACACGCAACGCCGTAGAAATCCAGCGGCTGAAAGACAAGATGGGCGACCGCTCCAACGCATCATCGGAAATAGAATATAGAGGCGCGTGGGCCAAACGGGTCGGGCCAGCCGGGCGCGGGATTGCGACCATTATTAACATGGCCCACCACACCCGTTTCGACTGCGTCACGGGTTCCGCGTCCGGCATGCGCAAGGCCGTGGCATTGGCGGCGCAATTCGCCCGCCACCGCACCGTGTTCCAAAAGAAACTGATCGACCAACCTCTCATGCAAAATACACTGGCAGATTTGGCTCTGGAGAGCGAAGCGGCACTCGCACTTAGTTTCGCAGTCGCAGCCGGGTTCGACGTACCGAAGGACAGCCATGCCAGCCGTCTTTCGCGCATATTAACGCCCGTAGCCAAATACTGGGTGTGTAAACGTCAACCAAGCGTAGTCGCCGAAGCACTGGAATGTCTGGGCGGGGTCGGTTTTGTGGAAGAAAGCGGACTGCCGCGCCTGTTTCGCACATCGCCTTTAAATTCGGTTTGGGAGGGGTCGGGCAATGTCATCGCCCTGGATATTATGAGGGCATTGCAAACCCCTAAAACCGCCGACGCATTCGCCGAAGAAATGGCACGTATTGGCAGTGATATCCCTGAATTACGAACATTGGTGGACTGGCTAAAAAATGCCTCCGGTGCTGATGCCCGTCTGTTTGCGGAACGGGCCGCCCTGATATTTGCCGCAGACGCCCTGCCCGCCGGGCCATTACGTCAGGCATGGATCAGCTTGCGCATAATAAACCCGGCCCACATCTGGGGGGCAAATGCTGGTATAATAGACGCACCTTACATCCTAGCAAGGCTGGACGGCTGGCATCAGGCCTGAAATAGATTGCTGTAAAATTGACGATRAAAGCAAAGCTTGTCTCTTGTGCGAAAGGCCCTAGCTCCGACTTAACCCCGTGCCGTAAGCACTGGCGTCAGACAAAGCAGGGGCTTGTACGAGAGGCAGGCTTCGCACTTCGTCGCTAATGGCATCAACATGTGCGGTTTGCGCCAGCCCAGCCAAGTTTTTCTCAGCCAGTTTGAAATAAATCGGGCTTTTATCTATGGCTTTTTTGTACAGACGAGCGGCTTTGGCGTGGTCGSCCTGGGCTTGGGCTATGACGCCGGCATCATTGTATATTTGGGCGATTTTTGTATCCTCCAGGCCTTTCAGGGCAATATTGGTCTGGCCTGATAATATTTGTGCCAAGCGTAAATTATTGGCATAAACTGCCATGTCCGGCTTGGCTTTAAGGGCTTGCTTAAATTTGGCACGAGCCCCTTTTATTCGGCTCTGCATCAACAAAGACATGCCCATATTGTTGAAGGCKGCGGCTGGGTTTTGGCCATTGCTCTGTGCGACAGACAAGGCCTTAATATAGGCATCCAGTGCGTTGAGCCAGTCAGAATTTTGGTCGTGTAAACGGCCAAGCGCGTTCCAAAGCCGTGGATCATCAGGATTGTTTTCCAATGCTAGCCGTAAATGCTGCTCGGCGGTTTCTTGCGGGCAATCCGATAAATCGAGCAACAGTAGTCCGGCCTCGGCATAGTGTTTTTGCGGTTGTGAAGCTTCATCATCATCAGAAAATCTGTTGTAAATCTGGCGTGCTTGGCCCGCGTATTTTGCATCTCGCCAACTGAGCGCCAAAGCACTATCGGCCAAACCAAGTAAGACCTGTTTGTATTTTGCATGATCCGCGTCCATGCGGTAAAGCAAGGTTTTATATGCGCCGTAGCTGCCAATAAAATCGGCAGCAACCTGTAAACTTTCGGCTTTGGCAAGCTGGGCATTTATGTCAATTTTTTGCGGTTTGGCTCGTTCAGATATTTGCGTGACCGGGCGCACTTCTATGCTGGCGCCGTCAACCGCCTTGGTGGTTTCGCAAGCGCTTAACACAAATACCGCACAAAGCATGAGGGCTAGTTGTTTCATAGGAATGCCTCTGACAAGCGGGCGCCAGCGGGCAAGAACAACATCAACAAAATGGTCGGAAAAATAAATAAAATCAGCGGAACCGTCATTTTGGCCGGCAAAGACATGGCCTTTTCTTCGGCCCGCAACATCCGTTTTGAGCGCATTTCTTCGGAAAATGTCCGCAAAGCCTTGCCAAGACTGCTGCCCATTTCTTCGGATTGCTTGAGCATGATATTGAGGGCGCTGGCTTCTTCCAACCCCAAGCGCTCGGCGAAATTTTTAAACGCCTCCGAGCGGGTTCGCCCCGCCATAAGTTCCAAATTTAGCAAGTCCAGATTGATCTGAATGACCGGAAAACGCTTGCCAAGTTCTTTGGAAACATTGTTCAAAGCCGCGTCCAACCCCAAGCCTGCTTCAATACAAGCCAACAACAAATCCATCATATCCGGGAAGCCGTCGCGGGCTTGTAATTTGCGTTTGTTGATGCAATGGCGCAAATACAGGCTGGGCGCAAACAGGCCAGCGCTAATCAGCCCGATAGACCAATATATTAGGGTTTTAGTCGGCAGATCATGGGCAAATAAACTCCAGTAAATCAGCAAAACGAATTGCGGCAACAGCAAAGAGATAAGGCGGATTGCATAAAAAACCGGAATGGATTTAACCGTATAAAATCCGGCCTGGGACAATTTAAAGCGAATACGCGAAATTTCCTCAGGGTCAGGCAAGGTTAAATGTTGGCCAAATTTGGCAATCATATTGGGGGTTGCGGCTCTGGATTTTGAACGGCGGGTTTTCACAGCTCCGGCTTTTGGAATGCCTGCTAATCGGCGGCTCATGGTTTTGTTATGGCTCAGGGCCGAGCGAATAGCCACAGCCGCGCCTGTAAGCGAGATGACCAAGAAGAGACTGACCAGTAAAAATACGTGATTAGGGGCAAGGTTTGACAGCACGGCTAAATCCTAAAGTTAATCATTTTGCGAATGACCAGATTACCCAAAACCATCCAGATAACGGCGGCGATCAGGCCTTTTTTGATCATGGGATCATCCCAGACATCGCCGTAAAATTCTGGCGACAGCATGTTGATGGCGATAAATAATAATATGGGTACGATGTTCAGGATCAAGGCCGACATGCGTCCTTCCGAAGAGGCGGCCTTGATTTTCAAGCGCATTTTTTGCCGTGCGCGCACCATATGGGCATTATTGGCCAGCAGCTCGGCCAAATTGCCGCCGGTTCGGGCTTGCAGGCGCACGGTCGCAGCCAGCATATCAAAGTCGGTATGGCCAATGCGGTCGGCTAGGCGCTGTACGGCGGTGCCAAGTTCTGTCCCGTAGGTAATTTCGTCTCCGGCCATACCAAATTCAGAGCCAATTGGGTCGGGCATTTCCCGCGCCACCAGATCAATGGCAACAGGAACCGGGTGGCCAGCCCGCAAGGAACGCACAATCACATCCAAAGCATCCGGTAATTGGCGAATGGCCCGGGCGCGGCGAAATTTGGCAACCAAAATAAGAACACCAACCGGCAAGGAAAACCCGGCGAGAAACCCCAACCCGAACAACACAAAATTGCGGGTAAACCAGAACACCAAAATGGCAGTAATAAAGGCACAAATAGACATGGCCACATAAACCCCATATGCGCCAATGTGCAGTCCGGAATGCACCACCAAAGTGTTCAGCCATTTGAGCAGCTTTGCCATTTTGTTGGTTTCGTCAAGTCCCCGCGAGCGTTTGAGGGCTTGCAAAGCATGGGCCGGGTTTTCCCCTTTGGCCAGAATTTTTAAACGAGCATTGGCCAATTTGACTTTGCGTGCACTTTGACGCCCAGCCCCAATCAGCAACTGCATCAGTAAAAACGCGCAGGCGAACACCAATATATAGACTAAGGTGTTGGTGCTGCCAGTCATGGTTTACGGTATCCGTTCGGATAAGGGGCGATCGGATTTTCGGCCCTCTTCCATGACGCCGGGCTCGAACATGCCTTGGTCAATCTCAATACCGCTGGTGATAATCTCGTGCAGACAGCGCGGGCGGATGCCTGTGGCCCGAAACTCGCCGATAACCTCGTGGTTAGGGCCAGATCCGGTGCGGGTATAGTTGAATATTTCCTGCATCTGGATGATTTTGCCCTCCATGCCGGTGATTTCGGTGACACTGGTGATTTTACGCTGGCCGTCCGATAAGCGTTGCGCCTGGACGATTAAACCAATGGCAGAGGAGATTTGCCCGGCCACACCTTCGGGACTGATTTTTATGTCGCCCATGCCGACCATTTGTTCGAGCCGGGTAATGGCATCACGGGGTGTATTGGCGTGTAGTGTGGCCAGCGAACCTTCATGGCCGGTATTCATGGCTTGCAGCATGTCAAAGGCTTCTTCGCCGCGCACTTCACCCAAAATCACCCGGTCGGGGCGCATTCTAAGGGCGTTTTTGACCAGTTCGCGCTGGCGGATTTCGCCGCCGCCCTCGAGATTGGGCGGGCGTGTTTCCWTGCGACAAACATGCGGCTGTTGCAGTTGTAGCTCGGCGGCGTCTTCAATGGTGATCAGGCGTTCTTTGTGGGAAATGGCCTGTGACATGGCATTAAGCAACGTGGTTTTACCTGACCCGGTGCCGCCGGAGATTAAAATTGTCACCTTGGCCTTGCAAGCAGCCCACAAAAACTCGGCAACGGATTCTGGGGCTGCGCCAAACTCGACCAGCTTGTCGAGGGTAAAGGGATTTTTGGAAAACTTGCGAATGGACATCAATGGCCCGTCCACCGCAATGGGGGCGACGGCGACATTGACCCGACTACCGTCAGCCAGGCGTGCGTCCATCATGGGCTGGCTTTCATCAACCCGGCGCCCGACGGCGGCGACAATTTTATTGATAATGCGCAGTAAATGGGCTTCGTCAGCGAAACGCACATCGGTTGGCACCAATTCACCGCCGCGCTCAATATAAACTTGTTCGTGGGTATTGATTAAAATATCACTGATACTATCGTCTGCTAATAATGGCTCCAACGGCCCCAGCCCGGTCATTTCGTCGATGATGGAGCCGGACAAATCTTGAATTTCGCTGCGGTTCAGCTTCATATTTTCGGACTTGACGATTTGCCCGACCCGGGCTTCGATTTGGCCGTGCATTTCGCCCTTGTCGAGCTTGTCCAGAATCGACAAGTCCAGATCGTCAATCAGCATAGCGTGCAAGCGTTGGCGGGTTTGCAAGGCATCCGGGCTTAGTTTTTGCCCGGCGGGTTTAATGTCGCCTTGTCCTAAATTACGCTGTTCTGATTTTGGCGGCGGTGTGTCGGGTACAGGTTTTGGGGCAATAAGCGGTGCATCTGGCGTGTTATCGGTAGAAAATTTGGCGGCTTGATGCGCAGGTGTGATGATGTTTGAAAAACGTCCCATGCCCCGTGTTAACCCGGCGGCGTAAAAACCAGCTTAGCAAGCATGGTAAACAGGCGATAAAAATCACAGGCTTGCATTCTTGCCCCTTGTAACTAATGTGGGGCATTGCCAAATATTACCTGATATTTGCAAAACAAACGGAGAGTAGAATGTTTATTCAAACCCAGGACACCCCCAATCCGGCGACGCTGAAATTTTTACCGGGCTGTGATGTGATGGCGGAAGGCTTGCCGCCTTTGGAAGTGAACAAAGGTGATGGGGCGGGTCACGCGCCTTTGGCCGGGGTTTTATTTAGCATACCCAATGTGGAAAGTGTGTTCTTTGGTCAGGATTTTATTTCTGTGACCCGCAGTAACACGGCCGATTGGCCCCACCTCAAGCCTGCTATCCTGGGGGCGATTATGGATTTTTATGTGGGCGGCGGCGCGGTGATTTCCGAAGACGGGGCGGAGGAAGAAGAAGAAGTTTACGAAGGCGAGACCCTGGAAATCGTTGAACAGATCAAGGAACTGATCGACACASGGGTGCGTCCGGCAGTGGCCCAGGACGGCGGCGACATTGTATTTAAACGCTTTGATATAGACACGGGCATTGTGTCTTTACAAATGCGCGGCGCTTGCGCGGGATGTCCGTCTTCGTCCATGACCCTTAAATCCGGCATTGAAAACCTGCTCAAACACTATGTCCCCGAGGTTACCAGCGTCGAAGAAGCTATCTAATTGTTGTGTTTGGGGATTGATACGACTGGCCCGTGGTGCAGTGTAGCTTTGGTGGACGAGGCACGGATTTTGGCGGTGCGCCGCCAAAACATAGGCACAGCTAATAACAACCCAGATAATAACAAGAAGGGCCACGCGGAAAGATTGGCGGATATGGTGCAGGATGTTTTGCGCACTGCCGACGTGCAAGCTTCTGATCTGGATAAAATCTCCGTTTGTACCGGGCCGGGCAGTTTCACCGGGCCGCGCATTGGTCTGGCATTTGCCAAAGGTCTTGCCCTCCCCCACAATATCCCGCTTGTTGGCCTGCCGGCCTTACATGTCTGGGCCGCCATCGCTGATCCAGAACGTTGCAAAACCGTATTGTCGGTCGCAGATGTAAAACGCGGCCAAGTATGTGCGCAAGTCTTTAACAACGGAACGGCGACCCATAGACCTAAGACATTGGAAAATGACGCCATAAAGCTGCAAGCCCAAATGGTCACAGGTAGTGGAGCGTATTTTCTCGGTGGCGAAATTACAAACTCTTATGTCTGCCCGGCGCGGCTGGCCTGGCTCGGTTTAGATCTTTGTCCGTCCACCCACCCCGCTGAACCATTATACCACCGCCCCCCGGACGCCAAACTTCCCGGTGGTCGGGTTTTGCAAAAAACATGAAATGATAATTTTAAAAAATCGAAATTATTAAATGTTTTAGCCAACAGCCCATGAAAACACTTGCCTGTATTTTCTTAGGCGTTAATCAGATGCAATGTTAAAGCAACAAACCACACAACAACCGAAATTGTCTTTGCCGGAATTTGCGGCGATGATGGCCTATATGATTTCCCTGGCGGCTTTGTCTATTGACGCCATGTTGCCGGTAATAGATGTGATTGGCCGCGATTTGGGGGTTACAGACCCTAACAAACCGCAATTGATCATTGGGGCGGTGTTTCTTGGGCTCGCCGTTGGGCAACTTGCTTACGGCCCCATATCGGACGCGGTCGGACGCAAGCCTGCGATTTATGCGGGGCTHGCTCTGTTCACCGTCGGCTGTTTACTGGCCATGTTTGCCAAAGATTTCGACACCATGTTGTTGGGCCGGTTATTGCAGGGCATCGGCGTGGCCGGCCCGCGCATTGTCTCTATGGCCGTGGTACGCGATATTTATTCGGGGCGAGAAATGGCGAAAGTTTCTTCGTTCATCATGTCGTTTTTTATTATTGTCCCGGCTTTGGCGCCTTTGTTGGGTCAATTTATCGCGGATTTATGGAATTGGCAGGCCATATATTTTGTCCTGCTGGCTATGGCGGTATTGGTCGGGCTTTGGTACGGGATACGACAAAGCGAAACACTGCACCCGGAGTTCCGCCGAAAATTGTCCTTGGAACATGTCATAAGCGGCTTTCGTGAAGCTCTCAGCTTTCGTGTTACCAGCGGATATGCGCTGGCGGCGGGCACTGTTTTTGGGGCATTCGTTGCCTATTTGATGACTTCCCCACAATTGTTCGCAGATATATTCGGGATCAAAAAGAACTTCCCCTATTATTTTGGCGCATTGGCGATTTGTATTGGCATGGCGGCTTTCGTAAATGCCAGGCTGGTCATGAAGCTAGGTATGCGCAAATTATGTAAATGGGCACTTTTTTCCAAAGCGGTGTGGTCAGGTGGATTTTTTGTGGCGGCTGTGGCCAGCGGCGGGGTTTTGCCTTTGGATATCTTTATGGTTTGGGCCGGAGTTTCATTTTTTCTACTGGGCATATTATTTGGTAATGTCAACGCCGTGGCTATGGAGCCTGTTGGCCATATTGCCGGGTTTGGGTCTTCAGTTGTCGGCTTTGTTTCAGGGGCAATCTCCCTCAGCATTGGTACGCTGATCGGGCAAATGTACACAGGTACGGTTTTGCCGCTGATTGGCGGGTTTGCCTTGTTGGCACCCATATCCATATTGGTGATGAAATGGGCCGATAAAGAAAGCGCCTAAAACTGTGCGTCTACCGCTATGCACAAAAACTCCATCACCGGGGCGGCATCGGCGAACACACTGGCTACATGTTTTGGGAAATCGGGGCGCAACGCTTGTGCCTTTGTGCCCTTGGCCATCATGAAAAAGCTGCGACGTTTTAGCGCGTCAATATGCGGATGCTCCGCATCGTAACCTTTTGGGGGCCGGATCAGCGGGTTACCGGGGGAGATATCTGCGTAACGAGCCACAAAATCTTTGTCAGCCAAAGCCGACGTCCATTTGTCGCCGTGTGCATCAATCCGGGCCCGGATTTTAGCCAAGGCCGGAGACGGTGGTTTCCACAATCCGCCGCCGATAAAAATTTCGTCCGGATCAAGATGCAGATAAAATCCCGGCGCATGGGCATCTTTGCCCAAAACATGGCGAAATTGTAGTCCCGCATTGGTTTTGTAGGGGGTTTTGTCTTTAGAAAAACGTGTGTCGCGGTAGATGCGAAACATCGATCCGCCGATTTTTTTCGGCACAGCCAGAAAGTGCGGTGATATCTCGGACAGATGCGGGCCAAGGGCGGCAATGAAATCCAGACAGGGCTCGGCTACCGATGCTTCATAGCGTGGTTTGTTATCCGCGAACCATTTCCGGTTATTGTTGGCTTTAAGCTCGGTCAGAAAGACGAAAAAATCTTCGGAAAATCCATTAAAAGTCATATATGCCTCCTGTTTGCAATCCCAATAGCAGATATCACCCCATAAAAACAAGGCCGGCGATAACCAGCAACACGACCCATCCGGGATGTTTGCCTCTTGTGCCCGCCAGGACAAGAATTGCACCAAGAAATGTTGAAACCGCGATGATATTTTCAAGCGGACCGGAGGTTAAATTTTGCCCCCCGGCAAATGCGAGCCATAATATAACGGCACCCATACCCCAGCCAAACAGTGTAACAAGATGCCAGCTAACCCATAGAATCCGCTCATGTCGCAAAGGCAGGACGGCGTTTTTGCGGTGACGGTTTTGTCGCATGGAGCGAAAAATCAGTTTCTCTCCAATAACTGAATGAACAGCGCCAAGTAAAACCATGAGACCGGCCGCAATCGCGAATAATATATTCATCATTCTTCTCCCTCAAATACACTACCTAATGCAAAATTGTACACTGTCAGCATGTAATTGTGTATAGCCTGACAACATATTTATAGCTTTACACATCTGGGCCAATATGCAGTAATTTGCATATGAGCACCGTGCAAAACCATTATGCTAAACTTCACCGCAGTACGGCCCCCATGCTTGACGGGACAATGGCCGGTGTGCATTTCGGGCCAGTAGATGAGCCGGTTAAAATGGTTTTCCTACATGCCAACGGTTTTAACGGGCTCACATATCGCCGTATTTTAGAACCTCTGGGCGTGCATGTTTTGGCGCTGGATTTGCGCGGCCATGGACGCACACAATTACCGACCAATGATTTGCAGCTGACCAGCCACATCAATTATGCCAAGGATTTGGCCGCCTATTTAAGGGCTCATATAGACGGCCCTGTTATTCTTGCGGGGCATTCTTTGGGTGCCAATGCGTCGATACTTGCCGCACATATTGTGCCAGATCAGGTGGTACGGGTGTTGGCGTTTGACCCCATTGTTTTACCTTTTCACGTGCGGCTGCTTATGATGGGTAAATTTGGTCGGGAGGCTTTACTCAGGAATTATCCCTTCGCCAAAAGTGCCGGGCGACGACGGGATGTGTTTGCGACGCGCGAAGATGTATTTAAGCGCTATCATGGCCGTGGGCCGTTCAAGCATTTTCCGGGTGATGTATTAAAAGACTATATTCACGACGGGTTTTTGGATTGCAAAGAGGGTGTCAAACTGGCATGTCGCCCCGAATGGGAGCAATATTCCTATGTCCATCAAGCACAAAAAATGAAGGGGCGTATTGCAAACCTGCCAGAGGGTTCACACGTCTTAATTACGGACTTTGTCAAGCAAACCGAGGGTTGGATGAGCAAGGTGCGCCGTAAAAACCCAAGTCTGCGTATTGATTATTTACCCAAGCAAGATCATTTCTTTCCCGTCACTGAGCAAAAGATCAGCGGGGCCGCCTTACGGGGTATTTTAAGGCTCTAGCCCCTTGACAATGCCTTTGTTTAACAAGGCCAATATATCGTCGTCAATCTTCACCAAGCGGCGGGTTTTAAGATTAAATCGGCAACCAACCCCGACAAAGCTGCTCCAACACTCCCCCGTGACCGGATCTAATACCCAGTGGCACAATTCGCGCACATGGGTGGATGCTTTGCGCAAGCCTGAGCGGATTTCGTAGAGGTCCCCGGCTTGAGGGCGGCGTTTGTGGCGTACACATGCTTCCAGCAAAGCCCCGCTCATGCCGGCATCGGAAGCAAAATCAAGATCAGGCCATGCGGATGTTAAATGCTGGACCGAGTTTGAAATGCGCCCGACTATGGAGGTTGGTAGCACAGTGCCAAATACATCACATTCAGACGGCCTGAACACCCCGCGCCCAATGGCTTGCAAACCCAAACTATCTGCTTGTGCCATTGTGGTCATGCCTAAGGGTTCGCCCAGGTCGATATTGCGCGGCCTGGCCGTTTGGGGAAGTTCAATTTTATATTGCCCGGCTCGTTTTTTGGTGTCTCGCGACCAGCCAAATTCAACGCCGCTGCGCACGGCAATATGGGACAGGGTTTCAAGGATGGTTGCCGATAATGTGCCGTTTATTCCGCTGATTTCGTGGACCAGGGTTATATCGGTCTCGCCGAGGTCTACCACACCCGACGACACCGCCATAGCGTGTCCGGGGCGCAATTCCTTAATATATTTGATATGTTGTTTGGTTGGCACCAAGGTGCTGAGAGAGGCGGCTTTGTCGATATGGTGCAATCCCAGATGATGGGCAAAGCGGGCGCGAGCTTCGAGGGCGCGGTCAAAATAATAGCGCATATTCATATGGCCAAGCTCGTCCGCCTCCCAAGCCAAAGCTTCGCCGCGCCATGTTTCAATTAAACCTGTCATAAAATTTACGCTGCGCAGTTCTTGCAAGTGCCGTAATGCTCAATCACAGAGCTGCGGATTTCAAACCCGTCTGGAACGCAATCAATATGGTCATTGGCGGAGCGCTCTTCCAAATTCTGGCAGTTTTCACAAATGAAAAATTCAGCAATATGACCGCCTTTGTCTTTATAATTATCAAGGGAATGGTCACAGGCAATATAGGCGTTGAGGGCTTCAACCCGGTGTACCAAACCAAGCCCGGCAAGAAATTCCAAAGCCCTGTAAACCGTCGGTGGTTTCGGCGAACCAAATTCCGGTCTAAGCTGGTCCAGTAAATCATAGGCTTTCACCGGGGTTTTACTGTTGGCAACAAGGGTAAATACATGTTCGCGTAGCTTGGTGAACCGCCGGCCTTTTTCGTCACATATGGCTCTGGCTGCCGCCAGTAATTGTTTTGGCGTTTTGTGTTCGTGCTCATGTTTGCAACTCGTCATAAACTTCTCTTTCAATATTTCCCGGTCGCTGGCTTTCGCTGGCGTTTTGCCCTTTGATTATGCTTATATAACATGAATATTTGCATTTGCACCTGTGAATTTGGCGCAAGATGTGCATATGGGGTATCACTGGGTCGATTTAACCATTGAAGCAAAGGCAAACATAGGCTAATGACCCCCGAATTTTAGATTTATAGACCGCGAACAAGCGGAACAACGAGGAATGAGCATGGCTAAAGAACCACAAAAACAACCAGATGTCACGGGCAATGTGATGATGTATCAAGACCCGCAACCCCTGACTAAAGACAAACATGCAGGTTTTGGGGTCAAGCAGGTCGATAAACCGTTTGAATTTATGGAAAAAACCCATTTCATGCCAATTACTGCACCAGAATTTGGTTCGGCATGTGCCAGTTTTCCGATCATTTTCGCTGGCGATGAGAGATCGCCCCTAGCCGTCATGGGCATACGGGCCAATGAAAACCTGTTTGTTACAGAAGGACGGTTTGACAACCACTATTATATGCCTGCATTTGCGCGGCGCTATCCATTCGTATTGGCCGGTGACCAGGAAAATGACCGATTTGTGGTTTGCGTCGACGAAAAAGCCGAATGCGTCACCAAGACCAACCCAACCCAGGCGTTTTTCGATGGTGATGAGCCGACCCAATTTACCAATGAAGCGTTTGAGTTTCTCAAACAATTTGAGCAAGACCGCCGCGCTACAGAGCAAATGATAACCCGTTTCAAAGAGCTGGATTTATTTGAACAAAAGGAAATGAATTTCCAGGGCCAGAACGCCGACGGTACACCGGCCGAAAAACAAAAAATCGCCGATTATTTTGCGATTTCAGACGAAAAACTTCGGGGTCTGGACGAAAAAACCACCAAAGAACTTATGGACAATGGCTTTTTGTCTGTTGCCTATGCCCACATGCTTTCATTGGGAAACTGGCAACGCTTGGTCAATATGACCTTGGCTCGCTCGCAAAAAGAAACTGCCAACGCGTAAGGCGGCACTGTACTAAATGTAATAAAAAACCCCGGTCAGTTGACCGGGGTTTTTTATTACAAATAAATCTTAATTTACAGATGGCTGATAAAATTGTCCGTATTTCCTGAAATGCGTCAGGCTATCTGGTACGATTGCGCCTATGGTTTCCCCTTGAATGCCTAAATCCGACAGGCCGGGCAACTCACCGCTAGCCACATTATCCGTTTTAAGCATTTGCACTTGGTCGCGTGTGAGGAATGGCTTGACCAACGGGATATAGCCGGACAAATCGCCAAACACGCCCAACAAACCACTGATGCTCCACGGTAAGGGCACGAGCAGGCGTTTCTTGCCGATACTTGCCAAAGTAAATTGTAGCAGTTCCTTAAAGCTAAATGTCTGGGGACCGCAAATTTCCCATGTTTTCCCCGTGCTATTTTGGCCAATGATCCGGCAGACGGCTTGGGCAAGGTCGTCCACATAAAGCGGCTGGAAGCGGGTTTTACCTTCACCGAACAAGGGGAGTACTGGCGTCAAATTAGCCAATCCGGCAAAGCGGGTGAAAAAACCGTCCCCTTCGCCAAAAAGAATAGAGGGCCGTAATATATCGGCACTGGTAACGGCGGCTTGTACGGCTTGTTCTCCGGCCGCTTTCGAACGTGCATATTTGCTGCCCGCATCCATATCAGCTCCTAATGCGGAAATATGCACGAAATTGGTGATAGCGTTATTTTTGGCGGCATTGGCAATATGGCCTGCGCCGCGTTCATGCACCGCGCCAAAATTTTGCTTACCTTTCTCAAACAAAACCCCGGCCAGATTGATCACGGCATCACAACCCGAAACGGCGTTGTCAACAGATTGTTGATAGCGCAAATTAGCTTGCAACACTTGCACTTGCCCAACCCCGCCCATGACCTTTAGATCACCAGCAATATGGGGGCGGCGCACACAGGCCCGTATGCGCCAGCCATCTTTGGCCAATTGGCGCACCACATAGCGGCCTAAAAACCCGTCAGCTCCAAAAACACAAACCAGACCTTTTGACATGGAAAACTCCTTGTTATTTGCCCATGATTTACGCGCTAAATCCCCGCCTGTCCACGACGCAATTATAACTGTGGCAATTTATAGCAACAGGATTGACGCTTTTATAGCAAGAGGATTGACCGCGCCTTGTCCGTGGTCTACATGCAGTTTTCATTGCTTAAACAAGTAATTGCGACCAGTGTGCCCTGGTGGCGGAATTGGTAGACGCGCTAGCTTCAGGTGCTAGTTTCCTTACGGAAGTGGAAGTTCGAGTCTTCTCCAGGGCACCATTTTACAATTTCATATCGTCCGATAAAATCCAAAATAACCTTGTAAAACAATCACTTTGATAATATGTTAATCCTATAGCGTCCAACGCGGTGGGGGTATATCCGGGCTATTTGGGGGTTTAAATTGGGCTTTAATATATTCGACCCTCATGAGTTGGGGTTTTTATGGGGGCGAGATGCCATTAACAAACGCAAAATTGAAAGCGCTGAAGCCGAAGGCCAAACCCTACAAGCTCGCCGATTATGATGGCTTGCTTATTTTAGTGACCCCAAATGGGTCAAAGCTTTGGAAATTCAAGTTTAGGATTAACGGCAAAGAGAAGAGCCTTTCATTTGGTAAATATCCTTATGTTTCGTTATTACAGGCGCGTGATATGCGCGACGCCGCACGTACAAATATTGCACAAGGGGTAGATCCGGCGGCTTTAAAACGAGAGCGTAAAAATAGTCAAAAAGCGATTAGTGAACATACCTTTGCAAAATTTGCTGATAGATACCTGATTAAGAGCATGAAAGAAGGCAAGTCTGAAGCCACGCTCAAAAAGACGGAATGGATATTACGGCTGGCCATAGCTGATATTGGCGATATGGCGATCAATAACATAAATGCGCAAACCGTCTTGAAGACACTTAAAAAGCGCGAGGCCATGGGGCATTATGAAACTGTACGCCGGATGAAATCAACAATTAGCGCAGTCTTTCGTTATGCGGTGGCGTCTGGCGTGGCAGAAAATGACCCGACCTTTGCCCTCAAAGATGCGCTTATTCGTCCAACCACAAAACACCGTGCGGCAATAACTGACAAAACCAAGCTGAAAGAATACTTGCATGCGCTTGAAAATTACGGTGGACGTACAGAAACCAAGATCGGTTTAAAGTTACTGATGCTATTTGCGTGCCGTCCGGGCGAAATCCGCAAGGCTAAATGGGAAGAGTTTAATTTTGAAGAGCGTATTTGGAGCGTGCCCGTCACTCGCATGAAAATGCGCAAACCCCACACCGTGCCGCTTTGCGCTGATGCGCTGGCATTGCTTGAACAGCTTAGGACGCTGACAGGATGGGGTGATTTGTTATTCCCTGCACAAACCAGCGCCCATAAACCAATCAGCGAGAATACGTTAAATCAGGCCTTGCGCCGCATGGGTTTTGGCCCTGAAGAGGTAACCTCACACGGCTTTCGCTCGACATTTTCCACATTTGCCAATGAAAGCGGTCTTTGGAACCCTGACGCCATAGAAGCCTATTGCGCCCGCCAAGATAAAAACGCGGTACGCCGCGCCTATAATCGGAGCTTGTATTGGGATGAACGGGTTAGAATGGCGGATTGGTGGGCCGACGAGCTTGTCCAAATTTCGTTGAAGTAGACTAAAATCAGAACTTATGATATATACGTACCCTGTACGATAACAGATTCGGTTGGATATGACATCAGAAACACCACTTTCCACCACACTGATGATGACAAGAATAATCAGCTTTGAGCAAAGGCTCCCACTCAGTTTTAATCTTGGAAAAATAGATATGGGGCTGACATGGTTTGGCACACAAAAAAATAACTATGGTGCCAAAAAAGAAAAAATTAAGGTTCGTGAAGAACAGTTGAAGAAGCTTAAAAGTTCAGAGCTACGGAGCACATATGATGAAGTTATAGAGGCAGAGAAAGCGCAAGTCCTTCTAAACATCAAGGTAAGAGAAGCGGGTTTTTTTTACAATCAGTTTAACGCTAAGGCAGATTTTTCTTACTGGGCTAAAATGTCGACTTGGACGATAGATGAGGCCGTTGCACTCACATTTGGTAAGGATCCGCGTGTCGTGCAATGGTCTAGACTTGAAAAAATAATCCAGATAAGCAGTCTTGCCCCTCTGTACCGTGATCGAAGGTTGATTTTCAACCGTGCGGTGGAAATGGGGCAAATCTATAATAAAACGATACCTAGTATCCTCATAGCTTGGACAAAACGAATGCAGGTAGATTATCCAACAGAGCTTGAAGTGTCCATAACTGCATTAGGAATTCAAATATGTGACTGGAAGTCACTCTATGAAAATGCGGGTGAAGTCATCGAAACTTTGGAGAGAGCCAATCAAATTAAACAAGAAACAATCCAAACAGACCAGTCATATATTATAACCCTCACGAAAAAAATTAGCGATCTCAAGGAGCAGATAGCGGCATTTGGAATTTCAGTAAACGTAGACATCGGAAGTACAGGCAAAAAAGAACGTAGTTCCATGTTGGCTTTGATCCATGCAATGGGCAGAAATAAACCATATTCATATGATCTAAACGAGTCGAGCAACGGGGCTATAAAACGTATGGAAAACGCGGTATTAGATGCTGGATTGTCATTATCTGACAAGACAATTCGTAAATACTTACGTGAGGCAAATTCCGAAGCAGACCGATTAAAAGATAAAAACCAATAAAAACAATGTCCGTTAGGGAAATTCCCTCTAATTTCAGGGAACTTCCGCAAAAACAAATTAAACCAAACAAGATGACTTCACATCACAACAGATATGGAGTTATCACGATGGACAATACAACTTTCCCCAAAACTGGCTTTGTACGCCTGTCACAAATCCTTGCCCCTAACGGCCCTATTCCCGTATCAAAATCAACATTTTGGTCGGGGGTTAAAGATGGACGCTTTCCTAAGCCTCAAAAACTGGGCCCCAAAACCACTGTTTGGTTAGCTAAAGATATTCGCGCTTTGTACGAAAATACAAACGAGGAATGAAGTCATGAAAAACATGACCTCAAAAAAGCGCAAAGCAAATTTGAACTGCATTCGACCTACGCATACTTATACAATGCGTGAACTTGCGAATACGCTTGATATAGCTTTGTCTACTGTCCAGCGTTGGAAGCGCTTAGGCATGCCTGTCATCCCTGAAACCAACCCTGTACTGATTGATGGGGCTGAAGCCAAACAATGGGAG
Source organism: Robiginitomaculum sp. (assembly GCA_002733385.1). Classification (GTDB taxonomy): domain Bacteria; phylum Pseudomonadota; class Alphaproteobacteria; order Caulobacterales; family Maricaulaceae; genus Robiginitomaculum_A. The sequence goes on from NVVO01000011.1 coordinate 70,071, forward strand.
AAAGCGCGTAGATTAGCACGAAAACGCCCCTGTGCACCCAATCAGTTCTATTGTTTTGGTGCACAGTGTCGCACCCAGAGGCAAGCCGCTATTGGTAGCGTTATCATTCGTAAGAGTAATTCCAATCTAGGTTCAATTGAAGGCATATGCCCAATTTGCGACAGTAATTTACGCAAAGGCTTTGCTATGAAAGATGTCTTCGAAGTTGAGGCAACCTTTGAAGCATATATAGGCAATGTACTAGACCTATTACGGTACCGCACTCCCCCCTAAAATGACACACCTTATGCTGTTTATTTTTCAGCGTCAAAAAATCCCTACAATTTATAAGAAAAGAGAATATATTATGCCTAAGAAGAACGCACAAAACGAAACTGTAAAACGCCGTTATTTTGACTTTTTAAAGCATGCGGACGGTAAATCAGAACCTACAATTCGCATGGTTGAAAAAACCTTGTTACGCTTTGAAAATTTCACCAAATTTGCTAATTTCAAGAGCTTTGACCAAAAACAAGCCATTGCCTACAAAACTGACCTTGCAGAGCGCGGCCTTGCCAAGGCAACAATTTTATCGGATGTGACCAAGTTGAAACGCTTTCTAAAATGGTTGTCGCGCCAAGATGGTTATAAGCGGCAAATCAAGTTTAATGACGTGGAATATCTCAGCATGTCCGACAAAGATGTGAGGGCTGCCAACTCGCCCCTAGAGAAGGATTTTCCGACTTTGGCAATGGTAGAGGATGTTATCGTAAAAATGCCTCATTCAACACCCATAGAAAAGCGAAACCGCGCTTTGGTCGCGGCTTGTGCTCTCACTGGCATTCGCGCTAGTGCTATGACCTCGCTTAAGCTTAAGCATTTTCAAAAACGCCGGATGTTAATCGTACAAGACCCCCGCGAGGTAAAAACCAAGTTCAGCAAGCTCATAAATTCATTTATCCTACCAATAAGCCCAAACTTGAGCGCAATATTTCTTGACTGGATAACCTATTTGGAAACTGAATTACTGTGCTCGCCAAATGACCCGATGTTTCCAAAAACGCAACTAACTTGCAGTTTGGAAACAGGGTTTCAGGCCGACGGTCTTTCCCGTAAACATTGGACAACATCCACACCAATGCGTGTCATTTTTAAGCGTGCATTTGCACAGGCTGGTTTACCAAGCTATCCACCGCATCTTTTTCGCAACATGTTAGTCAAAGAAATGTATGACCGTGAGCTTTCCATCCCCGAGTTCAAGGCATGGAGCATGAGCCTTGGCCATGAAAGCGCCATGACAACCCTGACCAGTTATGGCAAGCTATCTGTGCACGATATGGAGAACCTTATTAAGCCCAATAGAGCCATGTGAAAGATTGACTCGAGCACCGATAGGTCGAATAAAGGTTGTATCTTTCACAGGGGAAATCCATGGCTAAAGCCGCCAGTACAAAAGACGAGTTAAAAACTATCGAGACGCAAATGTGGAAGGCGGCGGATAAGCTACGCAAGAACATTGATGCGGCGGAATATAAGCATGTGGTGCTGGGGCTTATCTTTTTGAAATATATCTCGGATGCCTTTGAGGATTTGTATGAAAAACTCAGCGCGGGCGAAGGCGAACTAGCGGATGCTGACCCTGAGGACAAAGACGAATATAAAGCCGAGAACGTGTTTTTCGTGCCGCCGTCGGCGCGGTGGAGCTTTCTGCAAAGCCATGCCAAACAAACCACCATTGGCAAAACGGTTGATGAGGCCATGGACGCCATTGAGCGCGAGAACCCGTCTTTGCGCGGGGTATTGCCCAAAGTATTTGCGCGGGGTAATCTTGACCAAACCAATCTCGGCGGACTGATTGATCTGGTCAGCAATATTGCCATGGGCGACGCCAAAGCCAAAAGCGCCGATATTCTTGGCCGCGTGTTCGAATATTTCCTCGGCGAATTTGCGCTGGCCGAAGGTAAGAAAGGCGGGCAGTTCTATACGCCGGAAAGCGTGGTCAAAGTTTTGGTGGATATGCTGAGGCCCTATAAAGGCCGGGTGTTTGACCCGTGTTGCGGCTCTGGCGGTTTGTTTGTGCAATCGGAAAAATTCGTCGAAGCCCACCAAGGCAAAATCAATGATATTTCCATTTACGGCCAAGAAAGCAACCAAACCACATGGCGGCTGGCCAAAATGAACCTAGCCATTCGCGGCATTGATAGCAGCCAAGTGAAATGGAATAATGAAGGTTCGTTTCTTAATAACGCCCACAAAGATTTAAAGGCGGACTATGTGATCGCCAATCCGCCGTTCAATGATAGTGATTGGAGCGGGGAATTGCTCAGGAATGACGGGCGCTGGAAATTTGGCACCCCGCCCACGGGCAATGCCAATTATGCCTGGATACAGCACTTTTTATATCATCTCGCACCGGGCGGCAAGGCAGGGTTTGTGCTGTCCAAAGGCGCACTGACAACAAAATCGAGCGGCGAGTGGGACATTCGCAAAGCCATCATAGAAGCTGGCCTTGTGGACTGTATTGTTAACCTGCCCGCCAAGCTGTTTCTCAACACCCAAATCCCAGCCAGTTTGTGGTTCTTGACGCGGGAGAAAACCTACCGCCGTAAAGAGATTTTATTCATAGATGCCCGCGAACACGGTCATTTGATCAACCGCCGAACGCGGGTGTTTTCGGGGGATGATATAGCAGAGATTACCAAAACCTACCATAACTGGTGCGACCCCAAAGGCGAATACGAAGATGTGAAAGGTTTTTGCAAATCCGCCAGCGTCGAGGAGGTCGCCGCCCTAGACTATGTCCTCACCCCAGGCCGTTATGTTGGCCTTGCGGACATTGAGGATGATTTTGATTTTGGTGAAAGATTTGCGAGTTTGAAAGCGGAGTTCGCGGGACAGCTAGAGGAAGAAGCGAAGTTGAATAAATTGATCGCGGAGAATTTAGCCAAGGTGATTGTTTGATGGAGGGGTGGGACATTGAAAATTTAGATAACTTTGCTTTTATCAATCCAACTGAAAAATTAGCAAAAGGTACGATGGCGACCAAAGTCGCAATGACTGACTTGCAACCATTCACGAAAAAAATTCAATCTTTTTCGATAGAGCCGTATAATGGAGGCATGAAATTTAGAAATGGCGATACATTAGTTGCCCGAATTACTCCATGTATTGAAAATGGAAAATCTGCATATGTGGATGTTCTTAAAGAAGATGAAATTGGGTTTGGGTCAACTGAATATATAGTTCTTAGGCAAAAATCGAATAGTAGTAATAAGCAATATTTATATTATTTTTCCCAAAGTGACATTTTTCGACGCATTGCGATCAAATCCATGACGGGTACTTCTGGTAGGCAAAGAGTGCAAACAGATGTTGTTCGCAATACAGAGTTTTATTTTCCCCCCCTCCCAGAGCAGAAGGCGATTGCGGGGGTTTTGTCGGCTTTGGATGATAAGATTGATCTGCTGCACCGCCAAAACAAAACCCTGGAAGCCCTAGCCGAAACCCTSTTCCGCCAATGGTTTATAGAAGAAGCGGAGGATAATTGGGAGGAGGGGGAATTGGGAGACATTTTAACAATGAAAGGTGGTTCGACCCCAAGCACAAAGAATGAAGATTATTGGGGTGGAGATATTCATTGGACAACCCCAAGAGACCTTTCAAATAGCGCTAGTTTATATTTACTAGATACGGCAAGAAAAATAACCAAGGCAGGATTAAATAAAATAACCTCAGGGCTTTTGCCAAAAGGAACGCTTCTCATGTCTTCGCGTGCACCTGTTGGCTATTTAGCACTCTCCGAAGTACCAATTTCTATAAACCAAGGCTATATTGCTATTTTAGACAACAAAGGATTTTCGAAATATTTTATCTATCTATGGCTCAAATTACATATGCCGTATGTTAAGAGTTTTGCCAATGGGTCGACATTCCAAGAGATTAGCAAAGCGTCTTTTAAAACATTAGAAATAGTCATTCCTCCCAAATTGTCAGTAGAAAAATTTACAACCAAAATCGAACCTAATTTTACAAAAATTAAGGCGAATACATACCAAATCCAAACCCTAGAAAACCTCCGCGACACCCTCCTGCCCAAATTGATGTCGGGCGCGGTGCGGGTGCGGTTTGAGGATGCGGCATGACGGAAAACTTACCCCACATAAAACAAAAGGCYCCCGCAGAACAGAAGCCATTTTGCCGACCGGGAAAAGCCCAATCCACGGCGACAATAAAGGCTCTTCTTGGTAAAAAGTCAACATATGACGCCGCGAARTTTCCTTGCCGCCAATCATTTCGGGAGCCATTATGACTGCCAAACTCACMGAAAGCGCYATTGAAGACTTTGCTATTAAGCTGTTGGAGCGGCTTGGATATACATATGTGCATGGTTCCGCGCTWGCGCCYGAYGSKGACAATCCYGAGCGYACCAGTTTTGAAGATGTGGTGTTGTGGGACCGCTTGCGGCGGGCGGCGGTGCGGATCAATCCTGATATTGACGCGGACAGTGTGAAAGCTGCGCTTAAGCAGGTTGAGCGCTTAAACGCGCCAGAGCTGATTGCCAATAATGAAAGTTTCCACCGCTTGCTCACCGAGGGCATTAAGGTCAGCCGCCAAGAGGGCGGGCAGGAGCGCGGCGATCTGGTGTGGATGATTGACTTTAAAACGCCTGAAAATAACGACTTTATGGTGACAAACCAATTCACCATCGTCCATGACGGCGTACAAAAACGCCCCGATATGATCCTCTATGTTAACGGATTGCCGCTGGGGGTTATTGAGCTTAAAAACGCGGCGGATGAAAACGCCACCATAAAATCCGCCTATAAACAAATCGGCACCTATAAAAACGCCGTCCCTGCCCTGTTTACCTATAATGAAGTGTGCGTTATTTCAGATGGGTTAGAGGCCAAAGCGGGTTCGGTTTCCGCTGGGTATTCGCGCTATATGCGCTGGAAATCTGCGGACGGAAATGCGGACAGCTCGCCGCTGGTTGGGCAGATGGAAACCTTGATAAATGGTATGCTGAACCCTGCCGTATTCCTTGACCTTATCCGCCATTTCAATGTGTTTGAAAAATCAGGCAAAGAGGACAAGGACGGCATTGTCACCATATCCACCGTAAAAAAACTGGCCAGCTATCACCAATACCACGCCGTCAACCGCGCCGTTGTTTCGACCTTACGCGCGGCTGGCTTTACGGGTGATGCGCCTGAACAGGATTTACACGAGCCACCCGAAACTTTCGACCTACCCAGCACCGAGGGCAAGCCCGCTCGTGACCGCAAAGGCGGCGTGGTCTGGCACACCCAAGGCAGTGGTAAATCTCTGTCCATGGTGTTTTATGCGGGCAAGATCGTGCTGGCCATGGATAACCCGACCATCCTCGTTATCACCGACCGTAATGATTTGGACGACCAATTGTTCGACACATTCGCCAGCGCCAAACAGCTCTTGCGCCAAGAGCCCGTACAGGCGGGCAGCCGCGATGAATTGAAAGACCTGTTAAAGGTCGCGTCGGGCGGCATTGTCTTTACCACGATCCAAAAATTTCAACCGGGCGAAGGCAATGTTTACGAGACATTATCGGAGCGCGAAAABATWATTGTBCTVGCCGATGAAGCCCACCGMACCCAATACGGGTTTAAGGGAAAAATCGTGGACGABAAAGATGCGRRCGGAAATGTAATCGGCAAGAAAACCGTTTACGGGTTTGCTAAATATATGCGCGACGCCTTGCCCCATGCCACTTATCTGGGATTTACAGGAACTCCCATTGAAGGCACGGACATCAACACCAAAAAAATCTTTGGCGACTATGTGGATATATACGATATTCAGCAAGCGGTCGAAGACGGCTCTACCGTCCCGATTTACTATGAAAGTCGCCTCGCTAAAATCCGCCTGACCAACGAGGGCAAAGAACTGGTCAAAGACCTGGACGATGATTTGATGGGCGAACTTACCGACAACCAAAAAGCCATGGCCAAGTGGACACAGCTTGAAGCCTTGATCGGCAGTGAAGATCGCATCAAGCGCGTGGCCAAAGATATAACCGAACATTTTGCTGCCCGCCGCGAAGTGAACAATGGCGGTAAAGGCATGATCGTAGCCATGTCGCGCCGCATTGCTGCCGAGCTTTACAAAGAGATCATTGCCCTGCGCCCTGATTGGCATAATGATGATATAACCAAGGGAAAAATTAAAGTCGTGATGACAGCCGCCTCATCTGACGGCCCGGAAATATCTCGTCACCACACCACTAAAACCCAGCGCCGAGATTTAGCCGACCGGATGCGTGATGCGGATGATGAACTAGAGTTAGTGATTGTCCGGGATATGTGGCTGACAGGCTTTGATGCGCCGTCTATGCACACACTTTATATTGATAAGCCCATGAAGGGGCATAATTTGATGCAGGCTATTGCCCGCGTTAACCGTGTCTATAATGATAAACAAGGCGGGCTGGTCGTTGATTATCTCGGCATTGCCCATGACCTTAAAAAAGCGCTGTCGTTTTACGCGGACGGCGGCGGTAAGGGTGACCCTGCCCTCGCGCAAGACCAAGCCGTCAGTGCTATGCTTGAGAAGCTGGAAATTGTCTCGCGTATGTTTCACGGCTTTGCCTATGAGGAATATTTAGCAGCCGATACAGGCGGGAAGCTCGGGATTATACTGGCCGCCGAAGACCATATATTGGGGTTAGAGAACGGCAAGACACGGTTCGTTAATGAAGTGACCGCCTTGTCGGGCGTGTTCTCTATCGCCGTCCCCCACGAACAAGCCATGGACGTTAAAGACGAGGTCGCATTTTTCCAAGCCGTGAAAGCGCGGCTGGCCAAATTTGATGCCACGGGCGCGGGGCGCTCTAATGAAGAAATCGAAACCGCTATCCGCCAAACCATAGACCAAGCGTTGGTGAGCGAGAAAGTTATCGATATTTTTGACGCGGCGGGGATTAAACGGCCTAATATTTCTATTTTGTCCGATGAGTTTTTGCTCGAAGTCAAAAATATGAAACACAAAAATGTGGCGCTAGAACTGTTAAAGCGCTTATTGGACGGGGAGATTAAAGCCCGCACGAAAACCAATCTGGTGCAGAGTAAGTCCTTGATGGAAATGCTGCAAAATTCGATTAAGCGTTATCACAACAAAATTATCACCGCCGCCGAGTTCATGGATGAGCTTATCAACCACTCAAAAACCATGCGCGAAATGGACAAAGAGCCAGAAGAGCTTGGCCTCTCTCCCATTGAATACGCGTTCTATACCGCCGTAGCCAACAATGAGAGCGCCAAAGAATTGATGGGCAAAGAGAAACTGCGCGAGCTGGCGGTAATCTTGTTTGAAAAGGTAAAAGAGAATGCGAGCATTGACTGGACGATCAAGGAAAGCGTGCGGGCCAAACTAAAAGTGATTATCAAGCGCACCTTGCGCAAATACGGCTATCCACCCGATATGCAACTCCTCGCTACGGAAACAGTGCTGGAGCAAGCGAAGTTGATTGCGGACGAATTAACGCGGAGTGAGTAGTGTCCACACTAATAAAATGCTACAATATGAGGGGGGGGTAGTCGAAAGGTTAGAGCCTACGCCACAGCGACCCAAGCCCCCCGTTCGTTTGCAATATCTTGAATTTTGAAGTGGGGTATGGGGGTATAAATACTCAATAAAAATAATATTTGGGGGCAGGTTTGGGGGCATGATATTTTAGTGAGGTTAATTTAATCTTATTTATCAATTACTTAATCCAATAGTTTGTTGCCTCTCCAGCACCATTTATATATCTCACGGAGCGAAGTAGTGCCTTTGACTTGTTTCCGATTATCCCCACAAAGTGTCTACAAGTCTAGGGGCGATAAAATCGCTCGACTAAGGAGCATGATCCGGTAGGCCGTCTAAAACATCCACGTAAATTTTGGCGATGCGTCTGCGGCGTTCGCGGTTTATGGGGGTGAACATGAGCTGTGTGCCTATTAGGCTTGCATAATTCATCACCGCTAGGTCTATAGCTTGCTGGCTCGGAATATCTTTGGCTTGCATCAATAGACTGGCCACATAATCAATGCGGCGTTTGTCAACTTTGGCAATGGCGGCGGCCACCTCCTTGTTTGTGCCGGCCCAACGCCTAAGTGCCGTTTCCACACCCATGTCCAGCTCGTCCGTGATGCGGTTCAGGGCGATGAGTTTTTCCACCGGGTCTTGTTGCTGCTCGGTTTTTTTGATGACGGCTTCGGTAAGTTTTTGCTCCCAGTGGTGCAATAAGTGGTCGGTGAAATCTTCCCGTCCGGAGAAATGGTGATAATATGACCCCTTGGTGCGTTTCGCCCGCACGCACATTGCATCAATACGCAAAGCCGCAGGCCCGGCCTCAGCCAACCCATGCAAGCCCAGATCAAGCCAATCGGTTTTTGAGAGCCGTTTAGCCATAAATCACCCCCACCATGCCAAGAGCGGCTATGGGCGCAAACAACAACCATTGGGGAAATTCGAACCACTTACCTTTGCTGAGGATAACAATCCCGAAACTCCAAAGCATAAACGCCGCCGCCAAAAAAGTCGCGACAAAGGCCAGTTCAATACCGCTTGCGTATCGCGCCGCCCATAGATACATGCCGCCCATGACCGCCAGAACAATAGTGACAATATGCCAGCAATAATAATTGGTGTATTTGGCCGTGCGTGATAAATCCTTCGCATCCAGCAAAGGCCGCGCCGCAATCTTGCCGCCGCYAAATATGTGCAAAATACAAACGAATAACGCGCCAATCCCGGCGACTAAAAACCAGATATTCATAACTGCCTCCAAACTTGCGAAAGCCCGACGGCATGCAGAATACCGAGCGCCAACACGATCCCACTACTCCACACAACAAAGGCGTTCACCTGCTCCGGGACGACAAAATACATGGGCAGCAAAGCCAATCCGCGCAGCAAATATACCGCCGTAATCGCCAACACCACCCATTTGACAAATGGGAGCCGCAAAGCCTGTCCCCCGCCCTCACTACCCATGCTGCCAGCTGAGGCCGCAACCAGCCCATAAGTGCCAATCACCATAAGCGCCACAGCAATGAACCCGGTCACCAGCCCCGGATACCAAGACCCACCCTCGGCCATTCGCGCCATAGGCTCCCCAGCCCCAAAAAACCGAAGCCAGTCAGGCCCGCCGATAATAACCCCAATATGCAAAGCACTAGCCAGCAAACTCAGCGAACCGCCGATGAGTAAATAGATGTTCATACGCGTTTTTCTCCTGGAAATTACTCTCTGTTACATACCATACTTTATGGTTTGGTCAAGGTGGGAGTTTTTTTGGGTGTGGGGTGTGGGGAGGAAAACAGACAACGCTATAATCATCCCGCGCCCTAGCGGGGTTACTGCTGAATTGGAGGCAGAAGCGGGCGTTAGAAAATGGAATTATAGTGCCGAAAAATAGCCAAGTTTTTTTTGCATCTCTGTGACCTTTGCGTCCAACTCGTCATCCCAATCAGGTAAGTGCATATATCCAATATCATGACTATATCCAACTTTAGACGATCCTGCTTTGTCTGTAGCAATACCAACGACAGTTTTGCACCCTGGTATCCTCCCACGAGCGACAAGGCTTCGGAGGTGAAGTTCCTGAATTCTCGCTTCTCTATCTTCACTGCTAGCAATTAATAAAACAAATGCCGTTTCACCTTCGCCCGTAAGTATGCTTGCACGTATTTCCTGATCTCGAGAATGCAACTGCTTTAACTTTTCAGCGTATTGCACCCTTACCCACCGAGGCAAAAGAGCCATTTCGGTCAAGGCAAGGTCATTGTCTGTGATTTCACCATTTTCATGATTAATCATTCCATCCGATAGCAAATCTTCCGTTAGATGATTGATCAACTTATCCCAGAAAAAAGAAATTGAAAATTCTCTCTGCATTTCCTTAAACTCATCTGATTTACTGAAACCGCTCCAATGATCATTAGCGATCATGAGTAAGTCTGGGTTTTTCTCTGAATATCTTTCGAAAGTGCTACCTTCAGCTAGATATAAACCTAATAGATCCTCAATACCGCCACCATCAAATATTACACGCATATCCCCTGAGAAAAATTCTTCTGAGGCGGTTAGAAAGTTAGTGAAGTCAGTGATTGTATCTAATATGCTGAATAAAATTCCTAAACTTTTCTCATCACAAACATGAACAAATCCAGATTTGAACTCTCCCCAAGAGATTGGAACACTATCCTTACCCCCTAATGCAACGGCAATTCTATGATACTGTCGAATCTTGTGAGGTGGCGAATTCACTTTGCGGCCATCAGCACGGATAGTTTCATCCACACTTTGAAGCCAACGTTCAGCACCCCAAATTTGGTCAGCAGACTCCTCAAGGGCTTTCTTCACCCATCTGTCATACCCTGTTCGATCACCTGTATCTTTATATTCGATTTCTTTGACCGAGATAATAATTACATGTGACCCACAAACAACAAGGCTATCACATAGTTCTTTTCCCTTCTTTCCAATAGGGTTCGGGTGTGACCAAAGCTTCAAGAAAGCTCTTTCACATAATTGTGCGACAAATTTTTCCGATGCTGTTAATCCAGAGGGCATCCTAAGATGATAAAGTAAATGTTTTGGAAAGTCTAACGTCTCCTTAGGAGGATTAACCAGACACCCCCACACCCCGCTCATTCCCGCAAAAGCGGGAATCCAGTTATAACATGAATGTGTGCGCTTCGCGCACCCTTTATTCGCTGGATACCCAATCAAGTTGGGCATGAGCGGCGGAACGGAAGACTGCCAAGGAGGATAAACCAGACCCTTTAATCCCGCTCACCCCGCCTACAAAACGGGGTCCATCTCTCGGCTAGACGCAATACTCACGATGGATACCGACTTTCGTCGGTATGAGCGGAGAGAGAGCGGGGCGTTTCGCCCCACTGCAGTAAGATCATGCGACCCTACCCCGGAGACCTACCCCCACCTACCGAATAATCATCACCGAATTAAACGCGTGTTGCAGCACGTAATACGCCACACTGCTCTGGAAGAACCGCCTGAAGCCTTTTACTGAGCTGTCGGCCATTACGATTACTGAGAAGTCTTTGCCGCGTTCTATGATTATGTCTCTGGCATTTCCTATGTCTGTCCAGGTGTCTACGACTTCTACACCTGCGGCTTCTATGGCGGTTCGGGCTTTGGCTATGGCGTCTTTGGCCGCGTCCAGATCGTCCTCGGTTTCGGCTACGGAGAGCAAATAAACCGGGCATTGGCACCGGGAAGCCAAGATGGCGTCTTGTCTGGCGGCTTCGATGGATTTTTCGTCATTGACGCAAATCAGATGACCGTGGTTTTCTTCGATATCGCGGGCCAATAAGACTGTGCCGTGATGCTCCGTTACCACCGTCCTTGTGGTCCCCCATTTAATCTCGCCGCGTACATTCTTGCCGCCTTCGCCGTGCATGGCTATAATGGTCAAATCATAATGGTTGAGCTCGCATTCATCTAAAATGCCAGAAGCTATGGTCGGGGCGACCATCAATTTAAGGGCGATATGGCTGTCGTTTTTGTCCGTAT
>NVVO01000048.1 GCA_002733385.1 Robiginitomaculum sp.
TGAAGCCTTGAGCAAAAACCCGGTCGATATTGCCGTGTTTGATATAAAAATGCCGCGTATGGACGGTATGGAATTACTGCGTCGTTTGCGCCAGACCTCGAATATGCCGGTGATTTTTCTGACCTCCAAGGACGACGAATTTGACGAGGCTTTGGGTTTAAATTTGGGCGCAGACGACTATATCACCAAACCGTTTTCCCAACGCCTGCTCGGCGAGCGTATCAAGGCGGTGTTGCGCCGCGCCAAGCTTGGCGGTATCGAAACCCCCGCGCCCCAAGAAGGTGATGATGCCGTAATCCGCAGAGGTCAGCTTTTGCTGGACCCCAACCGCCACGCCTGTTCGTGGAAGGGCGAACCTATACGTTTGACCGTAACCGAGTTTTTAATTCTGCACGCCCTGGCTAAACGGCCGGGATATGTGAAAAGCCGCGATAATTTAATGGACGTGGCCTATGATGACCAAGTTTATGTGGATGACCGGACCATTGACAGCCACATTAAACGCTTGCGCAAAAAATTCCGCAAATCCGACAAGGAATTTGACGGCATCGAAACTCTCTACGGAATTGGCTATAAATATAAGGAAGCGTAAATCTTATTCGCCTATATGCAGGACAAACAGGACGCGCATTAAATGGCACTTGCCAATAAGTTTAAATTGAAATTTCCTCGCCCCCGGCGGCGGGTGCGCGGGGTGCGCCGCTTTATCATGTTCTCGACCTTAAGCCGGATGATATTTCTGGCCAATTTTCTCGGCCTGATAATCCTGACCATTGGTGCTTTGACACTTAACCAGTTTTCGCGTAGCTTAATAGATGCCAAAATTGACAATTTGCACTCCCAAACTCGCATGATCGCCAATCTTTTAGGTGGTCAGGCAACGGGCAGCGGCGCGGCAGCGACACTGGATGAAGATGAAGCGCGCCGTATCATGTCGCGTATTGATGTCCCCGACAAAGCCCGCATCCGGCTGTATGACCGAAATGCGGTTCTGGTCGCGGATAGCGACCAGCTTGATGATAGTGTAGAAATTGACACATTGGCTCCCATTACGACCGCGCCCAAGATCGAACCTAAAACCGCCTGGTGGGTTACATTACAAGACTGGAGCGATACATGGGTCAATAACTGGCGGGTGTTTCGAAATTACCGGGAGCAAAAACAAAGATTTCTGGAACGCGATATCAAAGCCGCCTTGCTCGGAGAAACCGTGTCCGGGGAGCAATATGAAGGCAGAAACCTGATCGTGGCTGTGGCTATGCCGGTTAAGCGGGTCGCGGATATTCAAGGCGCAATTGTGTTCGAAACCCATGATGTCGACACCATATTGGCGTCCCAGCGCCGTGGCCTGACCCCGATAATTTTGATTGCAATTGTGGCGTCCATACTGTCCTCCCTCGCCTTGACCTTGTTCATTGCTTTGCCCATACGCCGCCTGGCTCGCGCCGCTGAACAGGTGGTGCGCTCCTCTGAGAAACGTGATATCATCCCGGACTTATCCGACCGCCGCGACGAAATTGGTGATCTGTCCGTCGTCATGCGCGATATGACCGGCGGGCTTNATACCCGCATTRACGACATTGCCAAATTTGCGGCCGATGTTGCCCACGAGATTAAAAACCCTCTGACATCTTTGCGCTCGGCCAGCGAAACCTTGCGCGGCTCCAAGACCGATGAACGGCGCGGCAAGCTGATCGATATTATTCAAAAAGATGTGGCCCGTATGGACAGGTTGATCACGGATATTTCCAAAGCCTCACGTATGGACGCGGCCCTTGCCAAGGAAAAAGCACAGCCATTGGACATGCACCAGTTTTTGAGCGATATGGTGGATTTTTACATCCAGACCCGCGAGGAAGCCGTGGTGGACGTGGTTTTGACCACGACCCGCGACGCAGAAAACCCGGTCATGGTGGCGGCGCTTGAAAACTCCTTGGGTCAGGTTTTGCGCAATTTAATCGACAATGCTTTGACCTTCTCACCTGACAGCGAAATTGACAGCAAAACTGGCAGCGAAACCGCGAGCGTCCGGCTTGCCTATGAGCGCGGGGAAAATGACGCGCAAGGACTGGCCATTGTCACCATTGATGATGATGGCGTCGGCATTCCAAAGGATGATCTGGAAGCAATTTTCCGCCGGTTCTATACCCAGCGTCCTAAAGGCACCGCCTTTGGCAATCATTCAGGCTTGGGTTTGGCCATTTGTCGCCAAATTATGGATGCCCACGGCGGCTCTGTCACGGCGAGCAACCGGACGGACGCCGCCGGTAAAATCACCGGGGCTCGCTTTATATTGGAGCTTCCACTGCAAATTGTCGAGAAAGATAAGGTTAAGAGCAAGGTCAAGAGCGTCAGTGCGTAAATAAGGCTTTTCATTGGCCCTTGAATTTGTTTAACTGCCAGTCTGTAGACGAGGGGTCGAACTTGATCGGATTGGTATTGGTAACGCACGGACGTTTGGCTGAAGAGCTGAAACTGGCCACGGAACATGTGGTCGGGCCGCTCTTGCAATTTGGCACGGTCTGTATTGGCGCCGACGATGATTTGGAATTTGCCGCAAATGCCGTGCAAGCCGCCGTCACTGCTACTGATACAGGCGACGGGGTTATGTTGCTGACCGATATGTTCGGGGGCACGCCGTCCAATTTGTCGATCTCGCTGTTGGGCCGGGAAAATGTCGAAGTCGTTGCCGGCGTCAATTTGCCCATGTTGATCAAATTATCCGAAGCCCGCAAAAACATGTCCCTGACCGAGGCCGCGAAAACCGCCAAGCAAGCGGGCCGTCATTATATTGCCATTGCGTCCGAAGTAATAGCCGGAGAGCTGGATGAGTGATATAGCGCGGGATTTTGATCAGGACAAGCCGTCCAAGGAAGCATTATTCCTCAAAAGCGTGCGTGTAACCTTGCGCAATAAGCGCGGCTTACATGCCCGTGCTTCGGCCAAATTTGCAAAACTGTCCGCAAGCTTTGACGCAAAAATAGAGGTGACGTCTTGCAATGATGTCTGTCAGGAAACCGTAATTGGTGATAGCATTATGGAACTGTTGTTGTTGGGTTCGGCTTGCGGAGAGGACATTTCCATCACCGCCCACGGCCCGGACGCCGACGCAGCAATTCTGGCTTTGAGCGCACTGGTTGAAAGCCGCTTTGGCGAAGACGAGTGATGCGTGCCATTGTCTTAATGGCCGTTTTTGTTTCGGGTTGCGCCGCAAAGCCGTTTTATCCGAAATCCCAATATCCGCCTGACCCGTGGGTCAAGGGTTATGCGGATCCGGACGATTGTATCGGCGGCGAGAAACTGGCGGCTGTGTCATTCGCTTTGCCTGATTATCCGCGCAGAGCTTACCGTACTGGTCGGCAAGGTTGGGTGATATTACGCCTTGACGTGGACGCCAATGGCACACCGCAAAATGTCCGTATAGAACGGGCCTTGCCAAAAAACATGTTTGAAAGCGCCAGCAAACGCGCCGCCAAAGCCTGGAAATTTGCGCCTCCTGCCGCACCACTGGACAATTGCCGCGTCCTGGTAAGATATAAATTGGGCGGCGTCAGCCTGGGCGGGTAAAGCGCCGGGCCTAAAACCCACCTCATTAAGGTTCAAGACCAAGACTACGCAGTCCGGCTTCCAGTGTGCTGACATAATAGGAGGCCTCGACGGTGCGGAAATAAGCCAAGGCGGCGCGAAGACACACCTCACCAGCCTGCTTGTCATTATTGAACCACAAAACAAACCCCAAATTTTGGGTAGTCAGGGCCCAGTCCATGGGGGCTTTTTCGCGTGTGTATTCCATCAGGGCATTTTCATAGGCTTTGACGGCTTTTGTCAGAGCCTCGGCGTCCCCGCGCTCACCCAGCACCCCATAGACAACGCCGAGATTGTTCTGGGTCATGGCCCAGTCCATGGGAGCTTTTTCGCGTGTGCGTTCCTTTAGGGCGTTTTCATAGGCGGAGACGGCTTTGGCCAACGCCTCATGGTCACCGCGCTGGCCCAGCACCTGATAGACATTACCGACATTGTTCTGGGTCGCGGCCCAGCCCATGGGAGCTTTTTCGCGTGTGCGTTCCTTTAGGGCGCTTCCATAGGCTATGACGGCTTTGGTCAGCGCCTCGTCGTCCCCGCGTTCGCCCAGCACCCGATAGACACCGCCAAGATTGTTCTGTGTCGCAGCCCATTTCATGGGAAAGTTTCTGCGTGTGTATTCCTTGAGAGCATTTTTATAAACGGCAATGGCTCTGGTTAGCATCACATCGTCCCCTCGCTCGCCTTGAACTCGATAAACATTACCAAGGTTATTTTGAAGCATGGCCCAATTTGAGGGATCATTCTTTCTCGAAATTTCCCCCAGTACATTTTCATAAGCTGTAATAGCTTTCTCGAAAGATTCGTCCTCGCCACGCTCTCCTAATGTTTGATATATTACCCCAAGGTTATTCTGCAATTGTGCCCAAATTTCAGGAGCCTTTACAGAAGAAAATCCTTTTAGTATTTCAGTATATAATGCAACAATAACTAATAGCGCACTAATATTGCCAGTATAATTGTCTTGATCTTCATATACCCCAATTTTTGAAAGTAAAAATTGACTAATTTCTTCATCAGTTATTAGCCCCTTTTCTTTAGCAACTAAACGCCATTTTGCAACGGCACCTTCAATTTTCAGCGCACGTATGTCAATATCAATAGCTTCTTTTAACAAACCGATGCGCCGAAGAGAACGTTCTGCTTGTCTTTTGTATTCTTCAAGCTCATCACGGGCCAATGCTTCCATTAAGGTAGAACTAGAAACTTCATTTTGCTTCAACGCCGCATATTTTTGGAAATCTTGCAGGGCAGATAGGTCGATAGCCTGTTTGTCATATTTTATTTTTTTTACCATAACTCTACGATTCCTCAATTAGCCTTTCCAATTGTTTGATCACACTGTCAGTTGACAAACGTTTGTACGTACTAAATTTTTTAATGACCACTCGTAATTTTGTGATCGCTACAAATCCCTTTGGAGTTTTAATATTGAGCATGAGCATTTCGATTATTTGTTTGTTGTCTTTCCTAATATTGACAAGTTCATCGCTATTTCTATTTATTGCGACAAAATTTTTGTTTGTCTGTTTCTTTATTTTGTCAATCCCTTGGCGTATCTCGTCCAAAATCGGCAATGCCGCTAATATTTGGTCCAGCTTATCCGTTTGGTTGTCCAGGACTTGGGCGGTGTAGATGGCGCGGAAGGGTTGGTTGGTTTTAAGTTGTTCGCGGATATGGGACGAGAAGGCTGTGACCCAGCCTTTATCCTTGTTGTGAGCCAGTGTGCGCAGGGTTTGTTTTTCCTTTTCGTCCCAGCCCCCGGCGGCGAGCAGTTCGGCGATGGCTGCGTCCACATGGCTCTTGGGCAGGCTGGTATCTTTGCCCTCAAAAGTGGCGGGTATCAGGCCTTTCCAGTCGGCGGACAAATATCCGGCCAAAGTCGTGATTTTGTTTTTCTCGACATCTTGCAAGCGCTTTCTTAGAAATATTCGCCCGTTCAGGACGCCTGCGGCCCGGTCGTCAAATCCTTGGGTTTTTACCGCTTCACGTACCAAAAATTCCAAAGCCCGATAATGGGCTCGCAATATGGCCCGTTCAATATCATGATTGGGGTCAAGCTTGCCGGCCCGCAGCCGGGTCATCAAAGTGTTATGGGCGGAACGCACCCCGGCGCCGCAGCTTTGGCTAACCGCCCAGCCGAGCAAGCCCCCACCGGTCTGTGCAAGAAGTGTCGTCAAAATCGCCATAGGTGTCCCCGTTTGTCATTATATAGTGACGAAATGGGGAAATTGCAACTTTGGCTTTTCACGCCGGAACCGCTCTAAAACCCGTTTTCTTTCAAAAACCTGGCGATTTCGTCCATGGCCTGATTGGCTTCGGGTAATATTGTGTCGAAAATTTGCCAAACGTGGGGCATGTGTGACCAGGTTTGTAATTTGACATTACCGCCCGCCAACCGCGCTTTGACGGCGTAGCGTCTGGCATCATCATAGAGGATTTCTGAACTGCTGGCGTGGATCAGGGTTGGGGGCAGGCCCGATAAATCTCCGTATATCGGCGAAACCAGAGGCGAGGACGGCGATATGCCCATGTTTTTCCATGACCCCCACAGCAATAATAATGACGGCAGACCGAGCAAATGGCCTAGCAATGGCCGCAACATATGGTCACTGGCCATATTACCCCTGATGCTAGGCCCGGAGGCGGTGGCGTCGGTCATGGGGGAGAGCGGCACCACCGCATCGGCGGCGCGCAAGCCTTCGTCTCTGGCCCACTGGATAATTGACAGGCTTAGATTGCCGCCTGCACTATCGCCCATGACGGCCAGTTTCTTGACTGAGAACGGCCCGTCCGGCCCGTTTTCCAAAATCCACTTATAAGCTGTGCGGCAATCTTCAATCCCGGCCATGCGTTTGTTTTCGGGCATTAAGCGGTAATTGATCGCACAAACACTGGCCCCGGTCAGCTCGGCTAGTTTACTGGTAATTGGGCGGTGGGACAAATGCGAGCCGACCGTAAAGGCACCGCCGTGAATATACAGAATACGTTTGTCCGGGTCGGTTTTTCGCCCGCGCTTTTTTGATGTCACCCATTCTCCGGTGATGTCGCCATGCGGGGAGGGAATGGTCATGGGCGTGAACACGGAAGGAAAATCCCGTTTCAGCCCGCCCTCGTCAAACCGCTTACGCTTGGCGGCAATAGGCTCGCCGCCCTTGTGGCCTTTGGCGGGTTTTTCGAAATTTTCATACAGATAGTCGTTCATGGCTTTTAGGCTGTCAGCGCCCGGGTCGGTTTCAAATGTAACGGGCGTGTCCTCAYCATATTTGGACAGGTTTTCACCTTTCAGCATTTTGGTCACCGCCAGAAAAGCGATAGCAGGCACGGCAATGGGGAGTAAATACAGCATGGAATAACCTTTGTTTGGGCGACTATAGGCATACAGTACAAAAGACGCCAGAGAGAAACTGACCCTAGAGCTGTGTAGGAAGTTAACGTGACAAAGCCGGGAGGAGGCTATGATATTTTCCAGCTTGTAGCCAGCACCAAATTCGTCACATCCTTGCGGATTGACGGTTTGTGTTTCGTTTGGGCTAATGGACGGCCCGTGTGGTTTTGCCCGCACCGGAAGTACCGATTAGAGCGCTTAATTTGTGTTTCGTGAGGGCAAAGCCACACGGCGGTGTTTATGCGGTACGGCCGATTTTATCGAAGCAGTTTTGATGATAGTAAACCATCGCAGCAACGTCCAGCTCACGCACAGGGACCCGGGCCGCCTGATCAGTTATCATCAAGCCTCAGTCCGACACCGTCCCTCGCCCCGGCAAACTAACGCGTTTTGCTTGTCCAATGCGCGAGAGAACGATTTGAATATAGCGCGGTTTGGGAGGTCATGGATTGGGATATGTGGTTATCCTCGAAACCTGATAATATTCAATAACTTACACAGCTTTGCCACTCTTGAAAATCAAGGACAGAGTAAAGACCACCCCAAAAGTCGTAACCAGTCGTGATGCCTCCTATTAATGGTTAAGTTAATAACGCAACCATTATAGCCCATTGTGATGTTAAAACGGAGGCGACCATACCATTTCCGTAATTTATCTGCATGTTTTTATTCGACATCCCGCATTACTATCTGCTCCAACTGCCCGAGGGGAAGATCACAGAAGTCAGCAGCATTAAAAATGATTTCAAATTGATCCGATATCTCAAATGTACCTTCTAATAATAGTGAAAATATTAATCTGTTTATCCAATATGAGTGAGGTTCAGATGCTATACTTTTCTTTACCTTTTCTCGAAGTGATGATCGTAAATTGATTATCTTCTCACTAGAAAAATCGATCCTTATTTGGTACTTAACTGCCTCTAAAAAAGCCTCCTCACAGTCTTCTAAGTCATAGGTGATTAACAACGCAACTTCGGCAGTGATACATCTTAATAATTTCCCAGTCTGTGCAGGTTCAATAGTTTGAAGCCTAACGATTAAATCATCTTCAAGGTCTTCCAACGTTTTCTCTTTATTCGACACCAAAATGCTCCGTCACCTCGCGACCAGTCGAGAATTACGTTGACAGTAATTCGTAAGTGTATTTATGGGCTTTTAAAGTTTGGAGATTTGAGAGCTTTTTTATCAAAGGTTATGACCGTGTCATAGCCTTCTTGTTCGGCGATATTTTGTATTAAATAATCAGAGAAATCTGCTGCCCCTGTTTCATATTCCCGTAAAGCGGCCATACATTCGCCTTGTCTTTCCACATCAAAAACAGCGATTGAGAAAACATTATTCAGCGTCTCAATACAGTCTGCTTTGGACACTTTATAGGTAGTTTTTAAAACCCAATTAAGTTCGCACAGCACAATGCAGGAAATAAAGGCGGGTACATCCACCGTTAATTGTTCAATGATTATATCGGCTTTACGGGTTTGGGATTTGTCATCCCTGATAATGTACCGCACCAAAACATTTGTATCGAGTGCGATCATTTTGCCGTGACAGCTTTGCTGATAGCACTTTGCATATCTTCAATGCTTTTGGGCTTGCCTTTATAGGAAATGCAGCCCTTTAGAACCCGCACATCTTGTGTTTTGGGCTTCAATATATATTCACCATTTTCCAAAACTTCAAAAATAATTTTATCGCCAGATTTCAAGTGCAAAGCCGCTCGGAGTGCCTTTGGTAAAGTTATCTGTCCTTTTGTCGTGAGTGTTGATTCCACAACTTACTCCTTACCTATTTACATTGCTCCCAAACAAGTAAGGAAACAAGTCGCATGTGTCAACCCCAAAAGCATTAGATGCGAGGTGTCCCACTTTCGGGTTTTGCCTGTCCAAAGCCGGAAGAACTAAAGCAATATAGCCCAGCCCAGACAATCATGGACAAGATTTTACAATTCTTCTTGCAATCATATATCTTTCAAAGATTTACAGTATCTTCCAAACCTAGAAAACCAAGGATAAAGCAAAAATCACCCAAAACGCCGCAACCAGGCTTGATGTATTTATGGGCGATTAAATCTATGGTATAATATTCAACTCTGAAGCCGAACGCCAGAGGTTGGTTGCGGGAGGGGTTAGTCCGGGGAACCGCGAGATGGGCCAGAATGGCGTTTCGCTTTATCTTGCGTGTCATCCTAAAAACAATTAGCATGTCCTATTTTAGAAAAAATCTAACTTGCCCACTATAAATTTTATCTGTTTCTCTGCCCGGTAGCACTTTTGCATGTACTGTAGTTCTTTTCCATAATTACCTATATAGATAGCAGGTAGTTTGTGCTCTTCAGTTCTGTAATAAAATTTTGACCTGTAAATAGTTTTTCCCGAGCACGGTATATGTTGCAAATTTTCCATCTTTTTGATTGTCGTTATTGCAGAGTTTATACACGCAGATTCACACTTAAAAATTATAGATAAATATACATTATTATCTACATAGCCTGTAGTAGGGGGTGGTGAATCATCATACGCAAAAACAGCATAATCAATAGTAAATGTATCAGCTTTCTCTGCCATTGATTTTATATCTTCAAATAAGTTCTGCACTTCCTTATTATCATTCGCATTTGCACAGTTAGCACTAATTAAAACAAATGACATCAAAATTATATGGACAATATATTTCATTGTTTGTACTACTCCTCATCCTTTTTATATCTATACATACCCTAACATATGGAACCCGAACCAGAATTTCCAAGTCTGGTGCCCTTGCAACCACCCATGGCACCTGCCAAGTTGTTTAAGTTTTTGGAACCTGTTGGCCCATCTGCCGGAGCACTCTTTCCATCAAGATAGCCATCACGAGTTCCTTCGTTCGCACCCGTATTTTTGTTAAGTTCGCCATTAATTTTATTTTGGTCGGTGGTTGCTCTATATTCTTCGCTCATTACTTCACCCACAGATCGTGTAGGATTTGTATTTAACGCCCCGATTTCATCTTGGTAAGCGTGACTTAACTCATGGCCAAGCACCGAAGCAGGGCTAGTCTTTGATCCATCATTCAGAGTTTGCCCTTTAGTTGAATTATAATATATATTTCAGTTTTGGGTTGTACATACTTTGACTTCTATTTGGGTCTACGATAATTGTATACGTATTTACCGATCTTATAAGACGGTTTATCTGCCTAACTGATGTTGGAGAAGCCGCAAGATACGCCAATGAAGCTGCCAAATCTGCACCGCTTCCACCATTTCTAAGCTCATATTTCAATACCATCCCGGTCGGATCCGTCGCATTCACCGGATCATTGTTGACATATGTGTAGCGATTAAACATGAACGGCATGTCGGGGGTGAAGTTTATTGGGTCTATGCTTAGGAATCTGCCTATCAATGGGTCGTAGTATCTGGCTTGCATATAGTTCAGGCCCGTCGCTGAATCCTTGATGTGGCCTGTGTACCCAGCCAAGTCAGCATTCCCCAACGGGTTGGTCATGGTTTCGCCAAACGGCATGTATTGTTCGCGCCAGGCGACTGTGCCGTTTTGGCTGGTTCCGGTTTGGGCGGAGCCTAGGTGGTCCATGTGTAGGTATGTGGGGGTGTCTGTCCCGTTTTCGGTTTTTATGCGGACGAACTTGCCTATGTAGTCGGTTTTCTTGCCGTCCGTCACCGCGTCGATATGCACCAATGTTCCCGATGCATCATAAACATTGTAAATAGTCTTGCCGTCGACGACCGCTTTCACCCGGCGGTTATGGCCGTCATATCTGTAGGTTCCTGACGCAGTTCCGGAGATATAGGTCGGTTGATCGGATTTGTCGTAGGTGAAGAATAATCCGCCCAATTGGGTGACATTACCGCGATTGTCATAGTTTAGAGTGCGGTTCGGCCCGCCCGTATCGGTGTGGGACACCAGACGGTTCTTGCTATCATAAGCCATAACCAAAGCCCGCCCGCCTTCGGTCTTGGTGCGGATATTGCCCAGAGCGTCATAGCTATATGCACCGCTACCCCAAGGCCCGGACGAGGACGTGAGCCGCCCGATGCCGTCATARGCATATGTCCGGTTATCGCCSGTAATSGCYCCGTTSAGGATATTGGTGACTTTGCCGCGCACGTCATATGTGTAGGTCAGGTCAAGGGCTGTGTTGCCGCCCAATTGYGAYAAYAKMTGCRAMGGTTGCAGGCGTGCGTTCAARGTCTGGCTRAACACYTGGCCATTGCCGTAGGTYGCGCCGGCTATGGCGCCAGATGGATGGTAACTGATATTGCTGGCATARYTMGTCCCGCCGCCCGACCCGGCCACGGAGGTCAACCGCCCAAGCCCGTCGCGGGTTTCGTCCAGATAACGGTTCGACGGCAAGATGCGAAACACCCTGTGCCCGGCGGTGTTAAAGCCGTAATAGGCATCATAATTACGCCCGTCCACATCCAGATATTCATAATTCAACAGATTGATTTCATTGTAATAATATGTCCACCGGATCAAATCCGCCCCCGCCCCGCGCCGCACGGTTTTGAGATTACCATTGGCGTCATAGCTACGGGTCATGTCCGGCGTATTGATATCGGCGAAATCGGTGGTCACCGCTCGGCCCAAAACGTCATAGCCAAGCGTGACCATGTCATTACCGGACGGCGCGTCGCAGGTCGAGCCAGCCGCCAGACCCTTTTGGTAAGACGTCATCTGCCCGCCCGCGTCGTAAGCTAAGTGTAAATGGCAATTGTCATTGGCAGGAGCCGGAGCCGATGGCTGTTCCCATCCGGTGGGGTGGGGAGGTAAAGCATATGCGAGGGCGGCGGACATGGGGATAGTTTATACCAACTGTCCGCTCAAGGCAACACGCCCTCGGCCCCGTGCATTAAAGCGGCCAGTGCGAGGTCTTGCCCTAACGAAGCTACCCGATGTGCCCGGCGATTTACCCGTGCGGGGGCGGCCCTGCGCATGGTGGGCTTTACGTTTTCCGATTAAAAAATCATCAYTATCCATTCCCGGTCGCTCCGCTCCTCGCCTCTTGTGCCATGCCCACAGTCTAGCATAATCCATGCCAAGAGTCTTGGGGTTTAGAGACTTGGGAGATGGTTGGCCCCGCCGCCGGATGGCGGCATATATAGATGGCCAAATATTAATCCGGTGGATTAAATATAGTCGGACAAGGCCACGGCAGTGGCTGTAAATTGCAGGCTACAGAGTAGTACAGGGACTTACAGGGACATTGGCGCAAAGTATGAGCGGCTAAAATGGCGGGAATTTACGCTTACGAGTGGCCGTTTCGCGTGGCCCACCCTGGACT
>NVVO01000012.1 GCA_002733385.1 Robiginitomaculum sp.
CCTATTGGAAAAATAGACAAGAAATGGAAACCGACCAGATGATACAAAGTGTAGCTTAAAAAACGTCGAAAACTGTCCAATTAATGGGGACCACCTCAAAATACGCACCAGAAGAAATACTGAAATAAATCATGCAATGTCACACCTTTTGCGGGCGGCATTACAGGCCCCATCTACCCCCTAAACAAAACCAGTCGTATGGCGGGAATACTGGCGGCCCGTATTGGTAAAATAAAACGTGTTTGGCCCGCAAACGGGTATTTCTTAGGTCTGGACTTAAGTTTGGCGCACACCTTTAATACTAAGGTATAAACCTGTCGAAACTAGCGCGATAAGATTGGCGACTATGAATACGGCCGTAAGCCCGTTGTGGCCGAGAGCCGGGATAAAATCGCGTCCGACAATCATCACGACGACAAATAACGACGCGAATAGCCCCCATCCAGCTATTATCTTAGGGATTAGGCCTGATTTGAGCAGCAAATAAAAGAAGCCCGCATTAGCCGCAGATGACAGAACCAAGCCGAGATGGAAGCTGGTATAATCCGATGTTGCTTGCAGACGCGTGAGCATCAGACGCCCGGATGCGTCGGTGAGCGTAGTGTATGCTGCATTGCCAGCGATCTGAGCAGCATTCATGGCAAATACCGCGCCCAGTAAAATCAAGATAGAGGCCGCAAGACTGACAAACAAACTCCACCCGGCTAACAATGGCCCGGTGTTGCGCAGCAAAAGATAAAACCCGACACTGACCAGCGCGCCTAAGCCAAACAAAAACACGCCCATATAAGCCTTCGCCCGCAACCGCGTCTCGGCTGCCAGCATGTTCTCGGCCGTCGCCGCAATATCGGCCGACATATTTATGTCAATGCCTTGAGCGATGAATACGGCCCCCAAAATACCAAAACCAATTGTGGCCAATAAAGCCCACCCAACACACCGCGCCACACCCTGCATATCCAAATTCTCAACCATTTGCATTCTCCTCCGCATAAAGCATAATTTGCGGTATGATACACTATTTTATCGGTAAAGGCAAATGTTTTATTGTTTATCGCGATGAACTTGAGGCGCGATATACTAATGACATGTCCCATGTAATAGGGTTTTCGGCAGGTTTATTCTTGGGGCACGAAACATCCCTCCCTCACCGACACCCCCGGCTTTCGCCAGTGTGAGCGGGGTTTGGGGGGCGGGTTTATCCTGCATTGCGGACGTTAGAAAATGGAAAATTTCCTATTAAAAAGCCTGCTAGGCAAACATTGATAATTGCTGTGGATCCAAATCTTCAATTTTATCGAACAGTTTTATTTTTTGATTTGCTTTAGTGACTGAATGCTCAGACATACACTTCGTTAATTCTCTTAAATCTGATACAGTAGTGATTTTTCTGAACTCTTTTATTTTATTGATAAAAACTACCGACTTTTTGTCTTGTTTTAAAAGCTCAATAACATTGCTTAAAGTCCCGGTGCTCTTAGCATCCCAAACCATCAAGCCAAAATCTGCGTCCACTGACATTTTTAAATCTTTCGCAGTAAAATATGCTCTCGACCCAGCACTGGCATTCGGGTGTATTATGCAAACAGGCCAGCCACCTATGTTATTGCGAGGCTGGTCGCCGCTACAATAAACAACCACATTTGAAAAATCGTTTTCATGTAGGTAAGTTTGAATTGACGTATCGGCGCCTTTAGCATCCCCAACAACAATTTTGTTGTTAGACGAAATTATATTATCAATTCTATTTTTAACCTGTATATCAAGATTTTTGATCCTAATTGATCCTGCAATAAAAATTGTAGCCATGTTTTTACTTCCAAGTGAATGTTGCAACAAAAATTGGCTTGATTTTAGGATAACCTTTTAATGCACTGCAGGCTACCTCTAATGTTGCACCAGTGTCATAAAGGTCGTCGATTATCAGTACGTTCCAAGGGCCATTCCCTTTTATATTATCAGTAACAGTAAAAGAATTTTCTAGAGCGTCAATTTTTGCATTTTTACCGCTAATATTTTTCAATCCTGTATTATTAGTAGTTTTAGTAAGGATGTTATTAAATACAGGGATATCAGACATTGTACCAATGGCGTCTGTTAGTTCTAAAACGGGCTACCTTGACCGACGAGTAGAAGGTGGCGCGGGTATCAATAGTCCAATATTTCTAAATTTTGGCAACACGGTACTGACGAACTCTGCTGCCAAAGGTTGAACCTGCTCCCAATCTTGTTGATATTTTAATTGGTAAATGGCTTCACCAATTTCAGTTCTCGTTGTGTCAAATGTCATACGACCATATTCATTATATCCAGTTAGAACACTACGAATGGTGTGTTTATCTAGGGAAAAACCTAAATCCCAATTCCCCTCAATTTTCCTTATGTTGTTTTCCATGTAATTCGTCCATGATTATAATAAATATTACAGTGCCCTCACAAATAAGACTTTATTAGCCCCTGATATATAGGTGTAAAAACTGTGTTTGCAATATTATAGATTGTATATTTCTATAAATTCCTAACGCCCCCTCCTGCCCCCACAGCAGAAATGCCATAGCCACTTGCCTTTGGGGGCAAAACATCCCTCCCTCACCGACACCCCGGCTTTCGCCGGTGTGAACGGGATTTGAGGTGTTTGCGTCTCCCCAAAAGCGGACATAAAGTTCAATACTTTTCATGTCCGCTATAGTGAGGTTTTGGGTATCTTTGTATGTGTAGCGTTAAGTGTTTGCATCCCTACAATACGTTAGATCATTTTCTTTCCGGCGATTGTCGTTCCGGCTTTATTTGAGGGTGCAGACGCGTTGGTTTTAAGTTTTTCTTTTTTCGGTTTCTTTGTTTCTTTGCGTGAATTCTTACCTTTGGCCATGGTCTATCTTTCTGAAAGGCCGCACCCGTGACACGCACAATAACGCGCTGTGAGTTACAATTCCCAAAATTTGGCAATTTGAGCGGAATGAAGATGATCAACTATTTCGCATGAAAAGCAAGGCACAAAATCAGGCGCTCAAAATGCCTCTAAGTTAGCTCATGATGCTCTAGGTGACAAATATAAACCGGGATAAGACAAACCAAGCCGTACCGCTTGTGATGGGCGGGGCGCTTTCGTGGGTATCTCATAATTTTTAAGCCCCCTCCTCCCCCCAAAGCAGAAATGCCATAGCCACTTGCCTTTGCCCCGCACGCACCTTACCTAGTGTAAAACCAAATAGAGAATTTTTATGCCCGATACAGTACAAGAAACACTCCATCACAAAGTTATTATTATTGGTTCTGGCCCAGCTGGATATACAGCTGCGGTTTATGCGGCTCGCGCCATGTTGGAGCCGGCTATTATTGCTGGTATGCAACCGGGTGGTCAGTTGACCATTACCACAGATGTTGAAAATTACCCCGGATTTCCGTCCATTCAAGGCCCGGAACTTATGGAACATTTCAAGACCCATGCGCTTAAATTTGGCACCAAAATCTATGATGATTTGATCGTTGACGTGGATTTCACCAAACGACCTTTCACCATGAAGGGCGACGGCGGCACGACTTATACGGCAGACGCGGTGATCATTGCTACTGGGGCGCAAGCCAAATGGCTGGGGCTACCGTCCGAAGACAAGTTTCAAGGGTTTGGTGTATCCGCCTGTGCCACTTGCGACGGTTTTTTTTACCGGGACAAAGAAGTTATCGTCGTCGGCGGCGGCAATACGGCGGTCGAGGAAGCTTTGTTTTTGACCAATTTCGCCTCCAAGGTGACATTGGTGCACAGGCGCGACGAACTGCGTTCAGAGAAAATTTTGCAAAACCGTTTGTTTGCCAATCCCAAGATCGAAATCCTGTGGGACACCACATTGGTGGAAATCCTCGGTGACGACATGCCCAAAGGCGTCACGGCGGCCAAGTTGAAAAACCTGAAAACCGACGAGGTTTACGACCTGCCGGTTCACGGCGTGTTTATTGCCATCGGCCATAAACCGTCCACGCAAGTGTTCAAAGGCCATGTGCAGATGAACGGCGGCGGTTATATTTACACCGCCCCTGACAGCACTGCCACCAATATCCCCGGCGTATTTGCCACGGGGGATGTTAGCGACGAAATATTTCGCCAAGCTGTGACCGCCGCCGGGCTGGGCTGTATGGGGGCGCTAGAGGCTGAAAAATGGCTCACGGAAAACCCACCAAACGCGGAGAAAAAAGCTTAAATGCCTGATACACTAGACTGGGATAAACTGAAAACTTTTCATGCGGCGGCGGACACCGGTTCATTGACGGCGGCGGCCAACCGCTTGCGGATTTCCCAATCCGCCGTGTCGCGGCAAATTTCCGCGCTAGAGCAGCAATTAGGCGCACCGCTGTTTCACCGCCATGCTCGCGGCCTGACCAAGACAGAGCAAGGTCGCATCTTGTTCAAAGCCGCGCAGGGTATGGCCCACCAGGCGGCTTTGGCCCAAGCCAATGTCCTGGATTCTCAAGAAAAGCCCCAAGGCATATTGCGCGTCTCGACCCCTATCTCATTAGGGTCTAACTGGCTGATTTCTTTATTGCCGGAATTTATAAAAACCTATCCTCTTATCCATATTCAGCTTGTCCTGGAAGACGAAGAACATGATTTGTCAACCTTTGAAGTGGACTGCGCCCTGCGCCCATGGCCCTCAACCCAGGGCGATGTGATTGAGCGCAAATTAGGGACGATTTCCCAGAGCCTTTACGCCTCCCATAATTATCTGGCCACACACGGCGCCCCGACAAACGTGCATGATCTGGATAATCACGACATCGTTGCTTTCGGCGATATGGTGCCAGGCCGGCTCAACAGTGCCAATTGGGTGCTGGAGTTGGGCCGGGCCGAAAACAATCCGCGCACCCCGATTTTAGCGGTCAATAATTTACACGGCATTATGCGGGCCGCAGAGGCTGATCTGGGGATTGTTGGTATTCCGGATTATATGGTGGCCATGTCCAGACGGCTGGTGCGGGTATTGCCACAAATTAGCGGGCAACCATTTGACATTTATTTCGTCTACCCCACGGAGCTACGCGGTTCAACCCGGGCCAAAGTATTTCGCGAATTTTTATTGCGGGCCGCAAAAAAATGGCACCGGCCAATCTAGACATGCAATTACGCATAGCAGGTGTGACAATTTGGCACTGCACATTTATGAAAATACACCCTATATATTGGTTATCGAATAGTTGATGCGTCCCCTGCGTCATATTCGACCACCGCATACAGTTCCTCCCCGAATAGTATTGCGAAGACTTGGCCGGATTTTCACATGAAAATCCGGCTTTTTTTTGCCCTCCACTGTCTCAAAACGACTTTAACACAAACTTCTATTAACACTCTGCCCGTATATTGACGAAATATTGGCATGTGGGAGATGGACAATGGATTGCACATGGGAAATATTGAAGCAGGAGACCTCGAAGAAAATGAAGTTGTGGGGCGCGCAACCGACGATTTTCGTATAGAAACAGGCAAAGAAACCGAACTGTTCCACTTGCTTGATGAAGCACTGGATGTTGGCATTAGTGTGCTTGATGAAAATTTAAATTATATTTATGTCAACCGTTCCGCCGCAAAAACACTCCAGATCAAAGAAGGTGAGTTCAAGGTTGGCGACCCTTTAAGTAAAATGCATAAATTGATGGTCGAGAAAGGCGTGATCGACCCCAAAATTCTGAATCGGCATAAATTGTCCCCCGATGAATTGCGCGAAGTGTTTCGTTCGGGCCATGAGATTTCAAAAGATCTGACGCCCTTTATGGACGGCAGCGTGCACCGTCTTGTTCGCAAGCGTACCAAAAACGGCTATACGATTTCCATCAACCATGATGTGACGCAATTGTTGCAAAAAGAGGAAATGTTACAAACTGCCCTGACATTGGGTAATTCCGGATATTGGATTTACGATTTCCGTAGCAAGAAAATTGAAATCAGCCCGTCCATCAGCAGTATTTTATCCAAAACGGAAATTTCCAGCCTGTACGATCATGGTGTCATGTCGATCATCCATAAAGAAGATCGCGGTATTTTCAAACAAGCTGTGGAACACATGCATGCGAGCGGCGGAACCATCGATTTTACCTACCGCAATATCAAAGGCGACAAATGGTTTCGCACCACCGGAAATTCTGAACGTGATGCCAGCGGTAAGCTTATTCGCCTGCGCGCCTTCGTCAAAGATATTACCGAAGAAACCCTGCAAGCACAGGAGTTTGAAAAAGCCAAGGACAATGCCGTAGCTGCCAATGTGGCAAAATCGGAATTTCTCGCCAATATGAGCCACGAAATCCGCACACCCATGAACGGCGTGCTCGGTATGGCTGAACTCCTAGCAGAATCCAATATTGACGAGCGGCAACGAGAATTTATCAATGTCATTACCCGGTCTTCAAATGCCTTGCTGACAATTATCAATGATATTTTGGATTTTTCCAAAATTGAGGCAGGCGCGTTTGAACTGGACCCGGTCGAGTTTAATTTGCGCGATGTGTTAAATGACGTCACCTCATTGCTGTCAACCAGAGCCCAGGAAAAAGGGCTTGAACTGATCATCAATTATCCACCTGATATGGAAAGCTATTTTGTTGGTGATGCGGGGCGAATGCGCCAGATCATCACCAATATGGTCGGGAATGCCGTAAAGTTTACGGAAACCGGGCATGTATTGATCAATGTGAAAGTCAACAATTTTACAGAGACACGGGCAAATATCGAAGTAGAAATCACCGATACCGGCATTGGCATTGAACCTGAGAAACTAGAACATATTTTTGAACAATTCACCCAGGCTGACAACAGCACTACACGGGTTTACGGCGGTACCGGCCTTGGCCTGACGATTTCCAAGCGCATTGTCGAGCATATGGGCGGCCATATGAACGTCAATTCAGTGGTCGGCAAGGGGTCAACTTTTTGCTTCAATATACCGCTGCCAATTAACACGACTGCCGTGCGTACTGACCGTGACACAACTTGCTTAAGAGGATTACGCGCCCTGATTGTTGACGACATTGACATCAACCGCACTATTTTAACCGAGCGTTTAAAGGCTTGGGAAATGAAACCCGTTGCTGTCGGGGACGCCGTCGAAGCACTTGTCTATATTAAACAGGAAAAACAACGCGGCACCCCGTTTGACATCATTGTACTGGATTATCTCATGCCTGGTATGAACGGCCATGACCTTGCGGTTTTGCTAAATTCTAGCCCGACCACCCGCGGCATTCCGATCATTATGTTATCTTCCTGTGACCAACCCGTCACCACCAGAGAATTGCAGTCAATTGGCATTAATGCCTATATGATGAAACCGGTGCGCGAAAGTTTGCTTTTTGATAATTTAATTGATGTTGTTTCGAGCGCAAATGTTAGCGAGCCAACCAATATTCCGGCGCCACAAGACATGAACAATGTTCCCACTAACCAATATCACATCCTTGTGGCAGAAGATTTTCCATTAAACCAAGATGTTGTCCGCTTGATGCTACAAGACACACAATACACACCGGTCTTTGCCAATAATGGTCGTGAAGCTGTGGACAAATTCAAGGAAAACCCGAACATCTACACAGCTATCTTGATGGATATCTCTATGCCGGTTATGGACGGCTATGAAGCTGCTGAACGCATCCACGCCCACCAAGCCCGCACCGGCCAGCCTTTAATACCGATCATCGCCCTGACCGGACATGCCTTGAAGCACGACCGGGAAAAATGCCTGGAATCCAATATGCATGATTATCTGACCAAGCCCGTCAAGCAAGACGACTTACTGGGGGTGTTGGGCAAATGGGTGTTGGGCATTCAGACCGAAAATGTACTCTCGGCTTGAAACACCACACCTAGTTTGGTAAATCAATCCCTCGCCAAAAGCTTGAAGATAAATTTGAAGACGTTTTACAAACCCTGCAACCAAGTAGGAAATTGGTAAAAACTGGCTTTGCCATGTTCAAACAACTTTGAGAACACAGGCTTACTTTAAGGATTACGCAGGCCAAAGCCATGCAACAACAAATCAAGCAAGCTGATAAGGAGGGCAATAATAGCTCTGATGGTGCGGGTGAGAAGACTCGAACTTCCACATCTCTCGATACCAGAACCTAAATCTGGCGCGTCTACCAATTCCGCCACACCCGCACAGGTAGGACGAGGGCGCGAATTGCCAGATATGGCGGGGCTGGTCAATGGCTATTGTATGCTAAACATCTAAAAAATCGACGAATTTGCCAGATTTTGCTTGCAATTTCGGTCAACTGCGCGTTTTAATCCCGGCTCAAAACTTGGAAGTTTATTATGAAAACATGGTCACCATCAAGCTGGCGTGAAAAACCGGCCTTGCACATCCCGGACGATTACCCAAACCCGGCCCATTTGGACGAAGTTGAGGCCACATTGAGCGGTTATCCGCCTTTGGTATTTGCCGGAGAAGTGCGCCGCCTGAAGAAACGCCTCGGCGATGTGGCCATGGGCAATGGGTTTTTGATGCAAGGCGGGGATTGCGCCGAAAGTTTCCGGGAATTTCACCCTGATAATCTACGCGATATGTTTCGGGTGATGATGCAGATGGCGGTGGTGCTGACCTACGGCGGCGGCAAACCTG
Organism: Robiginitomaculum sp.; assembly: GCA_002733385.1. Lineage (GTDB taxonomy): Bacteria > Pseudomonadota > Alphaproteobacteria > Caulobacterales > Maricaulaceae > Robiginitomaculum_A. The sequence continues at coordinate 8,601 of NVVO01000012.1, forward strand.
TGATTAAGGTTGGGCGTATTGCCGGACAATTTGCCAAACCGCGTTCTTCGCCCATAGAAACCCGCGACGGCATTACCCTGCCCAGTTACCGGGGCGACAATATCAACGGCATGGCCTTCACTCCAGAGGCCCGCACGCCCGATCCTGAACGTCTTATGAAAGCTTACGGCCAAGCCGCATCAACCCTGAACTTGCTACGGGCTTTCTCCACGGGCGGTTATGCTAATTTGCGCAATATCCACAAATGGACATTGGGATTTGTCAAGGACAGTCCGCAAACCGAACGCTATACGGAATTGTGCGGCAAAATTTCCGAGGCCATGGATTTCATGCAGGCCTGCGGTGTCACGCCCGAAAGCACACCGCAAATGGCGGCTACCGAATATTACACCTCCCATGAGGGTCTGCTGTTGGGCTATGAGCAAGCCATGACCCGCATCGACAGCACCACCGGGCGCTGGTATGATACCTCGGCGCATTTGTTGTGGATTGGCAACCGCACGCGGCAGTTGGACGGTGCCCATGTCGAATTTTTCAAGGGTGTGGAAAACCCCATTGCTATAAAAATCGGGCCGGAACTGAGCCCGGACGAATTGCTCAAACTTATTGATACCCTCAACCCGGCTAATGAAGCTGGCCGCATCACGCTGATTGCCCGCTATGGTCATAAGCGGGTGGCCAAAGAATTGCCTAGCCTGGCCCGTACCGTCAAACGCGAGGGTCGCCGTGTGGTCTGGTCTTGCGACCCCATGCACGGCAACACCCAAAAAACCGCTTCTGGCTATAAAACCCGCCCGTTCAGCATGATATTGGCGGAGGTCAAAGCCTTTATGCAGGTGCTACATTCCGAAGGGTGTTGGCCTGGCGGTGTGCATTTTGAAATGACCGGCCAAAACGTCACCGAATGTATCGGCGGGGCCAAGGCCGTACGCGAGGAAGATTTATCTTCGCGCTACCACACCCATTGCGATCCGCGCCTCAACGCCGATCAAGCATTGGAGCTGGCGTTTTTAATCGCGGAAGAGCTGCGGGCCAACCGGGTGGACGAGCGGGCGTTRGCGGTTTAGATRTGTTCTTTCAATAGGTAGTCCATTCGGTGTTAATCGGATAGGCTGGACGCGCTGGCTGAGGGTATTCACCTGCTCGTCGTTTGATTTGCTTATTTTTGTCAATCCGTGTTAGGCACGGGCATATATAGATGGGGACGTATTGTGAGTAATTTTTTTGCCGAACTTAAACGCCGCAATATTTTCCGTGTGGCCGGGGTGTATGCCGTCGTGGGCTGGATATTGATGCAGGTTGTGTCGGTGATGACGCCGGCGCTGAAACTGCCCGACTGGGTCGATAGTTTTTTTGCCGTGACGCTGATTATTGGCTTCCCGGTCGCCATGTTGCTGGCCTGGGCGTTTGAAAAACGCGTTGCCCGCATGGCCCAAAACGCCGCCAAACACCGCGCCGAGATAGAAGCACAACTGGCCAACCCGAAGCCGAACTGGGTCAAGATAGTGCCGTAACCACAATGGATACTCTAATAATACTTCATTCTAATAACTTCGGTGGCTGAAAATTGTGCCGCCAAACTTACTAACTGCCCAACGCCTACAATCAAAAATGCCAGTAACATTGCGCGCCATAGCCTGGCCAATACTGTCATCGATATGAAGGCACCACGGAAAGCCGTCAGAGCCGACACTAAAAATGCAATGGTTGGAAATAGCCATAGTCCCCATAGCACTTTCTCCGCTGGCACAAAAGCCAGTACAATAAACAAGAAGAAAGTAATGAACATATTCGGGATCATTGTAATAAACAAATACCGCTGTCGTTCGACAAAGCTCATCCGTCGTCCCCAAACAGAATAGACACTCCCGAGCATGAGATAAAAAGCAATCGTAAAAGGTGGGATAAAACCGTTATACCAACTCGCCAATGTAAGGCTAGCCTGTGTATAGCTCAAACCATCTGGCAATATGATCGAATGGGCTTCCATTTGCTGCGCATAGGATGCGATCAGCGGGCTGTTGGCACCGCCCCAGAAAAATTGCATCAAAAACACGAGCGCTAAAAGTGTAAACAGAAGGCGAAAAGACGGGGTGTATTTGCCGTGCCAGTCAGAGGTGTGAGCGGCGGCATAATATTTTTTTGGGCTGTAAAAACTAACCCATATGGTTTTAAGCCCCCTAATATTGAGGCCAAAAAGGTCTTCTAGGAAATCGTCAAACCCAACTGCGGTTGGTTTGACTTGCGTTTGTTTTTGATCATTTTTCATTTATTCCTCATTGCTGCAAAATATTGAAATACATCAATAACGCAATAAAAAAACGCCCCGGAAATCTGTTATGATCTCCGGGGCGGTATTTGTCTAACATACGTGGGAGTATAATTAGAGGTCTTTATTGGCGGCAGCTGCTCTGAATTGCATGCCGGTTTTGGCTTTGCTCATCATCATTTGACCCGTAGCAGGATTGCGCATTTCACGCGCTGGACGATGCTTGGCAATAAATTTACCAAAGCCTGGTAAATTAACTTCGCCGCCGTCGCCTGCGGATTTTAAATGACCAACAATTGTGCTGGTGAAAGCTTCGCAAAATTCGGCGGCCTGAGCCTGAGTGGTTCCGCAACTATCAGCCAATGCGCCTACAAGTTCTTTCTTGTTCATGGGATTCTCCCTTATAATTTTGTTCCGCTCACTATGTGCGAAAATCTAACCTAATCATAAGGCGTCCAAACTGGTTAACACAAGGTAAAAAACCACGCTATTCCCAGTATTTTCCCACTTTTTAGAGGATTTTGACTAACATTTTTCCTTGTTTATCACCAGAAAAAAGCCGCAAAAATGCTTCCGGTGCCTTGTCCAAACCCTCCAGGACTGTCTCTTGTTGCACCAATTTGCCAGATGCCATGAGCGGCCCTAATTTGGCGAAATATTCGAGGGCGTATTTGCTATAGTTGGAGACGATAAAACCCTGTACTTTCAATGACTTACCTACGATTTGCACCAAGTTAGAAGGGCCAGGTACAGGAACCTCGTCATTATAGGCAGAAATCATGCCGCACACGGCCATGCGCCCGAATATTTTCATATTGTTCAAGGCCGCTTCCAGCATGGCTCCGCCGACATTTTCGAAATAAACGTCGATTCCGCCGGGTGCAGCTTCTCTGATGGCTTTTGTCATGTTTTGCGCAGTTTTGTAATTTATGGCCGAATCACATCCATGCTCCAAAAGCCATTTGCATTTGGCATCCGTACCGGCAATTCCGATCACCGTGGCCCCGTCCGCCTTGGCCAATTGGCACACGGTTGAGCCTACGGCCCCGGCCGCGCCCGATACCAATACCGTCTCGCCGGGCTGAAATTCGGCGACTTTATACAGACCCGCATAGGCGGTCAGACCCGGCATGCCCGCCACGCCGAGAAAGGCTTGGGCCGGTAACATATTCGGGTCAATTTTTTGTAACATCATTTTACGCATCTCCTCCACATTGGCAGTAAACATTTCGCGCCATCCCAGCATGGTCATGACCCAGTCGCCAACTTTAAAGTCTTTGTGGCCCGAATGTGTGACCTCACCAATGGCCCCGCCTTCAAGCGGTTCACCGATTTGAAACGGTTCGATATAGGTCTTAATCCCGGTCATGCGCCCACGCATATAAGGGTCGACACTCATCCAATGGTTTTTAACGGTGATCTCTCCGTCCCCGGCGACAATCACATCGGTCGTGGTCATTTCAAAATTTTCAGATGTCGGCAGGCCTTTAGGATAGGCGGTTAGACAAATATTCTTAGATGTTAAAGACATGCTTGGCTCCATATGCATATTGTTGTATATGGGTAACTAGCACTTGAACCCTAGCGCCGTATAGGGGAAAGTCACCCAAACAACAAATATCTGGAAGACATACATGAATGCGGAAAAATTGAAAATCGGGGTGATTGGTGCGGGCGTGTTTGGCAATTACCATGCVGSCAAATGTGCCGCCCATCCGCGCCATGATTTTATCGGCATTTTTGACCCGGACCACCAACGGGTGCGCAAAGCTGCCCAACGGCACGGCACACGCGCCTATGATAACTGCAATACGCTATTAGCCCGTGTTGACGCCGTTATCATTGCCAGTATTGCCATACATCACGGCCCCATAGCCGTCGCAGCCCTCAAGGCTGGATGTCATGTCCTGGTCGAAAAACCAATTGCCAATACACTGGAATTTGCCCAAGCCATGGTGGACTTGGCCAAAGAAAAAAACCTGGTGCTACAAGTAGGCCATCAGGAACGCTTCGTCGCCCGTGCCATAGGCCTGGACAGCGCCCCGCAAAAACCACTGCGAATCAATGCTACCCGGTTTGGCCCTAGGGCGCGGCGCGGTACGGATGTATCGGTTACTTTAGATTTGATGACCCATGATCTGGATATGGCCATGTGGTTGATGGGGGGACGCCCGGTCGCTGTAAACGGCGAATCTATWCGGGTGTATTCMGRYACWCCMGACGCSGCCCGMGCCGTTCTSACATTTRMRGAYGGKGCCACCGCCCRCYTRGARGCYTCKCGGTGTGAAGACGAGCTTAAGCGCGTTATGCATATTGACTATCCTGACGGATATGTGCGCATTGATTTTGTCAACAAGACATTCGAAGACACAACCGGATACGGCTTTAACCAGGATTTCGCCGCCCATCCATTGGCTCAGGATAGCTTGGGTGCAGGCACCAGCGCCTTTACCGCCGCCGTGCTGGACGGGACACCGATTGCTGTGTCCGGGCAAGACGGGCTGAATGCACTGGAAATGGCACTCAAGATTGACGAAAATTAACCGGAGAGATTTATGAAATTGTTTATTTACGGCCTGATTGGCCTTTTGGTTTTGGCAATATTGGTCATAGCGATTAAATGGAAGGATATAGGCAGGTTGCTCAAGGTCAATTCCTTGTTTGACGAAGACAAAATCGTCCATAATTTTTCCAATATGAAAGATCTGCTGCTGGCGGATAAATTGCCGATATCCGGCACAAAGCATATTTGGCCTGCCGTTCTGCAACCGTTACCGGAAACATTTGAATATTCCGGCCAGACCTTGAACATTGAAGACATACTGAAAGAGACCAAAACAACGGCGCTCATTGTGGTCAAAGACGGCGTAATCCTGTTTGAGGACTATTATCTGGGCACGGGTATAGACGACAAACGTATATCTTGGTCCATATCCAAATCCTTCGTCTCCAGCCTGGTCGGTATCGCGCTTAAGGACGGAGATATAAAAAGCCTGGACGATCAGGTGACAGATTATGCACCGTCCCTCAAAGGCTCCGTTTACGAGGGCGCGACCCTACGCAATGTCTTGCACATGGCCAGCGGCGCAAAGTTCAACGAGGATTATCTCGACAAAAATTCCGACATCAACAAAATGGGCCGGGCCCTGGCCATGGGGGGATCTCTGGACGATTTCGCTGCCAATGTTAAAACCCGCGCCCGCGCACCGGGAGCGGCTCGCCAATATTGCTCCATTGACACACATGTAATATCCATGGTGCTGCGCGCCGCCACCGGAGCAACATTACAGGATTATTTTGTCGCCAATCTATGGTCAAAAATCGGGGCTGGAGCTGATGCATATTACACAACCGACGGGGACGGCAATGCCTTTGCCCTTGGCGGGTTGAATATCCGTACCCGCGATTACGCCTTGTTCGGCGAATTGATGCGAAACAAAGGTTTTCGCGGCAATGTTGAAATTATCCCCGCCGCATGGGTATCCGAAAGTACCGCCAACACCGCCCCCATAGACATCGAGGGCAACCCCTTGGGTTACGGTTATCAATGGTGGACGCCGGAGCGGTCGGACGGCGAATTTTTCGCGATCGGCATTTACGGCCAATATATTTATGTTAATCCTAAGGCCGGTGTTGTCATTGCCAAAAACTCGGCTCACCGCGAATTTATGGCTGTGGACAAAGTGCCTGCGGGGCATATTGCCCGCAATATGGAAATGTTTAGAAGCATCACTGAGCATTTTTCGGACTGGCAACGCAAATAGTTGTTCACGTCTTTGTTAACTTTAGTTCATCAAAGACTATTTGCGCGAAAGCCCCCTATGCGCTAGTCTGTAAGGGTACGTATACTTTACGAAAACCCTTATTTGGAGTCTTTTATGACCAATTTTACGAAAATATCAACACTGCTCGCCAGCGTCGCCGTTTTGGCCCTTTCCGGGTGTGCTACATATGGTTCTGCCGATGGTGCGACTGAGCAAGCCGCTGCTGAAAGCCAGGAAATGGTAAAAAGCGAAGATGCTAAAATGGATCATGGTGACATGAAAGCGGAGCATGGTGACATGAAAGCGGAGCATGGTGACATGAAGGAAAAACACAAAGACATGAAAGCCGCTCACGGCGACATGAAAAAACACAAAATGCATAAAAAAATGCACAAAAAGCACAAAATGAAGATGAAAATGATGAAAATGGATATGTCCAAAGTCGACATGTCAAAAGTTTCAGACGAATGTCAAACCATGGTCACCAAAATGAAGAAAAAGCATATGGCCATGAAAGAAAAACATATGGCAATGAAGAAAAAACATAAGATGATGGAAGGCCACGACATGAAAGACATGGAAGGCCATGACATGGAAAAGATGAAGGCCAAGCGTAAAGAAAAACATATGGCTATGAAGAAGAAACATGACATGAAGGGCCATGATATGAAGGGTGAGGGCCACGACATGGAAAAAATGAAAGCCAAAAAAGCCAAATACAAAAAATGCAAGGCAGAAATCAAAGCCGCCTCACCTCACGAACACTAGGGCCAATTTACATAACCCGGATCATGTCTTTCGGCATGTCTACGGGCTTGGTATTTTAATAAATGCGCGAACCAATGTTCGCGCATTTTTTGTTCCTCAACATGCCTGAATACCTAGGGGCTTACGCGCTCATATTGCTTGTTCAAACCATCATGGCGCTTTTTGATATTATCTGGCCACCGGCTTTTTATGTAAGAAAGCACGGCGATGATTTCTGCGTCCGATAATGTGTCCCCATAGGCTGGCATAGTGCTTTCATAATCCGCACCGGCAAATTTCTGGACACCGTATTTGGTCATGTCAAACAACATCTGGTCTGGATGGTGCCATGTATGTCCACTGTCGTCGTGGGGCGGTGCCGGCAGCAGACCTTCGGGGTTTCTGATTTTCCAATCCTCCTGGCCGGCAAGACTGGCCCCGTGGCAAGAGGCGCAATCACGCAGATAAATATCCTTGCCCTGTGCCACAATTTTGGGCCTGTCAGCTTGCAATTTGGCCCTAGAATTTATTGTCATTTGGTCATTTTTCGCCATCTGCGCACCGTCTCCAGAACATGCAACCAACAAAAATCCGCTCAAAAGCCCTATAGAAATTCTGCAAACATATTTCATATCAGCTTCCTAAACCAAGCGAGTTGGACAGGCTATGCCGCGCTCTATAAATCCGCGTCTCAACCGCTTTTGGGCTTATGCCCAGAACTTGCGCCGCTTGTTTGTGGCTCATATCTTCCAGCGTACACAATATCAGCGGCGCTTTCAGGTTTTCCGGCAAGAGAGCAATCTTTGCCACCAGATCATCAAGTTTTCTTTTGGCGTCAATACCGTCTTCCGGGTTCTCGTCAGATTGAACCTCCGTCATTCTTGTTTCCATAAACGGCGTAGCCCTTTGCATAAAGGAACGGGTTTTACGCTTGCGGCCAAGATCACGGCATTTGTTTTTTGCGATCTGAAAGGCCCATGTGGAAAATTTGTAAGAGGGGTTAAACCGCGAAAGATTGCGGTGCATGGCGATAAATGTGTCTTGAACAATATCCTCGGCGTCGTCCGGGTCATTAACATAGCGGTAAGCAAAACCGTAAAGCGGGGATTTATATTTGCCCATAATTTCGGTAAAGGCCCGGTCGTCCCCGGTTACAGCCCTTTTGACAAGAGCCTTGTCCTGCGCATCTGATTCTTGCGATACCATGCATGCACTATGGTCTAATTTGCCATATTTTGAAAGGAGCGTTGCACGATTTTGTCAAACTGTTCCGCCTGGCCTTGGTCGAGCAAGGCACGCATGGCAAAAATATGCGCGATCGTCAGGGTTTGCATCTCGTCCAATACCTGCACATATTTGTCTTTGGCGGCAATAACATTGGGCGCCATGGTGTGGGCCTCTTGCATGGCCCGACTTAGCTCCGCGCTGGCCGCTTTCATGCGAGCTTCCAGAACCGCTTTATTTTCGCTAAAACCTGTTTCCAACACATGCAATTTTTCGTCCTGGGCTTTATTCAAGACCAATTCTGCATGGATTTGCTCATGTAGCCCGATACTACGCACCGCATCAGGCATGATATATTTATGGCCAAGCAAAATACCGACAACGCCCGCAGCAAAGCTGAGGACGATAATGAGCAAGGCGGCGCGCATACCACTACTACCCACAGCACGGCACCATAATCTTGCTGATACTATAAGACGGTGTGCTGGAGAATGCGTCCATATCGTTGGAAACAGGTGCTGCATTGGCACCAATCGTACCGCCAATCAGCAAAGTTGTGGCAATGGGCAGGCTTTTGAGCCAAATTGGCATGGCGGAAARATAGGCAAATGGTCTTGAGCTTTCGATACGCTGCCAGACCCGTGTTTCAAGACCAGCCAGCCGAGCCTGATCCGGCGCTGACAGTTCAGATAATAATATGTCGAGTTTTTCTGTCATGTTTTTCCTATCAACGTTTCGGCGTTAAGATGTGTGCAGGTGTGCGACTTTCCAACTACCGTCCACGTTTTTCAAAATTGCCGTACCGTTGCGAGTGACTGCACTGTCCTTGCCTTTATAGGTGTAAGCCATGTCAATTAAAAACGTGGCCGTAGCCAAATCACCCGATACATTAGTGTTAAAACTGCTATATTCGTATTTGGTAAACACCAAATCCGGATTGTCAAATTCAGGTGCCAAATGGTTATCGCGGTAATCGGCCCAACCGATATTTTTGCCCTTGCCTTCAAATATGGTGAAATCCARMTCGTYCGGCAAYACAAGYGCTTCCATACCGGCCACATCTTTKGYGTCGATCAGTKYGGCATAGCTTTCMAGCGTCGCCTGCACGGCTTGACGCGCCGCTGCCATGTCCACCTCTTTTGCGGCCTGAACCACTTCCAGATTGACCGTCTCGGCCTTGTCTTCAACCTGTGCATCGTCTGCACTTTGAGGGCCTTGCGCACCAGAACATGCCGCCAGCGACAAGCTGAATACCGTGCCAATGATCATTGTTTTTGTTAGTGTCTTCATAATATTTCTCCCGAATACAACTTTACCATAAGCCCTTACGCAAAACCGGGCAAGAGATGTTTTATACCGCCGTGGGCCAGCGCCCCGCCCAAAAATCYGTTTAGGGCTACGGCCACAGCACCGCCGAACAACAAGACATTAAACACCATGTTCTTGGATAGACCGCCTTGCGCCTTCGCCGCTTTTTGCATAAAATAAGCGATAACAAAACCGCCGACCAGTAATGCCGTCCCGAGCCATCTGTGGATGGACATGACGGCATTTTCACCCGTCTGCACCGGCCCGGAATGCATCCAGCCTAGCACACCTGCACCGAGCGCACCCAAAGCACCCGTCCACACTAAAACTGTGACCGCATTGTCATAAGCGCCCTTTTTGGAGCGAATATTAAGCACCTGGGCAAAGGCCGCCGTTAGCAACAAAGCAATGGGGAAATGGACAATCAGCGGATGATATTTACCAAAGGACGCCATGATTTTGGAGAAGGTTGAGCTGTCCGGGTCGAGGCCCCAATGGGAATGCCCACCACTATCATCTGCTGCGGCATCACTTGCCGCCTCGTCGTGGGGCATAGCTTTATCATGAGCCGCACCATTTGCATCATGAGCGGGCATTTCGTCTTTACTGCCATTGGTCTCGTGACCACCATTGGTCTGTTGAGATTGCGTTTGTTCTTTCTTGACTTCGTGCATTTTCTGCGGATGGGCCGACGCGATTTGCGCCGCGAACAAGGCCGTGAAAATGAGGCTGGCTATGATGATGATATATTTAAAACGCATGGCGGACTTCCCCGATATTATTAGGTTGAGATTTTGACTTCGAACCTAATACGCACCGCAAAGATCAATCCCTCAAAAAAACCCGCAAAATGTGACTTTTTGTCACACTGATTTATTCTCCTTAAAAATTGGGACTTATCCGCCTTAGGAATTGGGATTTATTTGCCCGGATAACTGGCGTAAATTTCGGTTTTGCCGTCTTTGAAAAACACAATCACATCATAGGGATCAAACCTGCCATTTTCCATACCCGGAGACCCGGACACCATGCCCGGCACCGCAAGCCCTAGCGCATCTGCTGGCTTTTCTTTGAGCAGGCGTTCAATTTCGCGCATGGGTACATGGCCTTCAATCACATAGCCGTCTATTAAAGTCGTATGGCATGATTGTAGCTGATCCGGAACTTTGGCCGCAGTTTTATATTTGTAAAGCTCTTCCGTATCATGGGCCGTCACCTTATACCCGGCCTTGTCRGCATGGACAATCCAGCCGCNGCAACACCCGCAACTGGCCGATTTATAAACCGTCATTTCTTTGGGAGACGCCGAAGCCGTTGGCACTAGGTTTGGCGCGAACATCCAAGCACCCGCACCAATCACCAAGACCGCTATTAAACCAATTATATATTTATACATGCCAATTCTCCAATCAGGTTCCAAACTTTTGCAAAGCATACAGATTAACAAATTATACGCAACTCAATAGAAAATCCCTCAAACGGGATATATCAAAGATACCATCATCGATACGGATCAAACCTCAATAACCTGAGCGCATTCAGCGTAACAATTACCGTCGCCCCCGTGTCCGCCAAAATCGCCATCCAAAGCGACGTTGCGCCCATCATGGTTGTGACCAGAAACACCGCTTTCAAGACTAGCGAGAAAGCTATGTTTTGGTGGATATTGCGCATAGTGGCTTTAGACAGATTGACCAAAGCCGGGATGCCGCTGACTTTTCCGCGTAGAAGCGCCGCGTCTGCGGTCTCCAGTGCCACGTCTGTGCCGCCGCCCATGGCGATGCCGACATCTGCACGCGCCAATGCAGGCGCGTCGTTAATGCCGTCGCCGACCATGGCGACACTGCCGTTTTGTTTTAACGCCTCGATGGTCGCAAGTTTGTCGTCCGGCATAAGCTCGGCCTGAACCTCCATACCCAGTTGCGCCGCGATAGCTTTGCCGGTGCGGGCATTGTCGCCGGTCAGCATGATGGTTTTGATGTTCATGGCACCGAGCTTGTCCATGGCGGAGCGGGCATCCTCGCGCAACTCATCGCGCATGGCGATGACGCCGAGCAGGGTTTTGTCTTTTACCACCACGCCCAGGGTCTTGCCTTGCTCTTCAAAATCCAGGAATATTCTACGCGCCGCATCATCAATTTTGGAGATTTCCTCAGCGTAGCGCGGCGAGGCGATCGTGACCAATGCTTTGCCGACCATGCCGGCAACGCCGCGCCCCGAAAGCGCTTTAGCGTCTTTGGCGCGTTTGAATTTAAACCCGCGTTTTTCGGTTTCTGCGACGATGGCCTCGGCCAGCGGATGGGAGGATGTGACCTCGACCGCCGCCGCCAAAGACATCATATCGGCTTCCGTCCCCTTGAACACATGAATATCCGTGACCTTGGGTGTGCCCTCGGTCAGGGTTCCGGTCTTATCAAAAGCGATTGTGCTGACCTTGCCGATTGCCTCCAAAACCACCCCGCCTTTCATCAACAGCCCTTTGCGTGCACCTGCCGCAATGCCGGACGTGATCGCTGCCGGGGTCGAAAGCACCAAAGCGCACGGACACCCGATCAGCCAAATGGCAAGACCTTTATAAATCCAGGCCATCCAGBCACCGCCGAACAATAATGGCGCAATTATGCCGACCAATATACCGACCAGCAATACGCCGGGCGTGTAATATTTGCTGAAATTATCAATAAATCTTGCCGTCGGGGATTTCCCGGCTTCGGCCTCTTCGACCAAATTCATGATGCGGGCGATCATATTATCTTCGGCGGTTTTATCAACGCGCAGGCGGATCACCCCGTCAGCATTGATCGCCCCGGCAAATACCGCATCATCAACGCCCCGACGCACCGGAATGCTCTCGCCGGTGATCGAGCTTTCATCCAGCGAGGTAGAACCGGAGACGATCACCCCGTCCGCAGGTATGCGCCCACCGGGCTGGATTTCGACAACATCGCCAATCACAAGCGTATCCGCCGCCACCTCATTGACGTTTTCATCCTTAACGAGAAACGCCATTTTGGGTGCAAGGTCAGCCAGTGCCTGAACGCTTTTTCGCGCTTTGGCCGTGGCCATGCTCTCTAGCATTTCGCCGAGCGCGAACAAAAACACCACCACCGCCGCCTCGACAGACGCCTGAATGGCAATGGCGCCAACAACCGCAAATGTCACCAATGTATCAATGGTAAACGGACTGCCGGCCAGCGCCGACATAAAGGCTTTTCGCGCCATAGGCATAAGCGCCACCAGCGCGGCTACGGCGTAGCCAAGCTCGTAAATTTCAATCTCAAACCCGCCCAGGCTGACAACTGCATGTTTGGCAAAGATGAAAACCAATGTGGCCAACACCAGCATCACGCCCGTAAAGACCACCAGCTTGCCGCGTTTGGTTTTATACCAGACCTCCAACCCACCGGACGCATGTCCGGTTCCGTCTTTGGCAATTTTATAGCCAAGCCTGTTGATGGTTTCTTCGACCTTCTTTGTTTTGGCAGCTACATCCCCGCCGCCGTCTTCAAGGTTGATCCTGATCTTGCCATTGCCGAAATTGACACTGGCATCCTTGACGCCCGGCAAAGCGCAAACGGCTTTTTCAACCGGCCCGGCGCAGGACGGGCAATCCATGCCCTCGATTTTCAGTGTTATTTCATTGCTCATTTTAATTCCTCCAGCATTGTTAAATTATTTGTATGTCTCCCCCGTCATCCCGGACTTGATCCGGGACCTCGTACTCGCCTTAAACTCCGAGGCCCCGGATCAAGTCCGGGATGACAGGGTAGTTTGTCAAAAACAATGGTCACAGCTAAAACTCTGGCTCCCTAAAATTGATGATAGACCGTAATATCGCTGATAAAAATAGCGCCGGATCTTTCGCGTCCGGTTTGTGCATTGTCCTTGATCAGGCTGACCACTTCAGCCACCTGCCCGTCCTGACAAACCAGTTCCAGTTTTATCTCGGTGATAACCCGCGCCCCAAGATCTGCGGAGTATTCCTGCTCTTGCGCATCCAGTGCTTCGAATGTGCCTTTGACCTCGGCCAGCATGAGCGAGGTAAACCCGGCTTTTTTCAAAGCCCGGACGACATCAGCCGCCCGGTTTACATGGATATAAGCTTTGACTTCTTTCATGGTGTTGTCTCCTGAATTTTAATTTGTTTTGCTAATAATTTCTTCTCCCGGCGGGTTTCGAAAAACTCGTACATGAGGGGCAGCAAGATCAGGGTTAGCAGGGTTGATGTGATCAGGCCGCCGACAACAACTGTCGCCAATGGCCTTTGGGTTTCGGCCCCGACACCGCTGGAGATTAGCATGGGGATCAGACCTAGAATGGCCACACTGGCCGTCATCATCACGGGCCGTAGGCGCATTTCGGAACCTTTGCGCACCGCGTCGTGAACGCTCATGCCTTTATCCCGAAGCTCGTTGATAAAGCTAAGCAGCACGATACCGTTGAGCATGGCCACGCCGAACACGGCGATAAACCCGATAGCCGACGGCACTGACAAATACTGGCCCGAGATATACAAAGCGATGAGCCCGCCAATGGTCGCGAACGGTACATTGGCGATAATCATGGCGGCATAGCGCAATGAGTTAAATGCCGTGTACAAAAGCACGAAGATAAAGAAGATGGTGACAGGTACGATGACGCCGAGCTTCTTCATGGCCCGTTGCTGGTTTTCAAACGCACCGCCCCACTCTATCCAATACCCGACCGGCAAATCTACCGCCTTGTCAATCGCCGCATTGGCGTCGCTGACAAAGCTGTCAATATCGCGGCCCTTCACATCCATTTGGATCACCGCATAGCGCTGTAATTGCTCGCGGCGCACGAATGAATAACCTTCCGCCGTGGTGATATTGGCCACCCTAGACAGAGGGATAATCGCGCCGGAGCTGGTTTGCATGGGGATATTGCCAATGGCCTCGACGGAGGCTTTCGAGCTGTCTTGGTAGCGCGTGGTAATCTCGAAACGTTTGACACCATCAATAAGCGTGCTGACCGGTTCATTGCCTATACCGGTGCGCACAATGGTCAACACATCATCGGCGTTCATGCCGTAGCGGGCCAGAGCGGCCCTATCGACTTCAATACGGATTTGCGGCTTGCCGATATTGGCTTCCAGCGACAAATCGGCAACGCCCTCGACGCCCTCCAAAATCTCTTTAATCTCGGCGGACAAGCGGTCAAGTTCTTGCAGGTTTTCACCGTAAAGCTTGACTGCCAGGGTTGCCCTTACGCCGGAGATCAATTCCTCGACCCGCATTTGGATAGGCTGGGTGAAGGCGATTACCGATGTTGGGGCGACCTCCTCCAGAGTTTCGCGCATGTCCTCGGCCAGTTCGGTGATATTGCGATCTCCGGGCCATTCTTTGGGTGGTTTGAGGGCTGTGTAAACTTCCATATAATTGACGTCCGCCGTTTCGCCCTTTTCGGCCCGGCCAATCATCGAGATAGTGGTTTCCACCTCGGGATATTCGCTGAGCGCGATCTCGATACTTTTGGCAATCTTGATGGATTGGTCAAGAGAAGTGGACGGAATGGACGACACGCGCCACATGATCGAACCTTCCTGTAGTTGCGGCATAAATTCCTTACCCAGCAGAGGAAACAGACTGAGCGAACCAATGAGCAAGACCACCGCACTCATCATCACCAAGGCTTTACGTTTCAAGGAAAACGCCAGCAAGGGCAGATAGCCGCGTTTTAAAACCCGCACCAAGATGGTGTCTTTTTCTGCCTTGGGTTTGAGGATCAAGGCTGCCAGGACCGGGATCAAGGTCAGGGTCAATAACAATGATCCGGCCATGGCAAAGCTGATGTTAAAGGCCATGGGTTTAAACAGTTTCCCCTCCAAACCTTCAAGGCTGAACAAAGGCATGAACACGATAATGATGATGGCGATGGCGAAAGTCATTGGATTGGCAACCTCTTTGGCGGCTGCCAGAACGGCGGCGGTTCTATCGACCGGGCCATTATTTTCGGATTTTCGTTCCGCCATGATGCGAAACGAATTTTCCACCATGACCACCGCCCCGTCCACCATCATCCCGATCCCGATAGCAAGGCCGGCCAGTGACATCAAATTGGCCGACAGGCCCATCTGGTTCATCATGATAAAGGCGATCAGCATGGCCAGGGGCAATGCCGTAATCACCACAATCGCCGAGCGGATTTCGCCGAGGAATAAAAACAGCACGATGGCCACAAGGATAGAGCCTTCAATCAAAGCTTTCTCCGCCGTGTGCACAGCCTTTTCCACCAGATCAGTACGTTCGTAAATCGGCTTGACAACGACGCCGGGCGGCAGGGCTTTCTCCACGGTTTTAAGTTTTTCCTTGACGTTCTCGACGACGGCTTTTGCGTTTTCACCCATGCGCGACAGCGCCATGCCGAGCACAACTTCCTTGCCGTCGCGGGTCACGGCGCCAAAGCGCAATGCGCCTTCTTGCTTCACGGTGGCGACGTCGCGGATATAAACGGCCACACCGTCCACGGTTTTAAGTGTGATCGAACCAATATCGGCTTCGTTCTTGACCAGTCCAAGTCCGCGCACCAAAAATTGCTCGGAGCCCTGGTCAATATATTGGCCACCGACTTGCCGGTTATTGGCTTCAATGGCTTCCATGACTTCGGTAAAGCCGAGATTATATTTTATCAATTTAAGCGGGTCGATCTGCACTTGGTATTGTCGTTCTTGCCCGCCCCAGGACATGACATCATCAACGCCGGGCGCGGTTCTAAGAATAAGCCGCACCGTCCAGTCTTGCAAAGTGCGCAAATCCATGTCGGATATATCAGCGTTCAATTTCTCGTCGGCACGCTCCAGCGTGTACCAGAACACCTGCCCTAGCCCGGATGTATTAGGGCCAAGTTCTGGTGTGCCGTAGCCGTCCGGGATACGGTCGCCGACTTCTTGCAAGCGCTCACCGACAAGACGGCGGGCGAAATATATGTCCATATCGTCTTTGAAATACACGGCCACATAGGACAGGCCGAACAGACTTACGGATCTGATTTCTTTGACATCGGGAAGCCCGGCCATAGCGGATTCGATGGGGAAGGTCAAAAGCTCCTCCACATCCTCCGCCGCCAGACCAGGGCTTTCCGTATAGATATTAACTTGCGCCGGAGTGACGTCCGGAAAGGCATCAATGGGGATAGTGTTGACCGCACGCACACCTAAAAAAGCGATGACGGCAAAACAAATCAATACAAGAGCTTTGTATTGCAGCGAAAATTCTACGAGTTTATTTAACATGTTTTATTCCTGTATTTTCCTTCCCCCACTTGTGGGGGAAGTGGGCGCCTCTTGGCGTAGGGTGGGGGGTAATCTTTCGTCTGGCACCGAAGTGGAGTTGGTCCCCCCATCGCCCCTGCGGGGTACTTCCCCCGCAAGCGGAGGAAGGAAAATGCCGCCATATTGACAAACTTAATCCACTAATGCCCATGACCCGACCCCATTTTTGATTTGAGGATGAGCGATTTGAGCAAGAAAATTTGCGAGGTGGCGATTTCCGTGCCCTCGCCAATGCCGCTTTTAATCTCAACCCAATTGCCGCGCTTGACGCCTAGCTGCACTTGCGTTGGGTGTAACTCATCACCCTCGATAGCGAACACAACATCCTTGCCCTCCATAGAGGTCACCGCTTCAAACGGAACTGCCAAAACGGCTTTGGAACTCCCCGTCTGCAAATAGGCGGTGACAAATTGGCCCGCATGGACATGGTCGCCAGCATTGTCCATTTCGACGCGCACGGAAAAAGTGCGGGTGGTTTCGTCGATCTGGTGATTAAGCTGCAAGACTTTGCCGTCCATCCAGTCAACTTCCCGGTCGCCGCTCCCGGTCTTAATCCGCACGGGTGCGCCGACTTCAATATTGCGCGCCGTATCGCTTGGCACCCGCACATTAACCCAGGCTTTGCTTTCATCGCTGATCTCGAACAATTCGCGACCAGGATCAACAATTTCGCCAATCACGAAATTATCTTGCATCACCGTACCTGATTGCAAAGCGTGCAAGGTAAATGTCCCCGTGGCTTTCGTCGCATCGCCGCTGGCCAGCAAAGATTTAACCGCGCCGGGCGTCATACCGAATGCGGCGATTTTAGCCTTGGCCAGTTGCGCGGCGATTTCGGCTTCCACATAACGGCGCTCGGAAATAACCTCTTTGCCCAATTTTTTCACCCGGGTCCACTCACGCGCCGTGACGATGGCAGCACCTTGCGCTTCGGCTAACTCCACACTGGTTAATCTGACCAGAGGCTTCCCCCTTTTCACATGATCACCAAGCTTGGCGTATCGCCGCGTAATTTGCGCCGATATCCTAGGTGTGACCTGGCTTGTCCGGTATTGGTTCAAGATAACTTCGCCGGGCGCAGAAATTTCATTGCCCAGTTCACGGTATGAAACCCGGCCCGTAAAGACATTGTTTTTTGCCCGCGCTTCGGCGTTCATTTCGACAATACCGCCTTCTTCTGCGTGTTCCTCGCCGTCTTCATCCTTGTGTTCCTCTTGGGCAAATACGGGGCTTGGGGTGGATATGATCGCACTGGTGCCTAACAGCAGGACGGCAGATAAAGTCAGGGTCAGTAATTTTGGATTTTTCATAACAGGGTTTTTCATAATTTGGTTTTTCATTGCACGGTCTCCAGCCACTTAGGAATTGAATTGCTTGCATCAAGGTGCTCGAACCAGCTCCGCCACAAAGCGGCTTTCAGTTGTGCGGACGCGGTTTCTGCATCGAAAGTTTGATCAAACTGGATCAGATAATTGACGGCATTTAACTCGCCCGCTTCCCAGAGCCGCTTTAACAGTGAACGTTGGATATCAAGCTGTAATGCACCTGAACCTTGCCAGTCGGCCCAAGCCTGCTCGGCCTGCGCAAAGCGGCGCTCGCTACCGCGAAGCCGGGCTATGGTCTGCCGGCGAATGCGCGCCAACCCGGCTTGCGCTTCCAGGCTCTCGGCTTTGGCCACGTCAATGCTGTCCATATATTTATTGTTGATTTGCAAAGGGATGGCCAGGCTAATACCAAATAGAACATTGGAACCTTCCAACCCCAAACGCCCGCCGACCGTCGGGTCGGTTTTGCGCATTTTTTTGGCGACTGCGATACGTGACCTAAAGGCCTTAGACCTCGCACTGGCCAAACGTATTTCCGGCAAATTTTGTGGGTTGGGCATACCGTTCAAGGCTCTGCTGCCACTCGGGGTTCCCGACAAAAGCGGCCAATCGGTCAGGCTGGCTCCGCTTAAAGTGTTCAAAGCTTGCACGGAGCGGGATTGCTCCGACCTGGCCCGCGCCAAGTCCGCCAACGATCCAGCCAAAGACAATTGCGCCGTTAGCACTTCGGAAGCCGACAAATCTCCCGCCGCCTTGCGCCGTTCGGCCAGTCTTAGAAAATCTCGGCTAAATGCGGTTTTTCGTTGCGCCAATGTAACCATATCATGATTGACCTGATAGGCGGCCAAAGCTTGCAAGAGCTCCGCTTGCAAGGTTTTTTCCACCAGTTCCAGCGCCGCTTGCGCCGCAAAGACATTGTCGCGTCCGGCCTCTTGCAACACTTGGCGTTTCCCGTGACGATCAATGGTTTGGGACAGACCAATGGTCGCGGTTTCGACCTCTGCCGTTTCCAAATCAACTTCCAGGTTAGGATTATATAGTTTTCGGCCCATACCGCGAGCCCGGGCTTTTTCCGCCTCAACTGCCGCCTGTGCGGCCTGCATGGCCGGATGGCCGCTTACGGTATCCCTAACAAACTCCACAACATTTGGTCTGGAGCTCGTCACAAATTCGCGGGTTTGCACCGGCGTTAATGTTATCAATTCAGGGTAAGCCTCTGCATCCCCATTATCAGTTTGCGCACAGGCTATAGGCGCGGTGCTTAGGGTAAGCATGGCTACAAAAGTGCCGGATAGCACAAATTTTCTCGTATTCATTTTTGGTATCTCTTGATATTGGCCCCGCATTGCGTGAGCCATTTAGTCAGATTGCGAAATCCGGCGTGCCCATACAATTAAGGTGTAAACACAAAACAGAATTCGCCCGATAGGGTGACTAAATCAAGATTATAGGGGGGTTGGGAATATCTTCCACGGGTGCTCGCGGTGGGGTATTGCCGCCCATATTTTTAATGCTGGACGCATAATTGTCCAAAGACAATTGTCCCGGTGCCAATATCAACAATATATGAGCCGTGTGACAAACATTGCATTCCGAGCTGGTTATATGTTCGCCCGAGGGCAGTTGCCCATCACTTACAAAAACATTTTCAGTATCCTGAACCTGTTGGCCCAAAACTTGTTGAGTTGTCATATAATTATCGACAGGCAATGGCGTAAACTCATTGGCCAACGCCGAATGCATTGTCACCAGCAACAAGCTTAAAATCAGAAATTTTGATAAAAATAAACGCATATAGGCCAGAGCCATAGTTTGAAAACTTCCTGTGTCAAGAACATTTGGCAAGAATTACATGACAATTTGTTTAGATGGAATGTCAGAATTTTGAGTTTATTATTGAGGGATTATCGTTACATATGCGTATTATCTGTACTATTTTGTAAACATATACCCATCAATTGATAATTTTCGGAGTTTCTATGCTAAACCGCAGACGTCTCATACAAACCGCCGCTGGCGGTGGTGCTTTCCTTGGTCTTACCGGCCTTGTCCCCGCTTGGGCCAGATCCGCCGATGAGGGCAATCTCGGCATTCCGGCCCTGTCAGGCACCAATTATGATTTGACGGTCGGAGAGTTTCCGGTTCGTATCAATGGCCGCGCCGGCATGGCTGTGGGTATCAACGGCACCATCCCCTCGCCGCTCATTCGCTTTACGGAAGGCGAGGAGATCACGCTCAATGTCACCAATACACTTGCCGAGACCACTTCCATTCATTGGCACGGGCTTCTCGTCCCTTTTCAAATGGACGGAGTTCCGGGTGTGTCTTTTCCGGGCATAAAACCCGGCGAAACATTTGAGTATAAATATTCGGTGCCGCAAAACGGAACTTATTGGTATCATTCCCATTCCGGCCTGCAAGAACCGCTCGGTATGTACGGCCCGATGATTATCGACCCCAAAGGGGTAGACCCGGTGAAATATGACCGGGAATATATTATTGTGATTTCCGACTGGACATTCACCCATCCCATGAAGCTGTTCAAAAAACTGAAAAGCATGGCTGACGGTTTTAATTACCAAAAACGCACATTCCCGGATTTCATGCGCGACGCCAAGAAAAACGGGTTTGGAGCCACCATGAAACAACGGGCTGCGTGGAACAGAATGCGCATGGCGCAAACCGATATTTCCGACGTAACCGGCGCCACCTATACTTATTTGATTAACGGGCGCGGCACCAAGGATAATTGGAACGGTGTGTTTACGCCGGGCGAACGGGTGCGTTTGCGCATTATCAATGCCGCCTCCATGAGCATGTTCAACATCCGCATCCCCGGCTTGCCCATGACCATTGTCGCCGCAGACGGTCTTAATGTCCGCCCGCTAGAAATCGACGAATTTCAGATGGGCGTGGCGGAAACCTATGACGTGATTATCGAACCTAAGGAAGCCAAGCCTTATGCCTTTGTTGCCGAAAGCCTTGACCGTGCCGGGCAAGTCGTCGCCACATTCGGCCCTAGGCCGGGCATGAGAGCCTCAATTCCCTCTTTACGCGAAAAACCGCTGTTGACCATGAAAGATATGGGTATGGATCATAGTTCCATGAATATGTCCGGCGATGATATGGCTGGCATGGACCACTCGCAGATGGACATGTCTGGTGATGATATGAGCGAGATGGACATGTCTGGTGATGATATGAGCGAGATGGACCATAGCAAAATGAATATGGGGCCACGCGAAGTTTTAGAGAAAAAAATCAAACGCGGGCCGGGAGTTGTCAATATTGCCGAAATGCCGGTCAGCCGCCTGCACGAGCCGGGCATAGGTTTGGAAAATGTCCCGCACCGGACTTTGAAATATTCGGATTTGCGGTCGCTCGAGCCCAACCCGGACACTCGCGAGCCGGAACGGGAAATCGTCTTGCATCTGACCTCCAATATGGAGCGCTATATGTGGTCATTTAACGGCGAAAAATTCACCCATGTTTATGACCCCATCAAGTTTTATGAAGGTGAACGGGTCCGGCTGACCTTGATCAACAACACTATGATGCCGCATCCAATTCATCTGCACGGCATGTTTTTTGATGTGGTAAATGGTTCAAAAAACCATAAACCGCGCAAACATACCATGATCGTCAAGCCGGGCGAAAAACAGTCATGGGATATCTCGGCCGAGCATGTTGGTGATTGGGCTTTCCATTGTCATTTGTTCTTCCACATGCTGGCCGGCATGTTCCAAGTGGTTTCACTTCTACCCAAAGACGAAAACAATATGAAAATGGATCACAGTAAAATGGACCATTCAAAAATGGAAAAAGCCAAAATGTATATGGAGGAAATGGAGGAGATGGACCACTCCAAGATGGATCATAGTAAAATGGACCACTCCGGTATGGAGATGAGCAAATGAGTATGTTAAAACAAACATTGCTGGCCTCCTGTATCGCTTTATTCGGCGCAGCAAATATAGCTCAGGCCAGTGAGGCCAGCGATGCCAGTGATCCCCATGCCAGCCACAACATGGCCAAAGCAGATACCGCTGAAACAGAAATAGGCGAAACGAAAACTGCGCAAGCCACCACGCAAGAAACATCGGATAAACCCTGGTCAATGGCCGATAAATATTGGGGCGCAGATGCCATGGCCAAAGCCCGTGCCCACGAGATCGAAACTATGGGCGGGCTCAAAACCTCGTTCATTATAGCTGACCGGCTCGAGACCCAAATCACTGACGGCGAAGATGTGTTTATTTGGGACGCTCAAGGCTGGTACGGCACGGACGAGAACAAACTTTGGATCAAAACCGAGGGCAAATACAGCTTTGCCGATAACGCCATTGATGATGCGGAAATTCAGGCATTGTGGTCAAAACCAATATCCAGATTTTGGGATTTACAAACGGGCATCCGCTATGATTTTGCCCCCAAAGGTCGCACCCATGCCGTAGCCGGCATACAAGGTCTGGCCCCCTATTGGTTTGAGGTCGACGCGGCCGCATTCCTCAGCAACAAAGGCGAGTTAACATCGTCCGTAGAAGCCGAATACGATTTTTTCCTAAACCAACGCCTTATTTTGCAACCCCGTGGTTCCCTCAAATTTTCCGCCCAAGACATCGTCGACTTGGGGATAGGAGCCGGGTTCACCAAATATAATTTGGGTTTGCGCCTACGTTACGAGTTTAAACGCGAATTCGCACCCTATATTGGCGCATCGTGGCAAAGAAGCCTAGGCGAAACGGCCCAAATCGTCCGCGCAGGCGGCGGCGACCCCAACAAGATCAAATTGGTAATCGGTGTCCGCGCTTGGTATTAGAACTTTGCGCGCTATAATAAAATATGAGGGGTCGAGCGTCCGCCTGCGTATTAGGTTTTGAGAACTTATTTTCGAAACTTTACAGGAGGCTGATATGTTAATGTTTATGGCGGCGCTTGTTTACCTRGTTGAATTGGCGCTGGTTGCCGCCGGCTTGCTGGTGCTGGACACGGCCAAAAAACAAGATGGTAAATTCGCGCCATGGGCCGGGTGGATATTGGTGATTGGCGGAATTGCAGGCCTATTGTGCACATCATATTTTTCATTGAAATATATGGGACAAGGTGCATTTGATATTGCGGCACTCGCTCAAGGGCTAGCATGGCCAGTTTAAGGAAATTGCGCTGATCTCTACTGCGCAGGTAGCAACAAACTAAACCAAATATAAAACAAAATCAGGGGACGGTGCATATGCAAGACCATTCAAACCACGCGGCGAAACAATCTGGCCATACATCTGGCAGCGGTAGTTTTCACGGCATCAAAGCGGATGCGCGTATTCTTATCATCACTGGCTGGCTGACGGGCATATATTTCATTATCGAGCTTGGGCTGGGTTTTTACTCCCAGTCCGTGGCCGTGATCTCGGATGCGTTTCACACATTTTCTGCGGTCGGCGGTATATTAATCGCTTTTGTAGCCAACCGCATATCCAGCAAGGCGGCCAATATGGCGGCGACCTACGGCTTTAAACGGGCCGAAATTATCGGCGCACTTCTCAACGGGGTGTTCTTGTTGCTGATGGCAATTTATGTGCTTTACATGGGCTATATGCGTCTCGGCAAAGAGTTTGAGCTGCCGACAAATATTATGTTCCTGGCCGCATTTGGCGGGCTGATCACCGAAGCGATTTCGTTTAAGCTGATTTACCAAAGCCAGAAAACCAATATGAATATGAAGGGCGCTTATTGGCACATCATGCAAACCTTTATCGGTTCGATCCTGATCATCATCGCCGCCGTGGTTATCAAGCTCACCGGATATACCCCCATAGATGCAATTCTCGGCATGGCATTTGGTTTGGTGTTGTTCTGGGCCAGTTATAAAATCATCAAGGATGCACTGGATATTTTCATGCAGACTGTACCCGAGGATGTGGATATAGAAAAAACCAAAACCGCGCTTTTGGGTATAAAGGGCGTCAAAAGCATCATGCATATTCACGCTTGGGTACTCACATCCAACCAGAATATTTTCTCGGCCCATATTCAAATCGAAGACCAAAAAAATGCGCAAGATATTTTGCGAGAAGCCGAGGATTTACTCAAAGAACAGTACGGCTTTTACTTCTCGACCTTGCAATTGGAGCTGGAACACCGCGATATGGGGGCGGAGGATATAAATACGAGTTAAGTTAAAAAACCCTTGACTCTGGACTATAGTCCATACCCTAAAAAGGCACGAAACCGCGAAAGGAACTGCAAAATGGCAGCTATGGCAATCGGGCAATTGGCCCGCGCAGGCAATGTCAATATTGACACCGTGCGTTATTATGAACGCAAGAACCTGCTGTTGCCAGACGCCCGCACACAATCTGGCTATCGGCAATATTCCGGGGACAGTGTGCGTCGATTAAGATTTATCCGCAAAGCCCAGGGCCTTGGTTTTAGTCTGAAAGAAATCGGTAAAATGCTGGATATTAGCACGAATACAGATGCTGAATGCGGCAATATCAAACAATATGCCGAGAAAAAAATCACCGATATTCAAGCCAGGATTTCAGACTTGGAAAAAATTTGCGGCGGTCTAAAGCAAATTGCAAAAGCCTGCCCCGGCGGTGATAGCCCGCTGGAAAATTGCACAATACTGGAACATTTTTATAAAAATGAGGCGAGCCAATAGCGGCCCCGACTAAAGGAAATGACATGAGCAAGCACACAGAAAAAAGTGAATATGATAAAGTACCTGAAGGCTTTGACGGCACGGTATTCACATGCCCTATGCACCCGGAAGTGCGCGATACCGAAGAAAGCAATTGCCCCATATGCGGCATGTTTCTCAAAGCGGAAACTGATGATGAAGATACGGACGGCGAACACGATTGTTGCGCGTCTAACCCGGAAGCCGAAAACGCACCGCCGGGGAAATATGATCTGGTGCCGCCGGGATATTCGGGCACAATTTATGTCTGCCCCATGCATCCCGAAGTCCGCGACATCAGGGCATCATCCTGTCCCATATGCGGTATGGGCATCGAGCCGGCAGGTGTTGTCACCGGCGAAGCTGACACCACCGAGCTTGACGATTTTACCAAGCGGTTTTGGATCGGGCTTATATTGACCATCCCGGTTGTCATCTTGGCTATGGGGCCATTTGTCGGCATTCCAGTGAACGATTTTATTCCTAAACGTATCACAGTCTGGATAGAGCTTGTGCTGGCCACGCCCGTGATATTATGGAGCGGTTGGCCGTTCTTCACGCGCGGCTGGGCATCGGTCAAAACCCGTAATCTTAATATGTTTACCCTAATCGCTATGGGGGTTGGAGCCGCGTGGGCTTATTCGGTTGTCGCCACCATTATCCCGGATATATTCCCGGACGCTTTCAGGAAAGACGGCATTGTCGAAATTTATTTCGAAGCCGCCGCCGTCATCGTCACGCTTGTTCTGCTCGGCCAAGTACTTGAACTGCGCGCCCGCGAGCAAACCGGCGGCGCCATTCGGGCATTGCTTGACCTTGCCCCGAAAATGGCCCGCATTGTCCGAGAGGACGGCGAGGAAGAAGAAATCCCGTTAGAAGACGTGCAGGTCGGAGATCATCTGCGTGTCCGCCCCGGCGATAAAGTCCCCGTGGACGGTGCCGTATTCGAAGGCCGTTCCAGTGTGGACGAAAGCATGTTAACCGGAGAGCCGCTCCCCATTGAAAAAACCAAAGGTGATGACCTTACCGGCGGCACCATTAACGGCACCGGCAGCTTCATCATGCAAGCCAAGCGGGTCGGAGGTGATACAACCTTATCACAAATCGTCAACATGGTCGCAGAAGCCCAGAGATCCCGTGCGCCGATCCAAAAATTGGTGGACCAAATTTCGGGATATTTCGTGCCTGCCGTTATCCTCATCGCCATAACCGCCTTTATTGTCTGGTCGATTTGGGGGCCGGATCCAGCTATGGCCTATGCGTTAATTTCGGCTGTATCCGTGCTGATTATCGCTTGCCCCTGCGCCCTCGGCTTGGCCACGCCTATGTCGATCATGGTGGCTACAGGCAAGGGAGCCATGGCGGGCGTTCTGGTTAAAAATGCTGAAAGCCTGGAGAATTTCGCCAAGGTGGACACGCTAATTGTTGATAAAACCGGAACCTTGACAATGGGCAAACCAGCGCTAACGGATGTGCTGCCCGTGGACGGTATGGACGAAAAGCAGTTTCTTGCCCTGACCGCATCGTTGGAAAAAGGCAGTGAACACCCCCTGGCCGAAGCCATTGTGCGCGGGGTTGAAGAACGCGGCATAAAACTGTCCAAAACCAAAGACTTTGAAGCCGTCACCGGCAAAGGTGTCCAAGGCATTGTTTCAGGTAAAATGGTGGCTATCGGCAATGCTCGTATGATGGCTGATCTCGGCCTTGATCGGGACAGCCTCATCAGCGAAGCAGAAGCCATGCGCAAGCAAGGTAAAACCGCCATGTTTGTGGCCATAGAAAACAAACTCGCCGGGTTAGTTGGTGTATCTGATCCAATCAAAGACACCGCCCAACAAGCCATTGACGCCCTGCACAAGGCCGGGCTTAAAATCATCATGGCCACAGGTGATAACGCGACCACTGCTCAGGCTGTAGCGGATAAGCTCGGTATCGACGAAGTGCGAGCCGACATGTTGCCGGAACATAAATCCGCCCTTGTCAAGGAGCTACAGGCGGCTGGTGCGATAGTTGCCATGGCCGGGGACGGGGTTAATGACGCCCCTGCCCTGGCTCAGGCAAATGTCGGGATTGCCATGGGTACGGGTGCAGATGTGGCAGTTGAGAGCGCCGGGTTTACTTTGCTACGCGGCGATCTGCGCGGTATCGTGCGGGCGCGAAAACTGTCCAAGGCCACTATGGGCAATATTCGCCAAAACCTGTTCTTTGCTTTCATTTACAACGCGGTTGGTGTACCCATTGCCGCAGGGGTTTTGTACCCGGCGCTGGGTTTGTTGCTATCGCCGATCATCGCCGCTGCCGCCATGAGCCTGTCGTCGTTTTCGGTGATTATGAATGCGCTAAGGCTTAAAGGTTTGAAATTGAATGATTAGAACTTGGGAAACCAAATATGATTTTGCAAATATTTATCGGCATGACATTGGTAGGTCTCACGGTATTTATTCAGGTGGTTTTTATTCAACTGGCCTTTAACCGGATTAAAAACCACCCGCCAGAACATTTGCAGGGCGGCGGTATTCTGGCACCCGTAATGCTCATGACCGGGGCGACCATGTGGCTATTTTTGGCCTTGTGCATTGCTGTACTGATATGGGCAATAGTGTTCTTGGTCTTGGGTATATTTTCTACATTTTCCCAAGCCCTGTATTTTTCGGTCATCGCATTTACCACGCTCGGGTTTGGCGATGTTCTCCTGCCGCAAAACTGGCAACTACTTTCCGGATTTTCAGCCGCCAACGGCCTGTTATTATTCGGCCTCAACACAGGTTTTTTGATCGAGTCCATCCGCAAGATTTGTGAATAAACTATACCCAGAACACCTAAAACCCGGGCCTTTGGAATTGTTTTACCCTCATCCTCATTTCCCCTCACCTTGTTCCTCTCCCCAAGGAGAGGAGACGATGTCTTGACTATCTTGTTTGTTGAGGGTTCAGTAATTTCCTATATTTTCTTTGCAGGTGTCCCAGTATGTTTAGAACTTATACCCAAACAAAGATAATTGTAGCGTGGTCTCCTCTCCTTGGGGAGAGGAACAAGGTGAGGGGAAAACAAGTCCAAAAAACCTGAACCTATACAATACATTGTTGAATGGGGCATTGTTGAATGGGACATTGTTGAATGGGACATTGTTGAATGGGACATTGTTGAATGGGCAAAATATTGGTACCCGGTGCAGGCCCGCCTTGATTGATATTACGGCACCTATTGGGCGGTTGTTTGCCAAAAAACAATGTGGATGCAGGTCAACGTCCATGATTACGGCGGGTTTACCAGCCCGTAAGCATCTGATTTTATTTAGGTTTTAATTTTGTCTAACAATCTAATCCACGATAAAGTTATCTGGCCTATATTGGTCTTGTTCTTTCGCTCAAGGACAAGCAAGCGCGTTAATTTGTTGGAGTGAGGGACGGTGTCGGACTGAGGCTTGGTTATAACACACCAGGTGACCCGGGTCCCGGTGCGTGAGCTGGACGTTGCTGCGATGATCTTTGATTATCAATACTGCTTCGATAAAATCGGCCGTACCGCATAAACACCGCCGTGTGGCTTTGCCCTCACGAAACATTTTTGCATGCTTTCCCTGGTATTTCCAGTGGCGGCAAACCACACGGGCTGTCCACTAGGGCAAGCACAAGACAACTCCACCGCTTTTTGCAAGCGGGCCAAAGCGCCTGAAAGAAAGCTAATGCAGGAAAGGTACTATGCCAAGACAGCGAATCGACATCACCACTGATGAAAAACTGAAACGGACAAAATTGGCTATGGAACAATTAAAGCTGGAACAGGCCCGTCGTGATTGGGAACAGGCAATAACCCCGCGTCTGCCGGGCATGAGCAAATATGAATTTCAGGGTCAAAAAATCTATAAGCAGATGGTTCAAAAACTAGACAATGTCCGTTTCATGACCATGCTGTTTGAGTTGTCTGAACTCACCGCACAAAAAGAAAAACAAATGGTCGAGGTGGAAATCTCCGCCCTTCGCACGGTAGAAATGACTGATATTTGGATTGAAAAACACAAGCCAGAAGATACACCCGAAACCCAGCTTATACCGGAGCTCAAACCAGATGCGCATTGAGGATATCAAGTCCAAGTATAACGGCGTTTGGACTTGAATAATTACACCGTAGAAGATAGTGCATGTGAAAGAGGTTCTTAGGGTCTGTGGACATTCAGGATTGGATTAAGATATGAGCCAAAATTATTCAGTTTTAGGAGAATGGCCGCAGGCGTGCGCCCGCACGGCAAGGGCTTTCGACGACAAACTGGGTAATTTTGGCCATACCGCGAAGCGGCGGGACGCTTTTGCACCAGTTTGTCGTCGCGAATGCTCAAAAGCGCGAGCACTTCTTTGCGCTTCGCTCCTAAAGCTGGCACAAAATCGTTCCCGTCTTAACCCAATCCTGAATGTCCACAGACCCTAATGCTTTCAGTTCTCGATATTTTCCGCATCGGTATTGGCCCGTCCAGCTCCCATACGGTTGGGCCGATCCGAATTGCCAAACGGTTTGTTGATACCCTGACCAATGTGGGGCATTTGACCAGCACACAAAAAATTCGGGTGGAGCTACAAGGCTCACTGGCTCTGACCGGGAAAGGCCACGCTACGCCCAAGGCGGTGATTTTGGGCTTGATGGGGCTGGAGCCTGAAACTCTAGACCCGGCACAAGCAGATATGCTAATGGCGCAGGTGTTCGCAGGTAAAACCATATGCCTCGGCGGAAATAAAACCATAGGGTTTGATCCAGAGCGGGACATTGTTTTTGATTATGACACCGCACCTGATCTGCACCCAAATGGTATGAAAATGTTGGCCCTGGACGCGCAAGGTCAAGTGCTCGCCGAACAGGTTTACTACTCTACCGGCGGCGGGTTTATCGCCACGCGCGAACAACTGCAAACTCCGCTCAAAGACGACATCGTGCCGGGGCAAATAAAAGTGCCCTATCCATTTGGCTCGGCGGCGGAGCTTTTGGATTTATGTGCCAGCGAAAGCAAAACCGTACACGAAATAATCTACGCCAATGAAGACGGGTTTCGCCCGCGCAGCCAAACCGATGCTATGTTGGATAAAGTCACGCAAGTGATGATGGACTGTATCGACAGGGGCTTGCACCGGGAGGGCATTSTGCCCGGCGGGCTCAAGGTCAAACGCCGGGCGCCGGGCATTTGGAAAAAACTGATGGCCAATCCGGTGTCAAATGAGCGCGAGCAATTGTTCGATTGGCTCAATGTTTATGCCATGGCGGTTAACGAGGAAAATGCGTCCGGCGGCCAAGTGGTCACCGCGCCGACCAATGGCGCGGCGGGTATCATCCCTGCCGTTGTCCGGCATTATTGCCTTGAAGGGGATAATCCGGGCGGGGCTAAAGAAAACCTGCGCAAATTTCTGCTGACCGCAGGCGGTATCGGGCTGCTCTATAAACAACGCGCCTCCATATCCGGGGCCGAAATGGGTTGTCAGGGCGAGGTCGGTGTGGCCTGTTCCATGGCGGCGGGCGGACTAGCTGCCGTATGGGGGGGTACGCCCTTGCAAGTGGCCAGCGCGGCGGAAATTGGTATGGAACATAATCTTGGCCTGACCTGCGATCCGGTCGGCGGGCTGGTACAAATTCCGTGTATAGAGCGCAATGCCATCGGCGCGGTCAAGGCCGCCAATGCAGCCCGGCTCGCCTTACATGCCGCCGATCAAATGAAGGTCAGTCTCGATCAAGTCATAGAAACCATGCGCCAAACCGGGCTGGATATGTCATCAAAATACAAAGAAACCAGCCAAGGTGGCCTGGCTGTCAATGTGGTGGAGTGCTAGGGCGACCGCCCGTCGGCGCTGATGCGGCCTGCGCCCGCGCAGGCGTGCGCTTCTTCAGCGCACTTGCCGTGAGCGATATAAGAACCTATTTACCGGGATAAAATACCGGCACCATATTTCCGGTTTTGGGATCGATGATATAGGATCCGCCAGCACCGGGCGGTAAGGGTAAGCCGCCGGCGCCGAGCGAACCGGGGCCGCCGTCGGGCACATAGGGGATTGGTGTGACGCCTTCGGGGATGATAACACGCTCGCCGGTGACCGGGTCGCGGTAATATGGCTCGCCGCTTTCTATGGCATCATTGTCTAGGATTGTAGGCGAGCTGCCAAAGTTAGGCGCTTGTGTATCTGGAATGGGCGGCAAATCTACATCTAGCGGAAAGCCGCCAGATATCTCGCCTTGATATACTTCTCTTGGGTAGACTTCCAATTGGCTGGGTTGACCATTAAAGCCCGGCCCTGTGGCCGTATCCCGCGAACGGTCATCCGCCAATTTAATGTAGGAAATCACCTCGCGTGTSCCTCTGGTGGTACTGGCAATATGGGTTGTCATGGCCAGCTCTTCGGGGGTTCGCGCAACGCCGAGCAAATAAACCACGCCGCCGTTAACCTCGATGTTAATATTGCGGGCCTTGACCGCTTTGGTGGCAATCAGGCGGGCGCGCACGGAGCTGTTGAGCACACCGTCCTTGGTATTACGCACCACGCCTTGGCGACCTTTGATCAAAATTTCATTGCCGACCTGAAGCACCTGCGGGCCTGACCAAGCTATGCGCTCGGCTTCAATACGGTCTTCCTCGCGCGGCACATTACCGGATAGCACCACGATGCCCTCTGCCACTTCAACATCGACGCCGCTAAGCTTAAACCCCTGCACACGGCCCATGCGCGCCTTGATAGCACGACTGGCGCTGACATCATTTAAGGAGCGGGCAAAATTGCGYTCGTCCCCTTTCTTGACACCCGCCGTCATTGCAGTGGTACAGCCGGTTGAAATAAGCGCAAATACGCTGGCGGACAAGAGTATGGTTAATTTTTTCATAAGCCAAAATACCGCCATCCCTTTACCAAAGTGTTACCAAAACTGCGGCTTTACATTAAATATGTGATGGTTATTCTTGCATTATGAGCGCAAAAATCATCCCGATTCCCGTTTCTAACCGTAATCAAACCCGCTCTAATCTTGCGCCCGTCTGCTTTGAGCGCAAAGAACTGGCTATAATATTGAACATTTATGGACAAATGGTCGCAAAAGGCGTCTGGAAAGATTATGCCATAGATATGCTAGCTGAACGGGCCGTGTTCTCCGTCTATCGGCGGGCCACGGAAACCCCGCTCTACCAAATCAATAAACGCCCGCAAATGCGAGGAAAACAAGGGCAATATAGTGTGGTTGCGCCGGGCGGGCTCATCCTAAAACGTGGGCATGATTTGAAAAATGTGTTGCGCGTGTTCGACAAAGCAAGGTTTAGGAGCTTGTAATCCCCAAATTCGGCATGAAAAAACCCCGCCAACCGAAAGGCTGGCGGGGTCATAATATAGTTATTTGGTAAACTGACTTAAACTTAGCCTTCAGCTTTACCAAGAGCAACGCGCTCCAATAGTCGGCGCAATWCGCAAGTGACACCAGCCGCAGCCAGTACAGCACCAATGCTAGTCAGTATGGCGGTTAAATGAACGCCAAGTTCCGGAATGCCGGCCCAAGCTGTTCCGCCAGCACCCATCATAAATATGGCAGCGATGAGCAAGCCAAGACGGTGTTCCTTGTCGACGAACCAGCCCGAGACAATACCAAGAACAGCCAAAATAGCTGGATCATAACCGGTATTTGCGAAAGCCAGAACGACGGCAGCCAACAGGCTGACGATCCAAATTATACGTGCAATAGACATATATATCCCCCTTAAAGGTTTGTAATATGGGCGAAATGCCCATTAATTATAGGCGTCATGCCTATTGGTTTAAGTTGTGCCGCGCTCTTCGGCCCGTACACTACCTATGCTTCTTAACACTTTTTTAATGTTTATGCAAAGAAAAAAAGCCCCGTTTTTGGACGGGGCTTTCAAGTGTAGATATGCGTTTTGCGTTCAGTCGCCGCCAAACATACTCATTAGAATTGAGAAAATATTGATAAATGACAACAACAAAGACGCCGCGCCAAACACAGACATTTTCTCGGCCATAGCTGCATCACCAACCGTGCCGTAATAAATCCGCTTCAAAGACTGGGTTTCCCATGCAGTAATCCCGCAAATAGCCACCAATCCGACCAGATTAAACAAAAACCCGGCCATGCCTGTAAAGGCCAGCGCAGGAATAAACATGCCCAAAATATTTATGACAATAAAGCCGACAAACAACATAATGAAAAACTTGGCAATACCGCCCAGATCTTTCTTAACCGTATACCCAACCAGACTGACCGCCATAAATGCGATTGCGGCCATAAAGAATATCCGAACCGAAACCATCGGGTCAACGAAAGCAGCAATGGCCGACAGCCATATGCCCATAATGGCGGCAAAGACAAACAAAAACACTTTAACCCCATTGACGCTCATGCTGTGCAGTTTACGTCCGACGGCGCCAAACAGGACAACAATACCAATGGTCAAGCCAATGGCCGCGCCGGGGCTATAGAGCATACGCCCAATGTCCGACATGCCGCCCGCAGGTGTCATTAAAACTTTGGTGCCAAACAGATAGGCGACAATACCGGACACCGCCATAGCGGCGACCATGTATTTATAAGTACCCAGCATAAAATTGCGCAGGCCCAGATCCATTTCACCGCCCTGGGCTAATGTATCATTTGGAAATCGGTTCATTTTTCTCTCCGTAAAAAAGGCTCACGCACAGTTGCGCGAAGTTTATATCCCAATATATAGAGCTTACTGGCGATTCTTCAATAATAATCGGTGCAAATAATAAAGATGATATGGTAAAAAGTACCGCCTTGGCTTGACGGGACAAACAAAACGGCTAAATACAGCAAATTACGGGGTCCACACAAACCTAAATGCCTATCTTGTTTGAGGCACATTATATCATGCTCACATTATTCGCCGCCGTAAAACCACCCGCCGAAATTCTCGACGCCGTAGAGGCGGTGCAAAAAGGTATTGAAGGGGTCAATTGGGCCCCGCGCGATAATTTGCATATCACCCTAGGTTATTTCGGTGCGGTAGAAGACGAATACGCGGAAATTCTCGACCATGAATTGGCCCGCTCGCCCGGCACCGGATTTGACCTCTGTCTCACGGGCGCTAATATATTTGGCGGTTCCCGCCCGCACGCACTCTGGCTCGGTATAGAAAACGCCTCTGCGCGATCTTCTTCTTTGGCCGCATTACATAAGCATGTGCGCCGAGCGGCAAGGCGGGCGAATATCCCAATGGAAGCCCGTAATTTTGTCCCCCATCTCACCTTGGCCTATTTACGGCGGCGCACGCCGAAGGACGAATTGACCAACTATATCCGCCGTCATGTCCGGTTTAAATCTAAAGCATTTCTGGTAGACCAGTTCGCGCTTTATTCCAGCCACCACCAAAAAAACCGCTCCAACATCTACACAAAACAAGCCAATTATCCACTGTTGGGGTAATTCAAAGCTTGTTTTATTTTAGCCCTGCATCAATGTTCCGTCCGGCGTGCAATTAACATAATCCCCAGTCARCCGCCCGGTATCAAACACTGAAATTTCGTGCCATAAATGCAGGCCCGGTTGTCCTTCAAATTGCCCGACCATTGCCATGAAAACTTGCATGATTTTTTCGTGGGTCGGGTGGTGATGTGTCCAGTTTTCGAGCGTGCCTAATGACGTAAAATAACCGACACCAATAGTTCTGGCTTTGCTTTCAGATATTGGAGCTTCTTGCACAAAGCGCATGCCGATACAACCGGCTTCTTGTCCGTTACCTCGCAAATAATTCAGACCCGCATGCAGGGCGGGTTCTACATTGTCGCGGTAAATCGCCAATTGCTCATTATTGGTCAGCGACAAATCCTGGGTTGTCTTTATCAAACAAGTGTTCTTGGGCGCAGTAATTCGAATGCGTTTGCCCAGAGTGTTTTGGGGCGCGGATGATGTAAATTGCCCTTGGGCATCCAAATCATCATTAACCGTCGCCACCATTCTATCGCGGGCGCTGCCCCAATATCCGTGGTGAGGCGTGACTTCAATATTGTCACAAAAATTCCCCAACCCTGTAATGTTTTCCTCCCGGGAATAGGAGGTCTCATTATGGTCCAGGGAAATATAGCAATATTCCCGCCACAATCCAATGTCACCAACCAGCAAAGCCTCGTCCGCAAACAATGCTTCAATGCCTGAGACTGCACACCAATTTGCATAATCTTCTTGTGATCGCCAATAGGCAAACCAGACCTTACTGTTAGGCCCAAACCCGTCTTTGACTTGCCCATGTTCAAGCAGGTGCGGGCCGCCTTTGTGCTGCAAGGTCTGTAAAAACCGGGCTTCCATTTCTCTCCCATCACCGGAACGTATTTCAATCCCGAAAATCACCATGACAAGATCGTCGAGCTGTTTAAAGCGGGGCTCATAGGCATCATAGGGGGCTTCAAAGCCGTCCGGCCTGTGCAGGGGCGGTGCTGTACGGCGCGGGCCAAGCTCTAGTTTATTTCCAATATCTAGTTTATTTGATGTGCTCATTATTCACTCTCCGTGTCGATACCGCCACTTTCTAGTGCTATCTGCCCCTCATTGATAGCTTCTTCTATGACCACCGGGCTGAGCGGGGTTTTATTGAGAAGCAGGCGCGTGGAGCACGGCTTGCTATAATGTCCGGCTGGATCGGCAATAGCTTTGGCCATCTTTATGGCGTCAAAATCAAGCTCGGCGATCACCAGCCCTTCCTCGGTTTCGGGTAAATATTCTGCAAGCTCGCGTCCGTCCGGGCCAAAGATCATGGACGAACCACCGCCGAGTTCTATGAACGGCGGTGTTTCCGTGCCGACCTTGAAATAGTCAAGCATTTGCTGGTTCATGACACTGGTTGCAGCAATGACAAAACATTGCCCTTCGACGGCGTAGGTGCGGGTGGCGGCCATATTGACTTCGATGCCCAGCGCATAGGCATTTTCGCGGTAGACAACAAAGGACGGCCATGCGGCCACATGAATTTGTTCTTGCTGGCTATACAGCGCGAATTTACTCAAGGGCTGCATATGCTCCCAACAACAAAGCTGGCCAATATTGCCAATATCGGTCTTGGTCACAGCCAAATCATGACCATAACCTTCACCGAAGATAGCGCGTTCCACATGGGTTGGCTTCAACTTGCGGCGCATGGATAAAACCTCGCCGTCTTTATCAATCAAACATTGAGACAGATATAAACTACCCCCCGAACGCTCAGATATACCCGCAGATACCATGATGTTGTTTTGCCGGGCAATGTCGCATAGAGCTTCAAACTCCGGCGTCCCAACTTCAAGGGAGTTATCATAATAAGGGACGGTGTATTGCAACGACCAGGCCGGTGCGCCGAGCCAAATTTGAAACGGATAACCGGGAAACCAGGCTTCGCCGAATGCGATGAGGTCACATCCTTGTTTCTTGGCTTGCGCAGTTAATTTGGCCGCTTTATTAAGGCAGGCCTTCAGGTCAAAGACAATTGGTGCGGCCTGTACGGCGGCGACTTTTACAGTTGATGATTGTGACATATTAGCTCCTCGCCTAAAAGTTACGCGTAAGGCTGATGCCCCACTCTGCTGGGCGTGCGAACAATGTTTGCTGGAACCCGCCCGGATTAAGGATGGACGCGCCCGCTAGGCCGTACACTTCATCGCCAATATTGGTGCCGAAAATACTGGCGCGCCAATCACCATTGGCGCTGTCCCAATTCAGGCTTAGATTTATAATCGTATAACCATCTTCGCCGACTTCATTATTGGCATCAAAGAAAAATTCACTGCGGTAACTGAAATCGGCTCGCGCCGTCAAAGAACCAAGATCGTTCATATCGTGGCTATAGCTGGCGCCGCCGTTAACCGTCCATTCCGACGTACCCGGTAATTTGCTGGCCAGCGTAATCCCGACAACACCGGCGTCAAGCTGATCATAACCTGCATCCAGATAACCAACCCCCATGTTCAGGCGCAAGGCTTCGGAAAGTGCAGCAATTGCCTCAAATTCAAAACCTTTAATCGTGGCGGCGGCGGCATTTTGCGTGGTCGGGGCAATGCCGATTTGAACATTGACCTGCATATCGGAATAATCGGTCGTAAACGCGGCTGCGTTAAGCTGTAAGCGGCGATCAAACAATTGCGACTTTATCCCAGCTTCAAATGTATTCACGGTTTCAGGATTAAAAGACGGAATAACATCCGCCGGGTTTTGACCGGGGGCAGGCAGAACCGGCGGGAACACCCGCTGTGTGAAACCACCGGATTTAAAGCCTTGGGAATATGTGGCATAGGTCGTAACAGCATCACTCAACGCATAATTGATGCTGGCATGGGGCGTAAGATCGCTGGTGCTGGTCGAAGCGGTCACATTTGGCAAGAGCGGTGTGCCATTGGGTATACCCGTAGCAATGTCGCGCAATACGCGCTGGTTCGGTGTGAAGTCCCGTTGGTCTTCCGTCCAACGTAGACCAGCCGTTATATCCAGACGATCGGTCATAGACCATGTCGCTTGCCCAAACCCGGCAATGGACTGGTTTTGCACATTGCCACCGCTTAAAATTTCTATGACGGAAAAATTGACAAGATTTGCATTGGTACCTTCTTCCGTAAAATAAAACGCGCCCAAAATCCATTCAAGCTGGTTGTCGAAACTCGTGCCCAGAAGCTGGAATTCCTGACTGAATTGGTTATAGATATAGCTATCGCTGGTCGAATTTATCGCAACGGGCGCACTATCAGGCTCATTCGAGGACTGACTATCCAAATCACGGTAAGCCGTGATTGATTTAAGTTGAATATTATCGTTGACATCATACTGCGCGGTTAAGGACAAGCCGTACACATCAAGGTCGGACATTGACGGCAATGTGCCTTGGTTTATGCCCGGCACACCGACGCTTACGGACGCAGCGTTAAAACAGGCCGGGTTTGATGTGGTGGGGATAAAACAGGCACTTGGCGGGCCGGGCGGCGCAATGGCTAGAGACGGATCAAGCAACGGCGCAATAACCGCATTGTGAAAGCCTGCGAACGGCGCACCCGGATCAATGCGCGTCAGAATAAATGGTGCGGATTCTTCGCGCTCGCGGGTATAGTCGCCGGACAGCGTAATGGACCAGCGGTCTGAGGGCGTAAAGGCAATGGTGGCGCGGGTAGAAAAACTGTTATCATCCCCMAGACTAACACCGTCCGGGCGGTCCACATAACCATCGCGTTTGTGATAATTAACCGCAATGCGCGAGCTTACATTCTCGCCCAAAGGCATATTGAGCAAGCCTTGGATTTGCATACGGTTGCCAGACCCTGTGGTTAATTTAACCCGCCCGCTAAACTCGTCTGTTGGCGCTTTTGACGTGACATTGATCGCACCACCAATGGTGTTGCGCCCAAACAATGTCCCTTGCGGCCCGCGCAGAACTTCAATGCGCTCAACGTCTACAAGATCAATCAAACCGCCGACCGCACGGGATATATAGACACCGTCCACATAAAGCCCGACGCCCGGATCGGTGTTGAGGGAAAAATCCACCTGTCCGACCCCGCGCAGAAAAATCGCTGGTGTAGATGAGCTACCCGAAAACGCGGCCGATGTGTTGATGGTCAGATTGGGCGTGAAATCGGCGATTTGGCCGACATTGACGATTTGGCGGGCTTCCAACGCTTCGGCGCCGAACGCCGTGATCGAAATAGGCGTGTCTTGAATATTCTCGACCCTTTTTCTAGCCGTCACAAAAATTTCGTCAATATAGCCGCCGCTACTGGTGTTAGAAACAGGTTGGCCAGTTTTATCTTGCGCCTGTGAAGCGTTACCTTGCGCCTGTGATATCTGTGCGGCACCAGTCAATAAGCTCAAAATTGAGAGCGCTGGTATAATGCGTTTATAGTTTTTCATAGTTCAATCCCCTTGATTATTGGGGCATGATAAATGTGTTTTGGCGAGAAAACTTGACAAGGGCGGCATAAAAAGTTGATTATTCAAACAATATTTGCCAAAAACACAGACGAGAACATAGAAAAACATGCAGGACATCCTCGAAAACAGCCCCCAAAGCAATGGGGTTAAAACCTATAAAACCGATAGTGTGGCGACCCTAAACCGCTTCCATTATTGGCAGAAAGCCACCTGTGATGCGTTCTTGCCGCTTGAAGCGCAACAACTGGATGACAGCAAGTTTTCAGGACAAATTCAGGTCGTAAACGCGGGCGGCATTGGCGTGTCCTCGATTAAAGCCGACAAGCAAATCATCCGCAGAAGCCGACGGCTCATCCAAAGCAGTGAAGCATCTTCACTGATTTTCATTTGCCAAACATCAGGCTTTGGCACCGTGCGCCAAGACTCGCAAGATGTGAAACTCGCCGCTGGGGATATAACATTTGTCGACAGTGACCGCCCTTATGAGTTCAAATTTGACGATGTGTTCGAACAAGCCGTATTACAGGTTCCCAAACAAATATTTCTGGAACGCTGTCGCTGGCTTGTCGGGGTGCCGCCCATGAAACTTGATGGCAATAACCCGCTGGCCCAATTGGTTCAGGTCAATCTAAAAACGCTTTTGGAGGTTGGTGGATCCCTTCCGCAAAGCACCAGGCCGATGGTTTTTAACAATGTTATCAACCTGCTCTCGACAGCTCTGGGCGAAGCTTTTGGCGAAACTTTACCTGATACCAGCGAACCCAAACTTATGCATATCCAGCGGGCCAAGCATTATATTATTCAAAACCTGAAAGAAAGCCGCTTATGCCCCGACGGTGTGGCTCATGCCTGTGATATTTCGCCCAGATATTTACGGGCTTTGTTCTACGAAGAAGGGCAGACCGTAAGCGCTTGGATCCGCACCCAACGTCTGGAATCAGCCCGCATGGAGCTGGAGCGAACCAGCCAGACCGGAGCGCCGATCAATCAAATTGCGTACCGCTGGGGATTTTCCGACTATTCCCATTTCTGCCGTCTGTTTAAATCAGCCTACGGTATGAGCCCCCGGATGTGGCGCAATCAAATCCTAACGCCGCCGTCCTAACCGGCAATGTTCAAGTACAATTGGATATGATTTAACCGACAGCATCAACCAGCCAACTCTGTTCTAATTTCCGTTTCGGCTTCCAGCATTTTGTGAACAGGGCATTTGTCAGCTATAACCATCATGCTTTTGCGTTGTACCTCGTCCAACTCGCCCTCTATAGTGATTTTGCGGATAAACACGCTTTTTATTTCCGAACCAAATCCGGATTTTTTATAAGACACATCAACACTGATATTGGTAACGGGCCAGCCCTTGCGATCCGCATACATGCGCAAGGTGATGGATGTACATGCGCCCAAACCCGCCAGCACATATTCAAACGGGCTGGGGCCGAGATCAGCACTACCCAGGCTTTCGGGTTCGTCCGCATATAATTTGTGCCCCCTCGCCAACACGTCCTGGGTATAAATACCGCCTGCGCGTTCTTTAACTGTGACTAAATTGCCCATAATTATTCCCTTATCAATTGTGCCAGGACCGTTAGCTCTTGCAACAGGCTTGCGTTGTTTTTCTCAACTTCGTCGTCCGCGCCCCAGCGTTCATTTTGGTAAACCTCGTCAAGACGCGACAAAGCAAAAGCCGCTTTCGCATTTAGGTGATTATCCAATAGCGCCAATGCTAGCAAGGCCGACCCATAACAAGCGGTGAAATGCAGGAGCAAAGTCAAATTTGTATCATCCCGGCCTTCGGCATATTTTTGCGCCTTCTGCAAAGACGTCTTTGGTTGCGCCACCGCCTTAATACCGGTTGTTGACGCTAGGGAAACACCGTGTTTTTGCGCGGCCCAGTCCAAGACCGGCTGCCAGTTTTGTTGTTGGCGGGCTAATAATTCTTGGGGGCTTTTCGTGCGGTAACATAGTAAATCTGTCCCCGCATATGCACAAAATTCCTTGACCAATTCACTACGTCTTGATGGCGTTTGCTCACAAGCCACATTCATCAAGCGCGTACACGGCATGGTATTTGGCAAGATTTCGTCGCCCTGATCTCGCCATTCAGCCGCAACCAATTGAGCATGGGGTTCATGGTCAAATTGCAAAGCCACTTTACCCGGCGTTCTTAACATCCGCCCATCGAGCATGACGCAAAACCCGCCGTCTTTGTCTTGCACCGAAACCTTTTCATAAAACCGCTTCGCCATAATGCTAAGCTTCCATATCCTCAATCGGTGTATTCTTGTCAAACCCGAACAAATCAAAAGCGTCTTGCATATGGGTCGGTAGATCAGCGTGAAGC
The DNA here is from genome assembly GCA_002733385.1 of Robiginitomaculum sp. Classification (GTDB taxonomy): domain Bacteria; phylum Pseudomonadota; class Alphaproteobacteria; order Caulobacterales; family Maricaulaceae; genus Robiginitomaculum_A. The sequence goes on from NVVO01000012.1 coordinate 49,424, forward strand.
TCAATAGTGTGGCCGTCCGGATGCGGCAGTGTTAGCGATTTGGCGTGCAAATGTAACTGCTCGCGAAGGCCACCCGGTTCTTCACGGTCCGTGGTATATTTCGGATCAAACACCAAAGGTGTTTCCAGCAAATGCATGTGTAATCTAAGCTGATGTTTGCGGCCTGATAATGGCTGCATCACCACCCATGCAGCCCGCTTGCCCGCAGTCGACGCGACCTGATACAGAGTGCGGGCATGTTTGGCACCGGGCGTACCGTGGCGCACCGCCGTCATGATTTCGCGACCATCATGGCCCTCACCCTTGATCACATAGCCTTTCACCTCGCCGGACAATGGGCGCGGTACGCCGTTGGTAATGCCCCAATAAATTTTCGTAGCCCGGCGGTTTTGAAACACTTTGCCGAGCCACGCAGCCGACTTGGCATTTTTGGCCACCACCAACACGCCGCTGGTGTCTTTGTCAAGACGGTGTACCAATCGCGGCGGAGTAACATCATATTTTCCCGGTCGGTCGCCTTCGCTCCCTCTTCGCCTCTTGATATATGCAAGTGCAGGCAAAAGCCCATCAATATGGCGCGTGGTATTTGTCCCGCCCTGTACGGCCAGCCCGGCAGGTTTATTGAGCGCAATCAGATCATTGTCTTCATAAATCACCATAGCCTTCATGAAGGCTGTATCTGCATCTGAAATCCGGCGCGGTGGTTTTCTATCGCCTGGCTCTGGTAGCGGCGGCACGCGTACGCTTTGCCCGGCCTCTAGCCTTGCCTTGCCCTTAGCCCGCTTGCCGTCCACCCGTAATTGTCCGGTGCGCAAATATTTCTCAACCCGCCCGTGGGGGATATGGGGAAATTTACGCTTGAACCATCTGTCCAGCCTTGAACCATCATCACCGTCCGCAACCGTTAAAATTTGAACACCACTCACATTACACCTCTCATTGGACAAACACCTTGCGGGCAATGATTAGCCCGATAAATAAAGCCAAAATAGATAGCACAATAGAAGCAGAAATATACCCCGCTGCCAAGCCGTAAGCCTTGGTTTCAATCATACGAATAGCCTCCAGTGAAAACGCAGAAAATGTCGTAAATCCGCCCAAAACACCAACCCCCAAGAACAAACGCAAATTTGCCGCACCGCCGACCATTGCAGAGCCCTTAAAAGCCAACCAGCCAACCAACAGCCCCATCAATAACCCGCCCAGCACATTGACCACCAAAGTTCCCCACGGATATCCTGGCCCCGTAATTTTAAACAAAACATGACCTAGCATATACCGTCCGCTCGCGCCAATGGCCCCGCCAAGGGCTACATATAAAAGTCCACTCATGAGGGGGTGATACGCCGCACCCGCGTAATTGGCAAGCCTATCCATCAAGCAAATTTTGGCAGGTTCTTGTTGAAATTTGGCGAAATCCCATATGGGGTATATTTAACGTTCGTGTAAAACAAGCCATTATTTAAATTTTCTTACAGGAGCCTTTATGTCCCGCAACAATGAACTACTCGCCGCCGTCGAAACTTATTTTGATGCGATATATTTTTGTGATGTTGAAAAACTGGACAAGATTTTTCACAACACCTCTAGTCTGTTCGACGCCGACGGCGGTAAAATTTTCACCGACCCGATTGCTTCTTTCAGGCAAGATGTTGCCACCCGCCCCTCACCCGCTAGCGCAGGCCAGGCACGCCAAGAAGAAATCATCATGATTGACTGGCTTTGCGCCAATGCCGCCACCGTGAAACTTCGCCTCCTGGCCCATAAAAACGTATTCGTAGATCATCTATGTTTTGTGTGCGGCGAAAATGGCTGGGAAATCGTCTCCAAGGTTTGGCACCTTGAAAGCACCATAGATTAAGAAAAATCACCTGCCAGTTCCGTAACCGTCTGGGCGCTCAACACCGTCATATGGGCGTAGTCTTTGTGGTCTGAGCCCAGGATGATTTTGCTTTCGGGGTTTTGGAATGCGGTTTTTTGGTCTGCCGTCATTGGGAAATGGAAGAAATGGACTGAGGATGTTTTGCCGTCGGCGCTGGTGCGCTCTGCGTCGTCTTCAGGGACGACATATATTTTCTCGTCTCCAATTTGTATATATATATGGTTTTCAATACCGCCCAATTTCAACAACAGATTTAATCTGCGCACCGGATCGTCGATTTCAAACATCATGGTGGCGACCAGTTCATTGCCGTTTGGGACGAGCGGATTATAGGCCCGTAGTTCGTCTTGCAATTGTTCGTCGCCGCCTTTTTCAATATACAGCATTTCTTGAATTTGAAACAACATGGTCTCGTAGCTCTCAAAATAAAATGTGCAATCACGGCCAAGATCAACTCGGCGCAAAGCCTTGGCTGGTTTCAGCGCGGCGCGGCGCGCTTTTCGTACAGGCGCAAATTCAGCATTGGAAATAATATCAGCTTTGGTGATGGTACGGTCAGTTTTGGGCATGTCTAGTTTTCCGTTTTATAGGCCGTAAGCTTTGGCCATGAGTTCCATTGGATGATAGGGGGGATAATCGGGCGATAGCTTGACCCCGTCCTCTCCCATAACTTGAATTAGATGTTTGCAGGCCAGCGGACAATCTGAACACAAATTGGCATTGCCCTTGGCTTTGACTTGGCGCACGGCGGGGCGGGCGACCTTGACCGCCATAGACCTCGTCTCTTTCATAATACCAAATGTCCCGCCGTGGCCCGAACAACGCTCGACAATATCGATTTTGGTATCCGGGATATTACGCAGCATTTGCGCCGATTTTGCGCCCATATTCTGGGCCCTAGCATGACAGGCGGAGTGGACTGTGATGCCGCCTTCTATGGGCGCCAGGCCGTCGGCCAGCCCTTCGTTTTTGGCAATGTCCACCATATATTCCGCCACATCATAGGTGGCGGCGGACAAACGCTTGATGTCGGCATCATCCGGTAAAATCAGTGGCCATTCCATTTTCATCATCAAACCGCAAGACGCGGTCAGCGCAAGTATGTCATAGCCCTTGTCAATCCAAGGCAAAAGTTCATCCTTGACCATCTGTGCCTGTTTGGCCACTTGCGCGATATTGCCTTCTTCCAAATACGGCATGCCGCAACAAGCCGGGTACACGACTTGCGTTTCCACACCGTTTTTAGCCAGAACCGCTTGCGCCGCCACACCGCTTTCCGGTTTGTTGTAATCCACATAACAAGTGGCATAGATCACGGCTTTGCGGGCTTTGCCCGGTGCATTCATATTGCGAGTAGGCGGGTTTTTAGCCGAAAGTTTTTTAAATGTTTTAGCGTGAAATTTTGGTAATTCCGCTTCCTTATCAATGCCAGTAATTTTCTCCATGGCCGGGCGGGTCAGTTTGTTGCCAAGCTTTGAGGCCCAATTTGCCAGGCTAGATATGGGGCCGATCATTTTGCCATTGCGGTCCATTTGCACCAATTGTTTCTTGGCAAAACTTGCGCCGCTTTTCTTAAATTCAGAAGCCCGGGCGCGCAGCATTAAATGGGGGAAATCCAGATCAAATTCATGGGGCGGTACATAGGGACATTTGACCATAAAACACATATCGCACAGCGTACAAGCATCCACGACTTTGCTAAACCCGGATGTATCGACGCTGTCCAGTTCACCCGTTTCACTGTCATCAATCATGTCAAACAAAATGGGAAAGCTTTCGCACAAATTAAAACAGCGGCGACAGCCATGGCAAATATCAAACACTCGCTCCAGCTCTTCGGTGATCAGGGCATCGTCATAAAAATCGTCGCTCTGCCAGTCGAGAGCACGGCGGGTGGGCGCAGACAAGCTACCCTCTTTTGGAGGTTGTTGAGACATGACAATGACCTAAAATTAAAACCGGTCGGCAGTTGGGGCGGCCGACCGGCCAAAGAAGWTAGACTATTCGTCCATGCTTCCAAGAGCTTTGGTGAAACGTCCAGCGTGGGATTTTTCCGCTTTCGCCAGGGTCTCGAACCAATCTGCAATTTCGTCAAAGCCCTCTTCGCGGGCCGTGCGGGCCATGCCCGGATACATATCTGTATATTCGTGGGTTTCGCCCTCAATAGCGGCTTTTAGATTATCCGCCGTGGCGCCAATGGGCAGGCCAGTTGCCGGATCGCCGACCTCTTCCATAAATTCCAAGTGGCCGTGGGCATGTCCGGTCTCGCCTTCGGCGGTGGAACGGAACACGGCAGCCACATCGTTATATCCTTCAATGTCGGCTTTTTGCGCAAAATACAAATACCGACGATTGGCCTGGCTCTCGCCTGCAAAAGCGTCTTTTAAATTGTCGAGGGTTTTGGATGTCGCTAGTTCCATTTTAGTCTCCTGTCTGGATTCGAGTTATAGCCGTAATTTAACCAATATTCAAACCAGGGTCAAGTCTAATTAGAATAATTCTAAAACCATTTACAAGCGAATGGTGACATCCACTGATTTAATTTCTCGCCCTTTTGGCAATTTCGGTAAACCGCTGATCTGAAGCGCACCAGCGGGGATATCCTCCAACCGTCCTTCATCCTCAAAATAGAAGTGATGGTGGGCGGAGAGATTGGTATCAAAAAACGCACGGCCCTGCTCCACCGTCACCCGGCGCAACAGCCCGGCGGCGGCAAAATAGTTCAAGGTATTATAAACACTGGCGACCGAAGTTTTAATGTCCCGCGCCCGCGCCAGCGCAATCACATCATCCACGGTGACATGTTTATCCAAACCGTCAAACAACAGCCCGGCAATGGCCATGCGGATTTTCGTTGGCCGGATTTCGTGACGCCCAAGCAGGCGGCGTATGTCTCTAGAATCGTGTTCCATAAACACAACATAAGAATGGTTCTAATATTTGCAAGTGGTTTTTATTGTGTGTTAGGGCATATTTTTCAGCGACAACCTCGCAAACTCGCAACACCTTACGGATCAGTGCTCGCTTTATAAGCCTCTACACGGTCCGCAGCATTTTGACGAATACTGGCGTAAAATAGCCCGTAGTCCAGAACGTGAAAATTATCCCGCCCCCAACTCATATTTAGTCCGTCATAAATATCAGTTTGGAAGCCGCCGACCAGTAATCTGTCGCCCGTGCACTTCGCACTGGTAACGCCTTGGTCAAAACGTGTGGTCTCGCCGATAGCCAGAGAGCCAGGGTTTTGGCCGGCGGGTATTTCGGCGCCGTCGGTCTTCCAGCTTAAGGGGTTGACGCAGGTGGCGCCGGGCATGTCTGACCAAATTTTAGATTTGGGTCCCCGGCTGTTCCAAGTGACATAACAGCCTATTTGCGCAGCCGTAGCGCACACGGGTATATCCGGAGCTTTGCCTGCAAAAGCAACCGGGTCAATTGCGATGCCTATGGGATAAGCCGCCACCATTCTGCTTTGTAGTGGAGTTGCGCTAATCCGGTCGGTGAGCAATGTCTTTAGATGGTGTCCGCCCTGACTATGGGCGGCCAAAATAAACGGGCGCGGGCCAATGCGCTGTAAAAATTCGTCGAAAGCCCGYTCAACATCTGCGTAGGCAAAGTCCAGCGCCTTGCGCCCGGAATCCTCTAGAACCCAATAGGACCATAGCGTTGCCTGACGGTAGCGGGGCGCGTAGATATCACAGCACAAATTAAACACACTGGCCTGAGCCGGCATAACCAAATCGTCAATTCTTGCACGCGCTTCGACGTCATCAAGCGGTGAATTCCAGCCAAGTTTCGAGGTATAAGTTGTAGGGTGCACGAAAAAAACCGCTACATCCGAGAGGTTGTCTGCAGCCTTTAAGCCGCCCGGAATAAAATCCGCGCCTTCTGTGGTTTGCGGTAAAGCGGCCCAGGCCGCATCCGTAGAATAATCCGGCGCGGCTGGCGGCGTGTAATTGGCAAAATCATGTTCTGGTGCTATTTGAGATTTTACGAGGGCAGTGGTAATTTTCCCGCGAAACACAAAACCTAACACCAGTAATACCAGTAAGGCCAACCCTATACGCAATCCCCATTTTTTCATGTCATCCTCATTGTTTTTTGATCCGCCGGTTTTTTTTGTTTCACCGTCTATGTCTAATGACTAAGCTTTGTGTTTGCAAATTACAAGCATCAGGTCAAGCATCGAACTAGATGGTCATAACTTCATCGTCGATCACCCGTCAGATATACGCGAACGCTCCGGACCGATGTGGGTGTTTATTCACGGTATTGCCGTCACCTCGGCATTTTGGCAGCCGCTGATGCCGCGAGAATTTCGCGGCAATCAAGCCTGGATATCGATCTCATTACCCGTACACGCACCGTCCACCGGGCCGGCTGATTTTTCGCAAGAGCATGTCACGCCGGATTTATTTACCCGCCTCAGCGGTGCAGTTCTGGATAAGATTATCCCGGGCCGGGATGTGGTGATTGTCGGCCATTCCACTGGCGGGTTTGCCGGACTGTGCCTGGCACTGGCAAGGCCGGAAYAGGTGCGCGGCGTCATCAGTGTCGGCGGCTTTGCTGACGGGCAATGGATCGGGCTTGAAGGCGACATGCAACTGATGGCCCGCAAGGAAAAACTCGGCGCTTTTGGGCCTATAGCTTTGCGCATGACCGCGTGGCTGACCACAAGATGGCCTTGGCTCCATGCCCGCGCCGCGTCCATGTTCGCCTATGACAGGCGGGCTTTTCTTATGGACAAGCCGAGCAAAATAGCCCTTGGCATGATGCGCCGGGATGCTCGCTTGCAAAACCAAAACCAACTGATAGCCTTTTTTGCCGGTATTCGTGATGTTGATATTTGGGATAAAGCCTCCCGGATAAAGCAGCCGGTTCTGGTGTTTGGCGGTGAATTTGACCCCGTCATCCCCGCCGATAAAACCTTGCGTCTGGCCAAAGAACTACCCAATGGCCGTTTACTCCTCTATTCAGGTGTCGGCCATATGGTGATGAATGAACGGCGCGAGGATTTCTGGCGTGACATTACCGCCTGGCAAAACGCAATTTTTCCAAAAGGACAATCATGACACTCAATACTATTCTCGAAACCCTGCCTGGCCCGCTACAAGTGGCGTTGTTTTTCTCGGCCTTTTATTTTATCGCCGCCTTATTAACCGGCGTATGGGAATGGCGGGCCATGTTAAACTCCGAAGATGGTCAGGCCCATAAATATATCGACATCGCCCACCATGCCGCCCTGCACTACGGCCTGTTCATCCTGTTGGTTCGCGGGCGCCCTCGCTTCGCTTTGGCCTTGGGAAAGCATTTTCCCGGCCTGGATACTCGTTGAAATTATGGGCTGAACAATGGTGTTGTCCCTAAGCCGCTATGTCTCTCTAGGGCTACGCGGCGGGACAACCAACCAATTGCACAAACCAAAACCTGCCGCAAAACTCGGTCTGATATTCTTTTTCCTTGGTTCAGTCCTGCCCGGAACAAGTATAGCAATAGGCGCGATTATAGCCTTATTGCCGACCGTGCCCGGCAACCCCTTTTAAGGATCTACACCTAAGCAGCGCTCACGGTTACAGGCCTAATTTGATCTCCTGTTAACGCCCCTCACCTTTGGAAAGTGTAACAGATTATCAATTTCACACAGCGAAGCCGTCTATGAAGTCGTGCAAGCCGGCATTATTGATCCTTAGGTCATGCCCCAAGCAAAGGCAGCATCTATAAAGTCGCCAAAATCTGCCAGTACAAAAAGATCGCCTTGATCCGGCACGGTGATGAAGCGGGAGTGTGGAAATTTTTGCAGAAAATTCTGAGCTTTTTTATTGGAACGCTCGGAATAATTTTTACCTTCCAAACCAAACACGCCGATAATATTTACATCTTCATAGGTCGAAAATTCATGCACAAGGGGCTGGTTTATGTTTACAAATTCAGACATATGAGAGTTGGCACCTTGAAGCCCGGATATAAAAAAACCATCTACTAAAAAGCTAAAAAAGTCACGATCTTCCATAGCGCATATATCCGCAGGTGAATTGCTAAATGTCTGCTTTATTATGCGTGCCATCATTGTCTTCGATTTGATCCTTCTCAAAATTTTCCAAAGCGCGCTATGTGCTGTCGGGTTTGTACGCAAGAGAGAGCTAAATTGTTTAAGCATGGTCTTGCGCTCTGTTTGTCGCCCATCTTTTTCCTGGCGAGAACCCGGCAAGTAAAAAGTAGCGAGCGAGAAGTACAGATAGACATTGTCAATGGAGCAATCCACATATGGACAAGCATCGAGCAGCAGGCTCGCCCCAAACCCAAACCCGATCAAGTCTGCCCTGTCATGCCCATTTGCTTTTAGTAAATCGTCTATACAGGCAGCGATCGATTTTGCGCCATAGTCGGGTACAGGGCCCGAATTGCCATAACCGGGACGGTCAAAACAGTATAATTTAATCCCGTGTCTTTTTGCCGCCATTGCCATACCCTCCCATGTCAACCGCGATCCGAACGGAGAGTGAAACAAGATCATGGGACGTCCATTCGGATCGCCGCAAACCGAATAGCACAAATCTGTTCCGTACCTGGTTTTACAAATTTCAGATTGCAGGAAGATATAATCTTGTTTTAAGGTCAAATTTTTACTGGCTGTGGCCTTGGCCTTGAAATTTAAAATCGCCGCTACGGATGTCAATTGTGTCAACACGCGTACCAACTCAAGTTGGCTCCTTAGATTGGTTTTTTGGAAAATTTGTTTCAGATGAGACTTTACGGTTTCCCGCGTTACATTCATGGAAACGGCCAATTGTGTCGCGTTTTCACCCTTTAGAATATGTTGGCAAACTTCGGTTTCCTTACCAGTTAACCCGTAGAGGTCCTTTAACGTATCTTTGATCTCTCGCACCATCCTGAAATCGTGAATAACCAGTAAGTGTTTCAACCGCTTGGTTTCGATACCTGTTTTAAGTTCTGGTAAAACCGGAAGGTGTTGCGCTGCTTTTTCAGAAACAACATAGGCGGGGATTTTAACTTCCGCATTATTATTACCCATAACAAGCCAGCCAATGCCGCGATTGTCACTGACAAACCGGGCACCGAGAAATTCGCGCCCGGCATCGGGGACTTCCACGACAATACCTGCATGGCTCACCCCGGCGATCAAAAGCCCGAGATCACGGACAAGATCGATTTCGGAAATCCCGTGAACTTGTTCCGATAGCTTAGCCGTCGATTCGAGGTTTTGGACAATTTTGTCAAAATTAGGGTCGATGTCTCCAAGCTCGACCAGAAGCGCCAGAATATCCGCCCACTTCTCACCTGTTGATAAAAATATCAGCAGCCGGTCAGCCATTTCCAGGCGTTTGAGCGTAAGATAGCCAGATGTCGTTGGTTTTGTCATTTATATATTTATACAATACCTTCGTTAGTTTCTTAACTTATACCCTACCACAATTTATATTTCACCCCCCAATCGGGGGATGTGCCTTCGAAAAATTTGTGAAATATCTATTTACAACGAAAAGTAAATTAACATTGAGGGGCAAAAACCATGCTGAAACAATTAGAACCACAGATAAAGACACAGGGTATAACAAAGGCCGTCATCGCAACAATCACGACGGTATTGACATTTGCCACCGCTGAGAGTTCATGGGCGCAAACCACTTGTACAGTGAATTCCACAAATATTGTTGTCCCGTCAAATTCAACCAGCAATCAAGGAAGCGTTACCGCCAACTCAGGACAAATCATTAACATCACTGTCACCAATAACGGCAGTGCCAGTGGTGCACTTTTCATTAACATTCAGCCCAACCTCTTATTCAGCGACGCGATTTCGCCAGGAAGCACACTTTCAACAAGCGTTGCGACATCAAGAGACGAAATGGGCGACCTTGTTTTTAGAAATGAAGGCCCCACAGAATTGGTCTTCAGCGTCGTTTGCCAAACAATATCTTCGCCGCCTCCGACGCAGCCGCCGCCGTCATCTCCGCCGGGCTCTCAACCGCCGTCCGGTATCGTGCCAAGAAATGCCGATACATCCGGATTTATGGTTGAACCCTTTGCGCTCGGAAGCCAAATGTCGTTTTTTGATGACGGTTTTTTTGATGACGTTGATGGTCTCAACATCGGTACACGTAAAAACACGTCCGACTGCCCCCCCTTGGAATCCAGACTTGAGGAACTTGAACGGCGAAGAAAAAAAATGAGTCAAGATATAGAGGAAACAAGAAAATCCATTCTAGAGCTTTTGGACTTACAAGAAAAGATATCAAAAGAATTCCAAAACTCAGAAGATTCTTCTGCTACTATAAAAGCCTATAAGCTTCACAATAAAATCAATACTCTTCATGATAGGCGAGATGCGCTAGATGGCGTAATTAAGCGAGAAAAAGAAAGATTGAAAAAGGCAAAATGTCCTGTTTCGGCAAGTGGGTTTACTGGTACCACCACTGGCGTTATCGTTCCCCCCGTAAAAGTAAAACCCAAACCAACCAATTGCCCCGATTTGAAATCCAAATTTGCCGAACTTGAACGGCGAGGGAGAAAACTTGACGAGGAACTAAAAGTAGCGAAAGAGGCCGTTGACAACCTATGGAGGACAGTTAACATTATACCCGAAGAGTCCCGCGATTACGGCCGCACTCGTAAAAGAGAAAAGCAGCTTAAAAAAAGAATAAGCGCTATTTATAAAAAATTTAGAGTGATTGAAAAAGAAGAAGAAAGATTGGAAAAGACGTGTTCTGCCAAAACTAAATCCAGCAACAACTTTACGCCAAACACCAATAAAAACTCCATACCGAAATACACGCGTTACAAGACCATTAAAGTGGTTCAGGCCGGTCAAAGCAGTGATTATGGCGGCGGCGCATTTGCCCTGCTCGCCAACAGTGCCAAGCTGAACAGCCTGACCAATGCCACCATATCCACGGGCGGCACGGAGAAAAACCCTTGGCATTTCTTCCTTAAAGGCAAATTTAACGGGCTCAATGACAACCGGGTCGGGACGGATCGCAACTCAAATATCTTTACCATCGACGCCGGGGCCATGCGCCGGATCAATCCCGAAACCATTATCGGCGGGCAAGTGACGCTCAAGGACGGCACGGTCAAATCAAATGCACTGCGCGCCCAGCTTGACGCTACATTTTATGGTGCCAGCGTATTTGTTCGCCGCAAGCTCGACAACAAAACCTATCTTTCCGGCACGGCTGGCTATAGCAAGGGCGATAACCAGTTAAATTTGGACGGGGCCACCGGGACATTTAATACCAATGTTCTCACCGGCACTGTCCGTTTGCAAACCAATATCAAAAAGGGGCCGTTTACACTGACGCCCGATGCCCAATTTACGGTCACGGAGTTTAGAAACAGTGGTTATGTCTTGTCAAATAATCAGACCGCCCTTGAAAAACGGCTCACCTATACCGATGTTTCCGTTGGTGGCAAACTCGCCCACGCCGCGCCCACGAATGGCCTTGGCACCAAATTGCGCCAAGGTGTACGCAGTAATCTGGGCTTTCGTCTTGTCCATGCGGGCCGCTCCGGTGGTTTGCTGCAATTAACAAACGGCGCATTTGCCGAAGAAATCGGCTTTGGTGTACGGGTAAATGGCGGTATTAATGTCCCAATGGACAACAATATGCAATTGCACTTTGGCGGTAATTTTGCCCTATTTAATGATGTGCAAACCTATTCCCTAATAGGGCGCATTAGTAAGAAATTCTAAACCGTATCGTTCCGGCTGCGTAACTTCGCCCACCGCTCCAACCGTGCCTTAATCTCACGCTCTCGTCCTTCTCCTTTAGGCGCGTAGAACTGCTCTCGTTCCATAGCGTCCGGAAAATAGTTTTGGCCGGAGAAACCCTCGGGCGTATCGGGGTCATATTGGTAGCCTTTGCCGTAGCCTATATCCTTCATCATTTTGGTCGGGGCGTTGAGAATATGCGCGGGCGGCATCAAGGAACCGGTTTTTTTGGCGGCGCGGGTTGCAGCCTTAAACGCCGTGTAAACCGCGTTGGATTTGGGGGTTGTGGCCATATGGACAACGGCGTGGGCAATGGCTAGCTCGCCTTCGGGAGAACCTAAAAACCGGTAAGTGTTCATGGCTTCATTGGCAATCATAAGTGCGAGCGGGTCGGCYAGACCAATGTCTTCGGACGCCATGCGGATCAGGCGCCGCGCAATATACAGAGGGTCTTCACCGCCCGTGAGCATGCGCGCCAACCAATAAAGTGCCGCATCCGGATCAGAGCCGCGAATGGATTTATGTAGAGCCGAGATGATATTGTAATGTTCTTCTTTATTTTTATCATAGGCCGGAGCGCGTTTTTGCAAATATTTGGCTACGGCCCCCGAATCCAATGTAATGCCGTCCAGTTTTTCCTTGACGGGGAGCGCAAATATTTCCTCGGACAAATTGAGTAAATATCTTCCGTCCCCGTCGGCAAATGCAATCAGCGCATCACGACCTTCTCTGCTAAGGGGCAGTTTATGTTCGGTGATCTGTTCCGCTCGCGACAGCAATTCGTCCAAAGCTTTTTCGTCCAGACGTTTCAAAACAAACACTTGCGCCCGTGACAGCAAAGCACCATTTAATTCAAAGCTAGGGTTTTCCGTAGTCGCGCCAATCAGCGTCACAATACCTTGTTCAACATAGGGTAAAAACCCGTCTTGTTGCGCACGGTTAAAACGGTGGATTTCGTCGACAAATAACAACGTGCCGCGCCCGGTGCTGCGCCGCGCCTTGGCGGCCTCAAAGGCTTTGCGTAAATCCGCCACACCGGAAAACACGGCCGATAATTGCACAAATTCCATATCCGCATGGCCCGCAATCAACCGCGCAATGGTGGTCTTGCCGACCCCCGGCGGGCCCCATAATATCATCGACGCAATTCGCCCGCTAGCCAACATCCGCCCTATGGGTTCGTCTGCGGCCAGTAAATGATCTTGGCCGACCACATCTTCAATAGCCTGGGGCCGTAAACGGTCCGCCAAAGGCCGGGGTGCCTTGTCCTCTAGTCCGGCGTTTTCAAACAAATTGGTCACGCCGGCTTAAAACCGGATACGGCTATTCGAAATACGACCGTTTCGCTCAAGCTTGATCGTCCAATTGCGCTGACCTTCAAAGTCGTCGAGGACATCTTGAAGCTGGGCGGTTGAAGATATATCCTCACCCATTACTTGCACCAATATATCGCCCCTGCGAAATCTGTAACGCGAAGAATATCCGGACCGCCCACGCCCAGCAATCACTACGCCACTAATATATGGGTCAAAATCCATTTCTTCCGCCAGTGCAGGCGACATGTTGACCACACTCAAGCCGTCAAATGGGTTGGTACCTTCAAGCCTGCGCAGATCGCGTTTGGGCAGTTCTTTGGGTGTATCGGCCCGTATAGAATGTGTGCGTATCTTGCCATCGCGCCAAATTTTAACCGGGGCTTTATAACCCGGAGACAATGTTGCTAATTTGAAACGCAGGCCGCTATCGTCAAATATATCCGTATCGTCTATTGAAAGCACTACGTCACGGCGCCTGATCCCGGCTTGGTCTGCCGGGCCGCCGTCGTAAATTTCCTCAACGATTGCCCCGCGCGGCCTGTCCAAGCCAAGTGCTTCGGCCATGACCGCATTCACACCCTCGGTACGCGCCCCAAACCACGGGCGGGTGATTTTCCCGTCGCTGAGCGCACTGTCTACGGCCCGTTTGACCAATTCGCCCGGTATGGCAAACCCGATACCGTTAGAGCCGCCGGAGCGCGAAAAAATCGCCGTGTTAACCCCGACCAAATGCCCGTCCATGTCCACCAATGCTCCGCCCGAATTGCCCGGATTAACCGCGGCATCGGTCTGGATAAAATTGGCCAGACTGGAAACTTGTGTGCGCCCTAGCGCAGACACAATACCGCTGGTCACGGTTTGACCGACCCCGAACGGATTGCCAATGGCCAACACCAAATCACCGACCTCCAGCGTGCCTGACTCTTCAATCGGCAGAACTGGCAGGCGTTCTCCTTTAGTGTCAATTTGCAATACGGCTAAATCAATTTGTGTGTCTTCGGCTATCAAAGTGGCGCGAAATTCACGCCTGTCCGCCAAAACCACGCGCAATTCCTGCGCACCTTTGACCACATGGGCATTGGTGACAATCACCCCGTTGGAGCGTACAATCACTCCCGAGCCAAGGGAACGCTCGATCCGTTCACGCGGAACCCCGCGGCCAAAAAATGAAAAGAATGGATCCACTTGTTGAACTTTTCGCTGGGAATAGACATTAACCACGGCAGGCGCGGTTTCCTTGACCACAGGCGCAAAGGACATTTTTACCTGTGCAGCCGACCTCGGCACCATAATATCTTGTTCAGGCGGCGTAGCATTCACACGGTGACCTGGAATAAACACCGCACCCAACACCAAAACACCACCAAACAGCGACCCACCCAATATAGCAAATAATTTTTTCATAGGTTTAACCTAGGGACAAACAGGACAAGTTTAAACCCCCAAGCACATGAATGGGTGATTTTTAATTTTCGGGCGGCATATGATTATACAAAATTTGGCATCGTCCTGCGGGACACGCCTGCCCGGATGAACGGATATGATCCATCAAATGGATACAAATGAACGCGAAAGGCTCTAGGGCCTGTGGACATTTAGCGTAAACAGCAGGATTTGGCACTTTTTGGCTACAAATCAGACCGTTTCTTTTGAATTGACGAGCCAGTCCTACAAAAAACGGTCAGATTTTCGCTCAAAAATGCCTCACCTGCCATTCACGCTAAATGTCCACAGACCCTAGTTCGCGGGATTGGGGCGTAATTCCGATAGCACGACATATTTTTGCAAAATTATGTTCATTTAACACAGAGGTCAAACGGCAAAACCGCCAGTGTTGGCGGGTTTTACAGTAAATTAGTTTTTCGAAATTAGAACTAAGCTTCGGCTTTTTCCTCRGYTTCGACACGGGCGCGRTCGCCGGCGCCTTTGGCGGCTTCGTCGCGGTCTACAAATTCGATAACCGCCATCGGCGCATTATCGCCGTAGCGGTAACCGGCTCTCATGATGCGGATATAACCACCTTGGCGGTCTTTATAGCGTGGGCCTAAAACCTCGAACAATTTCTTGCTCATTTCCTGATTTCGGGTGCGGGCAATGGCCAGACGGCGCGAACCAAGATCACCTTTTTTGGCCAAAGTGATCAGCTTTTCCACAAATGGACGCAGTTCTTTGGCCTTGGGTACAGTAGTGACAATTTGCTCGTGCTCAATCAGGCTTGAGGACATATTGGCAAACATCGCTTTGCGGTGCGAGCTTGTCCGGTTGAGCTTTCTATGGGCAATGCGGTGGCGCATGGCTGTATTCCTTATTTATGTTTTATTAAAAATGGTCGTCGTATTTTTTGGCCAGTTCTTCGATATTTTCAGGCGGCCAATTTGGCGCGTCCATACCGAGGTGCAAGCCCATGGCGGCCAAAACTTCTTTGATTTCGTTCAAAGATTTGCGGCCAAAATTTGGTGTACGCAACATTTCTGCTTCTGATTTCAAAATCAAGTCACCAATATAGACAATATTGTCGTTCTTGAGACAATTGGCAGAACGGACAGAAAGCTCTAACTCGTCAACCTTGCGTAGAAGCGCCGGGTTGAAATCAAGCTCGTCTTTTTCTTCGCCGCGACCAATATCTTCAGGGTCGTCAAAATTGACAAATACCTGAAACTGGTCTTGCAAAATACGCGCCGCAACCGCAATGGCATCTTCGGGTGTGACCGCGCCGTTGGTATCAATATCTATGAGTAATTTGTCATAATCCAGCACTTGGCCTTCGCGGGTGTTTTCCACCCGGTAGGTCACACGTTTCACCGGGCTGTATAGGGCATCAATGCTGATCAACCCGATCGGCGCATCTTCCGGACGCGAATCGGTGGCAGGCACATAGCCTTTGCCCGTGTTAACGGTAAGCTCCATGCGCAGATCCGTACCTTCGTCCATGGTACAAATAACATGATCCGGGTTGAGGATTTCCACATCTGCGGTCTCTTCAATGTCCGCGCCCGTTACCGGGCCAGCACCGCTTTTCTTGAGCAATAACCGCTTTGGCCCTTCGGCGTGCATACGCACGGCCAGGCCTTTAAGGTTAAGCACGATATTGGTGACGTCTTCACGCACACCGGGAATAGATGTAAATTCGTGGACAACCCCGTCGATTTGCACAGCCGTAACCGCCGCACCCTGTAGGGACGACAACAATACACGGCGCAGGGCATTACCAACGGTCATACCAAAGCCGCGCTCTAGCGGCTCGGCGATAATGGTTGCTTGTTTTTCAGGATCCCGGCCGGGCTCAACTTCTGGGTTGATGGGACGGATCAGTTCTTGCCAATTTTTTTCAATCACTTTAGTACCTCTTAGGTTCATTATGGTATTTAAACGCTGCGACGTTTGGATGGTGTTTAAACGCGGCGGCGTTTTGGTGGACGGCAACCATTATGGGGAATGGGTGTAACGTCGCGAATAGTTGTAATGGTAAGGCCAGCGGCTTGCAGCGCACGAACTGCGCTTTCACGACCGGAGCCTGGACCATTTACATTGATTTCCAACGTTTGCATGCCGTGGTCTTGCGCTTTCCGCGCCACTTCTTCAGCAGCCACTTGTGCGGCGTAAGGCGTGGATTTGCGCGAGCCTTTAAAACCCATGGCACCAGCAGAACACCAGGTAATAACATTGCCCTGGGCGTCTGTGACAGTGATCATGGTGTTGTTGAACGTTGCATTGATGTGCGCAACGCCAGATGTAATATTTTTTCTATCGGCGCGGCGGACGCGACCCGGTTCTTTAGCCATCTTGATAATTCCTCTTTATTTATTTCTTCTTGCCGGCAATGGCCCTAGCAGGGCCTTTGCGCGTGCGAGCATTGGTGTGGGTACGCTGTCCGCGAACCGGCAGGCCGCGGCGGTGACGCAGGCCACGATAATTACCCATATCCATCAAACGTTTGATGTTCATGGATATCTGGCGGCGCAAATCGCCCTCAACCAGAAAATCTCCACCTGTAATGGCATCACGCAAATTGGCGACATCAGCATCGCTAAGGTCGTGAACCCGACGCTCGGACTCAATGCCTATTTTTTCGCATATGGCGCTGGAAATAGCCGGGCCAATGCCGTGAATATAAGTAAGCGCGATCACGACGCGCTTGTTGGTTGGTATGTTTACACCTGCAATCCGTGCCACAATGGCTCTCCTTTAAAATTCCAAATCGCGAAACCTGTGTCAATTCTCACAAGCTAATTTTCCACATGACAACATGCGGGAGCCTGTTTTTCGACAGAGTCCGCGAAAGCGGCTAGTTATATCCTCTTCGCGCTCAAGGTCAACACCAGTTATGGCCTCAAACGACAATTTATCTGTTTATTTTCGACCACGCTTTTAGTTGCCAAAAACCCTCTTCCACCACGGCATTTTCGCCTGTTTTTGCATATCAAGAACACTGGCTATTGATGCAGCCACAGTTTGTATCTCCGCCAGTCCGTCAACTTCGCTCAATTTGCCTTGCTTGGCATAATAAGGTAAGAGCGGGGCAGTTTGTTTATGGTAATTCCCCAGGCGAATTTTAAAGCTTTCCGGGTTGTCATCATCACGACCTTCATCAGTAAAGCGTTTTTGAATGCGGCCCAAAAGCACATTATCGTCCACACACAAACGCACAACTCCGTCCACTTTTTTACTGCGCGACCCAAGTAAACCGTCCAGCGCTTTGGCTTGTTCAACTGTGCGCGGGAAACCGTCAAAAATGAATCCCGGAGCGCCTTTATTTGCATCCAATTGCTCTTCGATCAACGCAATGACAATTTCGTCTGAAACCAGATCGCCCCTGTCCATAATGCCCGCAACTTTTTTACCCAGATCCGATCCAGACTTGCGGGCCGCACGCAACATATCACCTGTAGCCAATTGAATGAGACCGCGTTGTTTTTCCAGAATTTTAGCCTGGGTACCTTTGCCTGCAGCCGGTGGGCCAAACAAAACAATATTCATATTATCACCCCTGCCTTATTTTTTGCGTCGGCGGCCCATACGGGATTTCTTGATCAGGCCTTCATATTGGTGCGCGACCAAATGGGACTGTACCTGGGCAACTGTGTCCAAAGTCACAGAAACAATAATCAACAAAGACATGCCGCCAATTAACATGGCCACGCCCGGCGGGATGCTGCCGGTTCGCGCAATCACCATTTCGGGCAAGACCACGACAAAGGCTACATATAAGGCACCAATAAAAGTCAAACGGTTGAGAACATAAGCCAAATATTCGGCCGTGCGCGCACCTGGGCGAATGCCCGGCAAAAAGCCGCCGTGCTTGCGTAAATTGTCCGCCGTATCTTCTGGCTTGAACACATAAGGCACATAAAAGAAACAAAAGAAAATCACGAGAACGGCATACAACATTAGATAGCCCGGTGAACCGTATCCGGTTTGGGTCAGGATTGTGCGCACCCAGCTCGGCGCATCTTCGGCAATGAAAGATCCAGCTGTAGCTGGCAGAAGCAAGATAGAAGACGCGAAAATCGGCGGGATCACACCGGCCGCATTAAGTTTCAAAGGCAAGAACGAGCTATCACCGCCAAACATTTTACCGCCCGCTACCTGGCGTTTGGGGTATTGCACCAATAATCGGCGCTGGGCCCGTTCGACAAATACGATCAGCACGATCAGTGCCATCCCCATCCCCAGAACCATCAACATCAGACCACCGGATAATGAGCCGATTTCGTTGAGGTTTAATACCTGAAAAATCGCCTTGGGTAGTTCGGCAATAATACCGGCCAAAATGATCAAAGACACCCCATTGCCAATGCCCCGCGCCGTTACTTGTTCACCGAGCCACATCAAAAACATGGTACCGCCCACCAGAGTAATCACGGCTGTTGCTTCGAAAAACGGCCCCGGATTATAAACAAATCCCTGACTTTCCAGCAATCTTGCGATACCGTAAGCCTGAAATGCGGCTAAAAAAACCGTAAGATAGCGGGTGTATTGGTTGATTTGCTTGCGGCCCTGCTCGCCGTCTTTATCTAAGGCAATAAGCGTCGGGATTGAGCCTTTCATCAAGGTCATAATAATCGACGCAGTAATATAGGGCATAACATTGAGGGCAAAGATTGCCATCCGCTCTACCGCACCACCAGCAAACATGTTGAGACGGCTTAACAAACCGCCGCCGCCGCCAGCCTGCCCACCCGTGGTAAACATTTGCTGGTAAGCTTCCATGTCAACACCCGGAACCGGAATAAATGTCCCGATTCGGTAGACGATTAAAATCATCATCGTAAACAGCAAGCGTTTTTGCAGTTCTTTAGCTTTGGCAAAGGTGCCAAAATTCATATTCTGTGCTAGCTGTTCTGATGCAGACGCCATGTTAACATTCCTTCTTGCAGGTAGCCCTTCATATGGGAGTGCCCCCGCAAATTAAAAGGTCTCGTTTGAATTCCCTTTATATTTCTTTGAGCAKTTTYTCATTTTGTGCCAAAAGATAATAGAAAACCACCCGGTTTTTCAGCCGGTCTTTTTTCATTTGCTCACAAACCGCCGCGACTTTTGCGTCTAGTTCGCTATCATCACCCTTGAGGCCCAGTTTTTTCTTCAAGAAACCATCACGCACAGTTGTACGTTCTTCCTCGTCCGTGCAAGCAACAAATTTGCCGTCGCGGCTGTTCAAGGCAATGCCGCAATAATTGACGATTTTACGGACAATATCTTCGTCAGCCTTCGCGTCATATTTCTTGACCGCCTCCCAGTAAGGGACATGGCGGGCTTCRCTGTCATCTTTAGCGGCTTTTTTGGCTGGTGCTTTTTTGGCAGGTGTTTTCTTAGCAGGCGCTTTTTCAGCGGCAGGTTTTTCGGCCTTTTTGGCTGTAGCTTTCTTTGCAGGCGCTTTTTTCACTTCCGGCTTCGCAGTTTCGGCCTTTTTAACAACCGGCTGAACTTCCGGCTTGGCCCTATCAATGGTCACCGAACCTTTGGCTTTTTCAACAATTTTTTGGGCGCCAGCAGATGCATAACTCACAGTCAATTTAACTGCCGCTGTTATTTTACCCTCACCAATCAAACGCACACCATTATGGGCACGACGGATCACACCGGCGCCGACCAGAGCATTGGCGTCCACGTCTTTTTTCAAATCCAGAACACCGGCCTCTATGGCTTGCTCAAGACGACGGATAGACAATTCCGCATATTTCTTGCGGTTTGGTTTGTTAAATCCGCGTTTAGGCAAACGCATATAGATCGGCATTTGGCCGCCTTCATAACCTTTAATGGCCACACCTGAGCGTGACTTTTGTCCTTTGACACCCCGGCCAGCGGTTTTACCAGTGCCCGAACCAATACCGCGCCCAAGACGCTTGCGCGCTTTGGTAGCACCGGGATTGTCACTAAGTTCATTTAAACGCATCATATTCTCCGTATGAATAACCTCTTACCTGTTTCTGGCAGTTATTCCTCAACTATTGCCACCATATGTGCGACTTTGCGGATCATTCCGCGCACGGATGGTGTATCTTCTAATGTCTTTACTTTACCAATCCGACCCAAGCCCAAACCCACCAATGTGGCGTGTTGGTCTTTTGGACGACGGGTTGAAGACCCGGTCTGGCGGACAGTAACTGTTTTTTGCTTTTTGGCCATTATCTATCTCTATATTCCTGTTACTCTTCTGTTGCTTCCGCTTCAGGTGCGGATGCACCATCCCGGCGGCGTCCGACAATATCGCCAACTTTTTTGCCGCGTTTGGCGGCGATTGTACGCGGGTTCTCCTGGGACAGAAGTGCGTTAAATGTAGCCCGAACCATGTTATAAGGGTTGGAGCTTCCTGTGGATTTTGCCACAACGTCCTGCATACCCAAGCTTTCCAGTACGGCGCGCATGGGCCCGCCAGCAATAATACCAGTTCCCGGAGGTGCGGCACGTAAAATCACTTTGCCGGCGCCGTGGCGACCTTTACAATCATGGTGCAAAGTCCGGCCCTCGCGCAACGGAATGCGCACCAAGGATTTCTTGGCCAGCTCCGTACCCTTGCGAATACATTCAGGAACCTCGCGGGCCTTGCCCTTGCCAAAACCAACCTGACCCTTGCCGTCACCAACCACAACCAGAGCCGCAAAGCTCATATTGCGACCACCTTTTACGGTTTTGGCCACACGGTTGATGTGTACCAATTTGTCAACAAATTCGTCTTGTTCCTCGCGGTCACGCTTGCCTCTTTTATCGTCACGTCTTGCCATAATACTTCCTTAGAATTGCAACCTTATTAAAATTTCAGGCCGGCTTCGCGAGCCGCTTCTGCCAGAGCCTTGACCCGGCCATGGTATAAATACCCGCCCCGGTCAAAAACCACTTGTTCCACGCCGGCCTTTTTGGCCCGCTCCCCGATCAATTTACCAATCACGCTGGCTGCAGCTACGTCCGTGCCCTTTGTAAGCTTTGCAGCTTTTTCCAAAGACGACGCAGATGCCAATGTCACACCGTTCAAATCATCAATGATTTGGGCGGAAATGTTTTTCGAGCTGCGATATACAGACAAACGCGGACGTCCGGTGGCGTTTTTCTTGACGCGGCGGCGTACGCGTTCGGCGCGGCGTTTCAATTTTTGTTGTGCGTTTTTCATCTTACTTCTTCTTACCCTCTTTCGATCGGACAAATTCGCCGACATAGCGAATACCCTTACCTTTGTAAGGCTCCGGTTTTCTGTAGGAACGGATCTCGGCGGCAACCTGACCAACCATTTGCTTGTTCATGCCAGAAACGTGAATTTCAGTTGCCTTTGGCACTACAATGGTGATGCCTTCTGGCGCTTCATAATTGACATCATGGGACAGGCCAAGTTGCAGGCTTAATGTTTTGCCTTTCAACTGGGCCCGATAACCAACACCGCGAAGCTCAAGATTTTTCGTATAACCGTTGGTCACACCTTCAATCAAATTTGCAATCATGGTACGCGACATTCCCCACATGGAACGGGCTTCCTTGTCACCAGCAACAGGCGCAATTATGAACTGATCAGCTTCCAATTTTCCAGTTACCGCAGACGGCATAGTAAATTCAAGCACACCTTTTGGGCCTTTAACGCTGACCTTTTGACCGTCCTGGGTCAAAGTGCAACCAGCAGGGACAGTAACAGGATGTTTTCCAATACGTGACATACCGACCTCCTAAGATACCTGGCAGAGAATTTCGCCGCCAACATTTTGTTCGCGTGCGATATTGTCTGACATCACGCCCTTGGGCGTAGACAGGATTGCAATGCCCAGTCCATTACGGACCTGTGGCAAGCTTTTAACTGATGAATACACGCGCCGACCTGGCTTGGAGACGCGTTTGATCTCGCGAATAACCGGAGCACCTTCAAAGTATTTAAGTTCGATTTCAAAGTGCTTGAAACCTTCTTTTTCTACAGAGGCATAGCCGCGAATATAACCTTCGCTTTCCAGCACGTCGAGAACTCGACCGCGCAAGTTTGACGCAGGCGTTTCGCATTTGGTTTTGCCGCGCATATGGGCATTACGGATGCGGGTGAGCATATCACCAAGGGGATCACTAAATGACATATTTCCCTCCTACCAGCTAGACTTGACAAGACCCGGCAACAAACCCTGGGAACCAAGTTCACGCAGAGCGATACGGGACATTTTCATTTTACGGTAATAACCGCGCGGACGACCACTGATCTGACAACGGTTACGTACCCGCGACGGTGCTGAATTGCGCGGCAATTCAGACAGCTTGATCTGGGCGGCAAACCGCTCTTCCACGGGCAATTCCGTATTGCGAGCGGTCGCCTTTAGGTCCGCACGCTTGGCCGCATACTTCTTGACCATTTTTTTTCTTTTTTCGTTACGCTCTACTGCGCTTACTTTTGCCATTTTTTTCTCCGTTTTTGCGGGAGGCTTCCCGCTTTGCCTGTTGCGTTAGTTCAATTTCTTACCCATTTTTACTTTTTGAATGGAAAGTTGAACTCGGCCAGCAGTACCTTTGCTTCTTCGTCTGTTTTTGCATTGGTACACACAACAATGTCCATACCGCGAATACTATCAACTTTGTCGTAATCAATTTCAGGAAACACGATATGTTCCTTGAGACCCATGGCGTAATTACCATTACCGTCAAAACTTTTGTTGTTCAGACCGCGAAAATCACGAACCCTTGGCAGGGCTACATTGGTTAAACGGTCAATAAATTCATACATTTGTGCGCGGCGCAATGTCACCTTGGTGCCAATATTCATGCCCTCACGCAGCTTGAACGTCGCGACGGATTTTTTGGCAATCGTCATTACGGGTTTTTGTCCGGCAATCAGCTCCAGATCAGCCAAAGCCAATTTGGTTTTCTTGCTGTCGCCCACGGCTTCACCCACACCCATATTCAGGACGACCTTAGTCACCTTCGGGATTTGCATATCATTGGTGTAGCCAAATTTTTCCTTCATGTGAGCACGTATTTTCTCACGATATTTTTTAGCCAGTCTTGGCTCGTATTGGCTAGGCTCATTACTATCAGTCATCGATCACTTCTCCTGAACGTTTTGCAACGCGCACTTTTTTACCGTCTTTCAACGTTTTAAATCCAACCCGCGTCGGCTTGCCGTCTTTCGGGTCAAGATGGGCCACATTGGAAATCGCAATAGGGGCCTCATATGTCTTGACGCCCCCGTCCGGGTCCTCCTGGGTCGGACGCACATGGCGCTTGACCATGTTCACACCAGCCACCAAAACGCGGTTTTCATTGGTGAATACTTTAAGCACTTCACCTTTTTTGCCTTTTCCGTTCTTTAAGGAGCCGGAAATGACCTGGACATAATCGCCCTTTTTAATCTTCGCAGCCATTACAGAACCTCCGGCGCTAAGGAAATAATTTTCATTTGGTTCTTGGCACGTAGTTCACGCGGAACCGGGCCAAATATACGTGTACCGAGCAGTTCGCCGTTATTATTGACGATAACGGCGGCATTGCTGTCAAAACGAATCACGCTACCGTCCGCACGTTGAATGTCTTTTTTGACACGCACAACAATAGCGCGGCGCACTTCGCCTTTTTTGACGCGTGAGCGCGGCGCAGCTTCTTTGATGGACACGACAATAATATCGCCAATGCTGGCATAGCGGCGTTTGGAGCCGCCCAGCACTTTAATGCACTGAACCCGCTTTGCGCCGGAATTGTCTGCAACTTCCAAATTTGTTTGCATCTGTATCATTTAGAGCCTCTTAAAATTCTTGTGGGTAAATCCGTTTGGTCAAAGACCTAAGCCGTTACCACTTCCCAGCGTTTCAGTTTTGATTTTGGCGGGCACTCACGAATGCGCACTGCGTCACCGACCTTAAATAAGTTCTCTTCATCATGAGCATGATATTTTTTCGATTTGCGCAAAGTCTTTTGCAGCAAAGGATGAAGATAGGTACGGTCAACCCGCACCACGACAGTTTTTTGGCCCTTATCACTGACCACAACACCTTGTAATATTCTTCTTGGCATGGCTTGTCCCTATGCTTTCTTGTCTGCGGTTTTCTGCTCACGCAGAATGGTTCTAATCCTGGCAATACTGCGGCGCACAATACGAATGCGACCGGTTTTTTCCAACTGGCTGGTCGCCTGCTGGAAGCGCAGATTAAATTGCTCTTTTTTCAACTTTACCAGCTCTTCGGAAAGCTGATCTTCGCTAAGATTGCGTATGTCTATGGCGTTCATGGTCTTCTTCCTTATTCACCCAATTATTCGCCGGGTCTCGTGACGATTTTACACTTGATCGGCAATTTAGCCGCACCCAAGGTCAAAGCCTGACGTGCGGTTTCGTCGTTAACCCCATCGATTTCAAACATGATCCGGCCCGGCTTAACCTTGGCGGCCCAAAATTCAACTGAACCCTTACCTTTACCCATACGAACCTCGGTCGGCTTTTTGGTCACAGGTACATCCGGGAAAATCCGGATCCACACCCGCCCTGCCCGTTTCATATGACGGGTAATAGCGCGGCGTGTCGCCTCAATCTGGCGGGCCGTAACCCGGCTTRGCTCAAGCGCTTTCAGGCCGTATGAGCCGAAATTAAGCGCAGTACCACTCTTGGCCATACCCCTGATGCGGCCCTTGTGGGCCTTGCGAAATTTTGTACGTTTTGGCTGTAACATGTCTCTATTTCCTACTTAGCACCGAGCTTTAAGCTCTGGCTCCCTGTCTTCCGCCCCTGCCACCTTGCGGACGGCCACCACCACGCTGTCCCTGGGGACGCGAACTACCAGATTGCTCATTCATGCGTTTCTCGTGGGCATAGGGGTCATGTTCCATGATCTCGCCCTTGTTAATCCACACTTTGATACCGATAATACCCATAGCGGTCAGCGCCTGTGCAGTACCGTAATCAATATCGGCGCGTAATGTATGCAAAGGCACACTGCCCTCTTGATATTGCTCGACACGCGCGATTTCAATACCGCCCAAACGGCCACCAACCTTGATTTTACAACCAAGCGCACCCATGCGCATAGCGGTTTGCATAGACCGTTTCATGGCCCGGCGATAAGACACCCGTCGCTCTAGCTGCTGCGCGATACTATCGGCAACAATATTGGCGTCGATTTCAGGCTTACGCACTTCAACCAAATTAATGAACAGCTCGCCTTCAACATATTTGGCAAGTTTCAAACGCAAGGTTTCAATATCCGCACCTTTTTTACCGATCACGACACCCGGACGCGCCGTGTAGATGGTGATGCGGCAGGTTTTGTGGGGGCGCTCAATGATAACCCGCGAAATCGAAGCGGCTTTGAGTTCTTTCATGATGTAATTACGCATGGTCAAATCGGCATGGAGCAGATCGCCGTACTCATTGGTATTGGCATACCAACGGGATTCCCATGTGCGGTTGATACCCAGGCGCAAGCCAATTGGATTTACTTTCTGACCCATTAGGCTGTCTCCTCTTGTGCAGGTTCTGGTGCGCGGACAATAATTGTCAGCTCTGAAAACGGCTTCAATATTTTAGCACCACGACCACGGGCACGCGCTTTAAAGCGCTTCATCACCAGGTTTTTACCAACAAATGCTTCGGCAACAATCAGATCGTCCAGATCGAGACCGTGGTTGTTTTCCGCATTGGATATGGCTGAATACAGGCATTTGTACACATCTTTTGCAATGCGCTTGCGGCTAAATGTCAAATCATCAAGCGCATTTTGTACTTTCTTGCCACGTATCATTTGCGCGACCAGATTAAGCTTTTGCGGACTTGTACGAAGCATGCGCACCTTGGCCATTGCTTCATTGTCCGCCACGCGGCGTTTGTTTTTTTCTTTGGACATAACTAGCTCCGCTTCGCTTTCTTGTCAGCRCCGTGACCAWRATATGTACGGGTYGGRGAAAATTCRCCSAAYTTRTGACCAACCATRTCYTCRTTGAYCARYACCGGRATGAATTTCCTGCCATTATAGACCTGRAATGTCAGGCCRATRAATTGCGGCATRATGGTCGAACGGCGCGACCATGTTTTAATCGGYTTYTTACGGCCTTCNNCGYGTGAGNNGCYTCYGCYTTYTTMAGCAGATACCCRTCAACAAACGGCCCTTTCCATATYGAACGTGGCATATCTAWTCCTTACCGTTTTTTCTTCTTGTGACGTGAGCGGATAATAAACTTATCCGACGCCTTGTTTGAACGAGTGCGCGCACCCTTGGTTGGCTTACCCCAAGGGGTCACCGGATGACGACCACCGGAGGTACGACCCTCACCACCACCGTGGGGATGATCCACCGGGTTCATGGCCACACCGCGAACCTGCGGTCTTTTACCAAGCCAGCGTTTACGGCCAGCCTTACCAAGGTTTATATTCATGTGATCCGGGTTTGAAACCGCACCAACCGTAGCCATGCACTCTTGATGGATCAGGCGCACCTCACCGGACTTGAGCCGGATTTGCGCATAACCACCATCGCGGCCAATAAGCTGAACATAAGCCCCGGCGGAGCGGGCGATTTGTCCACCTTTACCAGGCTTCATTTCAATATTGTGCAAAATTGTACCAACCGGAACCGAACGAAGGGGCATGGCATTGCCAGGCTTAATATCAACCTTGGCACCGGAGATGACCTTGTCACCTTTGGCCAAACGCTGAGGTGCCAGAATATAGGCTTTTTCGCCGTCCTTATATTTGATCAGCGCAATAAAGGCTGTGCGGTTCGGGTCATATTGTAGATTAACCACGGTCGCAGGAATATCAAAGCGGCGGCGCTTGAAATCAATGATGCGGTATGAGCGTTTATGCCCACCGCCCTGACGGCGCATAGTGATACGTCCGGCATTGTTCCGACCACCTTTTTTGGACAGACCCTCGGTCAGAGCTTTTTCCGGCTTGCCCTTATAAAGCTCGCTGCGGTCAACCTGCACCAGTGCCCGGCGCGACGGGGAGGTTGGATTATATGTATTTAACGCCATGAATTCCTCCTACAGCCCGGTCGCAATATCAATTGCGTCACCGTCCTTGAGCGTCACTACGGCTTTTTTAATTGTCTTGCGACGACCAGCATGACCGCGAAAACGCTTGGTCTTGCCTTTTTGGCGCAATGTATTGACAGCCGTAACACTGACCTTGAAAAGCTGCTCAACAGCTTCTTTAACCTCAGCTTTTGTTGTACTTAACGGCACCTCAAAAACCACCTGATTGTGCTCGGATAAAATCGTGGCTTTTTCCGTAATTATCGGCGCAACGATTGCATCGTAATATTTAGCTTTCATATTATCACTCATGACAATCTAGCCTCCAAATCGGTTACAGCTTGCTTGGTCAGGACCAGCTTATGACGCCTCAAGATATCATAAACATTAGCACCAACGCTTGGCAAAACGTCTACATTGGGAATATTGCGGGCGGCTTTAGCGAAGTTTTCGTCAACGCTGGCACCGCTGATAATCAAGGCATTTTCAAGCCCAAGCTTGCCTAAGGATTTTTTCAAATCCGCAGTCTTCGCCGCCTTCAGCACCGCATCATCCAAAATAATCAATTCGCCGGATTTAACTTTTGCGGACAAAGCATGCTTCAAGGCCATGACCCGGACTTTTCTTGGTAATTTATGACCGTGATCGCGCACGCGCGGGCCGTGGGCTTTACCACCACCGCGAAACTGCGACACGGAACCATTGCCGTGGCGGGCTGTACCGCCGCCTTTTTGCTTACCAATACGTTTGTTTGTTTTTTTAACATCACCGCGCTCTTGCACGAAATGCGTACCGGCACGGCGCTTGGCCAATTGGTAACGTATCATGCGGTGTAATATGTCCTTGCGCGGCTCCAAACCAAACACACCAGCGTCCAGGGTTAAAGACCCGGATTTCTTGGCAGCCAATGTTGTTACATCAATCTTCATGACACTTCTTCCTCACCCGATGTTTTCGCCTTTGCTGGCGCAACCGTTTCAGCCTTGGACTCAGATTTGGGCTCAGCCTTTTCTTCAGCTTTAACCACCTGCTTCGGCTCTGCAGCAATTGTAAATTTACCCGGCATTGGCAAATCGTCCGCCTTGGTGCCCTTAACGGCATCGCGAATTTCTACCCAGCCACCCTTGGAGCCTGGTACAGCACCCTGAATTAGAATAAGCCCGTCTTCAACATCAGTGCGAACGACYTCGACATTTTGCGTTGTCACGCGAACCGCGCCCATATGTCCGGCCATTTTCTTGCCCTTGAACACCTTACCCGGATCCTGACATTGGCCAGTTGAACCGTGGGATCTATGGGAAACAGACACACCGTGGGTCGCTCGCAAACCACTAAAGTTATGACGTTTCATAGCACCTTGAAAACCTTTACCGATGGAGATTCCCGCCACATCAACTTTCTGACCAACAACGAAATGGTCCGCATTCATGCTGGCACCAACTTCGATCATGTTGTCGCTGGCTACACGGAACTCGACAAGTTTCATTTTCGGTGCAACTTTTGCTTTGGCAAAACGCTCGCGCTCGGCTTTTGACACACGCTTGGGTTTGGCAGAACCAGACCCAAGTTGAACAGCAGTATATCCGTCTCGTTCTTGAGTTTTGTTGGCTACAACCTGACAACMCTCAAGCGCCRATACGGTCACAGGCACAACCGCACCTTCTTCCGTAAACACCCGGGTCATGCCGAGTTTTTTGGCTAATATTCCAGAACGTTGTTGCATGCCTACGCCCCCAACTTAATTTCGACATCAACACCGGCCGCCAAATCGAGCTTCATCAGCGCATCAACGGTTTGCGGGGTTGGGTCAACGATATCGAGCATACGTTTATGGGTACGGATTTCGAACTGCTCACGGGATTTCTTGTTCACATGGGGTGAACGGTTAACCGTAAATTTTTCGATGCGCGTCGGCAACGGGATCGGGCCGCGCACCTGCGCGCCAGTCCGTTTGGCCGTATTGACAATTTCCTGGGTCGAATGATCCAGAATTCTGTGGTCAAAGGCTTTTAGCCGGATGCGTATATTTTGACGTTCCATAATAATTTTCCTGATTTATGGCCGAATTTCAACTCATAAAAAATGGACCGCCCAAAACGGGCAGTCCGGTAACCCTACTCTACAATCTTACCAACAACGCCGRCGCCTACCGTGCGYCCGCCTTCGCGGATAGCGAAGCGTAGGCTTTCTTCCATAGCGATGGGGACAATCAGATCAACATTGATCTCGACATTGTCGCCAGGCATCACCATTTCCGTGCCCTTGTTCAAGGTCACAATACCGGTCACATCCGTT
>NVVO01000013.1 GCA_002733385.1 Robiginitomaculum sp.
TTTTTACGTTTCGACATTCTGATCTCCTCTTTGTCGAGACCAGACAACACAAAATAATAGCTTAAGTCACTGTCCAATTAATGGGGAGTACCTCACATATACCAAGCCATAAGCAAGAGCAGGCGGGCGAAAAAAGCGCTGCGTGTCAGCGTGCCCAAAACCATTATTATAAACGGTAAGCCTAACACCATGAACGCTATATCCGGAAATACCGTTATGTCTTCACGGGCGAATGATTTTATTATAGCCGGTAGGCAGACGAGTAGTGCCAGAAAAACACCCGCCAACAGCCGCCATATAAATTGTGAGGATGGGCTGCTTGGCAGAGTTGCGGYAAAGCCRGTCAAATTTCGGGATTGCCAGCGGCCGCTATGGGTGGTSAGCGGGAATARCARGGCYAGCCATATGGCSGGGCCGACAAATGTTTTGAACGGCAAAATCCACCCTGCGCCAGCGACAATAAGTAATATCAAAATATATGATTTTGGTATAAGAATCTGATTGAGATTGGCCCAAAGCGGCGCAAACAACCGGGATGATTTAGGGGTAATCCATGAGAAAACTTTATCAAACCCCACGGACAGACTTGTAATGAATTTTGCATTGGCAAGTCTTTTGGGTTTTTGCCTCTGTGACCGTGGTTTGAACAATACACCGCCCAAAGCGGCCAACCCGCCTGCTACGGCGAGCCAAAATAACCGCGACAGCAAAAAGTCCGGATCCAAGACACCGGCCATGGCATCGACCTCTATGGTGCCTTGCATATTGGGAGATGAGCCTATTGTGTAGAATTGTATAGGTTCCGCAACCGCAGGCGACATAGAAGCGGCAAACCCGAACAAATCACTGATAGCTCGGGGCGATGTGTCGCCGATAAAATACGCGGATGCCATAATTATACCGCCGAGCCAGACCAGGAAAAACATCACATCTCCGCTGGCCCCGCGTAGCAATGGACGGGCCGAAAAATACGTCCGAAGTGCGGCAATAAATGCAAGTGCCGGTGCGGCGATCAATAGTGTCCCGAGCAAGGTTTCATGGGGCGCGACGGCGTCCAATGGCAATCTGAAAAAACTGATGATGACACCTGCGACCGCCAGACACAGCAAGATGAGCCACAAGATGAGTGTGTCGGCAATCCAATTGCCAAGCATGTGGGCGGTGTGCCGGGACGGCGTAATGTCCTCAACTTGCCAAGGCACAATCCGGGTTGGGCCGGCGCGCAGAAAAATATAGGCGAACGGCGATAAAAGCAGAGCCGCGATGATACCAAGCTCCATGCCGATGACGCCGGCGGTCTGTAGGGGGCGGGCATTGTTGATAGTAAGGACGGCATAATCAGACCCGGGGCCGGGCACCATAAAGCGTGCCGCAACAGGTGTGGCTAGGGCCACGAACCACAGGGCAGGGCTTTTTAAATGCCGCCGAAACTGAATGCGGGCAAATGTGTTTATGTGCAGGAGGAATTGTGTCATTGGCTTGCGTGTACGATCTCGAATTTTTCATAGCCGTAAGTGTTCATGCTATCGGCCAAATGGGTGGTCATGAGTATGGTCGCGGTTTTCCCGGTTTCAAAGATCAAATCGTGGACGATACCAGCTGTTTGCGGATCAAGTTCCGCCGTCGGTTCGTCCAGAATAAGACATTGGGGTTGGCCAAGAAAGGCTTGGGCCAGCCCTAATCTGCGGCGCATGCCGCCTGAGTACATTTGTATGGATTTATTGGCATCATTGGCAAGTTCAAGCCGCGATAACAAAGCCGTGCCCTGACGGCTGGCGTCCTTGTAATTGATGCCTTTAAGTGCGCCAACATAACGCAGGAAATCTATTGCGGTGATGTCGGGCGGAAAATCAATCTGCTGCGGCGCATAGCCAAGGATTTTTCTAAATGGTTTTGGCTTTGCCACTAGGGATTTCCCCTGCCAAAGAATGTCTCCTCTGGTCGGTTTTTCTGCGCTGGCGCACAGCCGTAATAATGTGGATTTCCCCGCCCCGCTTTTCCCGGTAATCACCGTTACTCCCTGCTCAAAGATATGGGACAAATCTGTCAGGATTGTTTGTTTTTTATATGACTTGGACAGTTTTTTTAGTTCGAGCATGGGCCTAATCCATCACAATAATATCTGAATATTCGCCGCTGGTTTGCAGGGTGACGATCATGGTTTTGCCGCTTCTATTGCGCCAAAACCAGCCGTGGGAGCCGTCAAATTTGGCTTCGAGAATACCTTCGTCGCGGACTTTGGAGCCTTTGGCATAGTTGTGATAATCTATATCCAGGGTTTTCGAATCGGCATGGGTGTCGAAATTTGCCCGCCCGCCGTCGGTAAACCAGACAAAATCCGCCTTGGCGCCTTTGTCCATTTTCAGCTTGATCTCCGTCCAYGCATCAGGGGCGAGGGTGAAGATTTTTTCGTGGGATTGGCTGGTGATAGCGGCGGGAGCTGGTACTTCTGCTATGACTGGCTCCATAACTGGTTCGGTCATGACAGGTGCAATCGGCGCAGGGTTGGCGGCGACAGCCAGTTCCTTTGCAGCCTCTGCCGCTGCATCTTTGGCAAGAGATGTTTTGATTTCGCCCATTTTCTTCAGGCCAATTATTTTGCCAATCCCGGTAGGATCAATACCGTATTCGGCGGGCATGACCACGGTTACCAACAACAGCCCGGCAGCAAATGCGGCCAAAACGGTTGATTTGATCAGCTTACCCGTAGACGGCAAGTCGGATTGTGCGGGCGGGTTTGAATTATACATAATATTTCCTTGTTAAGCAGATCTTGTTTAAGTTGATCCGGCAAATAGCCCGGTGATTTGATAACCCATGAGCAAAAATCCGGCCATCATCAACAGGGCGTTGACGCTATAGGCGCGGCGCATGAAACTGGCGGTTTTGCGCCAATAATTCATGGCGATTAAAATCGCGACCAATGCCAAAATCTGGCCAAACTCAACCCCGACATTAAAGGCAATCAGATTGGCCAACAGGCCGTCTTTGGAAATCTCGTAGTCCAGAATTTTGGTGGCCAAACCAAAGCCGTGGAACAGCCCAAAGATAAAGGTCGCCGCCTTGGTATTAGGCTGAAACCCGAACCAGCGTTGATAGGCTCCCATATTATCCAGGGCCTTATAAACCACGGAAAATCCGATAATGGCGTCGATAATATAAGGGTTAAATTTAATCTCGAACAACACCCCGCCGAGCAAGGTGATGATGTGACCGACTGCAAACAAGGTCACATAAATACTGACATCCTTGAGCTTGTATAAAAAGAACACCACCCCGAACAAAAACAGTAAATGGTCATAGCCAGTCATCATGTGCTTGGCCCCCAGATACAAAAATGGTAATATCTGCACACCGCTAGTTTCGGCAATATAGCCCTTATCGCCCTGGGTAACGCCGTGGGCAAAGGCATCTGCGGCAATGCCCAGCATGATGGCCAAACAGACCAAAAGCCCGATTAACAAAGATCGGCTATTATATTTGAAAGGCAATATCATATTTTCGTTCATTCCAAATACCCGGATAAAAATACTCACTAGAACACTGGCATAGGGCACAAGCTCGGTCTTTTCAATGCCTTAAAACGCACCGCAATCACAAGGAGCGTGTCTATTATTTAAGGCTGCTCTCTGCCTCGATCACTAATATCCGTGCAAACCAATAGGGGAGGCGACATCAAGCAAACTTCGTTCTTGCGAAAAATGCAAAGCTATGAAGACAGTTGGAAAAATAAATTACCGAAGCAACGATTCGATATAAATGCGTTTCGTGTTCTCACACTCACCACATCTAATGATCGCATCCAAACAATGGTCGAAGCCTATAAGACCGAACTCAATCAAGTGCCCGCAGGTGTGTTTTTGTTTGCGGTTAAGTCAGTGGACTTGGTGGAAAAACGTGTTTGGATGAATGCTGCTGGTAAGATAGTTGAGTCATTTATGGTTTGATAGTCGTATTTCCTTAGACTCATTTCTGTTGATTAAAATTAATGTATCATCAGAATAAACTAACAAATATTGTTTGTTGGAATCTATTATTCGACCTTCAATTGTTCTGTCTTCGGTAATAATTTCATAAGTTTTGGAAAATTTTAAATTATAGCGAGCATCATCATATCCTTTTGCAAGAGCAAATATAAGACTACATATAAACAATATTATCAGAAACAAATTATCTATTGATAAGTCCGTTTTTGCCGGGGGAAGTTTAAATTTTTGTGTAAAAAATAAGCTCGCCCATAACGGTAGGATAATTAAAATCAATAACACCATTGCGATAGGCGTTTGTCCAAACCAAAAAAAAATGTAAAAGAAATTTATTATTCCAGTTAACAATAAAATGCCGAAAAAATATAAAGTTGCCGTATGGGGAATTTTCCATATGGTTTCTTCGTCTTTCATCTCGTTTACTACATTATTAACGTGATCTCTGAAGGAGATGTTTAGTTTTATTTTAAGTTCACTATTGCTCTTCTGAAGTAAAACAACTTCTTGATAATTCTCATCGGTAACTTGTTTCATAGATTTTAATTTGGTGATATCTTTATTTATATCTTCCATGTCAGTGGCTAAAGATTGCCAATCTTCTATTGTGCGAGCAGATTTTTCCCTTTTGGTTATTGTTGCCATGACGGTGGGCATTTTAATTTCAATTTCACTGATCCTTTTAACCGACATGGATATATCCATTTTAGTTTTTTGTAGAGTCTTAGTTTGTTCTTGTAATTTTAGTGAATACCTACGGCGAAGAAAACCGCCTAGTAGAAAAACAATTGTGCTAATAATGAGAATAAGAATTAAAGCGATACTGGAGAAAAATGCTATTGTTACCAATAACCAAACAAGTGTGAGGAAAAACTGAATTAATGTATCAGAGTATGTGAGGGTGGAAAAATACACCTCACCAAAAATTACGCTTTTACCAAATGTATAAAATGCACCATAAATAACTATCATGGGGACAATGGCAGCAATCGTCGCCGTATTTGAACGGCTTTGTTCTTTTGTTCTGTTACTCATATATATGTTTTCCTATCCCAAGAAATATAAACAGAACAAGTACTGGTAGTAAACATGATATAATCTTGCGCCCACTCTCTTTGCCTAACCTGTTCACAAATAATTGTGGATGGAGAAGCCAAGGGAGTAGAAAATGGCAAGTGTAAATATTGCAGACGATGAAAGGCGGATTGTCATTCGCACATTGAATGACCAATTTCGTAAGACAGGCATAGGCGGGAGTGTATTTGTCACCAGAGGTGTCGAATATTTGCCCGAAGATACCAAGCAAAAAATTATAGAAGCCGTAAGAGCTTTCGATGATTTTAACGATAACAACGACCCTTACGGCGAACATGATTGCGCTGCCGTAAAGATTGACGGGGAACGGATATTTTGGAAAATTGATTACTATGATAGGCAGCTTAAAAACCTATCAGCAGACGCATCAAATCCCGACTTAACCAACCGCGTTATGACCATAATGCTTTCGAGCGAATACTAGCTTGGGCATACACATGCGAAAAATCTTAATGGCATCTATGTAAATAGGTGCTTTTTTTTAACTTCAATCCTGCTATACTCGATATATGACAAAATTAGAACAACTTGTAAAATATGCTAAAAATTTACCAGTGGACACACAAAACACACTGGCAAATGACCTATTTGAGCTTATGAAAAATCGCTCCAAGGGTATTCGTTTAACTGCTGATGAAATTGCAGATGTAAAGCAAGCTCTGTCTAATCCAAACCCTTCATACGCAAGTGAAGCCGAAGTTTTAGCGGCTTTAGGTGCTAATTTCTCATGAAGCCTGTAAGGTTTCGCTCGCGAGCGATACAGAACATAAACGGTCAGATAACCTATTTTGAAGCAAATGCGCCGCACGTTGTTGAGCCATTTAGAAAAGAAATGCGGGCAACAATATCTCTCATACAGACTTTTCCATATATTGGGCACAAAGGGGATGTTGAGCTTACGTTTGAAATCGTGTCGGTAAAATTCAGGTTCATAATTGTATATGCGGTTAAGGAAGAATACCTTGATATTATTCGAGTGTTTTTCAGAGGGCAGAATAGGTAATTCAGTTTACTCCAAAAAAAACGTCTGCTTTC
Source organism: Robiginitomaculum sp. (assembly GCA_002733385.1). Classification (GTDB taxonomy): domain Bacteria; phylum Pseudomonadota; class Alphaproteobacteria; order Caulobacterales; family Maricaulaceae; genus Robiginitomaculum_A. Next base: position 6,114 of record NVVO01000013.1, read on the forward strand.
GGTTCTTCTAACAGCTTCGGGGCTAGACTTTCCTGCCTGTCAGATATTTCCTTTTCAACCCGTTTCAGTTTCGCGTGACACGGCCAATTTGATAACGTATAAAATCGTGGGACAACCTAGAAATCTAACTCGCGTCAAAAAMCRTCAYCACCCACACGGCGGGTTGCGCGTTCTTTGCTSCCGTGCCAATAGGGGCGAAACCAGTTTTTGAGGATAATGTGAYATCAGTGAAATATAGCGTCGTGGTTCCGGTTTATAATGAGCAGGAAAATGTTGGGCCGTTGGCGGCGGAGATTGCAGATGCCATGGACGGCTTGGCTTACGAGATGATTTTCGTCAATGATGCCAGCACGGACGGAACTTTGGCTGCGCTTACCGAACTGAAATCCACCCATAAAAGCTTGCGGGTTTTGAGCCACCGGGAAAATGCCGGTCAAAGCCGCTCGGTGCGTTCCGGGGTTTTGGCGGCGACAGGCGAGTTTATCGCCACACTGGACGGGGACGGGCAAAACAATCCGGCGGATATTCCTGGGCTTATCGAGATTATGACCCGCAAAGATGCGCCGGACAATCTGGCTTTGGTCGGGGGGCGTAGGGCCAAACGCAAGGACACATGGGCCAAGCGGGCCGCATCTAAATTTGGTAATGGGGTGCGCAAATGGCTGTTAAAAGACCAAGCCGACGATACCGGATGCGGGCTTAAAGTGTTCAAGCGGGCGGCGTTTTTGCGCCTGCCATATTTTGATCATATCCACCGCTATATCCCGGCTTTGATGTTGCGGGAGGGTTATGTGATTGAATTTGCCGATGTCGGTCATCGCAACCGCCRGTTCGGGGTTTCCAAATACACCAATTTTGGCCGCCTAATCGTGTCAATATCAGACCTGCGCGGCGTCATGTGGCTCAATCGTCGGTCACGCAATCCGGGTGTTGTTGATGAGGTTTAAGGTCTATAACTTTGATTTAGTGTGGTATTATGCAAAAAAATAAACGTAATTGCCCGGTTTGCGCCAGCGAACACAACAGTGCTTTACCCAAGCTTAGCCATCCTGAATGGAACACGGTAAAGTGTTCAAAATGTGCTATGGTCTATCTGGACGAATCCCCGGATTACGAAAGCTTGAGCGAAGATTTAGCTTGGACAAAACAATTCGCTAAAGAGAAGAAACGCCGCAAGGAAAAAGAACCGATCATTGCTTGGTTGGATGCAAAAACCCGTTGGCGCCTACATATGTTTCGAGATGATGAATGGGCCTATATTAGCGACAAGGTGGCGGGCGGAAATGTATTGGATATTGGCTGTGGTGGCTTGAACAATATCCCGCCGCAATTTACGCCTTACGGTATTGAAATTGAAAAACAGGCGGCTGAAATATCTGATGCGCTTATGCGCAAACGCGGCGGACATGTTGTCCACGCGCCGGCACTGGACGGGCTTGCAGAGTTTGAAGACGGATTTTTGGACGGGATCATCATGCGTTCCTATCTTGAACATGAAGCCCAGCCGAGGCAGGTCATAGAGGCCTGTACCAACAAGCTAAAACCTGGCGGCGCTATCTATGTTAAAGTGCCAAATTTTGATACCATAAACCGGGCGGTACGCGGGATTGATTGGTGCGGGTTTCGTTTCCCGGATCATCTCAATTATTTCGGTATTGCCAGTTTGAAAAAACTGGCCGAGGCGACGAATTACCAATTCGAACTAAGAAACAAAATCACCCGCTACACAAATGACAATGTTCACTGTTATTTTATCAAACAAAGCTGATTCTAGGCATGCCCGGCGCTGGCAGATAAAAACTCTGGCGTAATGCCGAGACTGCTTAGAGCTTGTTTCCATTTATGGCGCGGTTCACCGGTAAAGATGATGTCGTCATTTGCCGGGGCAACCAGCCAGCTATTGTGCTGCAATTCATGTTCCAATTGCCCGCTTTCCCATCCGGCGTAACCAAGCGCCAGGACGGCTTTTTGCGGTGCATCCGGACTGGTTAAGGCCTTAAGGACGGATTTTGAGGTCGTAAGCGCCAATGTGTCGCTTAAGGGCAAGCTGTTGTCCGGATCCAGATAATCGCGTGAATGCAGGACAAAGCCGCGCTCTGGCTCAACCGGGCCGCCGTATAAGACCATAGTGTCTTCATGGGTGACCGGGCCATTGACATTTAAGTGGGGCAACATGGTCGAGAGCTTTAGATCCGGCTTGGGGCGGTTGATGATAATGCCCATGGCTTGTTCGGCGTCGTGAACACACATGTAAATCACCGTGCCGCGAAACCGTCTATCGCCAATGGACGGCCCGGCAATGATCAGTTGGCCGGCCAGATTGCTTCCGTCCTGAGAGACGTGCTGGTCATCCCAATTTTCAATTCCGCTCGGTTTATTACTTTGTTTATAACTGGCCATAGGCTATGCTGACGTCCATAAGAGGAAAAATCAAGTCCGAGAATCACATTATGCCTAAAAATCCCATTGTGGAAATCCCATTGTGGAAATCCCATTGCGATTGTAAATCTTGAAAAGCACGGGTTAATCCCTATATTTAGAGTAAGGAGAGAGTTATGAGCATTAAAACAGGGGACAAGCTCCCGGAAGCCACCTTCATGCATATGGGCGCACAAGGCCCTGAACCAATCACGTCCGAAGATTTATTTGCCGGCAAGCGCGTTGCCGTATTTGCTTTGCCCGGCGCGTTTACGCCGACCTGTTCGGCCAAACATTTACCGGGTTTTATGGAAAACGCGGACGCGCTGGCGGCCAAGGGCATCGATAAAATCGCCTGTTTGTCGGTCAATGATGTCTTTGTCATGGATGCGTGGGGCCGCGACCAAAATGTCGGTGACAGCATTGACATGCTGGCGGACGGCAATTGTGATTTTACCGCCGCCATCGGTCTTGAGCTCGACGGCACGGGTTTTGGTATGGGCAGGCGCTCACAGCGTTATGCTATGATTGTCAACGACGGCGTGGTCGAGGCTTTACATGTGGAAGACGGCGGCGAATTTCGTGTGTCGTCGGCCGAGTATATGCTGGAAAATATGTAATTAGAGAATAGAAAAGGGAAATATCATGGATACAATTATCGTAATTGGAGTACTGGTTGTTCTGGCGCTCGCGCTACTCAGAATGATCGTAAAATTCGTGCCGCAGGGCATGGAATACACCGTCGAAACATTTGGACGTTACACACGAACACTTAAGCCGGGGCTTGGCATTCTGCGCCCATTTATCGACRAAGTCGGCTACCGTATGAATATGCGTGAGCGCGTCATTGATATCCCGTCCCAAGATGTGATTTCCAAAGATAACGCCATGGTGACAGCAGATGCAGTTGTGTTTATTCAAGTGATTGACTCCGTCAAAGCTGCCTATGAAGTTAACAATCTCGATAACGCTATCATCAATCTATGTTTGACGAATGTAAGGACTGTGGTTGGTGCTATGGATTTGGACGAAGTGCTCTCACAACGCGATGTCATCAATGCGAAATTGCTTGGTGTGATTGATGCGGCAACCGATTCGTGGGGCGTTAAAGTGACACGGATCGAAATCAAAGACTTGTCACCGCCCCACGACATAACCCAAGCCATGAACAAGCAAATGATTGCCGAACGGAACAAGCGCGCGGAAATTTTAACGGCTGAAGGTTCTAAACAGTCGGCGATTTTGATGGCCGAGGGTGAGAAAGAAGCCGCTATCCGCGAGGCCGAGGGTCGCAAACAAGCCGCATATCTTGACGCGGATGCCCGTGAACGTGAAGCCTTGGCCGAAGCCAAAGCCACCGAAATGGTCTCGGACGCCATTGCCAAGGGTGATGTTAATGCGATCAATTATTTTATCGCCCAGGATTATGTGCAAGCCTTTAAAGCACTCGCCACATCACCAAACCAAAGCACGGTTATCGTTCCAGCTGAACTTTCGGGACTGGCGGCGACGGTTGGCGGCCTTACGGCTTTGCTGGATGCAGGTAAACCCAAGAAATAGAACAGACGAAAAGGAGACAATTATGGACAATTCACTGATACAGTTATTAAGCGAAATGGGCGGCGTTCACTGGTTGATCCTTGCCTTTGGATTATTGGTCGCAGAAGTGTTGTCCGGCACCAGTTATTTGCTCTGGCCAGCGGCGGCGGCGCTGATTGTCGGGCTGGTTTCGTTTATTTTCCCCATTGGGCCGGAAATGCAGTTTTTGTTCTTTGCCATAATGACGATGGTTTTGCTCTATGTCGGGCATAAATATTTGCGGCCACACGTAAAAGGCGGTGAACCGTCCGAGCTCAATGACCGTGCTCTCTCGATGATCGGTATGCGGGTCAAGGCAGTGGCAAATTTTGACACAGGCCGAGGCCGCGTCCATGTAGGCGACACCCAATGGCGCGCCTCCATGGCAGAAGGCAACGCCAAAGGCGGCGACGAACTGCGCGTAATGTCGGTTANGGGAACGACGCTGAAGGTGGAGCCGATATAGGCCGTGCGGCCATTTTTAAGAGCCACTCGGGCCCGCATAACGATCGCATGTATTATTGGCCTTGGCTTGGGACTGATTTATTTTATCTTTTTTTCACGGTTTATGCAAATCGACCCCTGTTTGGATCGGGGCGGAGCATGGGATTATAAGCATAATATATGTTCCTCAGAATGTGAGCAACAGGCAGGCTCTTGGGATACAGCTAAAAAGACCTGTGCGTTTAATTGAGCTCAAATATTTACTAAGTTTCTTCTCTTGCCTTCCTCCGTTTTTCACGGGGTTTGAGCCAAAGCGGGGCAAATGCCCCGTGACGCGAATGTGTACCCCGTAGGGTAGGGCTATTGCATATGGACGAAATATTCTGGCATTATATTTCCCCTCACCCGCAGTTCGCAAGAGCGAACGCGGCCTCTCCCCAAGGAGAGGAAAAGTGCTGGACTTCTTATCTTCCCTATTAAACCTGATGTTTTAGTATTTCTTTTTCGAAAAAACCTTGATTTTCTCTCCTCTCCTTGGGGAGAGGCCGCGTGAGCATAGCGAACTGCGGGTGAGGGGAAATAATACTACACCGATATGGTCGTTCTTCGAATAATGTTTCCATATGCAATAGCCCTGCCCCGTAGGGGGATAGGGGGAACATCTCTACTCTGGTGCCCGCCGTGAGTTCGCCCCCACCCTACGCCAAGAGGCGCCCACTTCCCCACAAGTGGGGAAGGAAGAAAAAGTGAACCCAATTAAGCGCAAAATGCTATAGGTCTAATCTTTGCGGCGCGGCACACCTTTGTTCGCCAACGCGTCCGCCCGTTCATTGCCCGGATCTCCGGCGTGACCTTTGACCCATAGCCAGTCTATGGTTTTGCCTTGCACGACCGCGTCCAAGCGCTTCCATAAATCCATATTGAGCACCGGTTTTTTGTCGGCCTTTTTCCAGCCGCGTTGCTTCCACCCCACGATCCATTTGGTGATACCGTCCTTTAGATATTTACTGTCGGTCCACAGCTCAATCTCGCCGGCATAGCCCGGCTTTAAGCTTTCCAAAGCCTTGATGGCGGCCAGCATTTCCATGCGGTTATTGGTGCTGTCTGGCTCGCCGCCGTACAGCTCTTTTTCCCGCCCCGCGTACAGCATAAGCGCCCCCCAACCGCCGGGGCCGGGATTACCCGAACAAGCCCCGTCCGTATAAATCACCAATTTTTTTGTACGCCGCGCCATTACCCGACCTCGCGCAAAGAACGCGGCAGGCGAAACACCACATCTTCCTTGGTCACCTCCACCTGTTCTATGGTCACATCATAGCGGGCTTTCAGCGCCGCAATCACCCCGTCGGTCAGGTTTTCCGGCGCACTGGCCCCAGCAGACAAACCTAGTACAGTTACACCGTCCAGCTTGTGCCAATTGATATGTTCGGCGCTGGCGATCAGCAGCGATTCCTGTGCGCCGGCCTGTTTGCCAACCTCGACCAGCCGCAAGGAATTAGACGAATTGTGACTGCCAATGACCAGCAACAAATCGCATCTTTTGGCAATAGCTTTGATGGCGGCTTGACGGTTGGTGGTGGCATAGCAGATGTCTTCTTTATGGGGCATGGCCATGTTTGGAAACCGCTGTCTCAGCACGGCAATTATACCCGCAGTGTCGTCTACGGAAAGTGTGGTTTGGGTGACAATGGCGATATTATCCGGATTTTTGGCCGCGTAATTATGCGCATCATCTTCCGTTTCGATCAAGGTGATGGCTCCGTCTTGCAACTGACCCATAGTGCCAATAACCTCCGGGTGGCCTTTATGGCCAATCAACAGGATTTCGCGACCCCGCGCATAATGTCGTTCCGCTTCTATATGGACTTTCGACACCAAGGGACAGGTGGCGTCCAGATAGATCATATTGCGAAGCCGGGCCGCTTCGGGCACGCGCTTGGGCACGCCGTGGGCCGAAAACACCACAGGGCGGTCGTCTGGACAAGCGTCAAGCTCGTCGACAAACACCGCGCCCATGCGCTCTAADCGCTCGACCACATGGCGGTTATGGACAATTTCGTGGCGCACATAAACCGGCGBDCCVHRHTTGVYDATAGCTTGYTCGACGATTTGTATGGCCCGGTCAACCCCGGCACAAAAACCGCGCGGGCTGGCCAGTAACAAGGTAAGTGGTTTCAACATTAAATTCTCTTAAAGGCGGTATTCAAACCATTGCAGATGCATGATATATTGGCTAAAGCGATTAGCAGACTTGCGCCGCGCCCGCTATAGCTTATACGGGACAAAATGAAATTGGACGATTACAGGATATGCCATGCAGTTTTTAAAAAATGCAACCAAATTAGCCTTTGCCGGCTTGGTGGTTGCGGTCGTTGGAGTGTCAGGGTGCTCGACGGCCAAAAGAATACTGGAAGTGGGCGAAGCCCCGCAAAAAAACCTTGGCCCGTGTCCAGAAGCTTTTGCACTCTATGAGGCGTCCCGTTTGGTGGAATTTAAGGGGGCGGAAACCTTTGCCAATGTTGGGTTTACAGCGGAAATTGAAAAAGTCCGAAGCTTATGCCGGTATTTTGACACCAGACCCATAAGTGCGGATTTATCACTGGACATAGCATTTGGGCGCGGCCCTGCGGCCAGTGGGCAAACCGCCACCTATGAATATTTTGTTGCTGTCACGCGAAAAGATATTGAAGTGATTGAAAAACAAATATTTCCCATCACCGTTACATTTCCCCAGGGCGTTGATGTTGTCGAAATTACAGAGAATATTGGGGAAATCACCATTCCTCGGGCCAATGAAAACACGTCGGGGGCCAATTTCGAAATCATTGTCGGGTTTGAACTGACCCCTGAACAAATCGCATTTAATGCGGACGGGAAACGCTTCCGTGTGTCGGCGGGCAAGAACTAGGATAAATTATGTCCTCGTCTGTTTTACAAACATTGTCCGCACATCTCGGCGCGGCCTTTGCCGCACTCGGTTTACCGAAAAACTATGGCCGGGTTACGACGTCGGATAAAACCACGCCGTTTCAATGTAACGGCGCACTGGCGGTCGCAAAAGCTGCCAAAAGAGCCCCCCGCGACATTGCTGCGCTTGTGGTTGCGCTGCTAGAAGACAACCCGGATATCGCTTTGGCCGAAATCGCCGGGCCGGGCTTTATCAACCTCGAACCCAGTACGGGTTTGCTGACAAAGCGGGCAGGAGAATTGGCCGCAGACGACCGGGTCGGGGCCCGCAATGGGGAAACCCTTGAAAAAATTGTGATAGATTTTGGCGGCCCCAATGTGGCCAAGCCCATGCATGTGGGCCATTTGCGCTCAAGTGTAATCGGGGACAGCCTGCAAAGATTATTGCGGTTTCGCGGCCACGCCGTGGTCAGCGATATTCATCTGGGTGATTGGGGCTTGCAAATGGGGCATCTGATTACAGAACTTGAAGACGAGCAGCCGGATTTACCGTATTTTGACGCCGGTATCATGGACGGCTTTCCAGACAAAAGCCCGGTGACGATTGAAGATTTGGCGCGGCTATATCCGTTAGCCAGCGGCAAGGCCAAAGACGACCCACAGCGCATGGCGAGGTCACGTAAAGCCACATCCGAATTACAAGCCGGGCGGGCCGGATTTAGGGCCTTGCTCGATCATTTTATCTCGGTTTCCATTGCCGCCCTGAAAGTGGATTTCGCTGCCCTAGGTGTGCATTTTGATCTGTGGAAAGGCGAGGCGGCGGTTGATCCGTTGATCCCGGACATGATCGCGCAGTTTAAAAAAGACGGGCATACGGAATTGAGCGACGGTGCGTTGATTATCCGGGTGACCGAGGAGAGCGATAAAAAAGATTTGCCGCCGCTGATTTTGATTTCAAGTGCCGGAGCCGCCCTGTACGCGACCACGGACTTGGCCACCATTTTGGACAGACGAGACAATTTGCACCCGGACACTATTCTTTATGTGGTGGATTTCGGCCAAAGCTCGCATTTTGAACAGGTTTATAGAGCAGCTGGCAAAACCGGATTATTTGCCCGCGACAAGCTGGAGCATATAAAATTTGGCACGGTCAACGGCACGGACGGCAAGCGGTTTCGTACCCGCGCAGGTGGGGTGATGCGCCTGTCCGATCTTTTGTCGCAAGCCAAACAGGCTGCGGCCAAGCGTTTGAGCGAAGCCGGACTGGCCCAGGATATGGACGCGGGGGAACGGGCCGAGATTGCCCGTAAAGTCGGTCTGGCCGCTATTAAATTCTCGGATTTACAAAATGTCCGTACCACCAATTATATTTTTGATCTGGAGCGGTTTACTTCCTTTGAAGGTAAAACCGGGCCTTATTTGCTGTATGCGGCGGTGCGGATAAAATCATTATTGCGTAAAGCTGAAACGGCAGGCGTCAAACCCGGCTCAATCATGCCCAAACATAAATCCGAACAAAAACTAGTGCTGGTTCTGGATGGCTTTAACCGCGCTTTGGCCGCCGCCGAAACCAAACGTATGCCGCATATTGTGTGCGAGCATGTCTACACATTGGCGCAAAGCTTCTCGAAATTTTACGCTGATTGTCCGGTTCTGCAAGACGGTGTACCGGGTGATGTAAAATCTTCAAGATTAGCCTTGTCCACCCTGACCCTAAAACAACTAGAAATCGGCCTGGATTTGCTGGGTATAGAAACACCGGAGCGGATGTAAAATCCGTAATTAAAGGTAAAACTCATACCCTCGGAGTATCAGTGGTTTTGGTACCCCCTCTCAATGTCATCCCGGGTCAAGCCCGGGGTGACATAAAGGACAATTTTATTTGACTCGTCGTAAATTCCCTCTACACATTGTCCCAATATATTTCCCTGTGGGAGAGCGCGAATATTTCGCCGCCGAAGGAGCAACCGTCCCGGAAACTCTCAGGCACCAAGGACCGTCGGGAATTCGAAACGCTGGAAAGTGGGCCTTATGCGCACACCGAAGGAGTAAGCGGGCTTAATTGTTTTGGGTCAGTGAATCTCTCAGGTCGATTTTTCTGACGACAGCGGGGACACAACGCCGCAGCCATTAGGTTGCGGTCAAGTGGCTTTGAGTGAGTGTCAGATGAATAATCAAACGACCGAAAAAACGCAATTATACGATTTCCATGTAGGGCACGGCGCTAAAATGGTGCCATTTGCTGGTTACGATATGCCAGTGCAATATCCGCTCGGCGTCATGAAAGAGCATTTGCATTGCCGCGCCGCAGCCGGGTTGTTTGATGTCTCCCATATGGGGCAGGCTTTTATTATTGCGGACGACGGTAAGTTTGAAACTGCGGCGGCATTTTTGGAAACTCTAGTGCCGTGTGATGTGAAATCCCTAGAGCCGGGCCAGCAACGCTATACACAGTTTTTGAACGCGGACGGTGGTATTCTCGATGATTTAATGGTCAGCCGTTTGGGGATGGACGGTCATCAACACTGGATTTATATTGTTGTCAATGCTGGCTGTAAGACGGAAGATTTTGCCCATATTAACAAGCACTTACCAGATGGACTTAAACTAAAAATCTTGGACGATATGTCGCTCATCGCCCTGCAAGGGCCAAAGGCGGTGGATGTGGTGTCCAAATATATTCCTAAAGCCCGGACAATGCCGTTTATGTCGTCACTGGATGTGCCGCTGGACGGTATGTGGTGTCATATATCGCGCTCCGGTTATACGGGCGAGGACGGCTATGAGATTGCCGTCAAACATACGGACGTAGTGAAGATGTGCGAATTATTCTTGAGCCACGACGAGGTTGAGCTTATTGGCTTGGGGGCACGTGATAGTTTGCGTCTTGAGGCCGGGCTTTGTTTATACGGCCACGATATTGACGAAACCACTTCACCCATAGAAGCCGGGTTGATCTGGTCTATCCAGAAACATCGCCGCGCCGAGGGTGGGTTTATTGGTGCGGAACGGGTGCAAAAAGACATAGCCGAGCGGCCAGTGCGTCGCCGGGTTGGTATCCAGCCGGACGGACGCGCGCCGGCCCGTGAGGGTACGATTATTCAAAACATGAACGGCAAAGACATTGGCATCATTACGTCAGGCGGCTACGGCCCCAGTCACGGCGGGCCTGTGGCTATGGGTTATGTAAAACGCAGGTTTTCGCGTGTAGACACCGAAGTAAAATTGCTCATTCGCGGTAAAGCCAAACCTGCGAAAGTGGTGAAACTGCCATTTGTGGCAAACAATTTTTATCGGGGGTGAGATTGTACCAGATAAACACCTCTTTCCTTCCTCCGTTCTTACGGGGGAAGTGGGCGCCTCTTGCACAAGAGGCATTCCCAAGAGGTCGCGCTCGATGGGGGGCCAACTTTAACCATATGCAAGACGCGAGATTGCCCCCCATCCCCCCTTCGGGGTACTTCCCCCGTATAAAACGGAGGAAGGAAAAATTTAAACAAAAGGAGAATACCAATGAAATATACTGAAGACCATGAATGGATTAGACTTGCCAAAGACGGAGATAGCGATATTGCCACCATCGGGATTAGCGCCCACGCCGCAGAGCAACTCGGCGATGTGGTGTTTGTAGAACTGCCGGACATAGACGCGGAATTTGACAAGGGCGACGACGTGGCCGTGGTCGAAAGCGTCAAAGCCGCTAGCGAGATTTATGCGCCAATTAGCGGCACGATTACGGCGGTCAACGGCACCCTCGAAGATGCCCCCGAAACCGTCAACGCCGCACCGGAAGCGGGCGGCTGGTTTTTCAAAATGAAAATCACCGATGCAAGCGAACTGGACGGCATGATGGACGCGGATGCGTATAAGAAATTTTTGGAAGATTGACGGAATATTATGTCAGCGGACATCTACAAAACCCACTGAGCGTAGCCTGCCTCTTGTGCATACCCAGCTTGACTGGGTATCCAGCGAATAAAGAGCGAGCGAAGCTCGCACATGATTGTTAAGAGACTGGATTCCCGCTTTCACGGGAATGAGCGGGGTGTGAGGGGAATTTCGCACTTTAAAAAACATTAGGAAGATTAAAAATGCGCTATTTACCACTAAACGAAAATGACCGGGCCACCATGCTGGACGTGGTCGGGGTGAAATCCGTGGATGATTTGTTCCAAGATGTGCCCGACGCGGCGCGACTGGACGGGCTGATTGATCTGCCGACCCATATGACCGAGGCCGAGGTCGATGCGCGCTTGACTGCTATGGCGGGCAAAAACCGTTCCGCCGGGGCCGGGCCGTTTTTCATTGGCGGCGGGGCTTATCGCCACCATATTCCGTCGAGCGTTGATCATTTGATCCAGCGTTCGGAATTCCTCACCGCCTACACTCCGTACCAGCCGGAAATCTCCCAGGGCACGTTACAAGTTTTGTTCGAGTTCCAAACCCAAATCGCCATGCTCACCGGAATGGATGTGGCCAATGCCTCCATGTATGACGGCTCGACCGCCTGCGGTGAAGCCGTGCTGATGGCGTGCCGCGCCCGCCGGCGTAGCAAATGCGTGCTGGCCCCCGGACTGCATCCCCATTACGCATCAGTGACCAAAAACCTGTGTCAATACTTGGATATAGAGCTGGATATCCATGCGCCCGCGCCCGGCAAGGATGCGGATGTGTTGGACGGTTTGGACAAAGACATCGCGGCAATCGTTGTGCAATCGCCCAATGTGTTCGGCGAGATTGTTGATCTTGAACTCTACGCGGTCGCCGCCCATGCGGTCGGGGCTTTGCTGATTGCGGTGTTCACTGAACCCGTGGCGTTCGGGGCCATTAAAAGCCCCGGCGAAATGGGGGCGGATATTGTGGTCGGCGAGGGGCAAAGCATCGGGGTTGGCCTGAATTTCGGCGGGCCATATGTGGGGCTATTTGCTTGTCGGCAAAAATTGGTGCGCCAAATGCCGGGGCGGGTGTGCGGCGAAACCGTCGACGCGCAAGGCGAGCGCGGCTATGTGCTGACCMTKYMRACSCGCGAGCAACATATCMGGCGYGARAAAGCCACCTCCAATATTTGCACAAATTCGGGCCTGTGTACGGTGGCGTTTTCTATCCATATGACATTATTGGGCGAAGCGGGCCTGCGCACATTGGCGGCGATCAATCATGAAAAAGCCTGTATTTTGGCGGACAAATTAACCGCCATTAACGGGGTCGAATTGGTCACAGAAAACTTCTTCAACGAATTTACCCTGCGGCTTCCCAAACCTGCGGCAGGAGTGATCGGGGACATGGTAGAGCAGGGCGTCCTCGGCGGATTACATGCTTCGCGCCTCATGGACGGACATGATGATTTACTCATCGTCTGCGCCACAGAAACCAATTCAGACGCGGATATGGACGCCTTTGCGGCGGCTTTAGAAGGAGCTTTGTCATGAGTATGAACACACAGGGTCGCCAAACTACGCCGGAGGCTATTACGGCTGTTGAACATAAAACCGTATCTGGTAATCGCGGCTTGGCGCAGGCGGAGAAATTGATTTTTGAAATTGGTACGCCGAGGCGTTCGGGGGTGGATTTTCCAAAACTAAAAGGTGTGAAACCCCGGCTTGGGACTATGGCGCGCACGGACGAAATCGGATTGCCCGGCCTGTCCGAGCCCGAAACCATGCGCCATTATGTGCGCTTGTCGCAAAAGAATTATGCTATTGATATGGGGGTTTATCCGCTGGGCTCGTGTACTATGAAACACAATCCGCGCCTGAACGAGAAAATGGCGCGTCTGCCCGGCTTTGCCGATTTGCATCCTTTGCAGCCACGCGGCACGGTGCAAGGTGCGCTTGAATTGATGGCTGAATTATCCGATTGGATTTGTAAGCTGACCGGAATGCCTGTCGTAGCCATGAGCCCCAAGGCCGGAGCCCACGGCGAGTTGTGCGGTATGATGGCCATACGGGCGGCTTTGGACGCAAAAGGTGCAGACCATAAACGCCGGGTGCTTGTCCCCGAAAGCGCCCACGGTACCAATCCGGCGACGGCGGTGTTGTGCGGGTTTAGCATTGATTCTATTCCAGCCAATGATGCGGGGCGGGTCGATATGGCGGCGCTGCGGTCGAAAATCGGTGACGATGTTGCCGGGATTATGTTGACCAACCCCAATACTTGCGGCTTGTTTGAAAATGATATCATCGAGATCGCCGAGCTGATTCACGGATGCGGCGGGTATTTTTATTGCGACGGTGCTAATTTTAATGCTTTGGTTGGGCGGGTGCGTCCGGGGGATTTGGGCATTGATGCCATGCATTTAAACTTGCACAAGACGTTTTCAACCCCCCACGGCGGCGGCGGGCCGGGGTCCGGCCCGACGGTTTTGTCGGACGCTTTGGCCCCTTATGCGCCTGTGCCCTATGTGGAGAAACACAAAGACGGTTGGCGTCTGGTGGAAAATGCCGACGGTGACAGTTTTGGCCGTATGACCGCATTTCACGGCCAGATGGGCATGTTTGTCCGTGCGCTGAGTTACATGCTCAGCCACGGGTCGGACGGGCTTAAACAAGCCACCGAAGATGCGGTCCTCAACGCCAATTATGTGCAAGCCAGTTTGAGCGGCGAAATGTCGCCGGCATTCGGCGGTATCTGTATGCACGAAGCATTGTTCAGCGATGCGTTTTTGGAAGGCACAGGCGTCGAAACCCTCGACTTTGCCAAAGCCATGATCGACGAAGGCTATCACCCCATGACCATGTATTTCCCGTTGGTGGTCAAAGGTGCCATGCTGATCGAGCCAACCGAAAGTGAGAGCAAGGCCGAGCTGGACAGGTTTATTGATGTGATGAAAGCTTTGGCGCGGCGGGCGAAAGCAGGTGATGCAGAGTTCTTCAAGGCCGCCCCGATATATGCGCCGCTCAGACGGCTGGACGAAACAAGGGCGGCGCGGAAACCGGTATTGCGCTGGCGGGACGATAATTAACATCAAATTATAGTAGGGGGAGCATTTTTCTCATTTTCCTTCCTCCCATTTCTCATGGGGGAAGTGCCGAAGCTCTTGCGAAGGTGATGGGGGCCGCCGCCCTTGCGGCGCTGCGAAGCAATAGTGGGTGACGCAAGTCTAAAGCGCACAAGAGGTGCGCGCCCCCATCCCCCCTTTGGGGTACTTCCCCCGTAAAAAACGGAGGAAGGAGTTCTTAATGGCCAGTATTACGCTGACAGGAACAGGCGTTTTCGCAATAACTTCGCCGCCCCCAACATTGGTTTTTCGGCCAGCTTATAGGCCAGTCCGGCGACGGCTATGCTGGCTATGGTCATGATGATTAGGGCGGGGAAATTGTCCCATTTTTCGGCTGAGGCGAATTTGGCCCAGATGCGGCCGAACAGGCTTAGGCTTAGGATATGGGTCAAATAGAGCGCATATGACCAATCGCCGAGGGTTTGTGACCATTTGGGCATGTTGGTTTGAAGCCCGGCCAGGCCGTACACGACGAGGGTTGCGGGCAGGGCGAAATGTATGGCCCGGCCCATATGGCTTTCGATCATAGTATGGCCAGCCGAGGTGAGAACATATAAAGTTACGGCCCATAATAATAATCCCAAAACCAAAGTGGCCGCGGCGAATTTGGCCTTTGTTTTGTGGAATATCCATCCGGCCAGGGCACCCGTCAGAAATTCGTAACTGAGCGGGCTGAACAATATGGCCCGTACTGGGCCAGCAGTATCGAGGCCAATATATTGCCCGCCTACCAGCATCAAAGCCCACAGTCCCAAAAACGGCAAAAGCCATTTTGGTTTCAGCAATAATGCCAAAGCAAACACCAGATAAAACCCCATTTCGTGGATCAGCGTCCAGCCTATGACCAGCAAAGGCGGGCGGGTGTCGGGGTAGAGGGCGAAAGATTTCAGCATATCCGGGGCTTGGCTGACGCTGAAAAATACCAATTCCGGTCGCCAAAACCAGACGGCCACCAATGCGGCGCTGACCAACCAATATAGCGGGTATATCCGAGTGATGCGGGCAAATAGAAAATCCAGAACCGGTCGGACACCGCGCTTTGAGCGGGCCGCCACATGTACCATAATAAACCCGGATATGACGAAAAATAAATCGACGCCGGTCAGGCCAAAACCCATATAATCGCCGAGGATTTGGTCAGGCGAGTATTTTCTCTCGATGATTAGTAAATGCGCAAACACCACCAACAGGGCGGCAATACCGCGCAAAGCTTGGATATTGCCAAGACGGCTGGCCGGGGGCGGGGTTTCAAAACTCATACAGGCTCACATAAAAATTACCCTTTTATGTATCTAGAGAACCTGAATGTCTACTACCGCCTATGAATAACCAAGCATTTTTCTGAAAGCCCGGCGTTCACAGGCCAGAAACTTATTGTGCCCCGATATTGACCAGAAAAATACCATTACGGACGGCGAAAATACCAGAAAGTTGACCAGTTTCGGATGCCAGTTGAACCTTTGCAGCACATCCGGCCCGCCAATCATCCAAGCGGCGGCCAATATGGCGGTGCCCAATATCAGAAAAATTCTTGTTTTATGGAATTTATGGTTACGCATTGTCTTCTCCTTTGTTTTCTTTTGGTGGTTGTTCGAAAATATCCTCAATCGAGCGCTCAAACAAACGCGCGATTTTGAACGCTAGGGGCAGGGACGGATCATACCGGCCCGTCTCGATGGCGTTGATGGTTTGGCGCGAGACATCGAGCTTGTCGCCAAGCACCGCTTGGCTCCAATCGCGCTCGGCCCGCAGGACTTTCAGGCGGTTTTTCACAGATAGGCTCCCCAGCCTTTGACACCTGCCCGTTTGGCGATGATGATATAAGCCAGCCCGTAGATGAAATAAAATCCCGGTACGATATAGAAAACCGGCAGAGCAGGGACGTTGGCCAGCTCTTCCATCAAGCCCCATATGGTTGCGATAATCATAATTCCTGCAAGCCCGAACAGCACGGCTTTGATTTGTAGCTTTTGCAAAAATTCGTCCAGCTCATTGATATAGCGCATATGGCCAAGGATCCAGATGACGATAAAAACCGCCGGGATTATTGAGACGACATAGAGTAGGGGTTCCGGTAATGTGTCTTGTTTGCGGGCTATAGATATACCTATCATGCTGAATAGATATAAGGCCATGGCAGGAATGAACAATTTCATATAGCGGCGGTGGGCGTGTTTGGTCGGACGAGGGGTGGATTGCTTGTTCATTTGTGTCTCCTAAACGGTTAGATTGGCGAATTTACGGGTGGTAATGCGGGCGAACATATAGGTTATGAACAGGAAAAATATCGGTGCGAAAAGATTCCACATGGCAAGATTATCCATCCCGCGAATGCTGTGGAATATGGTCATGCCCGCGACAAACATGATGGTGTATAGACCGCCGTAAGCTGTTGCGGTTGCAATGATTTTATCGACAAATTCATCGCCCTTTTTGATTTGTTTGCCCAAATGGCCAAATGCGCCAAATAGCATTCCCAGATATGCACCGCCTATACCTATGCGCGCTAGGCTAGAAGATTTTTCCCCGGTGATGGCAAGGAAAGCCAGACCAGCAGCGGCCATGGCCGCTATAAGCATCACCAACATTAGAATGTCATACTTCGAACCCCACGGTTTCTCCAGCACGTCAGGGTTTATATAAAATGGTGTCTTCATTATTTTCTCCATGTTTTGACAAGTAAGCTTTACATAACGTTCAAATTCGATATGTCAAGCACCCTTTCCATAATATCAATGTTATTTGTCATTCATGCTCACGGAAAATTGTCTGGCAGTTTATCTGAAAATCATTAGAGAAGCGGAATGAATATTATTGTCGATCCAAAAACGGGCCTAAAAATTGGGGAGTTCCAGCCGGCGCTTGACCCGAAGAAATTCCAAAACCCGGATGTTACGGCCACGGGGGCAAAACGCGCCCAAGTATATTTTAAGGGTTTAAAGACCCTGTGGTTTTGTACCGGATCCCTATGCAATATCGAATGTATCAATTGCTATATTGACAGCTCGCCGACGGCAGAGCATTTCGTATTTATAACGCCGGACGATATGGAACCCTATCTGGACGAAATTAATGCGCTCGGCTACGGCCAAATTGAAATCGCCTTTACGGGCGGTGAGCCTTATATGAACCCTCATATTATACGGCTTTCGCAAATGGCACTGGAGCGCGGGCATTCACTCTTGGTACTGACCAATGCCATGCGCCCAATGATGCGGCCACGGGTGCAGGCCGGGCTTTTGGATTTGCAAAAACGCTATGGTGATAAAATGACTTTGCGCATTAGCCTAGATCATTATGGGCAAGCCCAACACGATCATGAGCGCGGCCTTGGCAGTTTTGCTTCCGCGCTTAAGGGCATAAACTGGCTTTCAGATTCCGGGTTTAATCTCAATATCGCCGGGCGCACTATTTGGAATGAGAGCGAAGCCAAGTCTCGGCGCGGCTATGGGGGTTTAATAGAACAGGGCGGTTGGCCCATTGATACTGCCGACCCCAAACAATTGGTTTTGTTCCCGGAAATGGACGCGCATGTAGATGTGCCAGAAATCAGCGAGACATGTTGGGGCATTTTAGGTGTGTCACCTGACGATATTATGTGTTCAAATTCGCGCATGGTGGTACGGCGAAAAGGGGCGGGGCGAGCCGCTGTATTGGCCTGTACCCTGTTGTGGGACGACGACCAATTTGAGTTGGGCGCGAGCCTCAAACAAGCCCGCGCCCCGATAAAATTAAACCACCCACATTGTGCAAAGTTTTGCGTACTCGGCGGGGCCAGTTGTTCGGCTTAGTTTACCTAAAAATAGTCTCCGCGATTGGAACCGTCAAACCTGCCAGATTTCAGGCAGCATTTCTTGAAACAAACGTCCGGATTTACACGGGCATAGATCACTTCGGCCCAGTTTTTCTGTGAGTATCACTTCGCCGCCGCGCACGCTTCTGATACCGCGTTTGACTTTGGTTTCTGACGGGAAGCCTTTACGCCGTTTAGACGTGACCTCGAAAGCAAGGCAGGTCATTATATTTGCTAAATTTAGTCATTTTCACCTCCATATTTGCTGATTCTGCCCTCTTAGCATTGAGGATTTTAATGTCAAGTTTCCTAGGGCTGGCTTTGCACGGGCGTGAGATTTTCTGCTAAAAATTTGTCCAACCCGATAAAGAATTGCTGGCGGTTTTTTTGCTTGGACAGGAAATGGTCTTCGTCTTCAAATTTCATATAAGTGATTTTGGCCGGGCTTTTCTTTAGGGCTTTTTTCATGCGCTTATATTGGTTGAAATGAACCCGTTGGTCATTTTCCCCGTGGGCAAGAAATAGCGGAATGGTGATTTCGTTTGCGCGTTTGACGGGTGAGTTTTCTTTGATGTCGTCTTTGTCTCTAAACCCGTCTAGGAACAAATCGCGGGCCGAGGTACGGCCAAAGCGGTAGTCTTTCATATGGCGTTCCATAGCTTTCATATCCGTAACCCCGGCCATGGAGACGGCGCATTGGTAAAGTTCAGGGTTTTTTATGGCCCCCATCAAGGCCGCATAGCCGCCGTATGACCAGCCCGCAATGCAAATATTGCCCGCGTCCGCATAGCCTTTGTCGATCAACCATTTTGTCCCGTCTTCCACATCTTCTTGCATGAGCACCCAGTTTTGTTGCCCGGCTTTTTTAAATTCTTTACCGTACCCTATGGAGCCGCGAAAATTCATCTGCAACACGGCGTAGCCCCGCGAAGCAAAAAACTGTGCGAAATAATCAAACCGTTTYGAYTTKCGKGCATAAGGGCCGCCGTGGGGCARGATGATAAAGGGCAGGTTTTTGATCTGGGCCGTTTGGGTTACGCCGGGCGGCAATGTCACATAGGCCGGGATTGTCACTCCGTCTCTGGCCGCGTATTTGACGCTGATGACCATGCCCAAATCTTTGCTTTTGAGCTGAGGCCGCAAAGAGACGATACGGGTAATGGTTTTTGTTTTTGTGTTGACCATCATCAACATGCCGGGGTCATAGGCATCGCTGACATTGGCCAGCATGACATTGCCGTCTTTTGAGCGGTCAACATAATCAATTGTGTAGTCTGGATATTGTTCGTGTAATAAATCCAGAGGTGTTTCGTATGGCCCGAATAATTCCCGTTCAGGCGCATCCGCAACATAATTCACGCCAATGACATTTTTGCCGTCGGCGCTGAGGATTAAACTGCCCGCATCATAATCGTCATGATGAAACAGTTTACGGGTGATTTTCTTGACCCCTAAATCATAGACATAGAGACCCCGTGTGTCTTTGCCCTGGTATTGACCAATAACCAATTCGTCAGGATTGCCGGTAAATCCGAAAATATTCGCATTAGCTTCTAGGCCAGGGTAATCGTCCGCGTCCCGCCAAGTTTTGCCGTCGGTGTCGCGAATTGTCAGATAATATTTCACATCCAGTTTGTCATTGCGGCCTTGCCCGACCCGTGGTTCACCGCGCAAGTCTGTATACCAATTTTGAATATAAGAACGTCCGCGTTTGATGCGTTTACTGGTTCCTTTTTTAACGTCTACAAGCTGGATGTCGGGAGAATCACTAACGGAGTTGGAGAAGCTCATGAGTATGTGTTTTGGGTCATCTGGTAGGAAGTCTATGACTTGGTCGTTAAATTGGCGGTACATGTTTTTGGGCACGACAAGTAATTTTGTTTTCAGTTTTACCGTGTCTATGGTGATGATATAGCTGGACGTGATCGGGGTACCTAAAATCACTTCACTGCGCCATATTGCGACCAATACCCGGTCATTATTGACCCATTTCACCCATTTTGGTTTGGCGGTATCTCCGAGCAAGACCACAAGTGGTTTTTTGCCTGTCGCTTTGGTGTTGAGGATTCTAACCCCGTATTGCCCGTCCATATTGATGATCAAGGCCAAATGCGCGGCGTCCGGGGAAATCGCCGCATCATAGACGGCAGGCAAGAMGCCRAAGGCTTCGGGCGCGGTTTTGGCAAATGCGGGTTTGGCAAATGAGGACAGCAAGGTCAGAAAAATGATCGTAAAAATATTGCGCATGTTTTGGGCTTTCTATGGTGCCGTGCTTTCGCCTAAATGCTCGCCTAGAAATTTGTCCAAGGCTTGATGATAGGCCAAGCGGTTGTCGCCTCGTGATAGATAATGGTCGCCGTTTTTGAGGGGCAGGAATGTGACATTGGCTTTCGATTTTTTCAGGGCTGATTGCATGATTTTATATTGGTGCTTAAAGTCGACAATTAAATCGCGCTCACCGTGGGCCAATAACAGCGGGGTTTTAAGCTCGTCGGCCCGGCGGGACGGAGATTGCTGGCGCATTTCTGCGCGGGTTTTAAAACCAGACGCTACGGAATATTTAACGGCGCCGCGCCTTCCTTCTGCGACGGCATTATCGACCAGGCGCGGGATATCCATCACCCCGGCGAAACTGGCGGCGCAGGCATATAAATCCGGGTTGTTAATGGCGCTGATGACGGCGGCATATCCGCCGTAGGAGCCACCCATAATACAGATGCGCTCCTTGTTGGCATAGCCTTTGCCGATTAGCCAGTTTACGCCGTCGACAACGTCTTCTTGCATGACTTGCCAGTTTTTGCGCCCGGCGTCTTTGTGCGCTTTGCCGTAGCCAGTGGAGCCCCTAAAATTCATTTGTAAAACCCCGTATCTGCGTGAGGCTAAAAACTGGGCGCGGGCATCAAACCCGTCGTAATTTCGGCTGGCCGGGCCGCCGTGGGGATAGATGATAAAAGGCAGGTTTTCAATTTCGCGGCCGTCATAATAGGCGACAGGTAGTGTGACATAGCCCGGGATTAAGCTGCCGTCTCTGGCCGTGTATTTAACATTGACAACCATGGCTATATCGTCGTTTTTAAGTTCCGGATATAGTTTTGACAATGTGGCGGCTTTGTTGGTTTTGTAATTATACAATATCATTTCGGGAAGATAATCAGGGGCGGATACGTGCAAAACGGCCCATTCCCCGTTCGGACTTTCGTCGTAAGTGGTAACATCAAAACCTGGAAATTTTTGTTCAAGCCGAGCATTACGTGCTTTGGCCTTGTCATCAAAATACACATACCGGCTGGTATCGTCCGTATAATAATACCCGACCACACGCATGCGGTCTACACTGATCATAATGCCGCCAATATCGTGGTCGTCTTCGTGATAAATAGCCGGGCCAAGTGTTTTCGTTTTCAGGTTATAGGTATAAAGCCCGCGTGTGTCTCGCCCGCCATAATGCCCAATATAAATCACATCAGGATTGGCATCAAAACCGTAAATATAGACGTCGTTTTTCAACAATGGGTGGTGTTTTACGCCCTCTGATTTCTTGCCAGTACTGTTTTTGATCTTCAAGTCTATTGTTAAGTTTTCGCCGCTCTTTCCCTTGCGTTGATAGCCTATACCAATTCTAAGTTTGCCTTGACGGTCGCTTATCCATCTGCGCAGTTTTTTTGAGCCTCTTTCTACCCTTTGCATTTTCCTTGTGGTGACATTAACTTTGTAAACTGAAAAGGGTATATCAGCAGTATCGGCCCCATATGTGTCCATAAGTTTCGATTTTCTTGTCCGGGTATCGCCTTGAAAAACCATGAGTATATGATCCGGATCGTCCGGTAGAAACCCGGCTACATTGTCATTATCAAGATAAAGGCGACCTGCGGCCTGTTGGACATCCAGCAAGGGCTGGGCCTGGCGCAAAAGTTTATCAGAAGTATAGAGCCAGTCACCTTCAACCAATGCATCCCATTTCTTTATTTCCTCGCTCAAACTTATGCTCATTAACAGCCTGTCATTATTGGCCCAACGCAGCCAATTATAGCGGGCATTATCACCGGCATCAAAAACATTAGGGTTGCGCAAACCTGTGGATGTCAAATCAAATGTGGCTATAACATATCGCCCATTCTGTTCGACAATCGCCGCCAGAGATTTGCCGTCCGGCGATATGGCTGCATCGCGAATAGCCGGCAAGCGGGCATAATGTTCAACAGGAATATTTTTTGCAAGCGCAAGGTTTGTAATATTTGAGACACAAACACTCGTCAGAAAAACTGCAATTGTAAATATTCGGCCTGTTAAAATCACCATAGCTTTCTACCTTTCTTACGGAGCCGCCGCGCTCTCGCCTAAGTTCTTGCGCAGGAACTTGTCCAGACCAGTAAGTAATTTTGTCCGGTTCTCGTAATCTATGAAATAATGATCTTCGTCTTTGAATTTCATAAATGTGGTTTTTGTCTTGCTTTTCTTCAAGGCTCTTTTCATGCGGGCAAATTGGTCGAAATGCACATTCACATCATCGGTGCCGTGGGCTAAAAACAAGGGTATGGTGATTTCTTTGGCCCGCTTGACCGGGGAATTGGCTTTTATATCGTCCTTTCCTGAAAACCCTTTGATCAGGAAATGCTTGGCTGTGTGCCTGCCAAAACGATATTTTTTCATGTCGCCGATCATGTCCTTTAAATCCGTGACACCGGCAATACTGGCCGTACATGCATAAAGTTCAGGGTGTTTTATCGCAGCCATCAGCGCGGCGTAACCGCCGTAAGACCAGCCAACAATGCAAATGCGCTGTTTGTCAGCATAACCTTTGTCGATGAGCCAGCGTGTGCCGTCTTCTACATCTTCTTGCATGATTTCCCAATTTTTACGACCGGCCTGCTCATGGGCATGGCCAAAACCTTCCGAGCCGCGAAAATTCATTTGTAAAACCGAATAGCCCCGTGAGGCAAAAAGCTGTGCCATATAGTCAAATGAATGGGTATCGCGTGCATAAGGGCCGCCGTGGGGCATAATAATAAATGGCTGGTTCTTGAAAGCAACCTCACCAGCTCCGATTTTAGGCGGCGTCGTTACATAGCCCGGTATTACAAAACCGTCGCGGGCCGTATAACGCACTTTGCTGACATTACCTTGATGGGTTGAACCAATTTCGGGATAGTCACGGGCCAATATGTTGATTTTGTTTGTTGTAAAATCAAACACATACAGGCTCGGCGGCACGCTGGGCGAACTTGCCTTGAACAAGATTTTATTGCCGTTTCGGGTTTGCTCTATTATGTCGATTTGGTAGTCTATAAAGTTTTTTTGAATTGTTGCCATGCGGGATTTTGTCGCCGGGTCAAAAAACTCTCGCTTGGTCGTATCATCGGTATAGCTTGCCCCGACGACTTCTGTCCCGTCTGCGCTTTTAATAATACCGTCTACATCATATTTGTCGTGCTGAAACAATTTGCGTGTGTGTTTTTTTTGGGCAAGGTCATAAATAAACAGTCCAAGTGTATCCTTGCCGTCTCGACTTCCAATAATCAGCTCATTTGGGTTTCCCATAAATCCGAAAACAGGTGTGCCGGCTTCCAGCCCCGGATAATCCTTTGCAGGGCGCCATTTATCGCTATGGGCATCCCTGATTTTCATGCGCCAATCGCCTGTTCGGTCCTTGCGTCCGGCCCCGACACGAACTTCGCCGCGCAGATCGGTTATCCAGTGTTGAATATCCTTTGTGCCACGTTCAATGCGTTTTGATCTGCGGGTATTGATATTAACTTTATGCACACCTAGTGAAATGGCTTTTTCTTTGCCAAACATCATCAAAATATGATCCGGGTCATTTGGCAGGAAATTTACGATAGTGTTGTTAAATTGGCGAAAATCGCCTGGACGAGCCGTTGTCTTTTTTATATTGGGTTTTAAAATAAGTTGAGAGGTCGTCACATCTTTGTTCAAGGCGTATAGATACCCTACATATGCGATAGTGCCGTAAATTTTTTCTGCCTTTTGTACGGAAAGAAGGATTGTGTCATTGTTGGCCCATCTAACCCAGTTTACGCGCACGTCTTTGGGGTAGGTACTGGCTCTGAGCTTTGTATCTTCCGGGTCGGCAATATTGAACACGCGTATTATGTATTGACCTTCATTGTCGGTAATTGCTGCCAAAAACCGCCCGTCCGGCGACAAAGCCGCAGCATACACAGCAGGTAGTCTGGAGTAATGTTCCACGGGCACAGGTTTT
The DNA here is from genome assembly GCA_002733385.1 of Robiginitomaculum sp. Lineage (GTDB taxonomy): Bacteria > Pseudomonadota > Alphaproteobacteria > Caulobacterales > Maricaulaceae > Robiginitomaculum_A. The sequence goes on from NVVO01000013.1 coordinate 30,471, forward strand.
GCCAAGGCTATAGACGCTGCAAATAACAGGTATAAAAAACCAGTAACACTCATGAAAAAACGCATATCCACTCCCCAAACTTTTCCTCAACCTACGCGGCTAAACTACGCGGTACGGCAAATAATACAAGAGACAAGCGCAGAAATCCCTATTGCGACTACGGTGCAAGCGGCGCAAATACGCCGATGGTTTGCGTTTTTCTATTGCCGGATAACGGTTTCGCCTGCATTTTGTAACATGACAATGATGCTGTCTGGCCCGGCCAAATGGGCGGCACCGACGGCGATCATAAATGTCCCCGCCTCGTCCTCCAGCAACTGGTCTATTGTCCGGGTCCAGGTACGGTTGCGTTTGACCAAAAGCACATCATAAACGACGCCGTCGCCCATCATGTCTTCATCAGCGATCAAGTCGGCAATGCCTTGGACATCTCCTTCGGCCCAATCGGCAACCAGCTCGTCGAGCATTTCGGGCTGGTCTTCAATGGCAACGGCCCCGGCCACCAGAAACTCAATTTGGCTTGCTTCCGGCAGTCCGGCTAGGAAATGCAATTGCTGCTCGGCAGTCTCGAAATACCGCATGGGTTTTTGGGATAATTTGGCTTTGGCTGCGATGATTTTCTCGACGCCGCTATCGGCTTGATACCCGGTCTTGACCATATGTATCTGGCTTAGGGCTATGCCGGCAAACCAGGGCTTCATCATATTCAGTGTTTCGGGCTGTAGACCCAATATCTCCGCCGCTTCCAACACTTCTTTTTCGTCCGCCGCGTCCAGCACACCCATCAAAGTGCGTCCGTCCGAGTAAAATGCCAAAGGCGGCAAGAGTGCAGCCAGAGAGGCTTGCACTTCCTCGCTTAAATCTGCTTCCAGATAGACCGCATCACTGGCGTCGAACGCGGTATTAAACGCGTCAGTCTGCCACTGCATTTCAGGTTTAAGGATATGCACCGTACCGAATAAATAAATTTTTGTATCTTCGTCCGAGACCAGCCACATGGCCGGGCCATCTGTGTATTGCTGTGTTTGTTGTTTGGTGGCAAGTTCGGTGCTAGATGGTTCTGTCGAGTTTTTCGTGTCTTTCGAACCACATCCGCCGACCAATAAAGCAAGTCCAAACGCTGCTGTTGCCAAAATATAATGTCTCATATCCATTCTCCTTAAGTTGTAAACAAGCTAGGCATTTACCTTAAATATGCAAGCACAATGCAGGCATACGGTCTGTATCTGAGCGGCTACAGTTTAAAATGCTTGGACAGGCGTAACCCCTGTGCTTGATAATGGGAGCCGTTTGCGCCGTAGAGATTGTCCGGTATTGCGCTCATGGCTTCGAACTCCAGCTTGGCCACAGGCTGTCCGTGGCGAAGCATAAACGGCACATCACGGCCCCGAACCTCAAGCACGGCCCGTGATCCGGCTCCGCCCGCTTGTTTCAGGCCAAAGCCGGGGTCGAAAAACCCGGCATAATGGGCCCGAAATTCACCGATTTCCGGCGCGATTGGTGCCATTTCGGCGGCTTCGGTTTCGGGGATTACAACGGATTCCTTGGAGGCCAGAATATAAAATTCCTCAGGGTCAAGGATCAACCGCCCGTCCGGGGCACTCAACGCTTGCCAGTAATCTACTGCATTATGCGCACCGACACCGGAAATATCCACAAGCCCTGAATGCCGCCGGGCCCGCCAGCCAATGATACCGTCCGCACCTATACCCTGCAAATCAATGCTGACGGTTTGTGAACGTAATATGGTCACGGGCCCCTTGCGAAACCGTATTTGCACCAATTTGTCGCCCGGTCTGGCCAGAACCGAGAATGTGCGCGGCGCGATCTCCACATAAAGCGGCCCTTTATAGCCCGCATCAATGGTTTCAAATTGCGCCGCGTAATCTGCAATAACCCGGGTAAACACATCAAGCCGCCCCGTGGAGCTTTTCGGGTTTGTCCGGGCCGATAAATCTGCGGGCAATTCCAGAGCTTCCTTGAGGGGTACCAGATAGACGCACCCGGTCTCTAGCACGGCACCTTTTGTCAAGTCGATTTCGTGCATAACCAAATGCTCGTCCAAACAATCCGCCACTGTGCGGCCAATACCGGGCAAAAAAGAGGCCCGCAGGCGGTAAGCCACCGACCCCAGACGTAAATCCAGTGAAGCGGGCTGGATTTGGCCCGGTGCAATCTGCGGCTCGAACGCCCTATCTAACATCGGCTCGTCGCCTGTGCGGGCATGCACAAATCCTCGCACGATCATGTCGCTAATATCCTGAGCAGGCAAAATGCCGGGAGCTAATGATGATTCTTGTTTCACGGCAATTGATTACCAGACTGCAAGTCGTGTGAATAGATGTGATTTTCGCCAAATGGTGGACGGTAAGTGAATTTAATCGCTCGCTTAACTGGGTTATTGACTTGCGCACTCTAAATAAGGGGCTAAGTATGCATCAACAAACAACAAATTTCGACAAAACATAGCCACAAAATAGAGCCAAAGGGGGCGTAAAATGTACGAACGCAGAACCAGAGATGTGGTCGTCAGGGTAGAGCCGGAATTTTTAGCCGAGCAATCCTCCCCGGCTGATGATCGTTTCATTTGGGCCTATACGGTCGAGATTGAAAACCAGACCGGTGAAGACATGCAGGTGGTTGAGCGGTTCTGGCAAATCACCGACCGCAATGGCCAGGTACAAGAAGTGCGCGGCGAGGGTGTTGTCGGCGAAAAGCCCAATCTCAAACCCGGCGAAATATTCCGCTATACCTCCGGTGCGCCGCTTACGGCCCCATCCGGTGTTATGCTCGGTACCTACCAAATGAAAACGGCGGACGGCGAATGTTTCGACGTGGAAATCCCGGCCTTTTCTBTGGACAGCCCATTTGATGCGCGCAGCATAAATTAAGCCTGTCTCAGTACCCACCTGATTACCCACATGGCGACCCATCTAACGATCTCTTGGTCGATTTTTTCGGGTTATTCTTGTATCTGCTTAGGCTTGGGGTTAAATTCCAGATATATCTTCAATGGATTCTCAAGGATTACACCTATGTTTGCTCGTCAATTTACCCGTTTTAGCTTTTTCGCCCTGTTGGTTGTGGCACTTGCCGCTTGTTCACCAAAGGAAAAGAAACCTGCCATCACCAATGATGCCGTGCCAACGGCAAGTCGTGCGGCAGGGAATATCTATCACAAGATCGATGTGCAGATAACGCCCAGCACGCATATGTTGACGGCAACGGATACGGTGACCATCCCGGCAAGCCTCGCCAAAGACGGATTGCGTATGGCAATAAATACGGATTTGACGATCGAGAAAACGGCTGGCGATGTCAATTTCAAACTGGTGGCGCAAAACAGAAATGCCAATGATCTCGGTATGGACAGAGATAATGATAGAAAGGACAATGATAACGAAGACACGGTTGTCAAAGTCAATATCTATGAGTTGACCGGATTTGAAGCGAATAAACCTGCTACAATTTCTTTCACTCTATCAGGAAAAATTAACAATGAAATCAAACAATTGGGCGTGGAATATTCACGTGGATTTTCGTCTTCCCCCGGACTGATCGAACAACGCGGTGTCTACTTGGCCGGGGCCACTTACTGGATCCCCACGGTTGCAGATATACTCATAACCTATGATTTAACGGTAACATTGCCAAAAGGCTGGTCTTCCGTCTCCCAAGGCGAGCGTCAGCAAAACCAGAATGTTGGCGATGTGCATATAGACAAATGGTCGGCGCCAACCCCGAGCGAAGAGATTTATGTCATCGGGGCGCAGTTCACTCAATACGAACTACCCATTTCTACGGCCGATGGCAATGTCACCGCCATGGCCTATTTGCGTACACCAGACGCCGCCATGGCCAATAAATATCTGGAGGTTACGGCCCAGTATATGGAGATGTATAACCAGATGTTGGGGCCATATCCCTATACCAAATTTGCTCTGGTCGARAATTTTTGGGARACCGGHTACGGCATGCCGWSMTTTACTTTRCTSGGCTCGCAAATCATYCGGTTTCCGTTTATCTTACAYTCDTCBTAYCCCCATGAAHTDTTRCATAAYTGGTGGGGMAATTCGGTCTATATCGATTTCGGTAGTGGCAATTGGGCTGAAGGCCTGACCGCCTATATGGCCGATCATCTGGTGGCAGAACAGCGCGGCACCGGGGCGCAGTATCGCCGCGCAACCCTGCAAGGCTATACAAATTATGTGGACGATAGCACGGATTTCGCCTTGCGCGATTTTTTGGGCCGCACGGACAGCGCGACGCAAGCGGTTGGCTACGGCAAGACCTCCCAGGTATTTGACATGCTGCGCCAGCAGGTCGGGGACGAAAATTTTCTGGGCGGATTTCAAAGCTTTTACCGCAAACACAAATATAGTGTCGGCAGGTGGGACGATATCCGCATAGCTTTTGAGGGGGTAACGGGCGAAGATTTAAAACCGTTTTTCGAGCAATGGGTCGACGGTGTCGGTGCGCCGCAACTGGCCATAGAACAAGTGGCCCAAGCGGGAGAAACCTTGACGCTAACCCTCACACAAAACCAAAAGCGGGATGCTTTCACCTTGCAAGTCCCGGTGGTTATCTACACCAAGGACACTGTCACCCGACATAATGTGCAGATGACAAAACGCCAGCAGGTGTTTTCCCTGCCGCTCAAGGACAAGGTCGTCCGTGTTGAGGTTGACCCTGAGTTTAATTTGTTTCGCCGTTTGCACTGGGCCGAAATTCCGCCGTCCCTCGGCGCAGCCTTTGGGGCCGACAAGGTCATGATTATTTTACCGACCCGCACCAGCCCGACTAAAAAATCCAGATATTCTAAGTTGGCGGCGGTGTGGAGTGGTCGGGACAATGTAAAAATCGTCAAGGATACGGATATCATTTCCTTGCCTGAAGACGGGGCGGTTTGGATATTTGGGGTCGACAACAGATATTACGGTGTGGTCAAGCACAGCTTGGAACCGCACGCAGCCAGTGTTTCAAACAACACTGCAATATTGGGCGACAAAACTTTGAGCTTGCGCGAAAATTCCACCGTCATCGCCGTGCGCAATCCAGAAAATTCCAGTGCCGTGGTGGTTGGCCTGACGGCCCATTCGGACGCCGCCGTGGCCGGACTGGCCCGTAAATTGCCCCATTACGGCAAATATTCCTATTTGGCATTTAACGGCGATGACCCGACCAATTCCGCCAAAGGCCAATGGGGGGCCGTAGGTTCGCCTTTGGCGGCGGTGCTGGATRGCAGCGTCACCACGACCGCCAAGCTAAAACCCCGCCCGGCCTTGGCCCAGCTCAAACCTGTCTTTAACGCCGAGCGCATGCTAGGCGTGGTGCAAGCTTTAAGCAGCGAGGTCTATGAGGGCAGGGGCGTTGGCACGGCTGGTCTTGGCAAGGCGGCAGAGTATATTGCCCGTGAACTTAAATCCGCAGGTCTGAAGCCCGGCGGTGAAGATGGGACATATTTCCAAACTTTCACGGTTAAAGGTGAGGGCGGAAAATCCGTCGAGGTTAGAAATGTCGTCGGTATTATACCCGGCAATAAACCTGAACTGGCCGGGCAATCGGTGGTTCTGTCGGCCCATTATGACCATCTTGGGCATGGCTGGCCGGGCGCTCGGGACGCTTTCAAAGGACAAATCCATCCCGGCGCCGACGACAATGCGTCGGGCGTCGCGGTCATGTTGGAGATGGCGCGCGCACTGGCCAAGTCCGCACCTGACCGCACAATAATCTTTCTGGCCAGCACCGCCGAGGAAGCCGGGCTGTTGGGCGCACGGCATTATGTCAAAACGGCCAAAGAATATCCGGCGGATAAAATCTTCGCCAATGTCAATTTGGATACGGTGGGCCGGGCCGGGGATAAAATCATGATTTTCGGCACATCGTCGGCCCGCGAGTGGCCGTTCATTTTCATGGGCACTACGGCGACCACCGGCATCCAAACCGTTCTTGTCACACAAGAAGTCAATGCGTCTGACCATACCGCATTTCTGGAGGCCAATATCCCGGCCATCCATATTTTCGGAGCCGCTACCACCGATTACCACCGACCAAGCGATACGGCCAAAACCGTGGGCAGGGATAGTCTGGTACGGGTGGCCACATTGACCAAGGAAGTGGTGGCATATCTGGGAACCCGCCCAGAGCCCATGACCAACCAGATCAAACCCGCAAACGGTGTTGCTGCCCCCACACGCCCAACAACTGGCCGCCGGGTCAGCACAGGCATGATGCCAGATTTCGCTCACGCGGGCGCGGGCGTTTTAGTAAAAATGGTTTCAGATGGTAGCGCCGGGGCCAAGGCGGGCTTGCAAGAGGGCGACATCATCACCCATTTCGGCGGCGCGCCGGTCAAGGATTTGCGGGTTTATTCAGGTGAGCTTAAAAAATTCAGTCCCGGCGACAAGGTGGAGATTATCGTTGAGCGGGCAGGTGAGACCATGAAATTGGAATTGGTATTGGGAACGCGGTAAGTTTTTTCTTCCTCCATTTTTCATGGGGGAAGTGGGCGCCTCTTGGCAATCGATGGGGGGAGAACTCTTGTCTTGCAACAAGGCTATAACGTGTCCCCCCATCGCCTACGCAAGAGCTTCGGCACCATTCGCGTCGCGTGGCATTTGCCTCGCTTTGGCTCAAACCCATAAAAAATGGGGGAAGGGTTACATTAGGTTTCGTCGATTTAATCTCCAATTCCTCTCCTTTGGGAGAGGACGCGTTCGCTCTTGCGAACTGCGGGTGAGGGGAGATTATGCAAGATATTTTATTTAAACACAATGTTTGATGTCATACGAACCAGATATCCCCTCACCCTCGCTTCGCTCGACCTCTCCCCTGAGGAGAGGTAAGAAAACTGCGTTTTCTTTGGAAAAATACGGAGGCGTTTTTTGCTATGTTTGGGAGACAATTTTAAACGTCCGGTAAATTATCCAGTGCCGCTGTTAGCTTCTCCAACTCTGTCGTAAATGCCGTGCGTCTTGTGTGCTCTTGTTCGACCACTGCCGCCGGGGCGCGGTCGGTGAAGTTTTTATTGGCTAATTTACCGTCTATTTTCTTTATTTCACCCTCGACTTTGACGGTCTCTTTAGACAAGCGGGCGCGTTCAGCGTCTAGGTCGATGAGGCCAGCTAGGGGTAATGCAAATGTGGCTTCGTCGACAATTGTTTGCAGCGAACCGTCAGGGATGCTGTCCGCAAATTCAAAGCCGTCAATACGGGCAAGGGGCGCGATGGATGGATAATATAGTTCTACCCGTTCGCGTGTTTCTCCTTCCGCACCGACTATGATTAAGCGCGCTTTTTTGGACGGCGGGATGTTCATTTCTGAGCGAGCGGAACGTAGAGATGTAACTAGTTCTATCAACCAATCTATATCTTGCAGTGCGCTTTGATTAGCATTTCCTAAATCATATTCAGGCCAAGGTGCGCGGATTAAATCGGTTTTCCGTGTGGCAGTTTTTTGCCAAAGTTCTTCTGTGATAAACGGCATGAACGGGTGCAGGATTTTGAGGATGTTATCAAACACCCAAGCCATAGCAGCGCGGGTTTCGGATATATGCTCTGGATTGTCGCCGTTTAAAATTGGCTTGCTTAATTCTAGGTACCAGCCACAAAAGGAACCCCATGCAAATTTGTAAATCGCGTCCGCAGCATCATTAAAGCGGTAGTCTTTGATGGCGCGTTCAACGGCTTTTTGGGTCTCAATGACCTTGGCAATGGCCCATAAATTATAGCCCAGTTGGCATTTTGTGTAATCAAAATCCGGATCGGGTGCGCACTCATTCATCTCCATGAATTTGGCGGCGTTCCATAATTTGGTGCCGAAATTGCGGTAGCCTTCTATGCGTGGTTCGGAGAGGCGGATATTGCGGCCTTGGGCGGCTTGGGCAGCGAGAGAGAACCGGAGGGCATCGGCGCCGTATTTGTCGATCAGGACAAGCGGGTCAACCACATTGCCCTTGGATTTGGACATTTTCTGGCCGTGTTCGTCCAGCACCAGCGCATGGATATACACGTCCTTAAACGGTACTTTCCCGGTCAAATGTAAACCCTGCATCATCATCCGCGCCACCCAGAAAAAGATAATATCAAAGGCGGTGACGAGTGTGGAGGTCGGATAGAAGCGCGCGAGTTCCTCGGTATCCTCAGGCCAGCCGAGGGTGGCGAACGGCCAAAGGCCAGACGAGAACCATGTGTCGAGGACGTCGGGGTCTTGTATTAAACTAACTGTTATTTTGGTGGCACGTTCGCCTTCTGGGCCACTCGCATTAACTGAAATGACGCCTACATTAAGTTTTACTTCAACGTCTTCACCATAATGTTGTTGGGCCACTGAAATTATATCAGCATCTGTTTCACCAACAAAAACTTCATTTTTTGCATGGACATCCATATACCCATCTTTAGTTAGTGCAGGCCCATACCAAGCCGGAACCCTGTGGCCCCACCAGAGTTGTCTGGAGATACACCAAGGCTGGATATCGTCCATCCATTGGTCCCATGTTTTCTTCCAATTTGGCGGGATGAATCGGGTTTCTCCTTTGTCCGAGGTCATCCCGCTACCTTTACCCCCGCTCATCCCCGGCTCGACCGGGGATCCAGCGGATGATGTGAGCGCCTCTGGCGCTCTCTTTATGTTTTGGACTGGATTCCCGCTTTCGCGGGAATGAGCGGAGGGGGAAGTAAGGGAATGCACAAGAGGCAGGCTACGCTCAGCGGAGGGGGAATGCCCCGCATTCATCGCCGCAATTGCATCAACCGACAACTTCTTCGCATCCACATACCATTGATCCGTCAACATGGGTTCTATGACCACGCCGGATCTATCGCCGATGGGGACGGCGGCTTTGTGGTCTTCGGTCTTTTCGAGAAGCCCGAGTGCGTCTATGTCTGCAACCACAGCCTTGCGAGCATCGAACCTGTCCATACCAACATATTTCTCCGGCATGATCTCGCCCGCTTTCATGCGGGCTTGTTCGTCCATAATCACATGCATGGGCAGGTTATGACGTTTGGCGACTTCGTAGTCGTTGAAATCGTGGGCACCTGTTATTTTGACCGCGCCGGAGCCTTTGTCCGGGTCGGGGTAGCGGTCGGTGATGATCGGGATATAACGGTCGGCKAGGGGBAVYAGAACTTTTTTDCCRACBATGGGCNBMHDVBVGTTCGTCGGACGGGTGGACGGCCACCGCGCCGTCGCCGAGCATGGTTTCGGGTCTTGTGGTGGCGATGGAAATATAGTCGCGGGTCTCGCGCAAGGTGACATTGCCGTCTTCGTCTTTTTCGACATATTCATAAGTCTCGCCGTTTTCAAGCGGATATTTGAAATGCCAGAAAAACCCGTCGCGCTCAACGTTTTCCACCTCGATATTGGAGATAGCGGTTTGAAAATGCGGGTCCCAATTGACCAGGCGTTTGTCGCGGTAAATCAGGCCGTCATTATACATGCTAACGAAAACCTTGCGCACGGCGTCCGACAAGCCTTCGTCCATGGTAAATCTCGTGCGTGACCAATCACAGCTTGCGCCGAGCCTACGGGTTTGTTTCTCAATCGTGCCGCCGGATTTTTCTTTCCACTCCCAGACTTTCTTGAGGAAAGCATCGCGGCCTATATCTGTGCGCTTTGGCTCGCCCGCTTCGGCCATTTGCCGCTCGACCACCATTTGCGTGGCGATACCGGCATGGTCCATGCCCGGCTGCCACAGCACCGCCTTGCCTAGCATGCGGTTATAGCGGATGAGAATGTCTTGCRGCGTGTTATTAAGCGCATGGCCCATATGCAGATTGCCAGTAACATTAGGCGGCGGGATGACGATGGAATAATTGTCGTCCTTGGTATCCGTCGGTTTGGCGGCGCGGGGTTTGAACGCACCGCTGCTTTCCCAAGCCTCGTAAATGCGCTGCTCGGCTTCGCTCGGATTAAAGCTCTTGTCCAACATGGTATTTCTCACATAAATAAACCGCCCTCTATGATAGAGAGCGGTTTTTTCGTTTAACGCGCTTGCGTACACAATTCCAGATATTTATTTCCCGGACGAAATCCGCTTGATCTCTTTGGTCACGGCCCGTTGCACCATGGTTTTCAAGTTTTTATCCAGCCATTCTTGCAACATCGGTTTGAGGGCTTCTTTGACCAGTTCGCCGATATGGGGGCCGTTTTCTTCGGCCAAGGATTTTTCGGCAACCGCAGTGGTCAATGTGGCAAAGGCGGTCGTGGTGACGTGTTCCGTTTGCTCGTCAATAAGAGTTTCTTTTTGTAAAGCGGTGACCATAGTCGTGTCCTCCTGTTCAGGTTCGTTGATTGGGGCTGGGATTGTGGCTGGGATTGGGGCTGGGGTTGTTATTTGGCTCTGTGTGTCTACTTGCTCGAGACGTTGTTCTTGGGGGTTTTCTTCCTGAATGCTTTCTACGCGGCCCGGTTTAGATGTTTCGTCTGCTTGGGCGGTAGAAATGTCGGGTTTCGTATTTTCACCGCTTGGTGCACTGGAAGCCGTAGCCGTGGCAATCAGGGTCAGTTTGGACAGCAGTTCCGCATCTGATATATCGACGACATCATCCACTGACAGGGCGGGTTCGGGTTGAACAGGCGTCTTGCTGTGACCGTACTCACTGGCCAGGCTGGCCGCTTTGGCTATGCCGGCCAATGTGTTATTGGTTTTGGCCCCGTGGTCAAAACTTTCTTCCTCAAATTGTGCTTCTGCCTCTAATAGCGTGTCTTCAAGGCTCGCGTTTTGGGGCGGGTTGTCTTCTTGCGGCAAAACATCTTCTGGTGCGATATTTTCAAAATCGTTTGGACGAACATCAATTGCAAGGTTTTCCGTGGGATCCGGAATGATCAATTCTTCTGCCAAAAATTGCTCTTCGGCGATTGCATCTAAATCTGCGGGGAATTTTTCTGCATTGTCGCGATTAGGTGCCCCGCCTTCAATTTCAATCCCGGTTTCCGCTTCTGCTTCAACTCCAACAGAAACTTCTGGCCCAGCTGGTTCATCCATAAGGTCGGCGAGCAAAGACTTAACCAAATCAATGTCCTCGTCCGGTGTTGCTTGAACCGTATCGTCAGGACTTTCAAGTTGGCTATCGTCTAGCAAGCTGGTTTCAGGCTCCAAAATAGGGCTATCAACCGCAGTTTCAGCTGCAGCCCCAACTTCAGGGAGCAGGGAGGGGATATCCTCGAAGCCGTCCGTAACCATGACTAAATCAAGAGATGTATCAAGCTCGATTTCAGGAGCGATAGTTTCCATTTCGTCAAATTGAATGTTTTCCAAATCCAGACTACTCGAACCAGAGCCACTAGAAATAGGAGCATCAGAATCAAGGCCAATAACTTCCAGCTCTATATCCTGGAGATCGCCAATTTCGTCGCCCTCAAGGCCGATGAAATCCAACATATCGTCGTCAGCAATATCTGGGTTTTCTGATTTTTGTGTGTCCGCTGGGTTAATTGGGTTTTGAGAACTGTCAGGCGGCTCATCAACCAGCATTTCAAGGTCGAGTATATTTTCGAAAATATCGGTCCCTTGTTGGGTAGACGGGTCAACGACCAGATCATCAGACAGGCTATCGGTCATTATGTCGTCGGGGGTGTTGCCGACAAGCTGCTCTGCACCTTCAGCCGTTTCCGCCCCTGTTTCTGGACTGTTATTTGAGTCAGCTTCCTCCAGGGCAATGTCATCAGTTATAACCTTGCGGATAGAGGACAATATATCCTCCATGCTTGGCTCTAGGCTGTCACTGGCCAGTTTTGATGTGTCCGACATAATTGTCCCCGTTTCTTTCCCACAAAGAATTGAAAAGGCTTCTATTTACGTCGAGTCTATGACAAGCCCTATAGATTGTCCAGCGAGCGATAGGCACAATTCAGACACTTATCGCAAAAAAAATGTCAATAAACCATTTATAATCGAGCCGCGCCCGGTTTTTGCGGTCGCTTTGGGCCGTTTTACTCAGTTTTTGGCCGGGTTTTGGTGATAATAAGAATCGGTTTGGGGCTTATCACGTCGGGGTCTGTAAGCTTGGTTCCGGGGTTAATTGGGGTATTATTGCTATTATCTCCCGTGCGGAATTCGTCGCTTTTGTTCGGAAAAATGGCATCTCGTAAATCCCGGCTATCCTGTCCGACTTTATCCAGTGCAGGGTCAATCAAACCGATAATATTCTTTGTGAGATCAGGAATTGGACTCACCAGTTTCTCAATCGGTTCGGGCAGATAACCAGCAAATGGGGCAGCGGATACCGCCTTAAAATTCCGGCTGGGATCATAATGCTGCACGGGCAATTGCAAGGCATAGGCATCAAACCCGCCAATATTGACCAGCAATTGATAACTCGCAACATTGAGATTGCGCATCGCTTGTACAACGGAGAGCCTGGCGTCTAGCACTTCTTGCTCGGCGTTGAGAACATCCAGCGTATCGCGTGTGCCGACTTGTTGTTCCAACTGCACGCCTTCAAAGGCAATATTGGCTGCCGCCACCTGTTTTTTACTGGCCTTAAGGGAGCGCTGCGATGCGATCACTTGCGCCCATAAATTGGCCACCGCTTGGTCTACCGCCAATTCGGTTTCGCGGGTTTCAAATTTTGTCCGGGTTTTGATATGTTTGGCCGCCCGGACCCGTGAGCGGTTCATGCCGCCTTGGTAAAGAGGAATGCGGAGTTGGGCGCCGATACTGATGGATTCTGACAAAGGAAAATTAGCACTGTTTTCCCGCGCACTTTGCAAGGTGGCATTGAGGGACAATATGGGCCGTCCCGCCGCTCGAGCTACGTGAATGGCGGATTGGGCCGCATTTTCATTATAGCGGGCCGCGATCAATTGCGGGTGATTAGCCCGGCCAAGCTGTACGGCTTTTTCAAGGCTAGGCGGGATGATAAATTGCGGCGGGGCGCTTAAATTTGTCGGAATATGGCCAATATAGCGGACATAAGCTGCGCGGCTTATGGCCAGGCTTGCGTCGGCATTGGCCAGACCTATTTCCGCCGCCGCCATGCGGGCATCGGCCTGGGCGATATCCGTGCGCGTGCCTTCGCCCACATCAAAGCGTACCTTCGCGGCGCGTTTTTGTTGGGTTAAAACCCGGACATTATTGCGGCGAATACTGGCGGCTTCCTCGTCGCGCAACACATCTGAATAGGCGGTGGCGGCGGCCAGTAACAGATTTTGTTCGGCACTGCGCAGGTTTTGCCGCGCCGCCAAAATACCGGCCCGGGCTTGGGCTTTCAGACCGTTAACCCGACCGCCTTGATAGATAGGCTGGACAATTGACAATTGTCCGGCGTGGGGGGTGAGCCAATCTGTGGAATTGACCGTGGTAGGCGGGAAGGGGCCGAGGCTGAAACTGGATTGGTTTTTTGTCACATTGCGGGCAATCGTGGCATCGGCGTTAAGGGTAAGCCGTCCGGCGGCCTGAGCCTGAACATAATTTTCGTCTATTTCGCGCACCCTGGCCCGCTCTGCCATCAGACGCGGGTTTTTTTGATAGGCCGAGACCAGAGCCTCGCCAAAATTTTCGGCCAATGCTGGGCTTGCCGTTGCCAGCAAGGCAAGGGCTGAACAGCATAGAGATTTTACAAAATACGAAAACCAAGAGGACGGAACAGAAGATTGCGGCATGTCTGACACTTACAATACAAAGGTGTGTTCAGGCGTAAAGCCTGAAAGCACGGGAATATTGGCATCAAAGGCAATGCGCTCGCCAATGCTATCGTCTGATTTCAAAAATACAGTTATGCGGGCGACGGGGCCGTCGCTAACCCCGACGACCAAGCGGCCATGATTGGCCAATTGGTCAAGCCATGTTGCGGGCACGTCCGCCACCGCACCGCCGGCAAATATCACATCATAGGGGCCGTGTTCAGGGGCGCCAGCCCGAAAATCCGCCTGCATGACGGCGACATTACTGGCCCCGACTTGATCCAGCAATGTCGTGGCCCGCTTGACGGCCGTTTCGGTTTGCTCCAGAGCCACAACCGTTTCGGCGAGGCGCGACAATACGGCCGATGAATAGCCGCGCCCACAGCCAATATCCAAAACCACATCCGTATCCGAAATGTCGGCGGCGTCCAGCATTTTGGAAAAATCCCGTGGCCGCAACATAAAACGCCCATCACCCAGATCAATATGCACATCACTATAGGCCAATGCCATTTTGGCTTTTGGCACAAAATTTTCACGTGGGACAAATTTCAAGGCCGCCTGAATGGCCTTGTCGGTGACATCATTGGTGCGGACCTGGCTGTCCAGCATGGCCTCGCGTGCAGATGCAAAATCAAACATTTAATATGTCCTTTGAGTGCGGAAGTGAGATATTATGACGGCAATATAGAACCGCCTCGCCGACAAAGCAATAACGCAAAACTGAACAGGGGGCATAAATATTTGCAAATTGGGGGTGAGGGTAGGGGAGTCTCTAAAATTTATTTTCCTGAAATTCCTTCACCCACGGATTAAAAACATCAACGCTGTCATAGTTAAAATCTTTGACATTGTGCGTAACAATCGTGAGCCTATGGTGAATAGCTGTGGCGGCGATTAAGCTATCTATGGCAGGCAAGCTTCTACCCGCTCTTGCAAGCAGGCGGCCCCATTCATCTGCCACGCCCGCATCAATCGGTAATATCCTATCTTCAAACCAAAGCGGCAGTTCGTGTTCAAGCCAGTTTAAGATTCTATCCTTACGCCGTTTATTGGTTTGGGCATTTGGCAGGGCTTCCACGCCTTTTCTAATCTCGCCCAATGTCAGGACACTTAGATAAAGCCCTTGTTGCGACGTGGCCTCAAACCAGCCAACCACATTTGCATCCGGTTTTTTGCGGCGTAGTTCTGAAAGCGCGCAGGTATCAATCAGATAACTCAAAGCTCAATATCTCTGGTCGGTGATTTATCGCGCTCAAGGTCAAGCTCCACGCCTTTGAGCGGCGAGGCTTGCAAAAAAGCCGCAAGGGACGGCTTCTTGGCTTTGAGTTTCTCATAGGCTTTTAGGGACAATACGACCGCAGCAGGTTCACCGCGCAAGGTAATCTCCTGCGGCCCCTCCGCACAAGCCCGCTTCACCAACTCGCTCAACCGCGCCTTAGCTTCCTGTAATTGCCACGTTTCCATAAATACTCCAAACTAGTCAGACTGGTTATATAGGGGTTTGTGGGGGAAAGTCAATGGTGCAAAGGTATCGATAAAGAGTTTTTTCAGATTTGTAGATTATTGGGTGAGCTAACTTAACTATGATAAAGTTGTTTTCGGCTCGTATATCCTACAAAGGAGACTTTAGAAATTTTGAAAACTTCCACTCGTAATACATGGTTGCATTTATGGTGCCCTAAGTTTGGATGAAAACACATGTCACTGAGTGTGACAAATTGTTGACAGTGTATTGCGAATCACTTATAGCTGAAGATGGTTAGTGTTCATAGTGAACGTGTGAATTAAGTCTTTATACTTTGAAGGAGAAAAAAAAGAATTCCTTTGCGGAGACGCATTGTCTCTACCATTTGTTGCGCCACGCGTCACGGGGGATCTCTATGGTCGTCTCGATGAGCAGCGGAGCGAAGTAGTCACTCAAGAAGATTATGAGTGACTGTGTAGGAGAGTGAAAATTATCGGTGTCCATGACCTTTGATAGGAGAAGATCCGTCSSRYMRYTTTGSCRWWCSKSKAWSRAWKGRGAWWTYMRWKWMWMWMTCGTCAGAAAAAGACCAAACTAACCCACCGAAACGACGTCGACAAGAGCATCCGCCTCCCAAGAAGTCTTTCAAAAGAAGATTTTTGAGAACGATGCTTCTGGGTTCCTTAAAATGGTTCCCACGCATGTGGCGTTTGCTTGAGTGTATCAGAGATATGTTCAGTTAACTGTCATTTGTATGCGTCGTTCTCAAATACACTGTTTAACAAGGAGGAATAATTATGTTTGGGAAAGCACTTCGTCTTTTGAGACGTTCTCATGACCTGAAACAGCAAGAGTTGGCTACCAAATTAGACATTTCGCGCTCTTATGTTTCAGAGTTAGAAAGTGGGAACCGAACACCATCATTGGATTTACTGGATCGCTATGCACAGACATTTAAAATCCCTGTTAGTTCCTTGGTGTTTTTTGCAGAAGCATTGGAAGAAAAATCAGAAATTGGGACGAAACTAAATAACGCAAAAGGCGCGATTGCTCGCAAGATAATAAATATGCTTCAATTTTTAGACGAAAAGGACGATGAAAATGAAAAAGAAACGTCCCGCTAATACACATAGGTTAGAACAAAGTTGCTTGTATAAATTATCCTCACCTCGCCTTTTAGTAAAACATCTGTACACGACACAGCGCGCTATGAATGCCTTAAGTGATACATCCCATGTGCGTTATCGGTATTGGGTAGAAAAAAAGAAAAAAGGTGGCGACAGACCAATATCAGCCCCGTTTGATGAATTAAAGCGCGTACAAAGTCGTCTCGCATATATTTTACATGGCATTAAGCTACCTGATTATGTATTCGCTCCAGTCAAGGGGAGATCATATGTGGATAACGGCAAAGTTCATCGCAATCAGCGAGCCTTTTGCCTTTTGGACATTAAAGATTTTTATCCGTCGTGTACCGAAGCAAAAATTGTAGGTTTCTTCTTAAATACTATGAAGTGTGATCTTGATATTGCCGTTTCACTTGCCAGATTGGTTTGTGACAAAGGCTCCCTCCCGCAAGGGTCACCAACAAGTCCTATTTTGGCATATCTGGCTTATTCAGAAATGTGGGATGCAATTCATGCACACGCAATCGCTTCTGGAAATACTTTTAGCTTATACGCAGATGATTTAACTATATCCGGAGACCGTATTTTAGGCTCCACAATATGGAAGATAAAAAAAGAAGTCTACAAACACGGCTTGCATATAAACTCTAATAAAGAGCAGTGGGTATTTAATAGACCTGCGTCGGTTACAGGAACGATTACAGGCTGCGGCAAAGTAAGACTGCCAAATAAGCAGCATAAAGAACTAGCTAAAGCAAAGGCTGAGTTCTCGCGGCCAGGCGGAAACCGCAAGAAAAAGGGAAATGTGCTTAGAGGGCGTACTGCTCAAGCGCAACAGGTGCTGAAAGCGTAAAAATAGTCAGAAATAAGCTATATTTCTAACGTCCATTTCTGCCCGCAGAGCAGTCTATGAAATCCCCCGCCCCTTATTCCGTGTCCATGAAATCGTATTTCCGCGCAGTATTCCTGATACGGCTTTGCTCCGATTTCGTTTGAGAACATCACGCCAAGGCACCAGTGAAAAATCTTTGGCGGGTTCTATGGTGGCGTAGTTTCCGCTTGGGTTGGTTATGGCGGTGCGGTAGTGGCCGGGGATAGATACCCCCGATATTTAATTATTCCCGAAATCTAATCCACGGGTTTGTTGGGGCGTCTATATTTGTATTTATGAAACTGGATTTGATCGCCATTGAGAAACTTTGCCCGCGCTCGCTTTACCCTTTGCGGGACTTGCAGGCTTTGATATCCATATTGGCCCGCGTCATCAGCTTAAATATTGGCAGTATCCGGGAGGCGCGAACCTATGCCCATATGTTGATGCAAAACACCAAAATATTGCGAAAACACCAGCAGCATAACTTAAACTAAACAGCCTCCGGCAAACCCGGGGCGGTTCATAAGTGGCTCTGGACTTGCAACTATATTAGACTTATCCTTATTGACAATGTAATGTCAATCAAAGGCTGATCATGATGGTCGCCTCAGTCGCTCTTCTCATGCGTATCCTGTAATAGGGGGTATTTTAATGAGAGTATTACCGGAGTTTTTCATGAGACTATTAATCTCTAAAATTGGGCTTATCCTTGTTTTATTAAGTATGCTGGCGCACACGGCCACTGCCAAAACCAACAATAATCAGTTTGAATTTGATGACATAAAGTTAGATGCTGAACATATGGCGATATTTGTTAGCAAGGACGGTACATTCAGCCAGGCAGTAGCTGACATAAACACCAAAACTGAGGGTCGACTTGCGATGGCATTAGAAAATGCCGACTATAAAGGAAACTTTGGTAAGAAATTACGCCTGTATGGTTTAGCGCCCTACAAATCCATCATTGTGGTCGGCACCGGGTCAGATGACCTATCCGTGCGTAACCTTCGGGATCTTGGCGGGTATGTAGCCCAAGCCAGCAACAATGATTACGGCTTAAGCGTCATTGTTGAAGGTCTGAACACGACTGTTTTGCAAAGTTCGGCACAACTTGCTATGGGGTATGCGTTGAGTTCTTATAAATTTGATAAGTATAAAACGAAAAAGGCTGGTGCGGCTGATAATGTCCGAACAGTTAGCTTCCGTTCAGACGGGTTTGCAGCTTCGAAAGCGTTGTATGAAAATGATTTAAGCCATATCGTAACTGGTGTAAGCTTTGCCCGCGACATGGGAACCGAGCCTGGAAAATCCATATATCCTGAAAGCTTTGCCCAAGGTGTACGCAAGCTATTTCAGGGCGTTGACAATGTCAAAATAGAAGTCATGGGTGTCGCGCAAATGCAGCGGCACAATATGGGCGCCCTGCTCGGCGTTGGRCAAGGCTCYATYCATGACCCGCGYCTTGTCATCGTCTCWTATATGGGCGGYGCGRAAGAYGAAGCGCCGATTGCATTGGCCGGAAAAGGCATCACCTTTGACACCGGCGGCATTAGTATCAAGCCCAATAGCGGCCAATGGCAGATGAAATCTGACCTGTCCGGCGCAGCAGCAGTTGCTGGCACACTGTATGCGGTAGCCAAACGCGGCGATAAGGTCAATGTGGTTGGCGTTATGGCCATGGCCGAAAACATGCCGGCTCGCGACGCCATTCGTCCCGGCGATGTATTAACAACCATGAGCGGCAAGACCATCGAGGTCATGTCCACCGATGCCGAGGGCCGCCTGGTGCTTGCTGACGCGCTCACCTATGTTCAAAAACAATATGATCCGCGTTTGCTGATTGATATTGCCACCTTGACCGGATCGGCGGCGCGGGCGATGGGGGCTGATTACGGCGTTGTTATCACCCGCGATTGGGACTTGGCGGTAGATATGATGCGGATTGGCAAATTGGCCGGCGAAGATGTCTGGCCCTTGCCCCTTAACAACAACCATTTCAAAGCCATTCGCTCTGATATCGCCGACATCAAAAGCACGGCGGGCAGCCCGGGCGCCAGCATTGGGGCGGCGGTCATCGGAACTTTTGTCGATGAAGACCGTGTTTGGGTGCATTTGGATATTGCCGGTGTGGACTGGTTGAGCAAAGCCACACCAACCACGCCAAAAGGCCATGCCGGATGGGGGGTCAGGTTTTTAGATGCTGTCGTCCGCGAGCACCACACGGCGAAATAATGATCAGCAGGGTCAATTAATGTCCGCCGCCTAAAATACCGGTCTTTACTGAATAATCCACGGCGACTTGATAATTTGGGTCATTGTCGGCGTCTTTGATCAACTGCCCTGCCCGTTTAAGAAGCTTGTGACAATCGCGGGCCAAATGGCGGAGTTGCAGGTCTTTGCCGCGAGATTTATATTTAAACGCTATATCTTCAATGGCTTGCAGGGCGGATTGGTCGACCACACGGCTGTTCATAAAATCTATAACTACCTTGTCGGGGTCATTGTCCGGGTCAAATAAATCTATAAAGCTTTCAATAGATCCGAAAAACAGCGGCCCCTGTAGCTTGTAGATCTTCGTGCCTTCGTCCGGCTGTTCAATCACGGACATGGTTTTTGTCGCCGTACTCCACGCGAACGCCAAAGCCGATACAATGACGCCAACAACAACGGCGGTGGCCAGATCCGTCATAACGGTCACCGCCGTCACCAGAACAATCACCAGAGCATCCGTGAGCGGGATTTTGCGCATGATCATTAAGCTGCGCCAGGCAAAGGTCCCGATCACCACCATAAACATCACCCCGACCAAAGCCGCCAGAGGGATGCGCTCAATAATACCSGARCCSACMARAATAAACGCCAGCAAAAACAAGGCGGCGGCAATACCGGACAGCCGCGTGCGGCCCCCGGATTTTACATTGATCATGGATTGGCCGATCATAGCACAGCCGCCCATGCCGCCAAAAAACCCGGTGACGGTATTGGCAATGCCCTGGGCCACGCATTCGCGCGAAGCGCCGCCGCGTTTGCCGGTCATTTCGCCGACCAGATTGAGCGTCAGCAAGCTTTCGATCAAGCCAATCGATCCCAAAATAAATGCATAGGGAAAGATGATGACCAACAAATCCCAGGCGTCTCGCAAGCCCGTAAATGACGGCAAATCGGGAATATGGAATGTCGGCAAACCACCTTTGATCGAGGCCATGGATCCGACATCCGGCACATCAATACCAAAACCCAAAACAATGGCGGCCACAATCCCGATGCCCGCCAAAGGCGCCGGAACAATATGGGTGATTTTCGGCATGACCCATATGATTGACATGGTCAGGCCGACCAGGCCGATCATCGTCACCAGCGGTATCATATCCATCCAGACTTTCGCGCCTTCGGGCCCGGTTTTGAACATATCCAGTTGCGACAGCAAAATCACGATGGCCAACCCGTTGACAAAGCCGAGCATGACGGGATGTGGCACCAGGCGGATAAATTTACCCAAGTGAAACACACCGGCAAAAATCTGCATAATGCCCATCAATATCACGGTGGCGAACAAATATTCAACGCCGTGGCGCAAAACCAACTCGACCATGACCACGGCCAAAGCCCCGGTCGCACCGGAAATCATGCCCGGACGCCCGCCAAAAACGGCGGTGATCAAGCCGACAATAAATGCGGCATAAAGTCCGACCAAGGGGTTAACATGGGCGACAATAGAAAATGCTACCGCTTCGGGAACCAATGCCAATGCCACGGTCAGTCCGGCTAAAACCTCTATCTTGATACGCACAGGCGTGAAGGTGGTAAAGTCCGGGTTACGCCATTTGGTAAAAGACAGGTTTTTTGCGAAAGCACTCAAGGTCGGCTTCATAGGGTTTGTCCATTTGGGTTTGTTTATTTGATCTTGAATTCCTGGAGGCACCACCCGGAATCGAACCGGGGTACACGGATTTGCAATCCGCTGCGTAACCACTCCGCCATGGTGCCGTAGGAGGTCAAAAGTGAATATTGTGCGCTCTATATCCGAGCCGCCCGTCCAGTGCAAACGCTTTTATGGGAAATGTGCAAACGCTTTTATAAGGAATATCAAACGCTTTTATGGAAATATTAGGCGGCCTTAACCTTCAACTGACCCCGTACAAAACGGTCGCCTCTACCCACCCCCACCACCCGCTCATACCCAGCTTGACTGGGTATCCAGCGCATACAGGGCGAGCCTTTTGCTCGCACATTATTGATTAAGAGACTGGATACCCAGTCAAGCTGGGTATGAGCGGGATATGTGGGAGAGTTGGAAAGTCCACCAATCCAAACTGGCCTAGCTATAGTTTGGCAAATTTGCCCCAAGCGCATATAGTGACATAGAGGGGTCAGCTCTTCACACACGCAATAAAATGTATATTTCCAAAGTTTTAAACAGATTTTCTAAGGTGGTTTTTTCAATAAAAACCTGCCTTTCCGGTTGGCATATGGATCTGCATATGGGTTGGTGATTTTGAGGTTTGCGAAATATTGTCACCGGGCTCATGACCCAAATATCGCACCGCCTGTCCTGCGGTTTTTGCGTCTACTATGTTGACGCCCAGTTCAGGCGGAAAAAACCTGACGGGTTCAGGGCGGCGGTGTCGGCGTGTCGGCGATGTTTCTGCCTTAATGGCGCCAACCTGAGACCCACAAGCCTGAGACCCACAAGCCTGAGACCCACAAAGCTGGGAACCATAGGCGCAGATATTGCGCGGCCAGCGCGGCCTGAACGGCAGCAATTTTTCCATATCTGCCAAACGGGCCAGAGCAAAAGGCCTTGCTAAACCTGCCTCTAAATCTGCCTGCAAATCTGTATTGGCCCGTGCATAATTTTGAGGATCAGCAATAGGGGTTTTCGTCTCTTGCCCGGCTCTCTCGCCTTTTCTTGCAGGCGGCCCGCATTCGTTGGGTCCATGCTTTTATTTTATGGTCGTCTCCCCGATGATGGCGCGCACCTTTGATATACGGGCGGGGCATTGCAGCACCCAGGCTTTGATCTTGAGGTTTCGGTTATGCTGCTGGTATTTTCGCAATATTTTGCTGTGTTGCATCAACATACGGGCATATGTTCGCGCCTCCCCAGCACTGCAAATACTTAAGTTGATGACGCTGGCCAATATGGATGTTAAATTCTGCAAGTCCAGCAAGGCGCGTTTCCATTGATGTGTTTGGGTTGGATGGACGCCGTGTCGGCTTGCCAGTTCCGATATAGTCGGCTCACCCTTGATAGCTTCAAGCGCAACTCGCGCTTTAAAGGCGGGCTTGTGGATCTTACGTTTCGACATTGTGATCTCCTTCTCAGTCGAAGACCAATCAAATCAAAAATAGTAGCTTAAGTCACTGTCCAATTATTGGGGAGTGCCTCAATAGGGATAAGTCTAATATTGTT
Organism: Robiginitomaculum sp.; assembly: GCA_002733385.1. Lineage (GTDB taxonomy): Bacteria > Pseudomonadota > Alphaproteobacteria > Caulobacterales > Maricaulaceae > Robiginitomaculum_A. The sequence goes on from NVVO01000013.1 coordinate 52,982, forward strand.
GCAAGTCCAGAGCCACTTATGCCTATTCTTTAATATTGGGTGCACGGTCTCTTATCAAAGGATTCACCAATCTGAATCAAATCTAAAAATAATTGCGCCCGTTAACTTTATCTTAACKCTRWTCCTTAATAAAGSAGAAGTCTTCTYWKGAAGACACCCCACCATTCACCTAACACCTTCGGGAGCTTTCGGGCTCCCTTTTTTTTTTGGTTTTGGCAAGTGGATTTTTTGTTTGGAAAAAAAATCAGTTTGGTGTAAAATAATTGTTGTCGTGGGGTGAGACTTGGTGCTATCAGGCACGACCTTACCCGTCAGCTCGGCGAAGTCATGTTTTGGCGAAGTGCGGCTGGCGAAATGAGGCGGGTTACCAACCCGAATATAAAGTGAATATTCCGCAATAGCTCAGTTGGTAGAGCAATTGACTGTTAATCAATGGGTCGCAGGTTCGAGTCCTGCTTGCGGAGCCACTTTTCAAAAACCAACTTTTCTTAAACCATTGTATTTGCTGCGTTTTTAAACTACGCCTTGCCCTTCTGTGCTGTATTTGCTATAAGTGTCACACATAATGGACACATAACGTCACACGTGGTGTAAGCATGATAGATGAAAAAGATAGATTCCTTTTAAGAAGAAATGGGCGTTGGCACTATAATCGGCGCGTTCCAAACCAATATCTCGACATAGAATCGAGGCGCTTTTTACGCACCTCACTCAAGACTAAATCTATAGGCATTGCTCGCATGAGACGGGATGCTCTTGAAGAGGCTGACAATGCTTATTGGCACGCCCTATCTCTTGAATCTCTATCCAATAACGGTGTTACTGAAACTACACGAAATGTTGCAAAACAACGTCATAAGGCGGCCTCGGCCCGCGCTCTGGTTCACGGTTTTGCCTACAAACCAATACAAACACTATTAGAAGACGAATCTGTTGAAGACATCCTCGCACGTCTCAAGACACTGGAGAAAGGTGCCAATGTTAATGATACACCACAAAGAAGAGATGCAGAGGCTCTTATGGGCACAGCTTCCAAGCCAAATGATTTTAGCGTAAGAGTATCTGATGCCTTTAAATTATATGTCGATAAAATTGCATTCGATTCTCAATTTAAAAAATCGCCCCACCAACAACGGTCATGGGAGAAAGCCAAGCGAACATCCATCAACTATTTCATTCAAGTTGCAGGTGATTTGGAAATGGATCGTATTTCCCGCGATATTGCTCTGGAATACCGCAACTGGTGGATCAACCGAATCAAAATTGGTGATGAGGACGGCAAAAAACCTACGCCATATACTGCAAATAGGCATATGGGAAATTTAAGAACTTTGTATAGATCATTTTTCGAATACAGAGGTGAAGAAGACCGCCCCAACCCATTTCGGAAATTGTCCTTCAAAGAAGACCGTAAGAGCAAAAAGAAACGCCCGCCCTTTGAAACCAAATGGATTACAGAGCGTATTTTATCGCCGGGTGTCTTTGATGATATTAACCCACAGGCTAGGCATATTTTACTTACGCTCATTGAAACAGGAGCACGGCCAAGTGAAATTTGCAATCTGCGCCCAGAGAACATCCGTCTCAAAGGCAATGTACCATACATAGCAATTCGAGAGAAAGAACACCGCGAAATTAAGGCCGATGCGTCTGATCGTGATATACCGCTTATGGGAATATCATTAGCAGCAATGCAAGCTAACCCAAAAGGATTCCCAAGGTATTTTGATAANGAAACAAGCCTGTCAGCAATTCTTATGAAAACACTTAAGAGCCGCAATCTACTGCCCACTGAAAATCATAAGGTATATTCAATTAGGCATTCTTTTGAAAAGCGTATGCTTGAAGCAGGGCTTGACTACGGGTTGCGCTGCAAACTCATGGGGCACAAAAATGATAGGCCTGAATATGGTGATGGCGGCTCTTTAGAATATCGCCGAGACGAAATGCTCAAAATTCTACTACCATACCCAAGTGGAATTCTTTGATGAGTATTAGTATTTTCGCTTGATAAGTTTTGCATTTCTGCGGGATCTTAGCCTTGCTCTTATTTTCAAAACCCGCGATTGCCTTTTATCTAATTCTTTCTCAAGCTTTTCAAAAATAGGCCAATAATCATCGCCATATGCTTCGACGAGTTTAGCTGCCGTTACCAAGCCTTCTTCAATGTCTGAATCCCTAATATCCATGAGTTTCGTTAACATCGGCACTTAGTATGTGCCTATGTTATTACAAAATTGGTGACCGCTTATTGCGCTTTCTTAGGCCGTGACCAGACGAGGTCTGCGCCGTCTTTGTGGTCAAACAGGGCAGCGTTGACTGGCTTGTTTAGCATGGGGCCATCTAGGAGGACGCGGATGTAGTCTAGGGGCTTGTCACCATCTTTGGTTTCTTTCCAGGCTACGCCCAGATCGCAGCGGCCTGATTTGACGAAATAATCTGGACTGTCCTCGTTCTTTTTGTTTTCATTTGCTATGAACCGTACTTTGCGGTTGGACATCAGGGTTGCGATTGTGCCCTCATATCCTTTATCGGTTTGTTTGAATGTTCCTATTGTAGCCACGGTAAATACCTCCTGCTATGTGTTGATGAAACAGATTTAGGCCAGCTCGCGCTTGGCTTTTTTAAATCCATGATCGCTGACCAGGAAGCCGGCGAGCATGGACGGGATAAGCGCACCAACGGACTGTTTCTCACCGTAGGTTTGCTCATATAGTTTTGCGTATATTTTTAGATCGCGCATTAGACTTGGCGGCAGTGCTGCCGTAATTTTGACCGGGGTCGTGTCTGGTAGTTTAGCGAGTTTTAGGGCAGGTCTTGACATTAGAATTCTCCTTAGTGCTCGGGGTATGGTTTGAGGATAAGATCGCGGCTGACGATGACATTAAACCGCCATCCGGGCCTGACCTTTAGTGTTGGTTGAACATTCAGATTGCGGTCAATGATTCGCTGTCCGGCAATGTTGGCGGTGTCTTGTCCGGCGTTTTGCAGGGCGCGGGTTAGACGGCCTTGATCATCTGAGGCGAGTTCAGAGCCGATACTCAGGAGCGACGAAAGCGCAGCGCCTTTGATAAATTGCCAGGTGTGTTTATCGACTTTATCTTTGAGGCCCGCATAGCCTTGCCCGTCGGTGGTCGGGAGATTATCAAGCCCGATTGAGTTGCCATTGGGAAAAATCAACCGCGTCCAGACAACGAGTGCGCGCCTTTGACCAAATGCAATGACACTGTCATATCGGCCCATAAGGCGTGCGCCCTGCGGTATGAGTAGATACTCACCGGACACGCTGTCATAAACATTCTCGGTTACCTGYCCAATKACCTGCCCCGGYARATCAGAGTTWAGTCCTGTCACAAGGCTAGCCGAAATAAGCGTGCCGGCCATGACCTGATAGGGAGAGCGTGGGGTTTGCAGACTGTGGCTATTGTAAATATCGCCAGCCTCACTTTCCAGGAAAGCCAATTTGCTTTCCTGCTTATTCGGGTCTGTATCAAGCGCCGTCGTTTGGTAGCCAAAGGGTGTTTGCGCAATAGCAAGATAATCATCGGCTAAATTTGGATAGGCGTTAGTTGATGTCTGCGGTGCAAACCCGCCATTATCATCTCGCCTTTCCGTGCTGAGAGAAAAGAACAAACCTGCTGCGCGAATTTCATTTTGAGGGTCTGTTTCGGGTGCGGTGTAAGATGAGCGGCTTGGTACCGAATATGGTTTTGACCCTGCTTGCCTTAAAGACACATTTTTTTGAAGCGCACCTTCATTTAACGACTTCGCGGCCACATAAGCTGCACCCAAATCCCCCGGCAATGGCGGGCCTAGTTTTGGTTTGTAATCAGCATATGATTTTGGCAATTGATCGAGCCCGTCGGCCATTGGTTTATGCGTAACATTATAAAGCTCGTTGCTAGGGCCGTCATCATAGGTTGGGCTTTGCAGTGCAAAGGCCAGAGCAGCAAACATGACAATACCGAGCAGTGCGCTGCCAAATAATATGGCCTTGCGGCTAAACCGCCTGACGGGTCTAGGCTTGGCCCGAATAGCCAGTTCCGGGTTTTGAGAGGCCGCACTCATGAGTTTTTGTCCTCACGTTCGATACGGACAATGGTTTGCTTTTTCTCGCCAATGCGAAGTTCCGCTGCTTCAAACAACCGGTCAACAACATAATAATTGCCTTTGATCCGGTAATTCACCAACTGACCTTTGCCTTTCTTGCCGGTGATAAATAAAGGCGGTGCTTCGGTGCGGGCAAAGTTTTTCGGAAACTCAATAAACACTTTGCGGCCATCATCAAAAACCCGCACTGGTCGCCATTTCGGTGTGTCGCCTTTAATGATATAATCGAAATGCAAGTTTTCAAGGCGCGGCGTAATACCGGTTTGGGTCAATCTCACCTTTTCAGGGTTTGCCTGTTTTTGCCTGTGCTTACTGATGAATGACTGGCGGGGATAGCGCCAGGACACGGCGGCCATATAGGTGTCTTTGTAAGAATGAAGCTCCAGGTAATAGGTGCGTTTGGTGGTTGTGATGACAAGATTGGTTCTCAAATTCGGCGCGGTTGGTTTAATCAATACATGCACTTGCTCGCTCGCGCCTGTACCCGAAACCGTATCGCCAACAATCCAGCGCACCGTATCACCCGCAGATACGGATGTCAGGCCTTCCCCGCGCTCAAGCGCAATATCGGTGACTTGTCCTGGCGCCGTATAAACCTGATAGAGCGAACCGGGTGTATAGGGATAAATCTGGATAGCGTTGAGATAATTATCCGAGCTAGGCTGAACAGCGGCAGATTTGTTGGCAAAATTGACGGCTCGATCCGGTTTATAATCCGCCGTCTCGAACAATGTCACCTGCACGGGTCTTGCTTTCACTGGCCTGGCTTTCATCTGGCCCGGCATAATCAGACTTGGCATGAAGACATCTTCTTCTAATGTCTGAACGTCCATGGGTTCATCAAACACATAAACCGCTTTGGACATTTGAGCAGGCGTCGTGACTTTACCAGAACCGCCCAAATCACTCTTTATATTTGTCCAAGCTCCCTGAAAACTGGCGCAACCTGAAAGGCTGATGGCAAGAGCGGCAATCATAATTGGTTTTACAAAATTTGGATAAGTCATGGCGTGGTTCCTGTTGTTAGGTCTTTTGACCAGTGAAGGCCGTGGACATAGAGGCCGAGTGGATTTTGGTGGAGGGTATCCGCATCACGGGGCGGCTGAAAAATGATAGACACAATCGCCGTAAATGTTTGTGTACCCATTTGCGCCCCGCCGCGAAATTCCGTCTCGCGCCAACGGATTTCAAAACTGTCATCTGATGAACGGACGATACTGGACACATCAACGGTGACACTACGCTGCCCAACCTCCGCAAATGGATCATTGGCCTGGGCGTAGCTGTTGAGTGTTATGGAGGCCTGGTCTGTAGCAAATGCGTAGGCCTCCATCCAGTTTTGCCTAAGCACCACCGGGTCAATCGAGATACTGCGGACATTGGTGATAAAGCGAGCAAGCTGGTTTGCAATCTGTGCATCACTGGGGCGAAATTTATCTGACACGGGCCCAACTGCCCGTACACTTCCCGCCTGGTCAACTTCAACGATATAAGGAATTATGCGGCTCTGGGCACCTTGCCAGACAAGGCCGCTTGCCATCAAAAAGGACAGGCCAAGCGTACCAAAGGCTACGAGTCGCCAGTTTTTAGCCTGCACACGGGCAGAACCGATACGCTCGTCCCAAACCTGCGCCGCTTTTTGATAAGGCGTTTCGGGAATTGGTGTTGTACCATAACGATTTGAGCTACGTTTCCACATATCAATCATCCTGTTTTAAAGAGAGGGTTAAGCCGCCGCCGCGAGTGTCGCTTTGGCGCAGGGCATCTGTTGCGCTACGCGCTGCACGGCGGGTTTGTTGTTGACGGTGAACACGCTTGGCCCAATTGGGTTCGGAGGGTTTGCTCGCATTTCCGGGTTTGGGTTTTAGGCCGCTTTTTGACAGGGCATTTACGCCGCCTCTAAAGCCTGACATGTGCGCTTCCTTTACACCGCCGCCAACTTTTTTCGCGGCAGAACTACCAGCTTTGACCACTGCCATGCCCGCAGCCTGTGCAACGCCGCTGGCACCGGCGACCGCGCCTTTTACGCCGCCAGCACCAGACGCCAGTTTGCCTARAGAAAACCCTGCCTGCGCCCCGCCTGCCATGGACGCCCCGGCTTTTACCGCGCCGCTTGTTGCTACCGCAGCGCCTCTAGTTGCGGCGGCTCCCGCCGCGCCGCCTGCCACAGCCCCGCCCGCGACTGCGGCCATTGTACCAACGGCAGCACCTGCGCCCAGTTGCGGCGCACCCGAGACCAGACCTGTGGCAATGCCGGGCCCAAAAATACTCAGTGCAAAAATGGCCAGAGACCCGAGAATAACAGAAGCGGCATTGGCCAGAGTAACTTGGCCCGGCACAAATGCAGCTGTGATCTCGCCAAATATGGTTGTTCCGATACCGACAATAATTGCCAGCACCATAAGTTTAATGCCGGACGCAATCACATTGCCCAAAACTTTCTCCGCGAGGAATGACGTCTTGTTCCAAAGGGCAAAGGGGATGAGAACAAAGCCTGCAAGTGTCGTTAGCTTGAACTCGATGATGGTAACAAAAAGCTGGATGGCCAGAAAGAAAAACGCAAATAGCGTAATCACCCAAGCCAGGAACAGGATAAAAATAGTCACGATATTTGTGAAGAACTTCACCGGGCCAGTGAGGTTACCAATTTCCACAAGTAATGGATGCGCAGCCTGAAACCCGGTATTGGCAATGAAGCCGGGCCGCATTAAATCTTCGGGTTTAAGGCTTGTGCCTGTGGCGTTTAAGCCGAGCTGTCCAAAGCTGTCAAAAACGACACCTGACAGAAACGAAAAATTATTTATGATTAGCGCAAAGAAACCAACATATAATACCTTTTTAAGGAATTTGGCGACCACATCACTATCAGGCCCCATAGCCCAATAAAGCCCCACCAAGGTAATATCAATACCGATCAATACGGCAGTTAGAAAATGAACGTCTGGGCCCAACAATCCAAACCCACTATCAATATAGGTGCTGAATGTTCGGACAAATTCGTCGATAATACCAAGGTCTTCCATTAGCGGCGCCTCCCGCTATAGGCGGTATTACCACCCACAAAAACTTCGCGCTGTCTCTTGCTTTCTTTTTCGATAGCCAAGCGCCTTGCTTGCTCAATGCTATCGGCCCGCGCCTGGGTTATTTGCATTTGCTGCGCGGCCATGCTTTGTTTAATCAGGAGCGCCATGAGTTGATTGGTCGATTGCACCGCTTGTAACTGCCCTGCCGAAGCGTGGCTTGCCCCCATCAATTGGCCTAAAGTGGAGCGATCCGCCGCCAGGCTTTCAACCATTTGTGACTGCATGATCATGGCGTCATTGTATGCGGTACGGGACATTTGCCACTGGGTTTCGGTTCGAGCTAGAAATTCGTCATCAGAAAAATCTTCGTAACTCTCGGGGTAATGCTGGCGCACCAACGTCCGTGTGCGGTTAACTTCATAGGCTACATTTTCTGCTTGGGTATTGAGGTCAGCAATCTCGCTAAGTAGCCGTATCAATTCACCTTGCGTATTTATGTCGAGTTTTGAGAGATGTTTTGCCTGGTTAATCAGCATCTGCGCTTCATTGCGAAGCTGATTGGCTTGCTGCGTTACCTGTGTAAAATTGCGAATAGCGGTGAGCAGGTTCTGCCGATAATTATTGGGATCAAATACGATGCCGCCAAATTGGGCATGGGCCGTTTGCGTATGAAACAGGCTCATGACCGCAATGAAGGCAAGCGTAATTATTCTGCTGCGTCGAGGTTTTCCACCCATGGGACGTACTCCTTTATGTCGAGATTGTATTCGCTGCGCATCAGTTCTGATGCCCAGCCCAGATTTTTGAACTCAAGCCAGTGATAGGCAAAATCATCAGCCCCGTGCTCACCCAAAACAAAATCTATATCCGTGTGGTCTTGCGCCGAGCCTGCGCCGCAAAAGGCGAGTGCAACATCACCGAGCGTAAGATCAAACAACCGATTGCCCGCACGCGACTGAAAATAATAATCCCGCTTGGGCGTGCTGGATGCCAGGATTTGGATTTGGCGTTTATTGAGACCAAATTGGCCATAGGCTTCGGATTGTTGCGGTTCCATTGCCCGGTCATTGGGCAGGAAAATTCTTGATGGGCAGCTCTCAATAATGGCAGGTGCAATCGAGCTGTCTGCAATATCGGCAAGAGACTGGGTAGCAAATATCACCGATACATTTTTCTTGCGCAAAACTTTTAGCCATTCACGGATGGTTTGCGAGAATATTGGATTGTCTAAAAACACCCAAGCTTCATCAAGAATAAGCAAAGTAGGCTTGCCGTCAAACCGGGCCTCCAATCGGTGGAAAAGATAAGTAAGCACCGGCAGAACAAGCGGCTTTGAAGCCATCAGGTTTTCCATTTCAAAACACTGCACGGCGTTGATCGCAAGTGTTTCTTCGCTCCCGTCAATCAACTGCCCGTGTGCACCGTCCAGAGTATAGGGCTGCAAAGCCTGGCGCAAATTATTGGACTGTAAAAGCGCGGAAAGGCCGGTGAGCGTTCTTTGCGCAAGTGGTGCGGTCGCAAGATTTTCAAGCGCCGACCAGACAATGTCGCGGACATCGGGATTATTCTCAACACCCTCATTGGCCAAAAGACCAAGCACCCATTCCAGTGCCCAAGCGCGTTCGGTGGTGTCATCAATATCTTTTAGCGGCTGGAAAACCAATGTATCTTCCGCGCCAAGATCATAGAAATCCCCGCCAAGGGCATAGGTCATTGCACGAGCCGAGCGGCCTTTATCGAAGGTAAAAATCTGGGCGTTTTTATATCTTTTAAACTGCGCAGATAATAGCGCCAGTAACACGGATTTACCAGAACCGGTCGGGCCAACAATTAGCGTATGCCCGACATCCCCTTGATGGGTGACAAGGCGAAACGGTGTATGGCCTTCAGTGGTCGCATACAAAAGCGGCGCATCATCAAAGTGCTCGTTCTTTTGCGGCCCGGCCCAGACTGCGGACAAGGGCATGAGATGCGCAAGGTTGAGGGTCGAAACCAGCGACGTGCGGATATTGGCATATGGATTGCCCGGCAGGCTGCCAAGCCAGGCATCAACCGCATTGACCGTCTCGTGAATAGTGACAAATCCGCGTCCATTGATGATGCGTTCTATGGCGTGGATACGCTGCTCGGCAATATTTTGGTCTTTATGGTGTACACAAATTGACGTGGTTAAATACCCAAAACCGACATAATCACCGCCGAGGTCTTGTAGTGCCATATCAGCATCTGCGGCTTTATTATCGGCATCGCTATCCACCAAGGCGGACGCCTCATTAAACAGACTTTCCTTGAGAAGTGAAACTATCGACTTGCGTTTGGCAAACCATTGGCGTCGATATTTGGTGATTGTGCGGGTTGCCTGCGTTTTGTCCAATGGCAAAAACCGTGTCGTCCAGCGGTAAGCAAAGCCAAGCCGATTAAGCTCATCAAGAATACCGGGTGTTGTCTCGTTCGGAAATCCGCGCACGGTTAAAATATGTAAAGCTTGCCCGCCAAGGCGCGGTACAAGGCCGCCAACCAAATCGGCCCCGCCAATAATGGCATCAATATAAGCGGGAACTTCAGGAGTCTTGATCTGGTGACGCTTTGGCGAAACGGTTGAATGTAAGAATGTCAGCGTATCGTCATCACCAAGCCAGTCTGCAACGGGGAAAATACTGGCGAGTAAATCCAGGCAACGGTCTGTCTCAACTATAAAGCTATCGAGATAATCCGGAGCGGCTATGGCCGTTTCGTCTTTGGGTGTTTCAATAAGCAGGTTCTCTGCCCGGCGGGTATTATCAGCGGGCGGCAAAAATCCGAATGTGAGATGGTAATTTGTCTCAAATAATGTGTCAGAATTTTCGAATTGCCCGCGCCGCTCTTGGTCGATAATCCATGCCGCCGGGTCACGGAAATTTGAAACGGGATATTCACTTGCAGGCACGCGGGCCGCTTCAAAATATAATGCCCACCCCGAACTAAAACGCCTAAGCGCATTATTGAGCCGTGCGCACATGGCCACCAGCTCTTCTTCGGTCGCGCTTTCCATATCCGGCCCGCGAAATTTGGCCGTTCGCTGAAAACTCCCGTCTTTATTCAAAACTACCCCCGGTGCTATCAGGCAAGCCCAGGGCAGGTAATCAGCAAGCGCGTGCGGGCGTGTGCGATATTCGGATAGGTTTAACATGCCAAATATCCTTTGTGGCGAATATGCCGTGCCAAAACGTCCATGAACTTTGGATCGCGCTTGGCGAGGTAAACGCAAATGGTGTGCGAAGCGGCCCAATAGATCAGACCGAGCAACCATAATTGTAACCCAAGCCCAAAAGCTGCGGCGAGCGTACCGTTCAAGATAGCTGCCGTGCGCGGCACACCGCCCAAAAGGATTGGTTCGGTGAGCGAGCGGCGAACGGGTATGGCGTAACCATCTATCATCAGATCAATGCCCCGCCGCTAAACTTGAAGAATGACAGAAAGAAACTGGTCGCVGTAAASGCAATGGACAGCCCAAACACAATTTGAATAAGCTTRCGAATGCCGCCGCCCGTATCGCCAAAHGCCAAAGTCAGRCCCGTCATGATAATCACAATCGTGCCAAATATTTTAGCAACCGGGCCTTCAATGGATTGTAAGATTTTTGTTAGCGGTGCCTCCCACGGCATGGAAGAACCGGCGGCGTGGGCAATGTCCGGCAAAAGCGCTGTAGCGGCGAGGCAAAGGCCTAGTCCGATATAAATACGTTGTTTCATGATGTTTTCTCCTGTTGAAAAACGAGTTTGGGGATAGAGGCGGGTGCCGAGAGCGGCTCAAGGTCATAGGCCTCGCCGTCAGTTCGCATGAGGCGGGCTATAGTCTCGATTCGGCGTGCTTCACCGCGCCCCGAAATATAGACAATCACGTCTATTGCTTCGGCGATCAGTGTGCGCGGCACGCTGGATATGCCCTCAAGAATAAGCTGTTCAATACGGGCAAGCCCTGCGATGGCCGAATTTGCATGGACGGTGGTGATGCCGCCGGGATGGCCCGTATTCCAGGCCTTGAGCATGTCGAGTGCTTCCGGGCCTCGCACCTCGCCAATAATTATTCTGTCAGGCCGCAAGCGTAGTGTTGAGCGCACCAAATCTGCCAGTGTAACTTTTGCGCCGTAAGTTCTAAGGGCAACCGTATCTTTGGCCGCACATTGTAATTCGCGGGTGTCTTCGAGTATCAAAACCCGGTCATTGGTCTTGGCAATTTCTGCAAGCAGCGCATTGGCCAATGTCGTCTTGCCGCTAGATGTACCACCGACAATGAGAATGTTGAGCCGTGACGTGACCGCGTATTGCAAGGCGTCCGCCTGGCTCTTGCTCATAGTGCCTGCGCTTACATAATCGTCCAATGTAAAAATGGCCACGGCCCCCTTGCGGATAGAAAAGCAGGGTGCGCTGACAATTGGCGGTAGCAAACCCTCAAACCGCTCACCGCCGCCGGGAAGCTCTGCACTGACAATCGGCGTGTCGGGATTTACCTCTTGTCGAATATGACTGGCTACCAATCTTACGATACGCTCCGCATCATCCGGTGTGATATGTTCGCCCGTATCAACGCGCCCAACACCAAGTTTATCCAGCCATAACTTACCGTCCGGATTAGCCATGACCTCGATTACGCTGGGATCGTTAAGCGCATTGGTGACCACGGCCCCCATTGCGGACTGCAGCATGTCATAAGTACGCGAAGCGGTAATGGGATTTTGCAAACTCATTTGGTCAACTCCGTTTTTTTCTTGGCAGACGCTTTGTCAAACCGCTTGAGCCGCTCCAGTTCTTCGCTGGTGAAATAATCCGCGTCCGTTGTCAGAACATCTTGCAAGGCATTTTTAATGGTGCGCCCACCAGCATTCATATGCTCGCCGAGCCGTTCGAGAAATTTATTGAAATTAGAGACGCCGCGTGCGGCCCGCGCTTCTTTATCAGCTTCGTTTATCTCCGGCATGACCGTGAGAAAATAATGCACAAAAACCGTGAACGCTTCGATGAGCAATCTTAAATCCTGGCTATGCCGAAAATCATGCCGCGTCATCAGATCAAGCCGCCTGTAAAGAGCTTCTTGCTGCGCGCCGTCTTCACCTTTGCGAAAATACATGGTCAAAGCGCGGTCGGTGATTTCCGAGCGGGAACGTGAGCCGCGTCTTGATACGAGTTCAAGCTGGTCAAAATTATGGGACGAAAGACGCAAGCGGATACGGGGTTTGATACTGGGCATATTATATCCCCAGTTCTGGATCGACGGATTGTGTCAAACCGTGCGCGAGTTGTAACGGCACCAAACCTGATGTCTGCGCCGCAAGTTGAATTGGTGTTACTGATTGCTCATTTGCCCCGTCATTTGTTGTAGCTTCAAGGTCAGGATTTTCTTGTTCAATATTATCGTCAGCAACATCCAAATCAGGCTCACGCTTTTGTCCCATGCCTTTTTTGTTGTCATACTTTGCATGTCGTTTYTCGGTTGCTGCGACCATAYGGTCATCCACAGGCCGTATCATCCCGGCCCAGTCACATCCGGTTCTTGGGGGAGAGTTCGGATATGTACCGCCGGGGGAAAGCGCGGGCGCGGGGCTAACACGGCCTGTGAAATTCTTGTCTGCATAATAGCGTATTTTTTGAGCGCGGATGGGCGGAAACCCGGACAGCAAAATAAGTTCCTGATCTGCGGGCAATTGCATGATCTCGCCGGGCGTCATCAACTGCCGCGCCGTTTCTTGGCGCGAAACCATGACATGGGAAAGCCAGGGCGCTAATCTATGACCAGCATAGTTCTTCATTGCGCGCATTTCCGTGGTGCTACCAATAGCATCTGAAATCCGTTTGGCCGTGCGCTCGTCATTGGTGGCAAAGGCAACACGGACATGGCAGTTGTCGAGTATGGARTTATTMGGSSCGTAAGCTTTTTCGATCTGGTTTAAGGACTGCGCAATCAAATATGCCCGCAGACCGTACCCGGCCATAAAGGCCAGTGCGCTTTCAAAGAAGTCCAGCCGCCCGAGYGCCGGAAACTCGTCTAACATAAACAATACCTGCCGACGTTTTTGCACGGCACTGACATCAAGCGTCTCCGTCAGGCGGCGGCCTATTTGATTGAGCAATAGCCGGATAAGCGGTTTGGTGCGCGAAATATCAGACGGCGGTATAACCAGATATAGCGAGACGGGTTTGTCGGCTGATACCAAATCCGCAATGCGCCATTCGCATTTGGAAGTCACCTCGGCAACCGTGGGGTCTCTGTAGAGAGACAAAAAGCTCATCGCCGTCGACAATACACCTGAGCGTTCGTTTCACCCAAAGGCAGGCTTCGCACTCAGATTTATTGAGGAGTTCACGCGCTGCTTGTGCAACGACGGGATGGGCTTTTGGGGGATGGTCTTTAGCGGGACAGTTATTGGCATCAGCACGACCGCCAAGGTGATTTGTGTGCATCATAATCCACAGCGTTTCCTTGAACGTCCGCTCTGGATTTGACAGAAAAGTTGCAACGCCTGAAAGTGTCTTGTCTTTCTCGGCGTAAAGAACATGCAAAATAGCGCCGACCAAAAGAGAATGCGCCGTCTTCTMCCAATGACTGCGCCGCTCAAGGCCACCGTCCGGGTCAACAAGAATATCAGCGATATTTTGTGTGTCGCGGACTTCGCACTCCCCAATACGCACTTCCAGCAAGGGATTGTATTTTGCGCTGCTTGCATCTGTTGGATCAAACAATAGGCAATGGGAGAATTTGGCACGCCAACCGGATGTCAATTTCCAGTTCTCACCTTTGATGTCATGTATGACCGCGCTGTCCGTCCACGATAGCAATGTCGGCACAACAAGCCCGACACCTTTGCCGGAGCGTGTCGGCGCAATCGCCATTACATGTTCGGGGCCAGCGTGGCGAATATAACCGGCCTTGTGTTCACCCAGAAATACACCGCGCTCGCCAAACAATCCGGCCTTTTGCATTTGYTTRCGCGTYGCCCACTGGGACGAACCAAAAGTCGTCAGACGTTTTGATTGCCGTCCGCGCCAGACCGAACCAATGATAGCAAATAGTGTTCCGACAAATCCGCCGCCCGCTGCAATCTGTCCACCCCTCGCAAAAACACCCGGCGCATATACATCAAAGGAATACCACCATTCAAACAGTTTCCACGGAAAGTAAATTTTGTACTGGCCAATAATAAACCAGGGCGCGCCAAGATAAGCATCATACTCAAACTGCAAAGCCACCCACTGTGTCGCATACCAGGTCGTCAATGTAATCGTCGTAAACACGACAATGATCTGTCCGATAAGTATTGATTGTGGCGACATAGCCCAAAGTCCTTTAGTAAATTTGGACTTAGGCTGTCAGAAGCTATGGCACTTTGGCTAGGTAGGGAATTTCAGGAAAGTACAGGGGCAAGTGTAACCGGGTGAAGTTTGGTGATTTTGAATATCGGTAATTTTCCAGAAAATCTCAATCAGGCTGGATTCAGAGCTTGCCATAAATGCAAATATGGTGCATTATTACACCATAAACGCACATCATATAGAGAGGCAACAATGTCCCGAACAAGTATTTCCTTCACCAAACCCAATGACCAGTGGATAAAGACGCAAATCGACAGCGAAGAATTCACCAGCAAAAGCGATGTCATCAACGACCTCATTCGCAAGGCCCGTGACCAGCAHAVCCAHGTCGAATATATTCGCGCAAAACTAATCAGCGCCGAAGCSAGAGGCTTCGACAGCCGCACGGTCGAACAAGTTATGGACACCGTGATTGCCGACAAGAAGGCGCATGGAAAATTATAAAATCAATGACGCAGCCCTGGATGACATCGCAACCATCTTCAGCTCCCCATTGACATCTTCGGCCTCGAAGCCGCGATTACATACGTCGAGGGCCTAAAACTCCAATTCGCCGAAATCGCCCAAAACCCGCTCCTCTACCAAGCCGTACCCGAAATTCGAATAGGTTACCGCCGCAGCGTCTATGTGAGCCATTCCATTTATAACCGGATTGACAGCGGCATAACGGAAATCATGGCGGTTATCGGTGCGCAGGATGTGACTGCGAGGTTATAGGAAAGTTTTATGAGATTGTGTTTTCCGTTTTGGCTGCTTGATCCTCCTTAGCAGACATTATAAATGCCCCTTGGAGAGCCTATATAATTGAACCAGATTATATTATTAACGATAATTTACAAAACAGTCCTTGCATGTGAGTACTTGCTTACATATATGGAGTACATGATTAGGAAAACTGGAGATGAGCGGCGGGCTGAGATTATTCAAAGCTCGCTAGAATTAGCAGCTGAGGTTGGCATTGCGAAAGTGTCAACACAGGCGATTGCTGACCGCGTGGGCATTGCGCAAGCGACCGTGTTTCGACACTTTAAAACCCGCAATGATATTTTTCGAGCCGTATTGGAGTTTGTTGCAGGCAATGTCTTTAAGGCCTTAGAGGGGCAAATGCTTTCAGATAAGCCAGCCGACGTGCGACTTGAGACATTTATTCGGCGGCATCTAGCCATGGTCAGTAAGGTCAAAGGTGTGCCGCGTATTATATTCTCCGATCGTTTGCATGTTGAAGATCCAGAGCTTAAAAAAACCGTGCAAGGCATTGTCACAAAACTGACGGGTAATATCGCGGAGTTAATCAAGGACGGCATTAAAGAAGGTGTATTTGATAAAAGCGTAAACCCCGATCAAATGGCACGCATGGTGGTGACCTTGGTGCAGGGTTCAGTGGTGCGTTGGTCTATCTTTGATTTTAAGTACAAACTTACCGATATGGCAGACGAAATTTGGGATGTCATWTGGCCSGCCYTGAAGAAGAAATAAGGWWRWMWSAMRTCWGCSYMTAWGRSWSWKWTTTWKGWMYRTRYTWRKARRSRRTTWYTSWYYRWCAWYAWSWKASGANNAAATGRWRAKRMARAMAMAWAACAATCATGGTGCCGCCTCCGCGCCCGGCAATAAGGGTGCTATCAGGAAATGGGTTGTCCGTATCTTGTTTCTACTCGCCTTGCTACTCGCGGCGAAATTTGTGATTATGCCCAAAATGAAAGCCCGCCAAGCTGTGCCGCCGCCCGCACCCGCRCGSKCTATGGTGGTYAARACCGTRCGCCTKTCKCCKCAAMMAYTMGARTTYACMCGTRRTTATACGGCGCGSATYAYYGATGATGGCCGCACSWTGGTWTCWGCKCGCCTSARCACGACGATMRCARAAGTWTATTTYAGCGAAGGCGATRTGGTCAARGYKGGYGMTGTRYTGGCTTTGYTAGAYACGCAAGATGTKCGCTCMGAAGTSAAYCGCKCMAAAGCAKCGGTKACYAAAATMGAAGCCGACATTGAGTTTTTTGAAAAGCAAATTATCATTGACCGCGCGCTTTATGAAGGCGGCGCTATTCCAAAAACGGCACTTGATGATAGTGAACGCAAACTTAAAGGTCTGCGCGCCAGTATCGCTCAGCAAGAAAGTGGCCTAAGGCTCTCGCGACAAAAACTTGGCTATGGTAAAATCTACGCACCCGTCTCTGGCCGTATTCAAAAAGTGTATATTCGCAAAGGTGAGCAAGTCGCTCCCGGAAAACCCGTCATGGATATTGTTGGCGGCGCAGACTATAAAGCCGTGATTACTGTTCCCGAACGCGATATGGGTAATATCGCCCTTGGGAGTACCGCCTATATTCAATTACCGAATGGTGGCTCCCAAAGCACAAATATATGGGCGGGAACAATAGATAAAATCTATCCAGCTCTTGATGAGCGTACCCATACGGGCACTGTCGATGTTAAACTCAATAGCGAGATTAGTAATAAGTTTTTTGCAGGCTCAATGACCAGTGTTCGTTTGGTTACTGCGCAATACGAAAATGTTCTAACTGTCCCAACACAGGCTATTTTTAACCGAAATGGTAGCAGCGGCGTTTTTACCATGAGTGATGATATTGCCCGCTGGAAATCCGTCACACTTGGCGCGAGTAATGGTCTACAAACTATTATTAAGAGCGGCCTAGATGTTGGTGACCAAGTCATCACCACGCCTTACCCATCGTTTAATGAAGGGGTTAAAGTGCGCCTATCTGARGGAGTGGCACAATGAGTTGGCCGCGCTTTTCCCTTAAATACCGCTATACAATTTTTGCCATATTAATTGGCATTACCATATTGGGAGTCTTTGCCCGGCTCGCAATCCCAGTCAAGCTATTCCCGGATACCGACCCCCCTGTGATTACTGTAATCACCGCGTATCCGGGCGTAGCGGCTGCGGATATTGCAAAAAATGTTAGCAAAACCATTGAAGAAGAAGTCGCCGCTATTGACGGCATTCGCAAGGTTAGCTCTACATCACAGGTCGGCTTGTCTATTGTTAAGGCCGAGTTCCACTACACAAAAACAACAGGAGCGGCGACCTTGGATACGCAAAACGCAGTAGGCCGCATTCGCTATAAATTACCGCCGCAGATCAAAGAACCGCAAGTACTGAGTTTCTCTTCGTCCGATAAACCGATCTTGACCTTTGCGATTTCGAGTAAATCCCTGCCATTGCAAGACATTAGGGAGCTGGCGGATAATGCCTTAAAAGATGCATTTCAACGCGTGGACGGCGTGGCGGCAGTCGATGTATTTGGCGGCCACAAAAAAGAATTAGAAGTAACGCTCAGCCGCGCCCAAATGCGGAGCTACGGCATTAGTATAGAACAGGTCAAATCTGCCCTTAGGAGCTGGAACATCACAGCATCTGGCGGACGAGTCAATAAAGGCACGCAAGAAACCATTATTCGTTTCGATTTAACCCTAGAGAACGAGCAGCAAATTGAAAATATTGTTGTCGCCAATATGGGCGGGCGAAATATATTCATTGGCGACATTGCCGCCGTTAATTTCTTAGAAAAAGAAGCCCGCTCTGCTTATCACTATAACGGGCAAGAGGCGATTGCTTTGCAAGTGATGAAGCGCGGCGAAGCCAATACCGTCGAAGTTGCCGCCGAGGTAAAAAAGACATTGGCCGAGATTGAAGCCAAATTCCCACTCCTCGATATTCAAATCGCGGACGATGATAGTGTGTTTACGTCCCTTGTGATTAACAACATGACGACCACAGTTTTAATTGCGCTCGTGCTTACCATTTTTGTCGTGCTACTTTTCCTCGCTAATATCCGCCAAGCAGCCATTATAGCCCTGTCCATCCCCGTATCATTCTTGATGACATTCATATTTATGAATTTTGCGGGCATTGACCTCAACATGGTCACCATGTCGGCGATTATTCTTTCGATTGGACTATTAGTAGATGACGGCATTGTTGTGCTGGAAAATATCAACCGCCATATGAAGCAAGGCGAAAAACCGTTTAAAGCAGCGCTCGTCGGCACGGAAGAAATTTTCCTCGCTGACCTTGCGGGGACGGTAACCACCATTTCCGTGCTTGTGCCTTTGATGTTCCTCGGCGGGTTTGTTGGTAAATTATTTGGCCCGCTTGCGCTAACGCTCACCTTCGCGCTTGCCTCCTCATTCGTTGTGTCCGTGACTTTAATTCCGCTGCTCTCAGCACTTTGGCTCCGCGATGACTACGAGAACCACTTGCTAGAGAAAGTGCTATCGCCCTTCCACGCTCTGCTTGATTATGTGAAAGGCATTTATATTGGCTGGCTTAAAAGTGCGTTGAAATATCCTATCCTGACCCTAGTTATCGGGGCGCTTCTTATGGTGCCTGGTGTGCTAATTATGAAATCTCTAGGCAGTGAAATGCTGCCTAAATTTGACGGCGGTAGCATTCAAGTCTCGGTAGATTCTATACCGGGAACTGAACTGGCGGATACGCTAAAAATCGTTACGCAAATTGAGCAAGCCTTTATGAGTGAGGACGGCGTTATCTCGGTTAGTACTATGGCAGGCTATGAGGCGGGCGGGCGTTATCTTGGTTCGCGCGGCGCTATGGATGTCAACCAGGCCGAAATGACGGTCACCCTCACCCCGCGCAATAAACGCCCACGTTCGATCTGGGACGTGATGGACAGCGTGCGGGAAAAAACAAACTCCATTCCGGGTATCACACTTTTAATCCTAAAAGAAAAAGGCGGTACGGCGCGCTCTACAACTATTGCTCCGATTGACGTTAGGATTTCTGGCCCCGAGCAAAAACAGCTTGATATTATTGGCAAACAGGTTCTCACCCTGACGCAAAATGTGCAAGGCACACAAAATGTCTACCGCTCTTGGGCCATCGATACGCCCGAAGCCAAAATTGTCATTGACCAAAGGCGGGCGAGCGAGCTTGGGCTAGATGGAACCGCTATTGCCAATGCCGCTTATCAATCCGTTGTCGGGGTTGTGGCCACACCTTTCAGGCAAGAATTTGACCAAGATTTAGACATTTCTGTACGCTATGCACAGGCTGACCGCGATACGCTGAACGCCTTCCTTGATGTCGATATTATGAGCCGCACTGGTATTAGCTATCCTATGCGCGAAATCGGCCATATTGAAGAATACCTCGCGCCGCGTATCGTAACGCGTGAAGACTATCAGCGCACACTCAGTATTCTTGGCTATAATTACGGGCGGCCTTTATCGGGCGCGATTGCCGATGTACAAACAGGTATAGACGGGATTGAACTCCCTGATGGCTACAGCATTACCATTGCGGGCGAGCAAACCGATTTTGCCGAAGCACAAAAGCGTATGATCCGTGCCCTACTGCTCGGCATTTTAGCCGTGTATCTCGTGCTTGTCGCCCAGTTCCGCTCTTTCAAACATCCGCTCACGATTATGATGGCTATTCCTTTGCAAATTATCGGGGTAGCCTTGGCTCTACTACTGGCGGGGAAATATTTATCTATGCCTGCCTTGCTCGGCATTATCTTGCTGACGGGTACGGTGGTCAATAAYGCYATTGTYCTCATCGACTATATTTTATCACGATTAAGAGACGGCGCAGAACTCCATGATGCACTGGTCGAGTCCGTTTCCGTGCGTTACCGCCCGATTATGATGACCGCGTTTTCCGATATTGCTGGCATGCTCCCCCTCGCACTGGAATTGTCCGTCGGCGCAGAGCGGTTCTCGCCCATCGCCACCGTGGTCATTGGCGGCATTTTAGCAGCGACCCTTTTGACCCTCATCTTCATCCCCGTGCTGTTCTCGTTATTTTACAAAGAGAGCGACATCGCCAAAGAGAAAGAATATGATGATAAACTCGCTTAAAAAGACAGGCATACTCACAGCCTTAGCTACGCTATGCTTAAGTGTAGCCGCACCCGCTTTCGCCCAAACACCCTTAAGCGTCAATAAAGCCATAGAGACAGCCTTGACCAATAATCCTAGCTATCAAAGTGTAGGAATGGGCGTGGACATCGCCAAGTTAGATCTGGATAAAGCTAAAGCCGCTAGGCTACCAACGCTTGATATACGAAGCAACTATACCCATTATTCCGACCCGATGATTATTGTGCCCATTCACGAAGCGGGGGTATTTCCGAGCCTTGACCGAGATATATTTACGAGCGGTCTTTACGCGCAAATGCCGCTCTATACTGGCGGGCGCTTGGACGCGGCAAATAATCTTGCCCGCGCCCAAATCAAGGGTAGTAAGCAAGCGTCCGAAAACATGAAACAGGCGCTTATTTTTTCTGTCATGCGAAATTATTCCGAATTGCTTACATTGGACAAACTAAAACAGGCATCCAATCAAAGACTAGATTTTTACCGCAAAGAACAAAGCCGTATTGCGCTGCTTCTCTCGCAAGGCCAAGCTACAAAGCTAGACCAGGCCAAAATAAATGCAGCATTTGAAAAAGCAAAGTATGAGCGTTTGCAGCTCGACACCGCCTATGACCAAAATAGAATAAATCTAGCAAGCCTGATGAGCAGCGACGTACCCAGTTCTCTTTTGCTGACCAAATTTACTGTGGCGCAATCTGTCCTCCCGCCCACACTCGACGAAGCGCTTAGCGTAGCACGGCGGGAACACCCCGCCCTGCGCGAGGTAGCAGCCAAAATAGAAATGGCAGAGAGCAAAGTTAACATTGCACGCGCCGCAAAAAAGCCGCAACTAAGCGCTATCGGCAATGCGCGCGCTATGTCGGGCGGCAATTTCGCGGTTCAGAATGAGTGGCAATTGGGCGTTCAATTCACCGTGCCGCTATTTGATGGAAAGATTAAAAGCCGCAACATATCGCAGGCCCGTATAGGCAAAACACAAGCGCGCCTTGCTTATGACAATCTCGTTAATCAAACGACTGCTAGTGTTAAAAATGCATGGCAGTCCATGGATAGTTCACGGCGCGGCATAAATGTTTCGCAGGCTGTGCTTACTCAAGCCCAAGAGGCTCTGCGTATCGAAACCCTGCGTTATGAAAACAGCCGCTCTACCCTCAACGACTTAACTTTGGCGGAAGCGTCCCTGTGGGAGGCGCAATCAAATTTGGCAAAGTCCGAGAACCTCTACGAGCTTAGTAAGGCCCAGCTTTTAATGGCTATGGGTATATTACAGCCCGAGAGTTTAACCCCCGCATTATTTTGAAAATATCGCACCTTAAACCAAATTCCCCTAACCTAAGAAAGACCGAAAAAATGAAAAAAATTATCCTTACATGCACTGTCATACNTTTACTATTGCAGGCCTGTGCAAGTTCGCCCGAACCACAGCGCGAAATATCTGCTCCACCCGCCTTTGGTAAAAACCAAAGCGTCATTACAGTCGTTAGCCCGGCTAGTCTTTTATTCACAAGCTTTAACCGTAATAATGATTATGTGATTGACCGCGCCGAATTTACGGCKGGTCGTGATCAGGCGTTTTTAAATGCTGATAGCAACCAAGATGGYCGTATTAACCTGTTCGAAATGGATGCATGGCGGCAAGGTGCGCTTGGTTCAAAAGACGCAGCCCCCATGAGTATATTTTTTGATGCCGATTTTAACCAGGTCGTGACCAAGAAAGAATTTGAAGCCGCATTTGACACCCTGTTTAACAATTCAGACAAAGACGGCAATAACACAATCGCTTTCACAGAATTGGTACGCGTTGCCGCCCGACCTTCAGGCCGAAGTCAAGGCAAAAAACCCGCCCAAAGCAAGCAGAAGAAACGCGGCCAAGGCAAAGGCGGCGGGCGCGGCCAACATAGCTATTAAAGACAGAACATTCACACAAAAAGGAAACTAAAATGACAAATACAAATATTGTTAAAACACTCGGTCTAATAGGCCTATTCACGCTCACAGCATGTGCCACAAACACTCAAGCGAAATCGCTTAGCCCTCAAGCCAAAGACGCAGTTCTTGCTGCTTTGGATGACGAATATAAAGCACAAAGCCTTTATAAAGTTATTTTGACAAAACACGGAGATGTACGACCGTTTTCAAATATCATCAATGCAGAGAAACGCCATTCTGATATGCTCATCAAATTACTGAAAACTTATGGACAAGCCGTACCAGAAAACCCTTATGAAAACGGCGCAAAACCAAAGCTGATCGCCCCCGCAACCTTGCTTGAAGCATGCCAAATTAGCGTTGCCGCCGAAATTGAAAATGTCGCTCTCTATGATGACCAATTACTATCTGCAACATCAAACTATTCCGATATTACCGATGTCATGACACGCCTTCGCAATGCTTCTGAGGAGCGCCATCTCCCTGCATTCCAGCGCTGCGTCAGCAGAGGAGGCACAATGGGACAAGGTAAGGGCAAAGGACATGGCCAAGGTAGAGGCCAATATTAAGGATCTCACCACAAGGAAACCCAAACGGCTGCTCMTGCCCCCAAAGCAGTAATAAGCTATTTTTATTATCAACTAATTTCACGCCTTTTATTCAACGTCCATGAAATCGTGTTCCCTCGCATAATTCCTGACACGGCTTTGCCACGATTTCGTTCGAGCACATCACGCCACGGCACGAGGGAAAAATCTTTGGCGCGTTCTATGATGGCGTATTTTCCGCTTGGGCGGGTGATGGCTTCTCTGTAAGTGCCGTCTATACTCGCCGCGCCGTCCATACCCAAATATGCCTTACCCAATGTGGCCGATAGTTTCTTCGCCGCTGATGCTAGGTCACGCCGTTCAAGTTCTTCTAAATGTTCTGCGCTTAATGACATGTTTTCATTTTCCAATATGCCTTGCTGAACCAAGTATTGGGTACGCACCATTTTTGCGGCCTGAACATCACTGCCAAACCCTTCATTTACTGGTTTGGTATCCGCCATAATTTCTTCATCAAGCCATGTGCGTCCCATCGTTGTTTGTAGCTCTTTGAGCGGCAATCGCGATCGCAGATTTACATCGACAGGTTTTCCTCTGCTTCTGAACTTTTCATAAGACTTAGCCCTATCCAAATAATCATGGGGTATTTTCCAAGACCCATCTTTGTTTCTAGTTACATGCCCAGCACGCCGTAATGCTTCTAGCCTGCGGATATGTGCTTGAATGTATTCTGGCCGTGCGCCTTGGTCAGCCGCTTGATGTGCCGCTGGGCTGTAGTCGCCATTTCGCTTTGCCGCTAGCTTATCAATCGTGAAGTCCGRCTSCTYKRKYKRWKTKWMKRMRGSAYTARCAGAAWYRATCMYMMMWWRWTTTAAATTTTCAATGTTTTCTCGGCGGCCAGCTTTGACATAAATAGCTTCCCCCTCGGTGGTATCCACAATCAGATACGCATTGTCATTTATGTCGTCCAAGGAGCCCATAGCTAGAACTTTTCCCGTTATAGTTTTAGCTCGCGCAGCATGAGGATCATAAACCACATCGAATGTTTCGCGGCGGTTTAGTTTCAAGTCTTCCAATGCGCGATGATAGGCTTTCAAAATATCGCCGCGCTCTCCCATACTGCGCAGTGTGTTTTCCATTTTTTTATCAAGATACCACACGCCGCGCTGTTCCTGATAAGCAAGCCCCATACGGCTTAGGATTTTAAGACGCGCAATATCTAAGCGGCGTGTCCATTCGGTAGCCCGTTTTGGTGGCTTGGAAATATCAACAACATTGGCATCCGCCATGCGCAGCAAGGCTCTATCAAGCTGAGTAAATCGCTCTTTGGTGACTTCGCTAGCTAACTTTACGCCTGCTTCATATTGATTGATCGGGCCAAGCTCGAACGTCACCATTTCTTCTGCCCGCGCCCTCATCCCATATGAAATATATTGGCGCGGAATAACGAGATTTTTTCCATCCTCATTTTTCCCACCAATGACTATGTGTGTATGCGGCGTTGCGGTGTCATAATGATCAGCAGCTACCCAATCCAGTTTGGTACCTAAATCCTCTTCCATCTGCGCCATAATGTCCCGCGTGAATGAACGTAAATCAGCTATCTCTTTTCCGTCTTCCGCAGAAACAATAATTCTAAATTGGTGACGATCATTTTTGCCGTGTTTTTGAAACTCGTCAGCGTCGGCAATGTCATTATGTTTGTCGTAAATACTGCCGCGTTCATTATCCGGGGCGGCGTTGTCACGGGCGATATAATTTAAATGAAGTGATTGCGTCTGCGCGCCTTGTCCGCTCATCTTAACAAGGTTCACTTTTACAATGACGCGCCGCGAGAAAAACTG
>NVVO01000014.1 GCA_002733385.1 Robiginitomaculum sp.
CCGCCGCGTCTTGCTCCATGGAGATTTTATTCTCAAGCTCGATAATTTTTGGGTCCATGGCCAGAAGTTCGGCCTTGAGGCTTTCAAGCACCCCTACGGCGGCTTCCCGGTCGGCCAAGGTGGCGGTCAAATTGGTCTCAACCCTTTCTTTGTGGGTTTGCAAAGTGTCCAATTGGTCGGTGAGGAGTTTGGTAATGACATTGGATTTGCCGATCAGGTCTTGTAATTTATCGTCAATCGACGCCATGCGCACCCGTTCCTGGCGCATGCTTTCGGCCCGTCTTTTGGAGAAAATACCGACAAAACTTTCCCAGCCGGTTTTAGAGCGCATGCCGTCAAACTCTTTGGAGAACCCTGACGTCACATCATCAAGCCCCAAAATCAAATCGGCAATATTGGCGTTCATGGCATCGGCGTGGGCATGCACATCGTCCAAAGACGCGTTTTCTATATCAATAGAAATRYYMTWTCMRRCSRMCMTKYTKRWSCSWRCKRWTTCWANTYTTYCNCRKAYRSCYCANYGWWYWWSRCYTNRRYCWSCGYYAYCTMKKWYWKSSMMTTTTCTATTTGTGATGCAAAACCGGACATATATTCCCCCTGAATTTTTGTACCAAGTGGGCAGGCTGCGCACTTGGTAATATACATCAACATATAGGGAGTTTTTTGCAGATTTCAAGACAAGGAATGGACGGGGAACCATAAACCAGAGGCAAAAGCCATCTTGGTAAATTCCAATATAGAGCCAATAGAGGCAATCTGCACCCTCAACAAGACAAAGAGCAAGGGCAAAAAAAAGGCGCTGATTATATGAAAATTCGTTTTACTCGGGCGTGATAAAACTGATGGCTCGCCTTGGTCTTTCCTACAAAAATCCCAGATTTTTGCCGTTGCAAGCCAGCCCTCGGGCGCAGGAAAAGTTCATCGCGCATTATGGGGCTGCCGGCACAGAATTGCCTGCTGATGAGGGGATCGTGTTCGCTGATACGGTGCATTCTGAACATCAAAGCCGCCCAGCTTACGGTTAGTTTTCCAAGGATCACCAACCTGTTTTGGCCGTAAATTCAGGCCGCAGACGGATGAAAATTCACGCTACCCTTAATCTTGAGACCCTCCGGCTCCAACATGTTGAAGCCATAAAGTTTAATGCATACGGCACATTACGTTTGCTTAAAAAGACCAAAAATGCTTACCCAAACAAGCGCTCTATTCACGTCTTCCTCGATAATGCCCGCTATCACCATGCGAGAGCCTTAAAGCTGTGGCTATCGGAGAAAAATACACTTTCTACAAGCTTACGCACCGCACCTGAACTCAACAGAACGGCTGTGGGGCGTCATGCACAAGCATGTCACCTATAACAAACATTATGCCAAATCCAATGATTTTGCGGTGGCTATTTTAGCTTTCTTTTATAAAGCCCTACCAGACAAGTCGCCCGTATTTCGCGATACTATAACCGATAATTTTAGGGTCATGACCAACGAAACACATATGTTTATTCAGTATGTTGAGTGTGCTATGAACGACATTAAAAGCAAATTGTTCTTGCATGCCATGCAAGCGCTCTACCAACTGAGCTATGGCCCCTTATAGATATTGGTTGGGCAAATTATAATTTGTTTTCCAAGAAAGCAAACCCTAATCTGCGTCTTCATCTCCTGCGTCTTCATCGTCGTTGTTACTGTCTGTCGGCGGTAGAGTGTCTTGTTCATCCTCCTCGTCCGCCAGCGTAGCGTCCTCATCATCATCATCTGTTGAAAAGCCGTCCATGTTCGGCGAGGAATGTCCTTCGTCTTCATCATCACTGCTATTACCGCCAAAGCTGGCATCGCCGTCAAGTTCCAGTTCTTTAGCAGCCACCTCGTCCTGATCTATGTCTTCTTCGTCTAAATCTTCTTCTTCTACACCGTCCTCAGGATTAGCTTCACTTGTCTTTGTTGCAGCCTTGACCGGTTTTGGAGCGGGTGGTGCTACGACTACAATCTCCGCAGGATCAAAGCTGGTCGCGCAATAGGGGCATACGGCCGGCCTGTTGCCTAGGTCATAGAATTTCTTTTCGCATTCAGGACATAATTGCTTTTCGCCCAGATCGCGCTTCTGATTAGGTTTTGCCACGTTTTGTTTCCCTAAATAATTTTTCATCAAGTCTTGCGTTTCGGCCAAGCGCGTATAAAAATCCCGCTTCACTATATATGCGCTTGATTAGCGTCCAAATTTTGCAAGTCAACTGGTATTGCCGGGAAAAACCCATGAATTCAGCAATGATGTCTAAAACACCACCAAAAAGCCTCAAGGGGCGCGTGCGGACACCGGGAGATAAATCCATATCCCATCGGGCTTTGATCCTGGGCGCATTGGCCGAAGGTGTAACCAATATTACAGGTCTGCTGGAAGGTGACGACATTTTACATACCGCAAAGGCTGTGGAGGCATTTGGTGCCAAGGTTAAACGAATAGCCCCGGGCCATTGGCAAGTGGAAGGTTTGGGGCGTGCCGGCTGGCGTTCCCCCAAAGCGCCCGTAGATTTTGGCAATGCCGGGACAGGCGCACGTTTGGTCATGGGGGCGGCGGCCGGGTTTGATCTTCAGGTCTCCTATCTGGGCGATGCCAGCTTGTCGTCGCGCCCTATGGGCCGCGTGCTTAAGCCTTTGGAACAAATGGGGGCAAAATTTGACAGCACGGACGGTAAACTCCCCCTCAGCCAAACTCGAGGCGGTGGTTTAACGCCAATTCAATACACCCCGCCCCATGCTTCTGCCCAGGTGAAATCGGCCATATTGTTGGCTGGGCTCAACACGTCGGGTACAACGGCGCTGACCGAGATCCACCTGACCCGTGACCACACGGAAAACATGCTGAACTCCTTTGGGGTAAAGCTCGTGCGCAAGCCGAAAAACAAAGGCCAGACCGTCATTCTTGAAGGCCTGGCCCGTCTGCAAGCGACCAATATTAATGTGCCGGGAGACCCGTCTTCTGCCGCATTTTTAATCGCGGCCGCCTTGGTGGTACCAGGTTCGGATATACTGGTTGAAAATGTCATGATGAATGAAGCCCGCACCGGGCTGTTTGGCGTTCTCTCAGAAATGGGCGCATTTATCCGGGCCGACAATTTTCGCCGTTCTGGCGGGGAAACTATTGCCGATTTGCACATTCGCTATAATAAATTGCGCGGGGTAAATGTGCCGGCAGACCGGGTGCCGTCCATGGTCGACGAATACCCGGTTCTGGCAGTGATCGCCGCAACCGCCAGCGGGCAAACCCATATGCACGGCCTTGGCGAGTTGCGGGTCAAGGAAAGTGACCGCTTGGCGGGTACCCATGCGCTGCTCATCGCCAATGGCGTTGATGCCAGTATTGAGGGTGAGACGCTAATTGTATCTGGCGGGCGCATTGCGGGCGGAGCCAAAGTTAAAACCCATCATGATCACCGTCTGGCCATGAGCGCCCTCATATTGGGGCTGGCTGCTGACAAACCGGTATCTATAGATGACAGCTCGATGATTGCCACCAGCTTTCCGGCGTTTTTTGATTTACTTGCGCAAATTGGTGCACCTATGGATATGGCATGAAGATGGATAGGTCATGAAACCCGCACGCAAACCTGTTATTGCCATTGACGGCACATTTGCATCCGGCAAGGGCAGTTTGGCGAAAAAACTGGCCGCGTATTTTGGCTATGCCTATCTGGACACAGGCAAGTTATACCGTGCGTTGGCTTTGCGGGCTTTGGAGGCCCAGGCTGATTTAGGCGGCGGGCCGTCATTGGCAAAACTGGCCGTGCTGATCAGGCCTGGGGAGCTTGCAAACCCAAAATTGAAAAGTGGTGCCGTCGGCGCGGCGGCGTCTAAAGTGGCCGTACACAACGAAGTGCGGGCCGCCTTGAAAGCTTATCAGGTTAACTTTGCCCATAACCCGCCAAAAAATGTATCCGGTGCCGTGCTCGATGGTCGTGATATTGGTACCGTCATTTGTCCGCAGGCCGAGGTAAAACTCTATATAGACGCCAAACCGCAAATCCGGGCCGAAAGACGGTATAAGGAACTGCTGTCCTACGGCGAAGATATAAGTTTGGCACAGGTTTTGGCTGATTTGGTTGAGCGTGACCGCCGCGACCAAAACCGGGCCGCCGCCCCCCTAAAGCCAGCTGTAAATGCGCACTTGCTTGATACGACAAACTTGTCTATAGACGCGGCGTTCGAGCAAGCCAAGACATTGATAATGGCGCTTTTGAAGCCAATCTAAGCTTTTAGAACATTTTTACGCCCGGATTGGCCGGGCCAGACCGTTGGTGCAAGCAAAGCCGAGCAAGGCTATATGACCAATTGGCACGACTAAATAGAGACGAATTATGAGCGCTGCTCAAATAGAATCCTTAAATCCCACAACCGATGATTTCGCCGCCATGCTGGAGGCCTCCCTAGAGACCAGCAATATGAAGGAAGGCGGGGTTGTTACTGGCACTGTCACCAGCATTGAAAAAGATATTGTCATTGTAGATGTGGGCCTGAAAACCGAAGGCCGTATACCCATACGCGAATTTTACGAACCTGGAAATGATGATACGGTAAAAGTTGGCGACCGGGTAGAAATTTTCCTGGAGCGTATTGAAAACGCGCTCGGTGATGCCGTACTGTCACGCGATAAAGCGCGGCGCGAAGAAAGCTGGCTAAAATTGGTCAAAGACTATGAAGCCAAAACACCCGTACAAGGCGCCATTGTTGGCCGGGTCAAAGGCGGGTTTACCGTGGATCTTGGTGGTGTGAACGCATTTTTGCCAGGTTCGCAAGTTGATATCCGCCCGGTGCGCGATATCGGGCCTTTGATGGACAAGGTACAACCGTTTATGTTGCTTAAAATGGACCGTCCGCGCAACAATATCGTTGTGTCGCGCCGGGCTATTTTGGAAGAAAGCCGGGCCGAACAACGGGCCGAGCTGATCGAAAGCCTCAAAGAGGGTGAAGAGCGTGAAGGCATTGTCAAAAACATCACCGATTACGGCGCATTCGTAGACCTGGGCGGTATTGACGGCCTGTTGCATGTCACGGACATGTCCTGGAGCCGGATTAGTCACCCAAGCCAAATTTTGGCGGTTGGTGATACGATCAAGGTTAAGCTTATCCGCATCAACCCGGAAACCCAGCGTATTAGCCTTGGTATTAAACAATTGTCCGAAGACCCGTGGATGTCGGCTGTTGCTCGCTATCCTGCTGGCACCAAACTTGTCGGCAAGGTTTCCAACATTGCTGATTATGGTGCCTTTATCGAATTGGAAGACGGTGTTGAAGGTCTTGTTCACGTTTCTGAAATGAGCTGGACAAAGAAAAATATCCATCCCGGTAAAATGGTTTCCACATCACAAGAAGTGGATGTTGTGGTTCTGGAAGTTGACCAGGAGAAACGCCGGATTTCATTGGGCATGAAGCAATTGCAAGACAATCCTTGGGATAGTTTTGCCGAGCGCTTCCCGGTTGGCACAATTATCAACGGCGAAGTTCGTTCAATCACCGAATTTGGTTTGTTTATTGGTTTGGACGGCGAAATCGACGGCATGGCCCATTTATCTGATTTGTCTTGGGACAAGTCCGGCGAAGAAGCTTTGGGTGATTACACCAAAGGGGATATGGTCGAAGCGAAAATTCTTGAAGTTGATATCGACAAGGAACGCATCAGCCTGGGTGTCAAGCAATTGACCAAGGACACTGGAGCCGGGCCAGCCGCCGCGCGCGGCAAAACCGTTACCTGTACCGTTACCGAAGTTAACCGGGGCGGTATTGAAGTTAAATTCGGCGACGACGGTGCCGAAACAAAGGCCTTTATCCGCAAAAACGATTTGTCACGCGAACGCTCCGAGCAACGCCCGGAACGGTTTGCTGTTGGCGATAAAGTTGACGCACGGGTGCTTAAAACCGACCGCAAAACCGGTCAGGTCAGCCTGTCCATCAAGGCTTTGGAAATCGCAGACGAGAAAGAAGCCGTGGCCCAATACGGCTCCACCGATTCCGGTGCATCTCTCGGCGACATTCTTGGTGCAGCCCTAAAGACCGACAAAGAGTAAGATCGTCCACATAAGGGAATTATCGAAAATCCGCGCCCCGGCGCGGATTTTTTATAGGTGAGACAGGCCTTGCTCTGGCGTTGGCTTAATACTCCCAGCCCGCATAATTTTTCGTTAGCCTGCGCATCAGTGCTGGCCAAACCAGATTGTCACCCATGCCTTTCATAAATGCACCGCTGCCTTGGGCGTGAACACGCGCGGAAAGCTCGTCGTCACATTCGTGCAAATTCTTGTTGCCTGCCGCCTGGGCAAGTATTTGAGTTTTGCAAGCTTGTTCGAGGAAATACATGCGCAGGAACGCCAAGGCGCAATTGCCGCCAACCACCATGGTGCCGTGATTGCGCAGCATCAGGAAATTTTTTGCCCCCATATCGGCGACAATTCTTTCCCGCTCGTCCAGATCCAGCGCAATACCTTCATAATCATGATAGGCCAGATCATCATGGACGATCATGGAAAACTGGGTGTATTTGCGCAGGCCCTTTTTTTGCACCGATACCGCTACCCCGTAAGGTGTATGCACATGCATGACACAGCTCGCATCGCTACGCGCCGCATGCACGGCGGAATGGATGGTAAAGCCGGCTGGGTTAATGAAATACGGGCTGTCGCCGATTATATTACCCTCCAGGTCGATTTTAACTAGGGATGAAGCCGTCATTTCGTCGAACAAAACCCCGTAAGGATTGATCAAAAACCGCTCTTCCATTTTGCCGTCTTTATTGGTTTCGTCCGGGAGCCTTGCCGAAATATGGGTAAACACCAAATCCGTCCACCCGTACAAGGCGCACAAACGGTATAACGCCGCTAATTCGACCCTAAGCTGCCATTCAATTTCCGAGACCTTGCCCTCCATGCGCTCAACTTTGGTCGGATCGGCAATATCAAACCCGGCACTTACCCCCATGACGTCTTGCATTGCTTTGGTCATATTTTCCTCTTTTCTATCTATCGACGTTTCTTGAAATATAATGGCATGAAGACGGCAACAAATAAAGTAAAACCAATACTCCAAGCCAGGCCGGATAGATTAACCAAAGTTTGTTGCGCAAAAAACCCAGCCGCCAACCTTAGCACTGCGGCCACACCTACCAACAGATACACCAAGCTCAAAGCCCATCCCGCCCGCATAGGTAGGCCAGAATGGCCAAAGCTGGCCCGGCTCATCATGGCGGCTATCATCATGCCGACGGCACCAATGGTCAGGGCGTGGAGAGCATCAGCCGCCAAAAACCCGTCCCATAAAATCGACAGGCCAAGCAAACCAAATCCGAGTGCTAGCCAAGCATAGGCTATATGCAAAACCACGATAATGGACTGGTTGATGACGGCTAGCCCCTGCCAGCGAGCCAAACGAACTGCGTGGCCGAGTCCAGCTAAAACCAATGCTACGCCCGTGATTTTGTGTACCGGAAAAAACACCCACAATAATAAGGCCAACGCCGCAAACAGCATCACCACTTTGTCAATTTGGCCGCTTGGCTTGGCGGGCATTTTGRGCGGAACCRTATTTGCARCACTTTGCTTCGCCAACAGATTGCGGGTAAAGCTCGGCGTCACCCGCCCGCCAATCAGACCCAGCAAGCTCAGCAATACCGCCAATGCAAACCGCCAGCCAGAGCCGTCCGCCGCCACGATCTCCAATCGCTCCAAATGTGTCCATAAATTTGCCAGTGCCATTAAACTTATCATGCCCGCCACCACCAGATTGCGCTTATTGCGCCCACCGATGATTTCGCGGGCCACCACAGTAGCCAAC
This sequence comes from Robiginitomaculum sp., assembly GCA_002733385.1. Classification (GTDB taxonomy): domain Bacteria; phylum Pseudomonadota; class Alphaproteobacteria; order Caulobacterales; family Maricaulaceae; genus Robiginitomaculum_A. The sequence goes on from NVVO01000014.1 coordinate 7,815, forward strand.
ACAAATAAAAACACAATGTCCAGCAACATTAAAACCGGATGCCCCGACAACATGGCGACCCGGCCCATGAGCCATAACAATGCCAAGCCGCCCAGGGGCCAACCGCGCACGGGCAGCCGCCCTGTCCAGTTAGGCACTGCCGTCAAAATAAACCCGCCCATGGCCGCGCCAGCAAAGCCAAATATCATTTCGTGAATATGCCAATCGCGGCCGCTAAGAGCTTCTGGCGCAGATACAAAGCCATTATATTGCGCCAGCCAATAGGCAATCCCGACCACAGCCCAGACACTGGCGCCCAAAAAGAACGGCCTAAACGCACCGCTTAAAAAAGCCGGGCCAGAGTATTGCCGCCGCGCCAATACGGAACGGTTCGGAGCAGGTTCATGCATTTCTTTGTTGTCCATAACCCATCTATAGGTCAGACATAGACAAAGTAAAACGACCAATTGCCGCAGGTGTGCACGTTATAAGTATCGCCGCACACGCTGGCAATAATCTTCATAGGATTTGCCGTAAACATCACGCAACCAAGGCTCTTCGGACAAGGGGGCCAGCAACAATAAGCCAATGCCGGCCAGCGCCAACGGGAGCGCAAGCAATGATGCGCTCAGGATTATCCAACCTGCAAAAATTGCTATATCTGCAACATATTGCGGGTTGCGTGACCATTTATACAGGCCGTCGATTTTTAGATGTGCTTGGGCCCCACTGGTGGCACTGACGCCAATTTTAAACACGCCGGCATAAACGACAATATGTCCAATAATGATAAGCGGCCCGCCTACCCCCCACCGAAAATAATCTGGCCAGCCAAACCGGTTCCAGTCTAACATTCCAAGAATAAATATGCTGATAAACATGCAGACAAATGGCACCCAAATATAGAGAGCTTTAACCAATGTGATTTCATCCACTGGCCACAGCCGTCTTTTAGGGTTCATTATTGACCAGATAACTATGCTGGCCGTCCACAGCATCGACAATCCGCCGATTGCAAACAATAATATTGTCATAAGATCGCCTCAAACACTTCACAGGTTCGTTTTGTCATTTTATGCTCCGGTATATTGGGACTTGATGAACTTGAGTATCTCTATAAAACCTCTAGCTACTAGAGCTTCAAGGACAAAATATAAATGTTTTCAATTGGTAAATTATCACACCGCACAGGTGTCAAAATTCCGACTATTCGTTACTATGAGAAAATCGGTCTGATGGATGAACCGGGACGAAATTTTGGTAATCAACGCCGTTACACCCAGGCTGAACTGGAAAGATTATCCTTTATCAAACATGCCCGTGATTTGGGATTGAGCATTGCGTCAATCAGCGATTTGATCCGCTTGCATGAACATCCGGATCATTCTTGCGCCGCCGCACACACCATTGCAGAAGCCCATTTGGAGAATACCCGCCGTAAACTCAAAAAGTTGAGAAAACTGGAGAAAGAGTTAAAGCGCATCATCAGCCATGCCCACGGCGACCGAATAAATGATTGCACAATCATTCAAACTTTGACTGACCACCGGCTTTGTTCAAGTGAACATTAGACGCAAAGTTACTTGACGCCCCAAGCCGTACTCCCCATGTTTGTCTAAACAGAAGAAAGCACATAAAAAACACAGGAACAAGCTCAAGAGGCGCGGAACGAGCGTTAGCGAGAGACAGGGAAATAAACAAGAGGCGCGGAACGAGCGTAGCGAGAGACAGGGAGATATAATGAACCATGATTATGCAGATGCCAGCAAATGGCGCGGCACCACCATTCTAACTGTGCGCAAGGGCGGCAAAGTTATTGTTATTGGTGACGGTCAGGTTAGTGCTGGCAATACGGTGATGAAATCCACAGCCCGCAAGGTTAGGCGAATTATAGATGGTAATGTGATTATCGGCTTTGCCGGGGCCACCGCTGATGCTTTCGCTTTGATGGAACGGCTCGAAATCAAGCTTGAACAATACCCGACCCAACTGGCCCGCGCATGCGTCGAGTTGGCCAAGGACTGGCGTACCGATAAAGTCCTGCGCCAGCTGCAAGCCATGATGATTGTCGCCGATAAAAAAGAGACATTTGTGCTGACCGGCAACGGCGATGTGGTGGAACCGGACATTTCTCCTGATGGGGGGGCAATCACCGCTATTGGAAGCGGCGGTAACTACGCCCTCGCCGCCGCCCGCGCCCTCGATGGTTACGAAAAAGACCCAGAGAAATTGGCCCGCAAAGCCATGACCATAGCCGCAGATCTCTGTGTGTTCACCAATGACAAATTCATCATTGAAACATTGGACGAAGGATAGGCCACCTCCGTCAAATTGCCGCACTTGCACAAAATTTCATCACACCCATATATAGGTCAAAGATAAATACCCTAATTGCGGAGATGAAATGAACATTGAAAATTATACCAACCGGGCAAAAGCCGTGGTGCAAGCGGCCCAAAACAGTGCCCTTGAGAGGAACCATCAGCAAATAACCCAGGCCCATATTCTATCGGCATTGCTGGGGGAAGACGCCGGACTTGTGGGCAATTTGGTGCGCACTTCTGGTGCAGATGTGAATACATTAAAATCTGGTGTGCAAGATTTGCTCGGTAAAATACCTGTGGTCGAAGGCTCTGGCGTCGGCAATTTGACTTTAAGTCGGGGGGCTGGAAAAACATTTGCCAGCGCAGAATCTGCCGCAAAAAAAGCCGGTGATAAATACATCACTGTCGAAGGCCTGTTTCTGGCTCTGATTTTAAGCGCCGATAAAGATATGAAAGCCTTGTTGGAAAGTGTGGGCGTGGATGCCTCGCGCATTGCCGCCGCCATCAAGAACTTGCGCGGAGATACGCCTGTGGACAGCGAGGCGGCCGAGGATGCCTATGAAGCTCTCTCCAAATACACCCGCGACCTAACCGCCGCCGCCCGCGAGGGCAAAATGGATCCGGTCATAGGCCGCGACGAGGAAATCCGCCGCGTGGTGCAGGTGCTCTCGCGCCGTTCCAAAAACAATCCGCTTTTGATCGGCGAAGCTGGCGTTGGTAAAACCGCCATTGCTGAAGGTCTGGCCTTGCGTATTGTTAACGGCGATGTACCCGAAAGCCTCAAGGGCAAAGACCTGTTGTCTTTGGATTTGGGGGCGTTGATTGCCGGGGCTAAATACCGGGGCGAATTTGAGGAGCGGCTCAAAGCGGTTTTGAAAGAAATCGAGAACGCCGACGGGCAAATTGTGCTGTTCATCGACGAAATACATATGTTGGTGGGGGCGGGGAAAACCGACGGGGCTATGGACGCAGCCAATCTGTTAAAGCCCGCCTTGGCGCGCGGCGAACTGCACTGTATCGGCGCGASCACACTCGACGAAYACCGTAAACATTTGGAAAAAGACGCGGCCCTGGCCCGGCGTTTCCTGACCATATTTATCGACGAGCCGAGCGTCGAAGACACGGTTTCGATCCTGCGCGGCATCAAGGATAAATACGAAATGCATCACGGCATCAGAATTTCTGACAGCGCCATTGTGGCCGCCGCTCAACTGTCCCACCGCTATATCACCGACAGGTTTTTGCCCGACAAAGCCATTGACCTCATGGACGAAGCCGCCTCACGCCTGCGCATGCAGGTAGACAGCAAGCCAGAAGCGCTCGACGAAATAGACCGCAAATTGGTGCGGGCCCGTATTGAGGCCGAAGCCTTGAAGCAAGAAAAGGACAAAGCGTCCAAGGAAAGGCTTGAAATCCGCTTGGGCGAAATTACCGAACTAGAAGGACAAAGCGCTGAATTGACCGCCCGTTGGCAGGCCGAAAAGGCCAAACTGGCCGGAGCAACGCAGCTTAAAGAACAACTGGATCAGGCACGTATCCACCTGGCCGATGCGGTTAGGCGCGGCGATTACGAAACCGCCGGGCGTTTGCAGCATGTGGAGATCCCCGAACTTGAAACCCGGCTGGAACAAGCTGAGCAAGCGGACGACGACGGCACGTCTCTGGAAGCAGATGTGGTAGGGGCTGATATGATCGCCTCTATTGTAGCGCGCTGGACCGGTATTCCCGTGGAAAAAATGCTGGAAGGCGAGCGCGATAAATTACTGGCTATGGAAGATGTATTGGCCAAGCGCGTGGTCGGGCAAGCCCAGGCCGTGGCCGCCGTGTCGGACGCGGTACGTAGGGCACGGGCCGGCCTGAAAGACCCGGCGCGGCCCATTGGTTCGTTCATGTTCCTTGGCCCCACGGGTGTCGGCAAGACCGAGCTGACCAAGGCGCTGGCCGAATTTATGTTTGACGATGACCAAGCCATTACCCGCATTGATATGAGCGAGTATATGGAGAAACATTCCGTATCGCGCCTAATCGGAGCCCCGCCCGGATATGTGGGGTATGACGAGGGCGGCATGCTCACGGAAGCCGTGCGCCGCCGCCCCTATCAGGTGGTGTTGTTTGACGAAATCGAGAAAGCCCACCCGGATGTATTTAACGTGTTGTTGCAAGTGCTGGACGATGGCCGGCTTACGGACAGCCAGGGCCGCACAGTGGATTTTAAAAACTGCGTCATCATCATGACTARCRAKANCGGCSMNGKWATTTCTGGTGGCGCTCGGCGATGATGAGGGTGTCGAGATGGCCCGAGAGCAGGTTATGGCTATGTTACAAGCCAAATTCAGACCGGAATTTCTCAACCGGCTCGACGAGATCTTACTATTTGAGCGGCTCAAGCCTGAACATATGGGCGCTATTGTCGATATCCAGATCAAGCGCCTTACGGGTTGGCTCAAAGATAGAGATATCACGATAGAGCTAAAAGACGATGCCCGCACATGGCTGGCGCAAAAAGGTTATGATCCGGCTTTCGGGGCCAGACCGCTAAAACGCGTCATTCAAAAAGCCCTGCAAGACGAACTGGCTCGCCAAGTATTAGCAGATACAGTCAAGGACGGTGACCATGTGGTGGTTAGTGTAGACGGGGAGGCGTTGGATCTGCAAGTAAAAACCTGAAAACCTTAAAGGAGGTTATTGTGATTAAAATTGAAAAATTTGAAGACAGAAACATTGTCCGAGTTACCCCGCTTGGCCGGTTGGAAAAACCGGACTTCAAGCGGCTGAATACTTTTCTGGACGAGTATATCAACGGCCATGACAGAATTCCGTCCCTGGTTATTCACGCCGACAAATTTCCGGCCTGGAAAAAGTTTGGCGCATTTCTGGCCCATATTAAATTTGTCAAAAATGCGCAGAGCCTGGTGCCGAAAGTCGCAATTGTCAGCGACAAAATATCGGTGAAAATTGCTCCGGCACTGATACGTCATTTCGTCAAGGCCAAAGTGCGGCTGTTTCCTGGCGCGCGTATGGAAAAAGCAATGGATTGGGCAGCAGCCCAAGGCGACCATCCGGGACGTTTTCGCATTCTGGACGGATTTCCTAATGATGTTATCGCCGTAGAGGCCGAGGGCATAATCACTGCACAGGATTATGAAAACACCTTGCGGCCCCTAGTAGAGGCCAAAGAAAAACGCCATGACAAGCTGAAAATGTTGTTCGTGGCGGACGAGGATTTTCAAAGCTATACAAGTGGTGCCATGTGGGAAGACACCAAATTTGGCCTGATGCATTTAAGCGATTTGAAAAAACTGGCATTGGTATCCGATCTTGGCTGGATGCGTACCGCTATTCGCCTGTTTGGCCCGTTAATGTCCGCAAAAGTCCGCGTCTTCCATACTCACGAATTCGAAGACGCAGCAGAGTGGATCAAGCGATAAAAACACTAGGGCGAGGTGCAAAATTAAGTGGTGTTATTTATGTTGACCAAAATGAATGAAACTGGCATTTTTGATGGCGGGGGCCTTATAGCAACATCTACCCCAATCCAATCGTTATAAAGCTGGCGCCCGAAGGTGCGCAAACCATTGCCGATCCTAACATACTGATGTTTAAACTAAGTGCGGCCAAGAAACGCATGGCGGACAGATATTGCAATCAAAACTAGGCAAGAATTTATTATCGGCAAATAAAAAACTGTGAGCGGGCCATAGAAATGGACAAAAAGCGCGACATAGAAAACGCTGAGCTTCTGGCCAATGAGCAAGACATAAAAGATTTAATTGCCACGCTCAAAAAACAACTAACACAACAACAACAAGCCGAAGCCAGAAAATTGCAACAGCAAAATAATTGTCCAGCAGCAGGCTTAGGCACCTTACTTACCAAATATACACCCCAACCAAAACGAACGACATCTCCGAGATTTTGAGCGCAACACCAATGTAAAACTATTTTTACGTAAAAAACGTTGACATTACAAAATTCATCCCTACTTGTAAAACAAGTTAGACATATAAGCGGAGTGACAAAATGACTTTAGTGGAAAATATGAGCGAACCTGAACGACGCAGTTGGGCAACATTGATTGTTGATGTTACGGTATTTTTTGTTTTCCTGAAAAGCATGTTGCGCAAGGGCGGGGTTGAAAATCTGTCCGCTAGCGAGCTGATCGGGCTTTATATCTGGATAATTGTTGCGACCGTTATCTTGCATGTCATTATTGCCAGTGTTTTTGCCGCGCGCGTAAAAAACAGCGGTTATGAAAGTGATGAGCGAGATGTGGAGATTGAGCGCAAAGGGGCGCGTATCGGGTTCTGGGTGGTCGGCACTGCTATCAATATTATTATTTTCATGTTTTTGATGGAAAATGCATTTCCGGGAGACTATGGCCCTATTCCCGGTCTGTCGTTCCTAACCCCAAGCCATATGTTCTTCGCGCTCATGGGCACTATGTTTTTAGGCGATATTGCCTATCGGGCCACCATGGTGCACGCTTATAGACAAGACGCGGTATGAAGCCCAAAGCAAAACCCAATAAAGGCAAGGTGACAAACCATATCCGCCGCATACGTTTGGCCCAAACCAACCTGACCCAAGAAGAGCTGGGCAAAAGGGTGGGGGCGACGCGCCAGACCATCATTGCCATCGAAGCGGGTAAATATGCCCCGTCTATGGAGCTGGCTTTTCGGTTGGCTCGGGAGTTTGGTGTGTCCTTTGAAGACGTGTTCCAATTTGACCCGTATGGGTAGTGTGTTAACAGTTGAGGGGGTTTGCAAAACCGGTTAACAGGCCCCATGGCAAATTCTTTAAAACCGACAAAACGCCCCAAAAAATCTGTATTGATTACCTTGCTAAAATTGGCCGCTGGTATCGCAGCGTTGGTCTTGCTATTTATGTGGGTGGACTGGCGCACGGCTTTGGCGGTGATGGGCACGGCCAAGCCTCTATGGCTGTTCATAGCGGCTTGTCTGATATTACTGGTCTGGACATTGGATGCCCTGCGCCTGCACTGGATGACCCCCATAGATAATTTGCCATTTGCCGTGCATCTGGCTTTAGCTTGGCAAAGCGGATTTGTCATGCAGTTCGGCTTTGGTGTGTTTAGCGGCGACGGTTACCGGATCGCTGGATATGCGCTGAAATCCGGGAAAGTTTTCAAGCCCGCCGCCCATCTGATTGCATCGCGGGTTGCCGGGTTTTCTTGTGTCGGGCTCATGGCACTTATTGTGTCGCTGTGGATTATCGTCCGTGGTGACCCGGCATTTTTATCTACAGGCACTGGGATCATTAAATCCGTTTTACTGGCCTGCTTGGTCGCTTTTGGGGTTATGGCCATGATTGCGCTTAGCTTGCGCCGACGCCAAAAACTACCGCAATGGTTAATTGAGGCCCGTGGTGCGGTAAAAACCATCACATTAAGCATTTGGGCGCTGAGCATTGTCATGGTGTTGCTGAGGGGGCTGGCTTTTTGGTGCATCCTTATAGCCCTGGACATAAACAGCCAATTTTTTGTGCCCTTACTTGCCAGTATTATCGCCACATTGAGCGCACTTTTACCAGTTCTCGGCGGGCTTGGGGTTCGCGAAGGTGCCTATACCGGCATCACCAGTATTTTTGCCATTGACCCAGCCATAGGTTTAAGCGCGGCCATACTCATGCGGCTTGTGGTTTTGTTGGCCACATCGTGCGGATTGCTGCTAAGTTTGGGGTTGAATACAAATACGGTCCGCAATTAAGGCCAGCTCCCGAAGATTAAATTCTATCGAAAACATCCGGCTCTTTACCCCTCATTTACCTGCTGGCTTTACATTCCCTTAAGACTTTTACGGAGATGTAGATGAATACGGCCAACCCCGGTTATCACGAACCTGATTTTAATCCGCGAACGGAGGCGCAAGATATACACCGTGTAACGCCAACCGCTGCCCTGCGCCGGGCCATTTGGGCCTGTATCGTTGGCGGGCTGGGTGTCATATTATTGGTAAGCATTTTCACATATTCCCCATTTGACCGCACAGCCGATACGGCAGGGGTCGCTGTAGAAAAATTAATTGCGGTTGACAGCGAAAAAATATCGGATTTTTCAAACTTTCTTGGTGGCCCTGGTGCCGGCCTGGCCAACTTTTTCTTGCAACTATTTGGTTGGGCCGCCTACTCTCTGGCCTTGATATTAATATTTGCTGCGGCGCGTACTGTGTTGAAGCCGCGCCTGAACATCACCCGCCTGGATACATTTAAGCGAAGTTTTTTACTGGTGATGAGCGTGATATTCCTGGCGGTATTTTTAGCGGCTTTCCCCTTGCCGAAAGACTGGGAAATGGGGGTGGGCATTGGCGGTTGGTYTGGTGATGTGGGGTTTTTCGGCATTAAGAACATGCTGGCCGGAGCCGGAATATCATCTGGGTTTGCTGGCGGTATCACGACCTTGTTGGCGTTTGTCGGGTTTGGTTATTGCTTTGGGCGGTTTCTCGGTATTGTTGGGCGTGATGTGATAGATGTGTTTGATGCCGGCGGGCTGGTCTGGGCCATATTTCGGGTGCGCCTTGACCAATTTATCCGGTTTTTACGCAAACGCTTCCAAAAATCCTATATTGATCCTTTGGAAACATCAGGTTTTGCAGACAAACGGGTATGGGTGGAGACACCAGGTGCGGCAGACATTGACCCAAAACCCGCGCCGCAACCTGCTAATCCGCCGCCTGAACCGCAAGAGTATACGCCGCCGCCAACCAACACCGCTCGCCGGGCCAAAGCACCTCAATACAACTTTCCCAAAAACGGAAAATTTGTCTTGCCACAAATCGATTTACTAAAAAAACCGCCGCCGCGTGTCGCCGTGGTTGACGCAGGAGCCTTGCAAAAATCCGCCGAAGAGCTGGGCGAAGTTCTGATTGATTTTGGCATTAAAGGCGAGATCGGCCGGGTACGGCCCGGACCCGTCGTCACCTTGTATGAGTTTGAGCCAGCACCGGGCGTCAAGTCGGCGCGGGTGATCAACCTGTCTGGAGATATTGCCCGCTCCATGGCGGCGCGTTCAGCCCGGGTGGCCGTAGTACGCGGGCGCAATGCTATTGGGATTGAACTGCCGAACCGGCGGCGCGAGACGGTGTTTTTACGCGACATGTTGGCCAGCCGTGATTTCAAAACTACAGGTGCCAGCCTGCCCCTCGCCTTGGGGGAAGACATTGGCGGCAAGCCTTATTTTGCCGATCTGGCAAAAATGCCCCATTTATTGGTGGCGGGCACTACGGGTTCGGGGAAATCGGTCGGTATCAATGCCATGATATTGTCCTTGATGTATTCCTTGCCCCCCGACCAGTGCAAATTCATCATGATTGACCCTAAAATGCTGGAGCTTTCCGTCTATGACGGCGCACCGCATTTGCTCACCCCCGTGGTGACGGATCCGAAAAAAGCCGTTGTCGCCTTGAAATGGACGGTGCGCGAAATGGAAAACCGTTACCGCAATATGTCGAAAGTTGGGGTGCGGTCTATCGCTGGCTATAACGAAAAAGTCCGCCAGGCCGAAAAAACCGGTGAAGCTTCCACGCGCACGGTTATGACCGGGTTTGACAAACAAAGCGGTGAAGCCATGTACGAAACCCAGACATTGGAATTGAAATTCATGCCTTTCATTGTCGTCGTRATYGACGAAATGGCCGATYTRATGATGGTGGCMGGCAAGGATATTGAAGGCACGGTGCAAAGGCTTGCACAAATGGCCCGCGCCGCCGGTATTCATTTGATCATGGCGACCCAGCGCCCGTCTGTAGATGTGATCACCGGCACCATCAAAGCTAACTTCCCGACCCGAATTTCCTTCTCGGTCAGCTCAAAAATCGACAGCCGGACTATTTTGGGTGAACAAGGCGCGGAGCAACTCCTCGGCATGGGCGACATGCTGTATATGGCTTCGGGCCGCAAACCACGCCGTCTACACGGGCCATTTGTCAGTGACGACGAGGTGGAAAAAATYGCCAATTTCGTCAAAGCCCARGGCGCSCCRAGCTATCTGCAAGATATTACGGTGGACAGTGAAGAAGAGGATAGTGCGGGCGGARCTTCAGGTTCAGGGGGTGGAAACATAAAATCAGGCGATGAAACCTTCGACAAAGCCGTCGCTATCGTCGCCCACGACCGCAAATGCTCCACTAGCTATATCCAGCGCAGATTATCCATTGGCTATAACCGCGCCGCCAATATCATCGAGCGCATGGAAGCAGAAGGCATGATCAGCGAAGCAGGCGCGGGCGGAAAACGCGAAATTCTCTTACCTGAAGCCGACGGATTTTAGCTCCTGACCCTTCGAGCTTGCGCCCCATAAATCAGAGCTTGTTAACCATTTGTTAGGCATAAATGCCCGATAGATAGGTTACTATTTTTTGTAATTTTGAGACTGAAGGTATGGTATGGCGTCCGTGAAATTTTTAGGCCTGATCAGTGTCGCAACCGTGTTGGCGGCGGTGTCCATTGCTGCAACCATAGCAGCAGAGGCCGGGCCTGCCTCTAAATCGCCCTTTGCCAACAATAAACCCAAAGCCTGGGAAACCCAGACGCAGACGCAGACGCAGACACAGACACAAACACAAACCCAGACTCAGGCACAGGTACAAACACAGGCACATACTCAAGCGTCACCGCAAATAAAATGGCAACAGCCCGCGACCAATGCGTATCAAGCACCCCAATATCAAACTGCGCAACCTCAACATGGGCTCCAACCCGCCCCCACGACAGGCGGCATGTATTATCCGGGCAAGAAACCAGCCTGGCAGGCACAGGGCCTACAAAGACAACACATAAACAGCCCGCAAGTTCTTCACGCGCAAGCCGCGCCCGCAACGCAGCGTTCCGTACAGGCTCAAGGTTATCGTCCCGCTTGGGTGGCCAACCAGACGCGCCCAAGCTATAATACCCAACCATCCTATCAAACCGCGCCGCAATACCAGACCCGTAATCAGGCTCCTGTTTTGCGCGGATCTTCCAGCCCCTACGGTACAAAACCCACATGGGTACAGCGGCTTGGCATGGGTAATGTGCAAACCTCCTTAAACGGCCATGTCAAGGCGGGTATTGCCGCAATGGACAGAAATGACGCAGGCGTGTCCGCAGAAACCGTTTTCGATTTTGACCTGCGCGGCGAAGCCAGTGCCATAACCCAAGGCGGACTTGAATATGGAGCTGGCTTGCGGGTACGGGCCCAGCGCGATCGCTATCGGCGCGGGTTTGGTGGTCTTGCCGGAGATTGCCCACCGGGTATTGCTGATTGCACAAGTGTTTTGGTCGGCGGGGACACGCGCTCTGTTAGGGGTCATACTGGCCAGTTTTATACATCCGGACCAGAGGAACGCCGCTCCACCGCTGTGGCTCTTGAGGGGGCTTATTTATTCCTGCGCTCTTCTTATGGTGATTTTGTGGTCGGGCGCGACGACGGGGCGGCTTATCTATTTTCAGTTGGCGCACCGTCGCTTGTCGCGGTCAGTGCCTCAAATTCACCCGTGGATTACACCGGGCTTGATAGTGTCAAAACCTATAATGATGCGTCCGGGTTCGCGGAAAAAATAGCCTATACCAGCCCGCGCCTGCTCGGAGATAGTATCGGGGTGGGCGTACAAGTCGGTCTGTCCTACGCGCCAAATGCCAGAGCCTGCGGGGTTGATTATTGTGTCCAGAGTAATTCAGCAGACCCGTTACGGCCTTTTGCACCCGAAATTGAAAACATATTCGARCTTGGTGTYGCCCTTGACCGTAAATTTRCCAATGGYYTGTCGGCGGAGTTGACCGGCACATATGCACGCGGCAGTGAAGCCAGTAATTTGGCCGTCTTTGACAGTCTGGTAAGTTACGGCTTAGGGCTTGAACTTAAATACGGCGAATTTGTCTTCGGCACGTCTTATCTCAATTCCAATAACGGCTTTGCCGGGCTAGGTAGCTATACGGCTTACGACGCAGGCCTAACCTGGAAACCGTCCAATTGGGGATTTAGCGCCTCTTACGGCTTCGCAGATGACGATATTGCCAAGCTGACATCCAACCAGAGCGTGTTAGCGGTCAGTTATGATTTGAACAAAATCCGGCTCGGTACTGGCGTGCAATATATCAGCCGCGATGTGCCGATTATCACCCTTGGAGGTCGGGCTAAAAACAAGCAAGATGCGGTGGCTCTATTCGTTGAAGCCGGGGTGGACTTCTAAACGTCCTCGACTTTAGCTTTAAGGGCGATTTTATTTAACACAAATAGTTTCCTGCCATCACGGCGCAAAACACCTTCCTTGACCAGTTCGGAAATTGTCCGGGAAATATTTTCCCGGTCAGTGTTAAGCTGGCGGGCCACTTGGGCCAGCACCAAATTTGGGAAAACCGCGTATTCCCCGTCCTGATTTGGCATTTCCGAACATTGGGACAGGATTTTTGAACACATGCGCATGGTCATATTTAAGGCCACCCGTTCATATAACTGGTTAGTGGTTTTATCCAGCCTGAACACCAATTCACGTAGCAACCACATGGAAATATCCGAGTTATTCTCAAGTAGCGACAAAAACTGTGCTTTCGTGATGATTGCAGTTTTGGTTTCTACTGCGGCAACCACACTGGCGCTTCTTACCCCGCCCGTCAAAGCCGCCATTTCGCCAAAACTTTGCCCGGGGCCGAGCTTGCTATACCAGATCTCCCGCCCGCGTGCAGAATAGCCGGTGATATTGACCTTGCCGTCCAATATGAAATACACCGAGCCACCCTGGTCATCTTCATTGAGTATCATGGTTTTAGCCGGATAAGTCTTGTAGGCCGCCATTTTATGTAAAGTCTCATTGCGGCGAATTGGTTCGCTAAAACTGGTAAATTGATTGGTCATATCTGCGCCCTCCTGTTCCTAAAATAATATATATAACAAAAAAGACAACAAGCGTGATATTTCTCACGCTTAATCATCATTGTTCTATCGTATATAATATTTGGGCGACACTCACTCCCTTGTGCAGACCGGTAATTTTACCGCTCATATCCCCAGCGCATTTGGGAGTGGGCTCGCCCCACCATCCGAACTTGTTTCGGTGCTTCTTGGGACACCCCTCCCTGGTAAACTTTCCCTGTCATCAATATTTGATGACAGGGTTTTTTTATCCCGTTAGCTTGCGCATCAAATGCTCCAGCGGGCCACGTTCGAAAAATTTGTGCCAAGCCCAAGCATATATAAGTGTGGCTATCCCGAACAACAGGCTTGCCGGGTAAACCAGTGCTCTGCCTTAATTGTCAACAGGACCCAAGACTGTGTTGTAAAGTTACAATCTGTACAGCTTACACCCTAACCCCGACGCATCTGACAGCATCAATCCTTGAGGTTCGCGACGCCAAAGGGATGGGGGTGGCTGAACTTATCATCGGGTCGCGGATAAAAAACCCGCTATCGGCCTCCCCGACCACCAGTACCCAATGGGTCTTGCTAGACGGCAGGTTGAACTTGACCAACGGATAATAGCCAGCGGCTAAGCATGAGCGCACCACTTCATTATCCTTGCGCTGGTAAAAATAGGTCTTGACCCGGTTCGCTGTAGCCTTTTCCAACCCGCGCCAGACCAGCCAGCCATGACTGTTAAAGCCGCCGTAAGCTTTTAGCCGATAGGTTAAATCACCCGGGTCAGTCTTGAACCCCAAATTAACCAAAGCCATGGCCGCTGCCGTCACCAAACATCCTTCGTCTTCTAGGCTTGCGTGGGAACCACCAAGGGTTGCGTGGGCCCAGCGCCTGTCGGTTTGCAAAAACTCGACCTTGTCAGGCAGTTGTAAACGTAACGGGTTTGCGGGTCTTTGAACAAGGTTGGGGGAATAGATAGGCCTGTGAATTGGCGGCAGCGGTGTAGCACAGCCTGAAATAATTCCTGCCAAGCCAATACCAACCCAAAATTTACCACTGATTTTCATACCCGAAAGCTAGCACTAAATAGCTAAGGAGACATTTAAACCCGCAAGCGTTTTTCGATGGCGTCCCAAGCCAAGGCGCTCGCATCGACGCCGCTAAAGCGCTTCAATTCCTGTACACCAGTGGGTGATGTCAGGTTGATTTCGGTCATTTTATCGCCGATCACATCAATGCCGACCAGAATTTGCCCGCGCCGTTTAAGCATGGGGCCAATGCGGGCACATATGGCCAAATCCGTTTCGCTCATTTGGGTGGGCTCGGCCACCCCGCCCACATGCATGTTGGAACGGGTTTCGCCTTTTAGGGGGACGCGGTTAATAGCCCCGACTGGTTTGCCGTCAATTATAATGATACGTTTATCACCGTTGCGCACGTCCTTTAAAAACGCCTGAGAGATGATCGGCTCGCGAGAACCTGCAAAAAACATTTCCAACAAAGACGTGTAATTACTGTCGCCCGCCTTGACCAAAAACACCCCGGCACCACCATTGCCGTATAAAGGTTTCAGGATGATGTCTTTGTGTTTGGCGCGAAATGCATCTATAGCCAGCTTGTCACGGGTGATCAAAGTGTGCGGGATAATGTCGGGAAATTCCAAAGGCACGATTTTTTCCGGACACGAACGCACCCACTGCGGGTCGTTGCACACCAGAGTTTCCCCGGCCAGCATTTCAAGAATATGCGCCGCCGTADTATAGCCCATATCAAAGGGTGGGTCCTGGCGCATCCAGACCACATCTATATCCTTGGCCAAATCAAGCACGGCTTCCTCGCCGAAGCTGACATGATTACCGTGTTCGCGCCGCACCGTCATGGGCCTTGCGCGGGCTTCGACCCGACCGACATTATAACTCAGATGATCCGGGCCGTAAGAATACAGCGAATACCCCCGCGCCTGGGCCGCTTCCGCCAGCGCAAAACTGGTGTCGGCGTCAATATCCACACCCTCCATAGGGTCCATCTGAAATGCAATGCGTAATGTCATGGGTTCTATTTGGCCCAGTCAGCGCACAAATTCAATGGGCAATTGTTCACAAGTTTTTGCGGTAATTGATCTGCGACAATTCACCATGCTTAAAAACCGCATAAACAATGTAAAATCGGGTTTCGCGGGTTTTGACATGTGCAAGCAAAACGGAGAACGGGCATGTATTTTGATATATTGGTCATAGGTGCTGGCCCGGCTGGGTTGGCATTTTCGGCAATGGCCGCCGATATAGGGCTTAAAGTTGGCCTGTTTGATCGCCAAAGCAAAACCAGCCTAGCCAATCCGAAAAATGATGGGCGCGATATTGCCGTGTCTGAACGCTCGCGTAAAATCATGTACGGGCTGGGCGCCTGGCAGAAAATCGACCCGGCGCAAATCTCGCCAATACGAGACGCCAAAGTTATGGACGGCGACGCACCCTTTGCTCTGCATTTCAATCCGCAAAATGCAGGTGCGGACAGGCTGGGAAATATTGTATCCAATCATTTGATCCGCCGCGCCCTGTATGATGTTGCGGACATCAGACCTAATATAACCTTGTTTACGGACGCACAAGTCACGGCACTGATCAGAACAGAAAATATGGCTAGGGTGTGTCTGGAGGATGGCTCGGTGTTCACGGGCCAGCTCGCCGTCGCCGCCGATACCCGGTTTTCACAAATCCGCAGGGACGCCGGCATCAAGGCCAATATGCACGATTTTGGCCAAACCATGATTGTTGGACGCATGGCCCACGCCAAACCCCACCACCACACCGCATGGGAAATGTTTCGCTATGACGGCGGCATGGCCGTTTTGCCCTTAACCGGCAATACATCCTCTATTGTCCAGACCTTTTGCGCCGAAGAAGCGGCCCGTTTCATGGCCATGAGCGACGAGGATTACGCCCACGACACCGCCCCGCGCCTGAAAGGTCTGCTTGGGGGGTTGGAATGCACAGGCAAGCGGATGGCCTATCCATTGGTCGGCGTCTATGCGCAAAAATTTTACGACGAGCGCCTAGCCCTGATTGGTGATGCGGCGGTCGGTATGCACCCGGTTACGGCCCACGGGTTTAATTTTGGTATTCAGGGGCTGGATAATCTGGTCAAACATTTACACAGCGCCAAAATAGCCGGACTGGATTTGGGCGGCGTACAGGCCCTGAAAGCCTATAACCGCGATCACCGCCGTCTGACATGGCCACTATATCAGATGACCGAAAAAATGATGGGGCTTTATACCAGCAATACAATACCTGCCAGAATAGCCCGTAAAGCGGCCTTGCGCGCGGCCAGTTTCATGGCCCCGGCCAAAGACGTGCTCATGGCCAGATTGGCTGATGTGTCTGTCGGTAAACTTCTGGCTGGTAAATTGCCGTCGCCAAAATTACCGAGATTCTAACCGCCAATACTCGCCAATATCTCCAGCGCCGCCTTGCGCGGATCATCCGCCTGGGTTATGGGCCTGCCCACAACGATATGGCTGGCACCATTTGTTAGTGCGTTTCTTGGGGTGGCTATGCGTTTTTGGTCGCCTTTGTCGCCGCCGGGTAGTCGCACACCTGGCGTGACAAGCAGGAAGTCTCTTGGGACAATTGCGCGAATTTTTTTGGCCTCAAGCGGGGAGGAGATGACCCCGTCCACCCCTGCCGCCACCGCTTGCTTGACGCGGTGCATGACCAGTTCTTCTACTGTCATGAAATAGCCCATGTCCGCGAGCGCGCCGTCGTCCAGAGAAGTCAAAACCGTCACCGCCATGATTTTTAAACTGCTGTTACCACGCCCGCGCACCGCCGCCGCCATAACTTCCGGGGTGGCGTGGACGGTGAGCAGGTCTGCGTCCACCGCCGTGATTGAGCGGGTGGCTTTTTCCACCGTGGCTCCAATATCGTGCAACTTGTAATCAAGGAATACATTTTTACCGGCGCGTTTTAATTCTCGCGCAAATTCCGTACCGCCAACGGGCAATAGCTGCAAACCGACTTTGTAAGAAACCACGACGTCGCCGAGGGCCTTGACCATTGCCCTTGCTTGCCCGATATCCGGCACATCCAAAGCCACATAAAGACGCGGGTCAGCTTTCATTTTAATGTTTTCATTTTTTGGTTTTACGAAATTTACTGGAATTTCGGTTCATCAAAGCCAGCGCCCATGTATCGGGCATGAGCTTGGCAAAGGCGGCAATGAGTTTGTTAGCCCGGCCCGGTATGTACACGGCTCTGTTTTTACTCAAAGCTAAAAACCCGCTTTCGGCCACGTCTTCGGCGCTCATCCACATCCAGTCCGGCATTTTTTCAACGGCGCTGCGTGTTTTGTTAACATCGTGAAATTCGCTATAGGTAAAGCCGGGGCACAGGGCTGAGACTTTGATGTTTTTGCCTTGTAATTCCAGGTTTAGGGATTGTGAAAATTTGATCAAAAAACCTTTGGTCGCGCCGTAAAGCGTATGCCCGTTCGAGCCGGGAATATGCCCGGCCAGACTGGAAACATTGATGATACGGCCAAAGCCGCGCTGTTTCATGCCGGCCAAAACATGGTGGGTCATTTCAACCGGGGCTTCCAGCATGACGGTGAGAAAATCTTTGTGGGCTGGCCACTCATTGCTCATAAACTTGCCCGTCAAGCCGTAGCCGGCATTGTTGACGAGACCGTCAATATGTGTGGTTTTTTTGGCGAGCCTGTCCAAAATATCTTTACAGGCTCCGGGCTTGGCCAAATCCGCGACAATGATGTGAGACGTGACGCCGTAGTCATTTTTCAGCTCTTTAGCCAGTTCAAGCATGGGGGCTTCGCGCCGCGCCGTCAGGGCCAAATCCCATCCAGCCTTGGCAAATTCCCGGGCCAAGGCTGCGCCTATGCCCGCAGAGGCTCCGGTAATCAGACAGACCGGGCGCTGTTTTTGTTTTTTTGTCATGGAGMCTTGCTACATTCMCWWGAGATTATGGGCAAGRRAAAWYTAACTTCKATAATCGGCGTTGATGTCAATATAGCCGTGGGTTAGGTCGCAGCTCCAGATGGTRAARYYYCCCGTGTCCACACCGACATCAACACTGATTTCAAGYTCGSKRTTTTSCATATAWGTGCTGAGTATRTTTTCGTCATAATCCGGTGCGCGATACCCGTTACTGGCCACYAGATGCGGGCCAAARTRKATGGTCAGCTTRTCGCGCWSSGCYYGTTCGCCGGAYTTRCCSACCGCCATGAYGATGCGGCCCCAATTGGCRTCCTCGCCGGCAATGGCGGTTTTGACCAAAGGTGAATTGGCAATRCTGAGAGCTATGGTTTTGGCGGCYTTGTCGCTGGCCGCTCCCGTAACATGTACGGCGAAAAAYTTACTRGCCCCCTCGCCGTCCTTGACCACCTGCTGGGCCAGGTCGAGCATAAGTGCACGCAAAGCCGTTTTGAAATCCGCAAATTTTGCGTCATTGATATCGCCGATTTTCTTGTGGGGAGCCTTACCCGTAGCTGCCAGCAAAACTGTATCGCTGGTCGAAGTATCGCTATCCACCGTAATGGCGTTAAAGCTGGTTTCGCAAATCTGCGCCAGCAGGGTTTGCAAAACGGCTTGCGAGATATTGGCGTCCGTGAAAATAAACGACAACATGGTGGCCATGTCCGGCGCAATCATGCCGGAGCCTTTGGCTATGCCGCAAATACGGATTGGCGAACCGTCAATTTCGCACATCTGCACGGCACCTTTGGCATAAGTGTCGGTGGTGCAAATTGCTTGGGCGGCCTGTTGCCATGTGGCATTCGTGCGCATAAAAGAATTGCGGGTAAATAAAGTTTCAAACGGGCCTAGATCCATCGGTTCGCCGATAACACCCGTGGAACAAATATAAATATCTTCGGACGTGCGCTCCAATACACCAGCTGCAAAACCAGCCATTTTCTCCACATCCTCCGCCCCTTTGCGACCCGTAAATACATTGGCATTGCCCGCCGAAACCAATAACCCGCCGTTAGCCCCGCGTACCAGACACTCCCGTGACCATTCCACAGGCGCACCGGGAGCGGTGGATTTGGTGAACACGCCCGCGACATGTGTACCTTCGGCAAATTTAACCAGCAAAACATCCGGACGGTTTTTATATTTGGCGCCGCTCTCTGCCGTCCACATTTGAACACCTGCGATATCAGGCATGTCGGGAAAACGTGCGGGGGCCAATGGCGAGGGTTTAAGGGGCGAGGGTTTAAGGTGCATCTGGCTTGTCTGCTTCAACATCGGGTGCGCTCGCCTGTCCCAATTTAAGTTCGATGGCACTGGCACTGCGCAAGGATTTCAGCAATTTTTGAATTTCTTCATAGGTCATATAGCTGACGATTTCTGATCTTATGGTCTTGAGCGCCGGACGCGGCATGGGGCGGCGGTCAGTGGTCGTCAATATATGCCAGCCATATTTGGTCTCGAACGGCTCTGATATTCCGCCGGTTTCAAGGGCAAACGCCTGCGCGGCGATAACATCCTCCATAGCATTTTGGGAAAAATACCCCAAATCCCCACCCAAATCTTGCGTCGAGGGGTCTATGGTAAACTCCTTGGCCAATGCGCTAAAACTACCACCTTGCTCGACCAAAGCCTTTAACTCCTGGGCTTGCTCTTGGGTTTTGACAACAATATGCCTTGCCCGCACTTGCTCGGTTTTGCTCTGTAATGCACTTTGCTCCGCATACATGCGTTTAACGCTCTGCTCGGTGACTTTTTCCGCCAATAATGTTTCGACCACCACATTAGCTAAAATACGTTCCCGGGCCACAGCCAAACGTCGTCTGGTTTCATCGTTTTGGTCCAAAGAACGGCGCAAAGCTTCCAAAGCCAGCAGGCGTTGGTCAATCAGCTCGTCCAATATGGTTTGAAATACCGGGTCTTTGGGGGTCAGGGATTGTCCGGGGGTGATCGCACCTTTCGCCAGTGCCGTATGCTCAATATCCGAGAGAAATATCGAGGTGCCGTCAATTTCTGCCACCACCGTATCGCCGAGGCGGACAATTTGGCTATTTAGAGGTGTTTTTTCTTCCGAAGAACCGCCGCTTTGGCACGCCCCCAGCACCAAACCAAGCCCCAAGCCAGCAAACACAATAATTTTTAATGTCATTTTTGTCACATCTTCACCTTATTATAAGCACGGTTTATTGACTTACACCCAAGTCGTCATTAAGTCACCATCAAGCTATATTTACATATATGGCCAATGTAAGCACGCTTAGAGTTTAAGGAACCCCATGTTAGGTCTCGCGAAAAAAATGTTTGGCTCGGAAAATGACCGTAAGCTCAAAAAAATGCAGCCGACGGTCGATAAAATCAATGCCGTAGAGCCGCAGTTTGAAGCTCTGAGCGACGAGCAGCTAAAAGCCAAGACCCTTGAATTCAGGCAACGTTTCAAAGACGGCGAAAGTCTTGATGATCTGCTGGTGGAAAGTTTTGCTACGGTACGCGAAGCGGCCAAACGCACATTGGGCCAACGCCATTATGATGTGCAACTTATCGGCGGCATGTCCCTGCACAGAGGCGAAATCGCCGAAATGCGCACGGGCGAAGGCAAGACCTTGGTGGCGACTTTGGCGGTGTATCTTAATGCTATCCCCGAAAGAGGCGTGCATGTGGTCACGGTCAATGATTATCTGGCCACACGGGACGCGCAGTGGATGGGCGAAATATACGAATTTCTCGGTCTGACCACCGGGTGTGTGGTGCACGGGCTGGACGATAACCAGCGCAAAGCTGCTTATGACTGCGATGTCACCTACGGCACCAATAACGAATTTGGCTTTGATTATCTGCGCGACAATATGAAATATTCGGTCGAGACCATGGCCCAGCGCGGGCACCATTTTGCCATTATTGACGAGATTGACAGTATTTTGATCGACGAAGCCCGTACGCCGCTGATCATTTCCGGGCCTACGGATGACCGCTCTGAGTTTTATACGCAAATAGATACATTTATTCCGTTGATCAGCGAAGACGGGTATGAGGTTGATGAAAAGGCCCGCACGGCGGTTTTCAACGAAGAAGGCACAGAGCAAATAGAGACTATATTGCGCGACAACGGACTTTTGGAAGGCGAAAGCCTGTATGATGTGGAAAACATTACAATTGTTCACCATATCAATCAGGCGTTGCGGGCTCATAAGCTTTATGTGTGCGACAAAGACTATATTGTCAAAAATTCCCAGGTGATGTTGATTGATGAATTTACCGGGCGCATGATGGAAGGAAGGCGCCTGTCAGACGGTCTGCACCAGGCCATTGAAGCCAAGGAAAAAGTTGAAATACAGCCCGAAAACATCACTTTGGCCTCTGTCACGTTCCAAAACTATTTTCGCCTGTTTGAAAAACTGTCCGGCATGACCGGAACGGCGGTCACGGAGGCTTCCGAATTTTTTGATATTTATAAATTAAACGTGCTGGAAATCCCCACCAACCGTCCCATTACCCGTATCGACGACGAAGATGTGATTTACCGCACCGAACGCGAAAAATTCGACGCAATTCTCGGAGAAATTCGTGTCTGTCAGGACAAGGGCCAGCCCATGCTGGTTGGTACGGTGTCCATTGAAAAATCGGAACTTTTATCGAAATATCTCACTGACAAAGGCTTGCAACATCAGGTTTTGAACGCCCGCTATCATGAACAAGAAGCCACAATCATTGCCCAGGCCGGCGTGCCGGGCACCGTCACCATCGCCACTAATATGGCGGGGCGGGGTACGGATATTCAACTGGGCGGCAATCTGGATATGCGCATTGAGCAAGAAGCAGTAGAGGGCGAAAGCGAAGCCCAGCGCCAAAACCGCATTGAAAAAGTGACCAAAGCAGTGGCAGGGCTCAAACAAAAAGCCTTGGACGCAGGCGGGCTTTATGTACTGGGAACCGAGCGCCACGAAAGTCGCCGTATTGACAACCAACTTCGAGGCCGGACGGGCCGTCAAGGCGATCCGGGACGATCTAAATTTTATATTTCCACCGAAGATGACCTTATGAGGATTTTTGGCGGCGACCGGCTAAAAAATATGATGGGTAAAATGGGCTGGGAGGAAGGCGAAAGCCTGACCAACCGTTTTATGTCCAAGGCGGTGGAGCGGGCACAAGTACGGGTCGAAGCCCGTAATTTCGATATCCGCAAAAACCTGCTTAAATATGATGATGTGCAAAATGACCAACGCAAAACCATTTTTGAACAACGCCTCGAATTTATGACCGACGAGGATGTGTCGGATGTGGTGGAAGATATGCGTCACCAAATATGCGAGGATTTGATTGCCACCCATGTCCCCAAAAAAGCCTATGCGGAGCAATGGGACATCGAAGGCCTGACCAGCGAGACCGAACGTCTGCTTAACTTGAAATTACCCTTTGCCGACTGGGCGGAGGAAGAAGGCATAGCCGACGAAGAAATGTTGGAGCGGTTTATTGCTGCGTCCAATGAAGCTTTTGCCCAGCGCACCAAAGACGTTGACCGCTCGACCATGCAAGCGGTGGAGAAACAAGTTTTGCTTCAGGTAATCGACGAAAATTGGCGCGAGCATTTGCAACAATTGGATCATCTTAAATCCGTAGTTGGCTGGCGCTCTTACGGCCAGCGCGACCCGCTCAACGAATATAAGTCCGAAGCCTTCACCTTGTTTGACCAGCTTTTGACCAATTTGCGCGAAGGTGTGACCCGCATGTTGATGAATTTACAATTCCAGACCCGCGCCCCTGAACCAGCGCCGGAAGAYGWSTTTAANNYSSWSGMWTRYKYSSMSKYKAAWCSKRRMAYSKYYSMCSGCSARRCKSAMMMCSGCCCNCCGCCAGGCTCACCCCGGCCCCCGCCAGGCTCACCAATGATGGCCCGTTCTCCCCAGGACATGCTGGCGCAATCAACACCAAATTTGGGGTCAAACTCTGGGCAAAATGCAAGTACCAATTTTGATCTGGACGTCTATGTGGCACAAAACGGGCGTATTTCGCGCAACGCCGCCTGTCCCTGCACCTCAGGTAAAAAGTTTAAACACTGCCACGGCAAACTTTAGGCCGTAGTTTCTTGAGATTTGGGTTTTAGCTTGCCGTTGTCTTTGGCTTCGTCCAGTTCTCCTTCGACCTCTTCGATGATGCGCTCTATGTCTTGGCCGCGCACTTGCGGGTCGACGGCGCGGCGCATTTCGCGGACAAATTGTTTACGCAAATTACGCATATTGACCACGCTGCGTGTGCGGCTGTCCTTATCCAAAGGCTTGACCGTATCCAACACATGATAGGCGTACAATATGGATTCCAGTGCCGACAAGCGGCGCTTATCATCGACCTCCCAGCTTTGATCATGGTGGGACGGGGTGGCCAAATTTGGGAACAACCATTTGGCTTTATCCAAAAGCCCGCGCAAAGACGCCACGGTTTTGGCTCGCTCAAGATCATAATCGGACGTGGTGAATTTTTCAGGGTTGGTTTTACAAAGCTGTTGGGCAAAGGCCATTTCGCGCACCACGGCGCGGCCCCATGCGCGCACTTCGGCCTTGTAAACCTCCTCGGCCCCCACTGCATGCAATTTTTCCTGTTTTTTGGTCTCGGCGATTTGGCGGTTGGTTTCTGCTATAGCGCGTCTGGTCGAAAGCACCCCAAACACCAATTGGGTCACCAGAGCGGTAATCGACACCATCATGGCAAATAGCGATATTATTTGTCCGTCCAACAACCCCATAACCACCTCTTATTTTAGCGCTTCGTAATCTTCCTTGTCCATATGTGTAGCGGCAAGATAGACAATGTCGAGCAAAATGGACGGGCGTCCGCGCCCGATCATTGCCGCCAAGATATTGGCATAGTCAGCATTTTCTGGTGATAGCCGCACGGTTGTGCGCCGACTGGGTGCAAAACGCAGTTCGCTAAACCAAGCCGAAACTTCGGACATATGCACATTTTCCCGCAAATGGGTCAGCGCGCCGTTCATGGTTTTGGAACGGGCCTTTGTACCCATGCTGCGCCCCATGCGCTTGAGTATGGCCTCAGCCCCCGGTTCAATCATCATTTCTACTGCAATCATGGGCAATCTATACCAATTTATGGTTAACCAAAACTTACCCAGTGACCGTAAATGAAAGCAGTTTCCACCGTTATTCAAAGCACAGTTAACAAAGCACTAACTAACTGTGGGAAATGAAAGAGAAAATGCCCATTATTTAATCAGCGTGTCTCGCGCCGCACTTAACTCACTTATCAGTAATTCAACATCGGCCTGCGTGCTCAGAAAACTTGTGGTGCATAGGCGCAGGACACTGCGCCGTTCGAAATCCACACACCCCAACCAGACTTGGCCGCGTCTTTCGACTTCGTCCGCAATTGTTTGGGAATCCAGCCCGTATCGGTCATCGTCAAAGACGATAACCGGTAATGTGCTCGCATTGCGGATCGTCCAGCCATTTTCTGGCAGATGTTCGCGAACATACTTTGCCAATGCAAAATGTTGGTCGAACATTTGCTTATAACCCGCCTCGCCCACAACCCTGAGCATCATCCATAAACGTAAACCGAGGAAGCGGCGCGACCACTGGTTTGTGGTGATATAGAAATCATGGCCGTCGCCTTCGGGCATGTAGCTGGTTTGAACGGAAAATACATTGGCGGCGTAGCTAGGATCGCGAAGGGCAATAATCCCTGCACCCATAGGTACGGATAGCCATTTATGAGCGTCAATAGTGACGCTATCGGCGTGTTCAATCCCTGCCAACAAGTCCAAACGGGTTTTATCAAATATCAATGCTTCGGCCCAAGCCGCATCCACATGAAAATGAATATTCTCATGCATAGCGATATCCAAGCACGCTTGCATCGGGTCAATCATCCCTGCCCCCGTTGTCCCGCAAGTTGCGGCGATCATAAAGGGATGAAACCCGCTTTGCTTATCATCCGCAATCATCGTTGCAAGCTTATGCGTATCCATACGGCCATCACCCGAGGTTGGCACAAGCCGTACCGCCGCCGCACCTAGCCCCGTGGCTTTGGCAATTTTTATCCAGGCCAGATGGGAATCGGCTGAAACATACAAAGCAGGAGGTAGATCAAAAGCCCGCACTCCATGCTCAATATAATCGCTAGAGGCACGACAAAGTGCCGCCAGTAATGCGGTTTCGTTAGCTTCCGAACCACCCGAAGTAAAATGCGCCGTGCCGTTTTGCATTTGCAATTTTCTGCAAATCATATCAGATATGGTGCGCTCCATAGTTACAGAAGCCGGCGCATGGGAAGTAACGCATATTTGCGGATTGCGCACCGAAGCCAAAATATCTCCTGCGACCGCAGGCCAGGCAGATGTCGGATTGAAATAACCGAAACAACGGGCACTGGCAGAACGCAGATCGCCGTTCTCCATTAAATTTTCTGCTTCGCGCAATGCTTGATCTAGGGGAATTGGCCTGCTAAAATCAATGGCGGCAATATGGCGTTTGGTTTCTTCAAGTGACCACACAGGTGCCACAGGCCGGTTTAACATTCCCGCATAAGCATTGCCAATTTGGGCAATTAATTCACCTATATCTTTTTTGCCTGAATATGAAAACTTGGCAGGCGGTTTTTGCATATCTTTATTTCCTGTTCGAAACAAAGATATCACAACTAAGGGAGCCGACAAGCCATATACGGACGTAGCACGTGGATATTACAAAGGCTCGGCACCCCAGAGCATTGAGCGCAGGGCGTAGCCGCTTAGATTGCGCTTTTGGTCAATGACCCGACACCAACCTTTGGCATTACAGGTGTCAAGTTCCAGTAATGCGCCTTTGGCGGCAAAGGCCCGTTTGGGGGCGTCGGATCTTGGTTTGGCCCGAATAATGATTGCACTACGTACCAACACCATGCGCTTATTGCCCAATAATTGCCGTTTCATCCAGCTTTCATCACCATTTACATCCCGCACCTTGCGCCATATTTCGGTTTCGGCGACAATAATCAATGGCAGGCCGCGCCGTTTGTATTGCCATTTCACCGGATGTGCATTGGTCGGTCCGGTGCGGCCATTGGATGCGCTATATTTGAGCGATACATAGCGGGGCACCTCAAGCTTGGACGGGGTTTCTAAGGGGCCAACCCGGATAAAACCATCCACCATACGTTCGCGTGGCCCTGGTACATCTTCGACGATGCGCGCGACAGATGGCCGCTTGACAATTTCGGGGGTCTCGGGAAGTGATTGYSYCGCGCCCGGAACCGCATAGACGACCGTAGCCAGCCATGTAGATAACCAAACCAATTTCCGTCTTGAATTCATCCGTATTGTGAACATCCCACTTCTGCCTTTGATGGTTAAAGAAGCGTTTATGGCCCAAGAGGATAAATGAGGGGTAAACAAGGGTAAAACTTTACTTGCCAATCGTCCAGGAAAAGGCATGTTTAGGCATGGATAAAGAAACCACCACACCTCGACCTAAAATCATCGTGACACRAAGGCTACCCAATGCGGTACATAATCGCCTCGTGGATTTATTTGACGCTACACTTAATCAGGACGATATACCCATGAGCCAGGCCGATCTGAAGGCCGCTATGGGGGCGGCAGATGTTCTCGTCCCGACCGTCACCGATAAAATTGATGCGGATGTGATAAATGCTGCCGGGCCGCACTTAAAATTGATTGCCAATTTTGGCGCAGGGACAGACCATATTGATGTGGTCGCCGCCCATGCCAAAAACATCATAGTCACCAATACACCTGGGGTTTTGACCGAGGACACCGCCGATTTTGCCATGGCTTTGATCTTGGCCGTGCCGCGCCGGCTGGTGGCGGCTGACCGCCTGACCCGTGCGGGCGGGTTTAAAGGCTGGACGCCAACCGGGATTTTAGGCCACAGAGTGCGCGGCAAAAACTTGGGCATTGTCGGCATGGGCCGTATCGGGCAAGCGATTGCCAGACGCGCCAGCGCCTTTGGCCTTAAAGTGCATTACCATAACCGTAGCCCCGTGTCCCCGCCCATAGAGCAGTCCCTACAAGCCAAATACTGGCCGGATCTGGATGCTATGTTAGCTAAAATGGACATTGTCTCCATCAATTGCCCGAGCACGCCCCAAACCCGCCACCTCATAACCGCTGAGCGTCTCGCACTGATGCCGACAAACGGGGTTATCATCAATACATCTCGCGGTGAAATCATCGACGAGGCCGCGCTTGCGGACGCCTTGACCAAGGGCGAGATTGCTGGGGCTGGGCTTGACGTATATGAAAACGAGCCAGAAATCCATCCAGGGCTTCTTAACTTGCCCAATGTAATTCTCGCCCCCCATATTGCATCTGCCACCCACGAATCCCGTCTTGAAATGGGCGAAAAGGTCATGATCAATATCCGCGCCCTACATGATGGCCACAGATGCCCAGACAGGGTATTACCACCTCAACAACAATAAGGATACGTTATGAAGATTACAAAAACCATCATAGCCGCTTTGGCCATATTCACGATCAGTATATGGTCACAGAATGTAAATGCCCAATCAAATAAACCTAAGACCAAACCTGCAAGTGCGCAAAAGCCTGCGCTTCCCGATATTAAAATTACCCCATTGGGAAATGGTCTTTATATGTTCGCCGGGCAAGGCGGCAATATTGGTGTGTCAAATGGCGCTGATGGTCTGGTGGTTATTGACGACCAATATGCCCGTATGGCGCCTAAAATTCTGGCCGCTCTGGAGACCATTAGCGACAAACCGCTTAGGTTTTTGATCAACACCCATTATCACGGCGACCATACGGGTGGTAATGTCGAAATGCACAAGCACGGTGCGGATATTATCGCCCATGACAATGTGCGCAAGCGCCTGAGCACGCCGACCGAAAATAAGGTCTGGAATGTCACCGTGCAAGCCGTGCCTAAAGAGGCTTGGCCCGTTATCACCTATTCAGAAAACTCCACATTACACCTCAATGGCCAAACCATTAAACTTATCCATGTTGCCCAAGCCCATACCGACGGTGACAGTCTGGTGTACTTTCCCAAAGCTAATGTCCTGCATATGGGTGATAATTTCTTCAACGGCATGTTGCCTTATATTGACGTGGACGGCGGCGGATCAATAAACGGTATGATTGCCGCCC
The DNA here is from genome assembly GCA_002733385.1 of Robiginitomaculum sp. Classification (GTDB taxonomy): domain Bacteria; phylum Pseudomonadota; class Alphaproteobacteria; order Caulobacterales; family Maricaulaceae; genus Robiginitomaculum_A. The sequence continues at coordinate 36,059 of NVVO01000014.1, forward strand.
AACAACTTGCTTTAAGCCTCGCTGACGAAAACACAAAAATTATCCCCGGCCACGGCCCGCTTTCCAACAAAGCGGAGCTGCAATATTTTAATGACGCTTTAGTGGATATGCGTGATTTGGTACAGGTCAGATTAGAGGCGGGCGACAGCATGGAGATGCTACTCAAAGACAATCCTTTGAAAAAATATGAAAAATATTCAAGTTTTATACAGCCGGATTTAATGGCAAAGATCATATTCCGATCCTTGTCAGCAGAATAACACAGTGATTTCATTGGCGGTAGGAGTATTTCTCGCATCTGGGTGTGTCTGATATAGCTATGGTTTTGTCTGTTTTTCCTTGTATTTTTTCCAAAATCTGGTAGTCTTGTCCTCGAATTATAGCAATATGATTCCCAACCGGGGTCTCGTACACGACTGATTGCAGCGGTCGTATCAGAGTTTAACCGGGGCGCGTACAAGACTATAAGACCTCCCCAGCTCTTAGTGGTGTTGTACAATAAGATAACCCTGTTATGGCCCACACACCAAAGCAGGGTTATTTTATGGGCACCTCTATAAGTAATCTGTCTTCGCTCTACGCAAATGTTTTCCACCACCCAATAAGTCTGCTGTTCCAAATTTTTGTGAGCGTTGTTGAACGTGCATTATTATATGCCGTGAAACGGTGTGCCAATTGAGGTTTTTTGGTGGGTGTTTTCACGTCCCAGTTGAGCTAAACATTCCCTCACAACCCATCACTACATTTAACTGGTTAAGCATGTGCATGGATATTGGAAAAATGGGCCAACAATTTTGTCCAAGATGCTTCATCTCCCAAAAGGGTTGCTTTCAAATAGGTTCGAATACCTGCTGCATACATGGGTTTTCCGAGCAGGCCAGAAACATAAACTGCCGCCAAATTATTAAGCGCAGGAATAAAATCTTGCTGCGCTGCTTTTTGATACCATTTAAAGGCCCCTTCTATGTCTACTTCGCCGCCCAAACCCATTTGCAACAAAGCGGCAAGGTGGTGTTGCGCATTAGGATGTCCGCGTTCTGCAGCTTGAAGGTAATGTTTACGGGCCAGCCCCATATCAACACTACATCCAATTCCCAATTGGTAAAATGTTCCCAAGCTAAATTCGCATTCTACATTTTTGGCTTGCGCGCCAAAGGTGTGTTGCCGCATCGCTTCATCATGATCGCCTCTATTATGTGCCTTATTGGCTAATAGAAAATGCGTTGCAGCCGCTTTCATTTTTTTCGTGTTTCTGGTCAATCTCCCTATGAGCCGCTTGTTGAATGATAGATGGTTTTCAGTTGTTGCATCCAAGGCCAAAACCCTGTCATATCCTGGCATCAATTGTTGAAGCCTGCTCCTTACCGTGTCCGACAGTTTCTTGGTGGCACCTTTTTGCTTCAAATGCTTTACAAATGACACATATATGGACTGCACCAAATCTGAACTCTCACCTGAATCGGCCACTGCAGTTTTGATGACGTCTTCAAATGCAGCAAACAAAGCAGGTTCATCCGAGTTATCAAAAAAATTTATTGACAACAGTTTTAATTTCAGACTTGAAGCAATATCCAAACCTTCAGCAGAGCTATAGCTTATAAGCTTTTCGTACATTTCCTGTCTTTGTTGCACAAATTCCGGTAATTCGCAAAATTGCGCATAGTGTTCGAGAATGGTAAAGTCAAACATCTGCAAATTTACCATGTCCTCTTGTAATGAGGTTTCAATAGCTTCGAGAGTTTTGGAGATTATCACGTCAAAAGCTGCCGAGGCTTTTGAATAATTTTCGAGCTCCAAACATACTTTTGCCACGTGATGATATAGATAGACGTCTAAGCTTGTTGCCATGGTGTCGCCCCTGATACAGCGCCGATTTTCAGTATGTCACGTATCGTAATACATGTTTAAACACAAGCCTTTACTTTCCAAATTCATCTGATAATCTGACAGATTGGGTGCTGAATACATTTCTTATATTGGGCTTTATCTATGACGGCTAAGAGAAAACCTATGGCTAAATTTACGGCAAAAGAATTGAAACTTCCGTATCGGTCATTCAAAAACAGTCTCGGCGCACAAGCCATGAACGATGATGTGCAACGCAGAAGTGTACGGCGCGCCTTTAACAATATTGATATTTCAATAAATGATGAAGGGTTCTCTGATGCAACGCCCCAAGAAATAGCGCTGCAAAAATTACAATTTTACCTGTTTAATGCCGGTTCCAAAACATGGGAGCAATCAGCTGAAGTTCTTATAAATATTGCTAATATTGTCAAAGGTTTTGACAGCGGTGTAAGCAATCATCCTGTTTGGCTGTCTATGTTTAGGCATGCACGGACTGCGATAAATCCGACCAGAGCTCGTGAGTTTTTAACACATAGCATTGCCCCTCTTTCCTTGGATGACATGCGCTGGGAAAAAATGCCAGACACACTAAAGTTTGAAGCCTTGTTTTTTGAAGCCCGGGCTTTAACCGGGATACCTGCCCCGTGGGCGAGCATTGAAAAACTCAAGGAATTTTTCATATGTCCTTTTTTTCAAGTCGGTAGTATTCTTGCGGCTTGTAAGGTCTATGCTCAGTCAAATAAAATTGATGAAGTCAAACATTTACTTGAATTGCTCAAGGGAATTTATCCAGGACTTTACAACCTAGATGAAACAATGAATATAGGGTATTATTTTCGCACGCTTGAGTATCGTGCACTGATAAATAACGCTGACAGTTTATTTGAAGACAATGTAGCATTATCAGAAAAAGCATGGCAAAAAATCAGCAAATTCCCTATTCCCGCACATACGGAGATTGTGCGTTACAAGGCTCTGCAGAAAATTTATGACTTGCGGGTGATATTAGCCGACAGGCTTGCAAATGAAGAATATTTGCGCTTGGCTCAAACGGATTGGAAAAATTTTCTGGAAGCGGAAATCGAGAATGCATCAGAGATATAGTGTGACCAAAAAAATATTGATATTACATGACCTTTCAGTTGGCTCGCGTGGGACAAACAGAGACCATCTGTATAATTTTTCCAAATATGAGAAGGGAAATTTTTATCTTTATCATTGCGCCCACGCACCGGTCACTGATGAACTCAAAGCCATAGGTTTTGATGGCGTGATCATTAATTATTGTTTTTTGGGATATCGTGCCGGGTTATTATATGCAGCATTAAAACAAAAATATGCGTGGCTGCGTGATTTGTCTTGCCCCAAAATCGCCATTTGCCAGGATGATTACACCGATAGCGGGATATTAGACGAATGGCTGGATTATATGAAGGTCACAACTATTTACAGCCCTATTCAAGATGGGGTCGATAAATTATACCCGCTAAATTGGGGTAAAAAACGATTCAAGCTTGGTCTGACCGCATACACTGACAATGCGCAATTGACAAAGCTTGCCAAATGTAGGACGCCTTTTAAAAAGCGTAAAGTTGATGTAGGCACGCGGGTAAGATATTTGCCGCCACAGTTCGGTCGCTACGGGCGCATAAAGGGCGAAAGCGCGGAAGACTTCCGTGATGCTGCCGATGTCGCGGGCTTTGAGACAGATATTTCTACGGATCCACGAGATGTTATTTTTGGCAGCGACTGGTTGAAATTCATGGGCAATTGTAAATTTACATTGGGTTCAAAAGGCGGCTCCAGTCTAAATGACCCTCAGGGTAAACTGAGGCATAAGATTGCTAATTACTTGATAAAAAATCCCGATGCAGGGTTTGCTGAAGTTGAAAAGAAATGCTTTCCAGGCTTGGACGGAATACATATTTTTGCTGGGGTTAGTCCCAGACTGTTTGAGGCGGCCGCCTTGAAAACGTGCCAAATTTTAATTCGCGACGAATATATCGGCGGCATAGAAGAATATATTGATTACATTCCGCTCGATGAAGACTTGTCAAATATTGAAGAAGTGTTTGAGTTGATGCGTGACGATGAAAAATGCATGGCTATGGTTGAAAGTTGTTATAATAAACTGATTGCAACAAATAAGTTTGACTATTCAAATTTTGTTCCTGACGTACTTTCAGAAATTAAAGCGTCAAAACATGGCATCACCCAAACAGATATAAACCATATCAACAAACATTTTGCCGCTCTAGCGCCCTACCAAAATGTAAGAAGCAAAATCGGAGGGTTTTATGAGCGGCTTTGGCGCCGGGTGATTGCAAATGCAGTCTATGTTGATAGCCCTGAGTATATTTGCTCTACGTTCCAACTTCCGGCAGAATTATCCTCATGTTTTTCTGCCGTATTATATTTACAAGAATCTGATTGTAGAAGTACCAATATTGAATTTTCAGCAGATATGTTGGCAATGTGCAGGTATATTCAGGCAGACACAGACGATCTAAAACAGATTTCCGAGTTGGCTGTAAAAAACGACTATACATATGAAGATTTGGAAACTTGGTGGGATATGTGCGAATATATTTACGAGCCAGCAAAGATCAACAAACCAAGGCTTCGGTCTAAATCTCCAATTAAGAAGCCGCCGCTGGCACCGAAGAAAACCAAAACACGCAAACCTAAAAAGGTCGTATAATGTTATGTGCAATTCATCAGCCCAATTATTTTCCTTGGCTTGGATATTTCGATAAAATTCAGCGGGCGGATATTTTCGTCTTTATGGACGATGTTGATTTACCTAAAACGGGCAGCGGAAACTGGCCTAACCGGGTAAAAATTAACATGCAAAACAATGCCCAATGGTTTGGTTGCCCAGTGAACAAGAAAACCAGTAATGGCCGCATTAAAGACGTGCTGATTGGCAATGTTCCAAAATGGCAAATAAAGGCCTTAAAAACTTTAAAAATAAACTATGCGAAAGCGCCTAACTTTCAAGCTGCATTGGAGTTACTAGAGCCATTGCTCATGAACCCTACACTTTGTTTGTCAGATTATAACACACATGCTATAGTCGCAATTTCCAAAGCGCTCGGGTTTAAGACAAAGTTTGTTTGGCAATCCGAACTCGGCACTAGCCAGTCCAGTACAGATGTATTGATCGAAATATGCAAGGCTGTTGGTGCAAGTGCGTATTTGGCCGGCGGTGGGGCTGGCGGGTATCAAGATGACAATAAAGTACAAGCATCAGGTATTGAATTGGTCTTTCAAAACTTCTCTCCAGAACCTTACGGCGACCCTAAGTCCTATATCGCCGGATTATCCGTAATAGATTATTTAATGCGGCGAGAATTATAACATTTGTGATTTATATGCATTGTCAATTTAGGAAATAACTTCATGCCCGAAAAAATTCTACCCGATTTAACGCCAAGACACGAAGATATTGATATTATGCGCGAGGGCCTGGAAAAGCCCTGGTTGCTACCTAACCTTGCCTATGAATACTCTAAAAAACATTATTCTGGCGCGGTGCTCCCGCCTTATGAACACCTCTCATTGCCAATGACGGACGCCCAGCTTAATAAACGTTGGGCGGGCTTGGTGGCTCAGGACAAAGAAAAACGAACAAGACAATTGACCGGACAGCTGGCACCTCAACAAAAAAACTCTACGTTTCAATCACCATTAGGTAAGTCATTAAGCGAAATTATGCGCCCCAAAAGCAAGGTTCGCGGCTCGGTTGTTTTTATTCACCATGCTTATTACCATTTCTACCATCTTGCCAGTGCGCTTCGAGACCGCGGCTGGAATGCTTGGTGCGTATCTACAGAAGACCCAAAAAGTGGAAACGCGCCATACTATCACGGGGAAGATTTAAATTTATGGCATGATGATTTCAATGTTCGTTTGGAATTACAGCGTGAGTTATTTCATGTCGTATCACAGTATTTTGACATGATACATTTTCATGGCGATGCTCGGTTTTCCATTTTTGATGGCCTACTTTGCTCTAATAGCGAAAGAGACGGCATTGGCTGGGACTTTCTTGAACTGAAGGCTAGAGGGGTTAAAATCGGTCACTCCATGAGTGGCTGCCTAACCGGGCAAAGAAAAAGTGTGTTTAATATAGTAAGTAGTGGTGTTTGCGATAAATGCGTCTGGCAAAATCGTCCTGATGTTTGTTCTGAGGCGGCACAATTTCATTCCGGGGAACGCATCAAGTTGATTTGCGATCTCAACGCACTTGAGGTCGATTGGCCGGGTGACACTTCTCGCCATACCGAAAATTGTTTTTATGACCCACTGACCTATTGCTTTAGTGAGCGCCTATGGAGGCCCGACATTAAAATCCCCGATCATATAGAACGCTTTGCCCACAAGCCTGGTGAGGTTTTGGTTTTCCATGCAGTAGGCAACATAAAAGACCGGCAAACACAAACCAGAAGTCTTAAAGGTACCCCCGCCATTTTAGCTGCTATTGAACGCTTGAGAGAGGAAGGGCATAAAGTTAAACTAATATTTAAAACCGGCGTGCCTTCCAAAGATATGCGGTTTTATCAAATTCAAGCAGATATCATTGTCGATCAGATCAATTACGGTCGGTACGGCGCCACAGCGCGTGAAACCATGGCGCTTGGCATTCCTACGATTTGCCGGTTGAACCCGGAACAGCCAAACGGCGTTAAACCTTCATTGGCACTGAATGAATGTCCGTTGGTTGATGCCAGTGAAGAGACGGTTTATGAAGTGCTAAAAGACCTAGTGCTTAACCCGGAGAAAAGAGAACAAATTGCAAAAGAGGGACGGGCTTATGCCATGAAATGGCATTCATCGGCAGCGTGTGCAAAACGTTTCGAGCGGGTGTATGACCGGATGATGGCAGGTCAATATCCGCTGGATGTTGACGAAATATATGAATAATGAGCCTTGATATAGATTGCATTGTTATCGGCGCGGGCGTTATTGGCTTAGCGATTGGTAGAAAAATTGCGGCCAACGGTATGTCGGTTTACGTGTTGGAAAAAGAAAGTCAAATAGGCACACAAATCAGTTCCAGAAATTCTGAGGTAATCCATGCCGGGATATATTATCCCAAAGGCTCCGCCAAAGCACAATTGTGTGTACAGGGCCGAGATCAACTCTACGCATATTGCCAAGCTCGCGGCATTGATTATAAAAAATGCGGGAAATTGATTGTTGCGAACAATGGTGCTGAGGTCGAAAAACTACAAACTATCAAGGCGGCGGCTCTTGCCAATGGCGTTGATGACTTAATGGATTTGTCGGCAACCCAAATTACCAAATTGGAGCCAAACCTATCTGCTAAAGCCGCTCTTTTATCACCTTCAACCGGGATCATTGATTCTCATAGCTTTATGTTGTCTTTAGAGGGAGATTTAGAAAATAGTGATGGGCAAGTAGTTCTTCGTTGTCCGGTACGCGATATTTCCATCAACAATATCGGCTTTACCGTGACAATAGATAACTTAGAACAAACCAAAATTTCTACCCGCTATGTTATCAATTCAGCAGGTTTAGATGCACAAGCAATTGCCCATAAAACTATCGGTTATGACCCACAATTCATTCCGCCTCTGTATTATGTGCCGGGTCGGTATTATACCTTAAGCGGACGGCCAGTATTTAAGCATTTGATTTACCCAGTACCTGAAGACGGCGGGCTAGGTGTTCATGCCACCATTGACCTGCAAGGCCAAGTCAAATTTGGCCCCGATGCTAGATGGACGGGCACAATCGACTATTATGTAGCTAGCACTTGCCCCAAACATTATATTGCCGCGATAAGAAAATATTATCCCGGTATTGATCCGTCGCGCTTGCATGCGGGTTATGTCGGCGTACGCCCTAAACTTGCAGCGCAAGGGGAGGGCTTTAAGGACTTTGTCATTCAAACCGAAAACACCCACAACTGCCCGGGGTTAATTCATTTGTTTGGTATCGAATCCCCTGGACTAACCGCTGCATTGGCGATTGCCGAGCATGTTGGTGATTATATCGTCGCCCCCCAAGCCTAAACACAACAACTCTAGGCTAGCGAATATTGTCGCGTCCAGAACGTGCCAAATGGTCATCATAAATTTTCATAATGTCTTGAGCGTGCAAAAGTAGGGCGCGTTCAATGCGCTGGCGCGGCGGCATGGCGGTTGGCGGCCACCATTCAGGGTGCGTGAGCACATGTAATTTTTCGTGTTCACCTGATGCGATGACTTCAGGGATGGGTTTATGGCGCCAATAGCCGTTTGAATCTGAACAATAACCATATTCATTACGTAATGTCTTGCCATAACAATTGACCATGCCCGCCATGATGTCCTTATCAAAGTCAATCAAATTACCACATGTAGGATCATGGTAACTCATAGCTTCGATCGGTGCGTCAAGGCTTTGGGACAATAAATCACGCTCTTTAATCATGACGTCTTCGAGCTCGCCCTCGCTCCACTTCTGGTTTTCATAGGCGGACGCATCAAAATGCAGGCCGGCTTTATGACCCATTTTTAAAATTTCACGAGCTATTTTTTGTGTGTCGAGTTCCAAAATATTATAATAGGGTAATCGCAGTGTAAACATATAGGAAGTGACAATTCCAAGATCGTGTTCGATTTTTGCGATTTCATAAGCCTGGTGAATTGAGTGGTCCAGATCATGGCGCCAAATTACATGGCGTCCAGTGCGGCCTTCCAAATAGGTAGCAAATTTGTAATTCTCTTTAGTTTTGATGAGAAGTTCTCGATATTTGTCCTCGGTAAACTCCGCCCATCGTTTCTGGTCTCTTTTGTATACATCTGTTTCGGGTGTCGGTCCTTCATACAAAAACCGATGTCCGTTTAAATCCAGATAAGCATTGTCTGATTGCAGAGCATCAACTACTTCAATTCTGGCTTCTACAGATAATGGAGAATCGAGAGCTGATATTCGACAGGCACGGGTAATATCCAGTGTGGTGTCCGATAATTCATTCCAGATGTCGGTTGATGGCAAAATTTCTTCATTTCGTGAAAGTTTTTTCAAAAGTCGTTTGATAATCACCATGCTGGCTTTTAAAGCCGTTTCTCCAAGGTCTTCAAGGCTTGCAGTTTTGGCTACAGTCACCATCTCCACATCGATAACCGGGCCTTGAAATCGTTGCTCAGAAACAAAGTGTGCGGTTGCTCCAAAGCTAGATACTCCATCTAACTTAGCAAGGTTTTTTGCATGTTTTCCGGGGTATTTAGGGGGGGCGAAGTGGAGGTTTATGAAAGTTGATATATGGTTTTTATCACTCAGGATTTGGTTATCGGCATCAATATCAAGTGTTATGAGAATTGTCTTTTCTGCACTTGGTTTTTTACTATTAAGCGCTTGTAGAAAATCTCTTTCAGAACAAACCAAAGTAATATCTAAGGGCCAGGATAAGACTTCCTGTTCAAATTTTGCACTTAGTTGTTTGGCGGAAAGTATAAAAATGAACATATAAATCGTCTTTTAATCAAATGTTAGCGTCGGAACCGCGTTCTTCAAGAATAATTTAATTTCCAGGTTTGGGCGTTAGGTTTATTTTTTTGTAATAAATTCATCTCTTAAAATCGACATAACAATTACATTTTGATAAGCGCCATTTATGAAACATGCTTGACGTAACTCCCCCTCAATTGTCATTCCACTTTTTTTATAAGCATGAATAGCCCTTTGATTGTCTGAAAAGACGTTCAGGTAAACTCTGTTCAAATTAAGGTCATTAAAGGCATGGGTTAATAAAAGAAAAACCGCCTCCGTTCCAAGCCCGGCACCTCTTTTAGTGGCCTTGCCAATTCGTATTTGCAGTTCTGCATTTTTGTGCAAATGGTCAATGTGTCGTAAAGAGCAAGAACCAATCAAGCTATTGGCTGTAGCTTCAATGATTGAAAAAATAGCGATATCAGCATTCCGCGTAACCGATGAAAACCATTCATTATGATTTATATCCGATATAGGCGTGTATGTTGCATTATATTGCACCAATTTTCGATCATTGATCCAACTCTTATATGCCGCAGAATCGCTCTCAGTCAAAGCCCTGAGATGAACTTTCTCTCCAATTATCATGCCGCCTAAACCCTCTCCTACAACCCTATTCAAACATCAATACCGTCTGTATTACAATTAAAAGCAATATATTAATTCTTAAAACTTGCTTAACCGTTTCGAAAAATTGGGCAAGCTTTTTTTAGAGGCCATACCCAACGACCAGTTTCGCGAATTTATCACATTTATAGGTTCTGTACTAGATTTGATCTGAGTTCTTCAAACCCTAGGAATCAGTATAACAAATCCTCAAGCTGGGCTTTGCCTGCTAAAAGTGCGGATTTAATGCGGTCATGATATGATTTCTCAGGGAACACTCTAGGCAGGCAAAAACACTGTTAATTTAAATAGGAAGCTTTTTTCCACGCACAGTAATGCCATATTCGTCTTCAAAACTATGGATAACTTCCAGGTTCGCTTCGGTGTACCAATTATGGACTTCTTCAATCGTATGCCGTGAGCATGTAGATGGGTGATACCAATCATAGTTTACAACCGTATTGTCGTGATATGACAGTTCAGGGTTCCAGAACGCTTTCATAAAGAAATGATATAAGAATCGCTGAATTTTATGCTCCCCCTCCGGAATACCCAACACTGGAATAGCGGGTGTTTTAATTGTAGCATCAATTTCAGAAAGACGCTTACCCAATTCGGTTATTTGTTCCGCAACCTCCATACCACCTTCATAACTGAGGTTTTTTATTGCATCGCGGACAAAGTCGTCCACGAATTCTCGTGTGGGCGCTTTTTTACGATAAACATAGATAGCGATTTCACCAGAATCTTGAAGAAGGTTCACCAAATTGTTAAACGCTTTTTTCGGGTTTTCTGTGTGATGGAGAACCTCTTGGCAATAAATAAAATCGAATGTGCCCAAATCTTCTAAATCACCAAGCAAATCCTTGTTATGAAAAAAAACATTTGGAACATCGTTCAGATTTTGCGCAGCCACTTGATCGGCATTTAAATCAATACCAACGATTTCGCTCGCGGCTGGCGTAATTGAAGACAATAATGCCGTGATCCTTCCGTTCCCACAACCAGCGTCAAGTATCCGGGACTTTGTTTCCAAATATAGGCCAAGTTCATTAAGAGATGAAAAGCCATTTCTTGAAAGTATCCAGTTTTGGACTTTGGAATTTTCTGTTAATGTTGACGCAAATGATGCATTAGGTGAGTTTGCCCATTTTTCCCTAAAACTACGCCGAGTTTGTTTTGGGTCGGTCATAATATGTAATCTCACAAGCTGATGCAGAAATGACCAATCGAGTTAGAAATTTCTGGATTATTAATAATGGCTAAAGTTTTTATCTACCCCATGCCCTGCAACCGCACTCTTAAAATAATATCCTACGTTTGACAAGTCCAATTAATTTCCTACACGATAAGTTTGCCGGTTTTACCGTTGTGAGCGTACCGATGGATGCCCTAGATGTGTTCTTTCAATAGGTTGTCCATAAGGGGCATGCCGATACATCAATAACAAACTAAATAAATGATTTAAAATTTTGGAACCAAACAAGCAAAAACATTGTCAGTTGTGTCTGACGCAGCAAATACCTTGCGGTCTTGCGTGTGGAAATATCGATCCAGCAGGGGCAAGAACCATTCGTCATTGGTGTGAAACAAATGGTAATCATCCAATGGGCCATCATAATTTGTTATTGGATTGGGTGCGGTTTTAATATTGGCATACCAAATAATGAACTGCCCGTTTTTGGTGAGTACCCTCGCCGTTTCCTCCAGCGCCCGTTCAACATCAATCACATGGTCAAGCGAAGTGGCGTTTATAACAGTGTCAAAGCTGTTGTCGGCAAATGGGATAAATTCATTAAGCCCTTTCGTAACGCGAAACCATGGCTCCGCCACCAGATCCAGCGGTTCCAATGCACTAAGATGGTCTGCCGGCAATCCCTGCAAATATACCGGATCTGCATAGGGGCCACAGCCAATATCAAGAATATGCCCCCGGCAAAGCAACTTCACATAAGCACGAAATGCACGAGCTTCCCGGGACGTCCATGTGCTACAATTGAAATTTGGTGCTTCAATATAAGAGGCTTTCGCCGCCGTAAATAATTTCTCCCAAACCGGGTATAAATCAGGCTTGAAATTTTTTAGTTGGTCAAAAACCATCTCTGGATCATAGTCTATATTTGTCTCAGGCTGGCTCCTTTCACTACGATTTGGTTTTACAGATAATGCCGAAATCTCAAGCTGGCTAAATTCCAAATCATGGCTAAATTGATTTTTGCTGAACTGGGCGCTCAAGTTATCAATACGGGCATTCAGGGTCTGCAAATGCGGTGCCATTTCAATTTTCACGGCGTTCATGGTTTCGTTTTTTATGAGTGCGGGCAAGCCGTCAATCAGCGTGTTCAAGCTGGCACCCAGTGTAGCTGTTTCTGTTTTTGTCTGGGCCGTCGCTGCTGTTATGGGCTCCAGGTTTCGGTAAATTTCTGTGAGTGCGGGGCCAATAATTAGGTTTGGAAGACCGTTTACTGCTGTGCGCAATAACTGTAACTCCACAAGCAGATTATGATTCAATTTTTCAATTTTGTTATTGCTCATATTGGAATCTTCCATTTGAGACATAAAGTTTTCCCCTAAATTTAAAACCCTTTAATATACCCCTATAAATAAATTGCATAAGGACAAGCGTGTGCCAAGTGATTGTTTGGTAATTTATCCGTATAGCGTCATTAAATTTAACGATCAACAGGCTTTCAGGCGCAAAACAATTCCCTCGTTTGACCGTGCGATATAGCATGGCTTTTCTCTACAGGTTGGGCAAGGGCGGTAAGTCGTGGCTGGCTAGCACTTCATTGACGTCTTCCTCGCGCAATATTCTATTTTTTATATCTAGAGCCCGCGGTACATCGGTAAGAGCAACTTGCCGTCCCTCATGCAACACAAGCACAATATTACACCAACGTTTTATCAAAGCGTCTACATGGGTCGCCAATACAAGGATATGTTCCTCGTCAAACATAGCCTCTATCCGTTCTTGTGCTTTATCAACAAAACGCGCATCGCCTGCACCAATCCACTCGTCCAATATGTAAATTTGCGCGGACATGCTTGTGATAATGGCAAAACCCAAACGCGCACTCATGCCCGTGGAATATGTTCTCACCGGTAAATCAATATCCGTACCAAGGTCGGCAAAGTCGAGAATTTTGGGCAAGTACTGGTCTATCTGCTTTTCAGTGAGCCCGGCCTGCCTGCCACGGCGGTAAATGTTCTGGTAGCCTGTGCGCTCAGGATCCATACCTGCGCCTGCCGCAATAAGTCCAGCAACTTTTCCTATACGGATAACCTTTCCGACTTCAGGTTCATAAATGCCCAACAACACATTTATCAGTGTTGATTTACCTGCGCCATTTGCCCCTATAATTCCCAAGCGGTCGCCAGAGCGTAATGTAAAATTTATATTTTGCAACGCCACTTTGTACCGGCGCTTTGCACGGATATTGAAACGCACTAATTCACCCAGCTTGTTTTTAAAAGAACGGGTTTCAGAAATATGCAACGGAAAGGACACTTTAACATTGGTCACGGATAATCGGGAGGTAATTTGCATGATTATGACCAGTATATAATCCGGCGACGAAACCTGATAAACACCAGAATAGCAACCGTCCAGACAACTACGATTAGCCCCAGAACAACAACATAATGTATAAGTGTTGGCACACCGCCCAATAAGGGTGTACGCATTAACTCCAAAAAGTAATAAAACGGGTTTAAATACAATATAAGTTGTGGCGTGCCTTGGGGTATATCAACGGCCCGCCAAAACACAGGGCTAAAATAAAACCCAAACAGCAAAAAACTAGCAACAGCAGGGGGTAAATCCCTTAAGCGGGCCCCAAAAACACCCAATATTACAGTGCCAGGCACAAGCACAAGTATGACAAGTATCACCCCTGGAATAAACAGAAAAATCTGCCAGTGAAAGCCTATAAACCAAAAGGACAATCCAAGAAGAATAGGAGCGCCAAGTAACAAAACTACAAAATTTCGTGCAACCAACCGTACCGGAGTTTCTGCGAAAGACAAATGAAAGCCGGTACTCGTCGAAGTTGGAGATCCGTACATGCCCGTGCCCTCAGCCAAGGTAGAGTATATAAATGCCCAAAAAACAATGCCGCAAGCAACATAGGCTATATGGGAAGGATCATTAATTTTAAACAAATATTTACTTAAAATCATGAAGCCGGTGACAAAAACAAGCGTCCCCGCCACATTCCACAACGGGCCTAGGAATGAGCGGCGGTACCGCGATAAAACATCATCCGCACCCTCACGAAGGATTGCACCAAACCGGTTAATCACCGTGGCAACATCCGCCAAGGTCGAAGCCTTGGGATTGGCCGCATCGGTAATGAATATTTCGCGCGCGGCAATTGCCTTTCTGCGCAGCACCTTCTTTTCCTGTTTAGACAATGTATGGTCAGTAACAAACACGCAGTGCCCCTTTAATTGTGTAGACAAGGATTTGGAAATCAAGCAATGCTAATTACCCTGTTCCGTCCGCGCCTGACAAGAGAAAAATCATTATTTCTCATAAATTTCCAAAAGTATATGGGCGAAAATTCCATAATTGTATTGACTTTTCGCATAGTTTCTCCCTGCTTGACCAAGAGCCGATGTTTTGGCCGGGTCTTCCAGCAATCTTGACAATTTTTCGCCGAAATTCCCGGCTTTTCTGTCATCATATACAATACCGCATTTTGCCAGACCAATTACCTCTTCAACATAAGGCAAGGGCGTACTCATGACCGCCAAACCCGCCAACATATATTGCGAGAGTTTGTTTGGACAAGCCCCGACATGGTTTTCCACATAGGAATGATAAGGGATTATGCCGATGTCTGCCGTACTCGCATAGGCGATCAGTTGATCTTCGCTTACGCTGTCGAGAAAATATATCGAACGCTGTAAAAGTCCGGTGTCTTGCGCGCATTTGATCAGCACCTCCCGGTAAGTATTGATTGGCCCGCGAATAAATAACGCCGCGTTTTTAGGATCAAGCCTGGCCCATTCGTCTATGACCCATTCCACACCCCTGTGTTTTGCAAACCCACCTTGAAACAGGACGGACACTCGTCCGTCTGCCAGTTTTGCTATTTCGCCAACCCCCGGCGCAACAAAATCCCCGTCTTTGCGAGGTGACGCATTTGGCAGAACCTGAAAATCAAGATCGTGGAAGCGGGCGTTATATTTTTCCGCCAGGCCGGGCGAGACTGTCACGGCTGCGTCCACATGCTTTAACAACATCCGCTCCAGAGCAAAAAACAAATAACGGGGCTTGGGCCTTATTAAATACGCATCAGGGCCGTATTCATGGGCATCATATATGATCCGGCACCCGTATTTGGCTTTTAACAATATGGCGGCTAACAAACTATCTGGATCGTGGGCATGAATGATGTCTGGTATATATCCGTTCTTTTCAACCTCAAAAAGTACGCATCCCGCCAGCCGGGCCATGTGATCCCGAAAATACCAGCGGTACCCACGCAAGGCTTCTATTTGTTCACGAAATCTACCGCCCAACACTAGACGCCACGCCCTTGCCGGTAACTGCTTAATCCACAAAACCAGTGCTTGTAGATAGCGCCGATAATAAAGCGCGCTATAATTCAGCAATGCCTGCCCTTTGGGTAAATGCCGGACACTTAGGAATATTGCCTTTAATGCCCGTCCCAAAAATTTGAAGCCCCATAAAACCAACATAAATGGCAAAATAACAAGTAATGGAATACCCCAAATTGCGATGTCTCTGCCGCGCGGGACAATACCGTGGCGCAACATAAGAAACAGAATTTTGCGAAAGCTCAAGGACGGGTGTTGAGGCGTAAAAGTAATTTCGTCTATTTTTGATTTTGGGCCGTTGTGTTTTGTCAGGCCTTTGGCATCATGAGAAAACCCCATCACCCGCACATCATAACCATTTTCTGCCCCAAAATTCGCGCTCCATCCTATCCTTGGGTCCAGTGAAGGTTTGTGGCAACATACGACCAGAAGCCGTTTTTTTATATTGGCAGCAGCGGCCATCTAGCCCCGCTCGAAAAAACGGTAAACGGGCCTAGCCAATACAGCCAAAAAGCGATAGCGCGGCGGGTTTTTAAGATATGCTACCTCGGCTTGAATAATCCGCCAGTTCATCCAGTCTCTAAAATTTAAAAACCTACGCTTGAACAGATCTTTCATGGGGGCTGGTTTTGCGGCCAAATCATCGATGCAAAATTTTTCTATGCCGCCRACRAACCCRCGGTAAGTGAATTTCTTTGTGTCAACAATGTCTGCGTAAGAACGGTCCACCATTGTTTGGACGCGTTTGTCATCCAAAAGAGCCTCGAAAACCTCATCCAAATTCGAGTAATCTGACGTCACAGGAATATAATGCTGCCAGGGSYKCAAAACCCCGTTATAATGKCCYTCAATTARAATCTGRCARGTCTTGGTKGCGGCGGCTTCYARATGRCGCGGCGACAATGCCCTTAAATCCAAGGAGCCTTCTTGAGACATAAAGCAGGCCGCCTGAACCTCCTCAAAGCTGGCCGCCTTGTATTTTGCAACATAATTTTCAACTTTTTCTTTGAGCAATCCGTCGCGGTCAATGATCGAAGCCCCGCCTTCCACCCCGATAACGGCCCGGCTATTGGCCAAAAATTTAAACCAGTCCAGGCCGGAAACTGTATCGGCGTCGTCGAGAGAAATATCCACGGGCAAGTTTCTTTCACCTGCAGCTTTTTGAAACACCTCGCCAATTCTAACTTTCTGAATACCGTGTGCACCGAGCCAAAACGCCGCCCGCCAAGCCCGGTAGCTTATAATGCATGCCCGTTCGCCGAGCGGTTTATGGAACGCTTTAACGCGGCGGATCACCTTCTCGTCGAGATAGCCCGTAAGAACGGTTTTATAACGCACGGTTTTGCGTTGCACATTTTTGTAAATAATCGGCCACTGGCTCTCGTCTGCACAGCTTAAGACAATATCGACATTGAAATCGTCGATAATTTTTGACAGCATGTCCGTGTGAATAAATTCATCTTGCGGCATGGCTATTTTCAAGGCCGGGTATGTGCCGATCTCGCGAACAATGGCCGTGAATTTGGTAAACACATCTCGGCCCCAACGCATACCGCAAAAGCTGGTATGAAAAACAATAATGTCAAAAGACATGTTGCGAATATAGTCCCAAGGCCAACCAAGGGCGATATTGATATAAACGACCCGGTGTTTGGAATAACGCTTGAGGGCATATAAATGTGTCTCGATAGTGCTGCGAAGCGGATAAACACCCCTCGTATAATACACAACCAAAATGGTTTTTTTTGACGCCATAAAATTTTCCAGATCACAACCAAAATGTCTGGCCTGTCTACAGCTTTATCCAAAGTAGAGCAATGTTCTTTCGTAATCATGTGTGGGAATTTTCGGTGGCCTGCACTGCCTTGGGCCAGCCCTATTCATTTCAACAGTTTTACTTGCACAATAAGGTTTAAGAGTATAAATATCAGTTGATATGCCACTATTCATCCTCACAATTTTAGTCTCTTTTTTCACCCTGCTTCTTGTAATTTTGGTGGTATGGGCAATGCGTACTATTGGAGCATTAAAACGTAATGAGATTGTTTTGAAAAACTTTCAACACATCTCCCTAAGTACTGGCGAATTCGGGGTTCAAGTAGATATTGATCAATCCGGCAATTTTTTAATCAAGGCGACACTCATTTGCACGGATAATGAGGATTTATTTGACGGTTCAGAAACGGAATCTGACTACAGCCGTTTATACGAGCCATATTTTTCAGACGTTTTTCGAGGTAGCCACAGCCTAGTCTGGCAATACCCTAAGAAACTTGAACAAAAAGTTGGCGTACAACGTTACTATTTAGTGTTGGAACCATATGCATGTAAATTTATTCCAGAATTTATCTCAAAAAACATAAAATTTCTAAGAGCTTATCATGCACCAAAATTTATTGAACTGGTGCGGCAATCCCCTGCCTACCTTGAGGGAATTGGCATGACTAAAGCGGATGGATATACGATTGCAGGCCGCACTAACCTAGCTTTCTCTAATGGTGAGAGCCTCACAACTTCTACTCAGCCCGCTCAGAAATTTGATGTGGCTGAAGTAATACCCGAGATTGAAATACCTGACAGCGTGCTGAATAAACTTGGTACGAGTAATGCGACTGTCCTAGAAGCCGTTCGTCTGGCAAGTATATTTTATACGAAACCTCTTCGTATTGGCACAGCGGGTATCGACCCTACTCAATTTAGTGAGCTGCCGATTGAGGCGCGACTAAATTTAATTTGGTCAGGAGAATCTGCTTTGCAATGCGCCGGTTTGCGCAATATGTGGCTGGATATGGCTGCCGGGTCAAGGCTTGTCCCGAAAGTACGCCATGTTGGTGCCTATAATTATTATCCACCTTTCGAAGACTTGGTACCATATTCACATGCACTTGCAGAGTTTTGGGTGTCCGAGTGGGATAAATGGGTTGCAATAGATCCTTGGTACGGCTTTATGTTTAAAAAGGACGGTGATTTTCTCAGTACTACGGAGCTAACCCAGCTTTCTACGGCAGAAAAACTACGCGTAGATTTGGCCCCGATTATCCCTCAAGTGCAACAATATATCCAAAATATTGACGGCGACAAAACCTATATTATCCGCTCGGCTAAAGATGGTGCGCCGCCTCTAGTGTCTGTTTGGAATAACGGTTCTTACCATATGGGGTATATGGATTATTTTAATGTCGTTGATTTTGGGCCTGAAATGTCGGCCCGAGAAACCCCTAAATGAAGCTGTAATATCAAGACATGCTCAGCGAGTTGTAATTATATCTGCCCTACAATCGCGGGCTGAAACATCTTCGCGTGAGGGTGGTGCAAATTTATAGAATCTAAGTTTATACGTAGCGTGACTGCGCAAAATAAAAGATATCGGGAATGTCGAGAAGCACATAATGGACAAGATTAAAGCATGTAATCCCTATGCCGGACCGCTTGACACACAGCTGGGAGCGCTCAGGCAGCATATTGGCACAAAGATCAATGCCGTAAAAATGCGAGATCTTTTTCTACAGCAAGTCCTTGAAGTTGCGTCGGTTGTAATGGAAACCGTCGCCGCACGTGACATGATAACGCAAACCGGTATGAAAAGCCCCCCAAGACCCTATCTGGCTTTTGACAGCTGGCGGGATTTTGTTGAGCAGCCAGATGTTTACGGTGCTATATGTGGAGATATTCAAACCATGGCAACCCATTCTTTCGCAGCCTTAGGTATGGAAACTCGGTATATATCAATGTTTGAAAATATTAATTACAAGGCTGGCGCCACAAACAATCACGCATCGACAGAAGTTTGGATTTATGACCGATGGGTGGCGATTGATCTTACCTTTGGTATATATTTTGAAGATTTGTTGTCATGGTCAGAAGTCAGGGAAATATTATTGGCAGAAAAAGAGGTGCATCCGGTATATTTTGGCAACGCCCTGTTTGATTTCAGGAAATACCATGTGCCTTTAAAACAATTGGTACGTTATATGGCGGTCGGAACCTGCCCTGTGCCGGATAAAGTCTGCCTTTTGGGTGCCCTCGACGGCAAACCGTGGGATGGATGGATCAAAATGGCAAAAGGGGACGAACCAATTTATTGGCCAAATATCCTGACCAGCAATCGTCTAGCCCTGAAACAATATTGGAAGTTTTCGGTACCTTATTCCTCTAAACAATAAACCCAGAAATAATTTTCGCACACACATCGGCGGCATTCCCCGTACCGTAATCGGCGATCGTGCCGCGCTTCCCGTGCYAATCATCCGCTGTCCATAACCGGTTCCAGCCCGCTTCAATGGTTTCGACCCATTCGGTTTCGTCGCGCATGGTGATACAGGGCTTGCGGTGGAAATAGGCTTCTTTTTGCAACCCACCAGAATCGGTTATCACCAGTTCACAATGCTGTAACAAGGTGTTCAGGTCAAAATATCCAACAGGCTCAATCAACTGCAATCCTTTGGGCGCAATACCCCGTTCCGCCATGAGATTACGGGTGCGCGGGTGTACGGCAAATATGATGTCGCGTTTCAATGCCTGCTTTTCCAAAAAAGCGATCAACTGATCAAACCGTTTAGGATTGTCGGTGTTCTCTGCCCGGTGCATGGTACACACCGCAAAAGGTTTTTCGGCTACACCCAATTTTTCCAACAAACCGGTATTATTTTTGGTTTTTTCAATGGCGTAAAGGGTAGCGTCGTGCATGACATCGCCGACCATATGGACGCCTTTTTCTATACCTTCGGCTTTGAGATTATCAACGGACACCTGGGTTGGGCACAGCAATAATTCTGACACCTGGTCGGAAAGTATGCGGTTAATTTCTTCAGGCATTTTGCGGTTAAATGACCGCAACCCGGCTTCCACATGGATGACCGGAATATGAATTTTAACCGCCGCCAGCGCCCCGGCCAAGGTTGAATTGGTATCGCCGTAAATCAGGACTGCATCTGGCTTTTCATTAAGAAAAACTTTCTCCAAAGCTTCCAGCATGCGTCCGGTCATTTGCCCGTGCGAGCCGCCGCCAAGCTCAAAGCGGTGCTTGGGGGTTGGAATACCCAATTCTTCAAAGAAAATATCCGACATATTGGCATCATAATGTTGCCCGGTGTGGATGATTTGCTCTTTAATGTCTGGGAAAGCCCTAAACGCCCGGCTGATGGCGGCCGCCTTGATGAATTGGGGCCGCGCACCGACGATGGTCAGGATTTTCTTGCTCGCCATATTTATTCTCTAAGCCAGATATTTTTTTGCGTCAGGGACGAAATGCACATGTTGGGCCATACAGCGTTTAATGGTGTCCATATTTTCTTTTGTCCATGCGACAGTTTTGCCAATGCCTTCTTCAATACCCACGGAGGCTTTGAACCCAAGTTCAGCTTCAGCCTTGGCGGCACTGCCAAACCGATTGCCCGAACTGTCCCAGGCCCGCCGCGCTTTACGTAAATCTAGGGGCGTCGGGTTTTTGGTTTCGCGGTTTATGGTTTCGGCCAGCTGGCGAATAGTGGTTTCATCACCAGATGCCAAATTATAGGCCTCCGAAGGCTTGCCGTGTAGGCCAGCTGCCATCAGGCCTCGGGCCATATCTTCAACATAAATAAAGTCGCGAGATGTGCGCCCTTCGTCGTCAAGCGGCAGGGCTTCGTTATGGAGGGATTTAAACACAAATGTTGGCGTTACATTGCGCCAAATTGTATGCACCGTACCGCGCCAGCGACCCGCCCCCAGAATTTCTCCGGGGCCGTAAACATTCATAAACCGGGCTTTAACAAAAGGAAGTCCGTCGGATTTCCAGTAATAATTTCCGTAAAGCTCGCCAATGATTTTGGAAACCGAATAAGGGCTGTCATGAAATAGTGATACAGGCGCTTCCTCGTCGGTTGCGGTGGCTTCGCCGTAGGTTTTCGCGGCAACGGCACAGGCGGCGGCGGCGTAAACAATTTTCTTGAGGCCTTTGATTTGCGCCAAACGGTGAAACAATGCCAAGCTGGAATAATTATTGTGCATATGATCGCGCAACGGGTCTTCAATAGAGGACTGGTTGCCGTGAAAGGTTGCCAATTGATAGGCATAATCCAGATCATTTGGCAGGCGTTCCAAAACTTCCGCATTGGTGATGGAACGCGGGATAAATTCAACCCGTGGATCGTCCCAGACATTGACCATGTCGGCGGACAATAAATTATCCACAATTATCAGCTTCTTGATGTCTTGCTTTAACAGCATTTTACCAAGGTTCGAGCCGACGAATCCGGCCCCGCCAACGATCAATATTGTTGCTCCGTCAAAATTCACTTCAGCCATTAATTTTCTCCGTCCACATCAGGTTTTTTCACATGGGAGAAAATAGCGGTTACGCCAAATTCATCATACCACTCATACATTTTACGGATCGTGTCCTCGAAAGAAACTTCCGCTTTCCAATTGAAAGCCTTTTGCGTTTCGCTGGCATCCAAAACCACCGTCTTCACATCATCCTCACCAGCTGGCACCACCGGAACCGGCTCGTCCATGGATATGCCCAGATAGGCCACAGCCTGATCAAACACATCTTCGATGGACTTGCTCTCGCCAGTGCCAACATTAAACACACCTTGCGGGGCATTTTCGTCCAATGCCAGATCGAGAAACTTAATAAAGTCCGACATGTCCATGAAGTCGCGGTAAGTATCTGAACAAAAACAGCCTTTGCCGGCTTTCAGGCGGGTGTAGAATGTCGGGATCGGGCCGATAGACAAGCGCGGCCCGGTTATGTTAGACAATCGCAACGACACAACATTGAGATTTGCTGCCAGCATAATCTGCTCACCAGCGGTTTTGGAAACCCCGTAGCTGGTAAAGGGCTTGGAGGGCGCACCGTTGGGGATGGGTGTGGTTTCCGGGCGGCCAAATGTCAGCGAAGTTTGAAAATTGACCAGCCGCTTGACCCCGACCCGCTCAGCAGCCCGTGCCACATATAGCGATCCAAGCACATTGGTATTGATGTCTTCTTGCCAATCATCCGGGTTTTTATAGGCGGCCGCTGAATGGATAACATGGGTTGGTTTGAATGCGTCGAACACATCGTCCACTTGTTGTTTGTTGGCAACACTGCCTTCAACAATGCTCAAATTGCTGGCGTCCTGCGGCAATGATTGCCGATAGCCAGTGGCAAAATTGTCCAGCACCAAAATCTCCACCCCGGCGCGGGGCAAAAAATGGTCAATGATGTTGGCACCAAGGCAGCCTGCGCCGCCAGTGATAAGAAGTCGCATGATTTGCTCCAGTCTAGCTACGGGTTTGTCTTAGGTTTCTTTACCGTCTTTAAGTTTTAAGTGTGTGTATTCACCCAATGTCCCGTGTTCGTTATAATACTCAACCGCCAAAGCGACAAAGGTCTCGAGCGGCGTAAAATCAATTTTACCAAAATCCTGATATGTCCGCGACGGGTCAAGCAATATTGAAGCAGCGTCGTCTTCGCCCAAAGGATGCACGTCTGGCGCCGGGTATTCATTGATTTTCAAAGCATTTACGACGGCGTCATAAAGTTCTAGAATTGCAATATCCGTACCGGACGAGAAATGATAGGCGCCGCTGCCTGTGCCGTCCGCCGCTGCAACAGAGGCTTTGGCCAGGTCGCCAACAAAGACGAAATCCCGGCGCGCTTCGGTAACAAAGCATTTTTTACCGGACTTCAAACGTGAATAGAAAATTGGCAAGGGGCCTGAAACATTGCGCGGGCCAACCACATTGGCCAAACGGAAAGTGACAAAATCAATGCCGGAAAGCTCCAGATAATCTTCTGCGGCGGTTTTGGAAATTGAATAGGAGGAATTGCCAGGGTTTTTCGGGTGGTTTAATGTGACCGGAGACTCGCTCGGATTAGTACCGTAGCACAGCGCCGTTTGGTAATAAATAAATCGACCAACACCAAATTCTTTGGCCGCCTGCACCAAATTACCGCCGCCGACGCAATTGGTGAGATTATCTTCATACCAGTTATCCGGGTCTTTGTAGGACGCGGCCGTGTGAATAAGCACATCCGGGCGAAACTCGCCGATCAGCTTGTCAACCAGCGGCTTGTCGGCAATCGAACCGGTAATCAGTGTCAGATTGTCGTGCCTTTCCGGTAAATGCTCGCGGCGACCGGTCTCGAAATTGTCAATGGCCATGACTTCGTCGCCGCGCGCCAAGAGTATTTCCGCTATGTGTGACCCGATTTGGCCACAACCGCCTGTAATAAAAATTTTCATAATAACTTCCCTTTTGATTGAGTTGAGTATTGTTAATTAATTAAGCATTGCCCGAAATTCGTGGGCGCGATCGTAAAAGTTTTGGTGCCAAAGTTCAAGGCTGAGCAGGCCCCAGGTTTTTCTGGAAAACTGCGAATCCTGTGTAAAGTTGGCCAGCACTTTTTCGCTGTCCATAAATGGCCGCTCCATAGCCGCTTTTGATCTGAATGTGTCTTGGATAAAGTCGCGTAATTCACCCGCATACCATTCTTTTAGCGGCACAGGGAAGCCCATTTTATCGCGTCTTTCGGTCAATTCTATTGGCAGTTTTTGTTTATAGGTTGAACGGAGCAATTCTTTGAGCCGCCCGCCGGAATATTTTATATGCGGCGGAATGGTAGCGACAAATTCCACCAAAGGATGGTCTAGCAGGGGTACACGGGATTCGAGCCCGTGGGCCATGCCCATGCGGTCTTCAACCTGAAGCAAGGCCGGGAGCAGACACTTAAAATCAAACCGAGACATGCTGTCCAGATACATGTCTTCCCCGACCGCACTGCGGTCATTGAACACCGCCTTATAGGACGAAATCACATGTTCCATATCGACAACGGAAAGATCAACCTCGTCCTTCAAATCGGACGACCGGTCGATCAGTGTGAAAAACCGCATATCAAGATCGCCGAACAAGCCGTCTTTCCATGATTTTTGCAACAGCGGTTTGTATTCTTTTAACAAGCCCATATTGGGGATAACATCTTCAAAGCTGACATCAAATGCGCCGCTGTCCAACCGCCCGTCAAGACCACCTTTAATGAGTTGCTCCAGATAACCAGCCAAATAGCGGGCATAACCGCCAAAAATCTCGTCGCCGCCCTGACCGCCCAGCACAACTTTCCTGTGGGACGCCGCCAAACCAGACACCATATATTGGGGAAAGGAACCTGGCCCTGCGACCGGATAATCCAGATGGTAAATGACCTTGGACATATTATCGGAGAAATCCTGCGCCGTTATGTCGATCTGGTGCATGGTATTGCCACATTGGGCGGCAGCTATTTCGGCGTAATTGCTCTCGTCATAACCGGGGAATTGGGTAAATTTGCCGTGAAAGGACAGATTGTTTTCTGAACTGTGCTCACTGGCCAAAATAGCGATTAAGGACGAGTCGACACCGCCGGACAAATAACTGCCAATAGGCACATCGGCGCGTAAATGTACATTGATCGAGTCTGCTACAAGTTCGCGAATGCGCTCCTGRCAGCCTTCTAATGTAAGATCGTGATTATGGGTATATTGAACGTCCCAGTATTTCTCGATGCGAACATCCCCATTAGCCACCGTCAAAGAATGGCCGGGCATAAGTTGGTAGATGTCTTTAAACAATGTCCGCTCTGTAACCGGGTACTGGAAGGTCAAATATTCCGAGAACGCCTTTTGGTCCATTTCCAGTTTTGGAAGTATCGGCAGCAAGGCTTTTATTTCAGAAGCAAAATACAGCACACCGTCCACCGTCGTGTAATAGAAAGGCTTAATGCCAAACCGGTCACGCACACAGTATAGGCTTTGCTGGGTTTCGTCCCACAGGGCTAAAGAAAACATGCCGCGTAAATGCGACGCCGTCGCGCGGCCAAATTTTGCATATGTGGCCAGTATGGTTTCCGTATCGGTGCGCGAGACGAAGTCCCAGTCTGCCGCTCGCTCTTTGCGTAATTCTTTATAATTATAAATTTGGCCATTAAAAGTAACAACCGTACCATTTGGCCCGTGTCTGGGTTGCTTGCCGCCGTCGGTCAGGTCAATAATTGCCAATCGCTTATGGCCCAGGCCGACCTGATTTTTGGCACCAGACCAAGCGCCTTCACCGTCCGGACCTCTGTGTGCAATCAGCTTACACATGACTTCCAGCTTTTTTTCCAAGTTAGGAATTTGGTTGTTTGTGATGCTAACAGCGCCCGCAATGCCGCACATAATGTCCGCCCATTCTGATTGTGATAGCGCGGAATATCGGCTTTATTCGCCTGCGTCAACCTCTTAGTGTCATGGGCAAGGCGCAATACGGCTCTGGCCTTACTACAAGGTTTTCGCAATCATTATCAAACAGCCTGTGCATTATTTGAGAATTGAGTTCCAGCGCCGAATTTTGCTTATGAAACAAGCAAGAAAGTGCGCTTCGGAGCGAGAGAGATCTGGTTCCGAAGCGCACCAAACGGTTCGCTAGTCTAATGGGGGAGTAGCTTGCCGTTATTTGGGCTGACCTAGCTCGGCCAAATCTCTAGGGGGTCATCTTATATTGACGTCGGCTGCACCACTATCGCTCGTGCGTAAATTGCCGGTTGGATTACGGATATATATGTCGCTTGCGCCGCTGGCGTGTGCTTGCGCATTTACAGAACTACCATTATAAATCACATCGCTGGAGCCGGAAGATTTGATATATAGTTCGCCGACCTCGCCGTCCTTGATGGTGATATYAYYRCYRSCKYTAACYYTKAYKKMYMMAYMSYCRSYGYMSAYRWWKKCGKCCGAAAAATCGCTGGAGCCGGAACCAGTATATTCTAGACCGCCCTTGATGTGCGCCAAAGAAATATCGCCTGCGCCGCTGACATGTATTTTAGCATGTCTGATAACATCWCCAGCYTCMAKATCWCCCRAACCKGAMASKRYKATRTYTSCRCTGGCAAAATCCCCGGCWAYRAGGTCGCCGGMRCCRGAWATTGWRATAWKRCTRTCMCCCGCRTCKCCCATTTTRACRTCRCCGCTCCCKGAYACSCGCAAATTAAATGCGCCGTTGACATCGCCCAGTTTTAAATCCCCGCATGAGGTCACATGAATATCTCCGGAACCGATGCTGCCTATATCGCCAAAGATGATGTTGTTTTTAATTTCGACATGCACATTGGTGGGAACAGTAATTTTAACTAGGGGAAATTCATTGATATTGGTATAGCCTTTGCCGCCAAAACCGCCCGGTTTCCAACTCCATTTGCCCTTACCGATATAGGCCGTGCTTTTTCTATATCTACAATTATAGTCTCGAATTCGTTTATTGTTATCGATGGTGAGGTCATCTCCGCTTTTGGAGACATTGACACCATCTGCATCAACAACCGTGATTTTATTGACATTACCAGTGGTAATTTTGACCGTGCCGATAAAGTTTTCGATTACCAAATTAGGAGCATCTTTCGCGCTGGCCGTACTTGGTAACAGGGCCAAAATTGAAGCCGTAATAGCCATGATGCCGAGTGAGGTCTGTTTGGTCATGATGTATTCCCGTATTTAAACTGTGACACACTTATAACGACAAATGTCGTGTTGTCAAATTTTATGCATCTCAGCGCTTAGAACTTAACCCGAAGTTGGCCGCCGTTTTGCAGTTTTATGGTCAATGACAGCGGTGAATGCTCGGCCATATGTGCTTGCAAAAACTTGCCATTACCGCTTTCGATGCGCACGGGCCCTGCGGCGAATTCAAAACCGCTAGGCGCAATGCGGCTGGTGGTATTTGTGTCGATCATACCTGTACCAAGTGCGCCAGTACCGAGCGCACCCGTTCCGATTATACTGATCAAAATTAGCTTGCTAAACATATTGTCCTCCTGTTGTTTTGTTGGTTAGTTGGGCGGATTTAAAGTCCGCCCAACTTACTGTGCAGCTTATGCCGCCTTATTTCTCCAGGTCGCGAAAGTCGCGGCGCAACTGCCATTCACTGGATGTGATGGACTTCTCCAAATCCTGTAGACGCTGCTCCAGGGAGCTGAATTTGCCTTTAACATTGCGAAAATTGGCTGTCTGGCGCAATGGCTCGTCGGGGTTTTCCCGGTGGGTACGCCGGGCCTTGCGGGCCTGGCGATATTCACGGCGGTAAGGGGCGCGTTTGTCGGACGGGGTGAACATCCAAAATCCGAGATAGATCCAGAAAGTAACGCCTCCAGTTACAAAGAACGAGATCACTGTTAAAATTCTCACGATGATTGGGTCGACACCGATATAATCGCCAATTCCGGCGCAAACCCCGCCAATGACACCGTCGATTTTGTTGCGGCGAAAGCGTTTGTGGGGTTCGGTATATTCGTACCCGTCGTCATCGCCTTCCCAATTGACATCATTCACGGCGCGGTGGAATTTATTTTTATATTGTTTTGTCATGGCCTGTCTCCCTTGCGCTTTGGTTTCTGTTAGCGGGGTTGTCGCGCCAGTTCGGCACTTCGTCGTCCAAAATCCGCTCCAGCACATTCACACGTTGATCCAGGATATCGGCGACTTTGGACATTTGTTCCAATTCCGCCATTTGATCGACGCTCATATGGCCCATCATTTTTTCCTTGTGCTTATAGTGGGATTTTAACATCCCGGCCCCGATGCCGCCAACTATGGCGACAATCGGAATCATTAAGGCTAACTCACTCATTCTATTTCTCTCTCTCTAAAGGTTAGACGTTACGAAGCTTGCTTTCAGTTGCGACTACTTGCTTACTTATTTATTGGCGGTAACTTTTTTCGCAGGCTTGCGGATGCTTTTTTTCAAAGCGGCCAACTCGGCTTCTACGGCGTCGTCAGCTTCCAAGGCGGCGAACTGGCTTTCCAGACTCTGTCCATTGCCTAACCCTTTTCCAAGGTCAAAAGCTTCCACATGACCTTCCAGCTCGTCAACCTTGCGCTCCATATGCTCATAACGAGCCAAAGCATCATCGACCTTGTTGGAGGTCATCACCTTGCGCATTTTAATCTGGTTTGTCGCCGTGGTTCCGCGCATCATCAAGGCTTTGTGCTTGGCTTTAGCTTCGTTAAGCTTAGCCTGCAGTTTTTCCAGATCAGAATCGGCCTTGGCAACGGATTCGTTCAAGATTTCAATCTCCTTGCGCACCACGGCTGCCATTTGCTCGGATTGCTGTTTGGCTTGCACGGCACCACGGGCCAAATCTTCACGGTCCTTAGTCAGAGCCAGTTCGGCTTTGGCGGCCCATTCTTTAGAGCGGGCTTCATATTGGTCGGCCTTGCGGCTTAATTCCTTGGTTTCCGCGATATTGCGGGCGGCGGAGGTGCGAACCTCGACCAAAGTGTCTTCCATTTCTTGGATGATCAAGCGTGTGATCTTTTCGGGGTTTTCCGCCTTTTCGATCATTGAGTTGAGGTTTGAATTGATGATGTCACCCATTCTTGAAAAAATTCCCATGATAGTCTCCTAAAGTTTGTTTGTGGTGTTGGGTTGGGGTTGAAATTCGGGGCTAGCCCCTAAAAAATTGTGGCAATAAGAAAGCCGGCGGCGAAAAACCCCCAGCACTCCAATTTGCGGGTGCTGAGATATTTCACGAACCGCCAGAAGTTTGCTTTGTAATCCTGACGGCTATTGATGCGGCTCTCGAAATCAAATTTATCTGACATAGCGGCCTCTATATTCCGAAGCCGGTTAAAGTCGCGCCGCCGATACGGTGGCGAAGTGCGGAAGCACGGCGTCTGGCCCGAAGATGGCGAACCGGAGCCGATACGTCTGCAGGTTCTGTGTTAAATGTGTTGTCAGTATCAAGTGTACGATACGTCATAGTCTCTCYCCTTAATGTGGCCCCAGCGCGTTGAAGGGGGGAGGGGTGCGCCAGGGCCGGTTAAAATGGGCCGGTTAAATTTGCCGGTTAAACTCTCGCCACTCGAATGTGTGTGGCTGTCATCAATAGAATGACCCTTTTGGATAAAATGTCACGATTTTTTAAATCATTGAATAATATAGGTTTTTTGATTAACGGAGGTTTGAGTGGTTTTATATTTAGCTAAATACACTAAATATAAGGCATTTACACCATTCATATTTAGCTATATAAACTAATAATGGCACAATCTACACAAAACCTGCTCGGACAGAGCCCGGCTTGGCTAGCAACACTGGACTTAATCTCAGGGCTTGCGGCACTAGATAAGCCGATTTTGGTGGTAGGGGAGCGCGGCACAGGTAAAACCCTGGTTGCCGGGCGCTTGCATTTTTTATCCCCGCGCTGGGAGCAAAATTGGCAGGCGGTGAATTGCGCGGCCCTAAAAGGTGACGATCTTGATGCCTGCTTGTTTGGAGGTGCGGGCTATAATCGCGAAAGCGTGCTGGAGAGTGCGGAGGGCGGCACGCTGTTATTAGACAATATAGACGCCGTGCCGCCGAGCCTGCAGGAAAAATWGCTGAACGTGATTGAGACAGGCAGAATTGCGGCGCAAGGCGGTGAGCCAGAAGCTGATATTGATGTGCGGATATTAGCGGCCAGCGCGGCAAATTTACCGGCACTGGTCGCAGACGGGCGTTTTAGTGCCGATCTGATGGATGTATTGGCCTTTGACGTTATAACCTTGCCGCCCCTGCGGGTGCGCGGCGGCGATATATTGGTGTTAGCCGAACATTTTGCCGCCTCGATGGTGACGGATTTGGGCGAAGAGGGTTTTTCCGGCTTTAGCGCCGAAGTTCGGGAATTTTTACAAGGTTATGACTGGCCCGGTAATATACGGGAACTTAAAACCATTGTTGAGCGAGCCGTGGGGCGGGCCTGGAATGAAGACGGGGGCTTGGCCGCCCCTGTTTCCCAAATCAATATAGATCCGTTTATATCCCCTTGGGGACAAAGAGATAATTTGAGGGAAGAGATTGCTGATGATGTGCAACAATTTAGGCAAGACGCACCACAAGACAGGCAACAAAATACACAAGAGAAAAACTTTTCAAATCGCACAGAAGCTTTCGAATTGGCCCTGCTACACGAAGCTTTAACGCAAACCAAAAACCACCAAGGCAAGGCGGCCAAATATCTGGGCCTAAGTTATCACCAATTTCGCGGCCTTTTGCGCAAACATGGCCTCAAAAAATAGAGTATATCAGCCACCTTACGAGAATTTAAACATCAAATGTACAAAATGCAGGCAAAGACAGTGGAAAAGACACTAGAAGTGTGAAATTTATCTGTTATATACGGGCTGAAATTCGGGCGCATGGGAGTTCCAGCGCCAATTGGAGAATATATATGCCGTCTTTAATCACAAAAATAAGTTTGGGAGCCGTTCTTGCATTTGGCATTACCGGTTGCCAGACCATGACCAATCTCACCAACAAGCTCCCGGGTGCAAAACCTGTTGCCGTAGGTCAAGACGGCAATACCTATAAAAGCCGCACCCGTTCCAAACGCGCCGCGCCGCGCATGGGCGTCAACGAATTTTTATGGCGGGCCTCACTGGAGACGCTAAACTTTATGCCATTGTCAGAAATTGACCCGTTCGGCGGCGTTATCATCACCGACTGGTTTGCCAGCCCGCAAGCGCCCAATGAACGCTTCAAGGCCAATGTCTATATTTTGGACACTAATCTACGGGCTGATGCGTTAAAAGTGTCGATTTTCAAGCAAGTGCGCAGTGATGCTGGCTGGAATGATGCATCAGTAGACGCCGACACGGCCCGCACCATAGAAAACTCAATCCTGACCCGCGCCAGACAACTCTATATTGCCACCGTGGACGAATAATTGCCCAATTAGGATCAACCAATGTCCAGATATAATGCGGCGGAAGTAGAGCCAAGATGGCAGGCCGCCTGGGATAAGGGACGTGTCTTTGAGGCGGATGACAATTCTGCCAAACCCAAATATTTTGCGCTGGAAATGTTTCCCTATCCGAGTGGACGTATTCATATGGGTCATGTGCGCAATTATGCCATGGGAGATGTGATTGCCCGTTATAAACGGGCCTGCGGGTTTGAAGTTCTGCACCCCATGGGCTGGGACGCGTTCGGTATGCCAGCCGAGAACGCCGCTATGGCAAGCGGTGGCCATCCGAAAGACTGGACTTACGCCAATATTGACGCCATGCGCGAACCCTTAAAGCGGCTCGGCTTTGCGCTCGATTGGAGTCGGGAATTTGCCACTTGCGATGTGGAATATTATAAACAACAGCAAGCGATTTTCCTGAAATTTATGGAAAACGACTTGGTGTACCGCAAGACTGCCAAGGTCAATTGGGACCCGGTCGATATGACCGTGCTGGCCAATGAGCAGGTGATTGACGGCAAGGGCTGGCGCTCGGGGGCCGAGGTGGAAACCCGCGAACTGAACCAATGGTTTTTCAAAATCACAAAATACGCCGAAGATTTAAATAATGGTCTCGACGGGCTGRAWAAYTGGCCGGRAAAAGTCCGYACCATGCARAAAAACTGGATTGGGCGCTCAGAGGGAGCGCAGTTTAAGTTTACAGTGGTTGATGGATCATCGGATACCGAGCGCAAGCGAGGCAAGGGCGACCGCCCGTCGGCGCCAATRCGCCGCGCCCGCGCAGGCGTTGAGCAAAGCGAAACTGCCGTGAGCGATATAGAAAACATTGAAGTCTACACCACTCGCCCGGATACATTGTTCGGGGCCAGCTTCGTCGCCCTCGCCTATGACCACCCCTTGATCAAACAAATGACGCCGGACAATCCTGCGCTCGAAGACCTAGCCAAAAAATGCCAGATTATGGGCAGCACGGCGGAGGCCATTGACAAAGCCGAAAAACTGGGGGTGGATACGGGCTTGCGCGTCAAACACCCATTTGCCAAAGGCGAAACCCTGCCGGTCTACGCCGCCAATTTCGTRYTGATGGGTKRSKGKWYYKRAKSMSWDKWCRGWTGBCYKSCSCATSMYCWRMKKRRKYWGGATTTTGCCCGCAAATATAATTTGCCTGTGCCCGCCGTTGTTTTGCCGCAAGGGGAAGATGCAGATACATATTCAATAGAAAACGAGGCCTATGTCGGGCCGGGTACATTGTTTAATTCCGAATTCCTGGACGGGCTAGGCGTACAAGACGGTATTGCCGCCGCAATTACAAAACTGGAAAACCTCGGCCTTGGTAGCAAACAAATCACATATCGCCTGCGGGATTGGGGCGTATCGCGGCAACGCTATTGGGGTTGTCCAATCCCGATTATTCATTGTGATGGTTGTGGCGCGGTGCCTGTACCCCAGGCTGATTTGCCCGTAGAACTGCCCGAAGAYGTAAGTTTTGATATTCCCGGAAATCCGCTAGATAGACACGCCACATGGAAACATGTGGACTGCCCGAAATGCAACAAGCCTGCTGTGCGTGAAACCGATACGCTGGATACATTCGTTGACAGCTCCTGGTATTTCGCCCGTTTTGCGGGCGCCAAAAACAATAAAAGCACGGATGATCGCCCATTTGATAAAACCATTGCGGGACAATGGCTCCCGGTTGACCAATATATCGGCGGCGTCGAACATGCCATATTGCACCTGCTCTATGCCCGCTTTTTCGCCCGCGCTCTGCGTGATTGTGGCCTCTTGGATTTACCAGGCGGTGAGCCGTTTAAAGGCCTGTTCACTCAGGGCATGGTCAATCATGCTGTCTATACGGACATAGAAGGTAATTATGTCCTTCCTTCAGACGTGCATATTGATCGCCCAACAGAACACTGGAAATCATACAACAGTTTTATCAATTCAATTTTGAAAACAAATCCAAAATTCAAGACCGCTTACGAAAAACAAATTGAAAAAACTGGAGGCGCAATTGTTCACAGGGAAAAAGAGACCGAAGAAGGTTGGCAACCTATACCCGTATTACGCGGCCCGATCGAAAAAATGTCCAAGTCCAAGAAAAACGTCATAGACCCCCACGACATTATAGAAGGCTATGGTGCTGATGTGGCGCGGTGGTTTATGCTGTCCGACAGCCCGCCCGCCCGAGATGTGGAATGGACGGACGCAGGGGCCGTCGGTGCCTGGCGTTTTACCAATAAAGTTTGGGACACGATTGCCGAAACCCCTAAGGACAGTTTGAAAACCACTGGCCCGCTTGGCAATATATCCGGTGAGGCACTGGCGCTTCGCAAGGCCGTCCACAAAGCTTTGGAAAAAATAACCCACGGCATTGATAATTTTCGCTTCAATACCTCGGTGGCGCAAATTTATGAACTGGTCAATGCTCTGAAAAAATACACAGACAATGACGCCGCCAAGGTTGAGGCCATGAGCATATTGGTGCGCACCGTCGCGCCGTTCATGCCGCATCTGGCCGAAGAATGCTGGGCGCATTTAGGCGGAGACGGGCTGGTTTGTGACGCGCCATGGCCCACACCCGACCCGGCTATGTTGGTGGAAGACGAAGTCACCATGCCCATACAAGTCAACGGCAAGCGGCGGGCCGAAATATCTGTAGCCAAAACCGCAAGTAAAGACGAGGTCGAAAAGCTAGCCTTGGCCCATCCGCGCATAACCGAATATCTGTCTGACAAACAGGTACGAAAAATCATCATTGTCCCGGGACGAATAATCAATATAGTGGCGAATTAAGTGAAGATGGCGTTCCGAGCGAAGCGAGGCAAGGGCAAGCGCCCGTCGGCGCCCGTGCGCCGCACCCGCGTAGGCGTGCGCTCTTGCGCACTGCCGTGAGCGATATAATAGGAGACGGTTATGAAATTGATACGCACCGCAATACTTTTGGCAGCCACACTTATTCTCACCGCATGCGGGTTCAAGCCCATGCACGCCCCTGAGGCTTTTGGCGGCAACGCCATTGCTTTGAAAAACATCCGGGTTGAAATGCAGGCCAATGGCAAGATCGACTTTCTATTGGCCCAAGCCTTACGCGACCGCATGGGCGATAACGGTAATGCCGCCTATATTTTAAGAATCAAGCCGGATTTGAGCCGCAGCAATCTTGGCATTGGCGCGGATGATGTGGCTTCGCGCTATGATTTGGTGTTGCAAAGCGGATTTGAATTGGTGGCGACTAAAACCGGAGATGTGGTGTACCGGGGCGATGTCCGGGCGATATCTACATTTGGTGCGCCCCGTGATCCTTACGGCACAGTAACAGCCCAGAACAACGCCGAAGAGCAAGTGGCCGCCGAAGTTTCCGACCGGATCATTGCCCGGCTGGCCGGCTATCAAGCCAGCACTGAAACCAAACCTGAAAACAAATGAAACTTGCGGGAGCGCGGGCCAGAACCTGGCTAAATGCACCGCCAGAGGATTGCCCCGGCGTACTTTTATTTGGCCCGGACGCTGGCCTGTGCGCGGAACGGGCGGACGAAATCGCCAAAAAATTCTCTCCAAACCCGGACGACCCGTTTTCCACCACGGTGCTTAGTGCCGACGATCTAACCGGAGACCCGGCAAGGCTTGCCGACGAAATGGTGGCCCAAAGCTTGCTCGGGGATGCGCGCCTGATCCGCCTGCGCTTGTCCCATGAACGCGGCGCGGTTGTAATCGCCAAAACCATCAAAGCCCTGGACGCTCGCCCGGAAACCTGCGCCGCCAAACTGATCGTCGAAGCGGGGGATATGACGCCGCGCTCAGCCATACGCAAGGCTTTTGAGGGGGCCAAACATTTTGTCGCCGTCGCTTGCTACGCCGATAGTCAGGCCGATATAGCGGGCATGGTGCGCACAAGTCTAGGCGGTTTAAACATCAGCATAGACGCCGATGCCCTAGACGCATTTGTGCCTTTGCTTGAGGGCGACCGCCGCATGGCCCGCTCTGAAATCGAAAAACTGGCTCTGTATAAAGGCTACGGCCATGAGGAAAACGCACGGGTGTCTCTGGTCGACATCAAAGTTCTGGCCGCCGGGGCCGGGGCCGCCGGGCTTGATGATATTGTATTTGACGCCATGGCCGGAAACCCCAAATCCATGGACGCAGCTTTGCAGCGTGCTTTGGCCGGAAAAACCAGCCCCCACTCCGTGTTGGCTGCCCTGCAAAGACATGTGGTGCGCTTGCATCAGGCCAGTGCGCTCAAGGCAGATGGCAATAGTGCCGACGAAGCCATGAGAAATTTGCGGCCACCGGTTTTCGTCATGCGCAAAAATGCTTTCGGCAATGCTTTGCGCATTTGGCCAGAAACTGCTCTGGCCCGTGCTATCAACCAAAGTCTGAAAACCGAGAAAAACATGAAATCCACTGGCGCACCCGCAGACGCATTATTGGGGCGGTTGCTGATTGCACTGTCCAGTTATGCGGCTCAGCGGAAGCGGTAGCCGCAAGCCCCGTGCCATAATCCTGCCATGTTCATACACAAGATGGGTGCATGATTACAGTTCGAAAAATAATCACAGTTACCTTTCGAGGGATAAGTTTGCTGTTTTTGGCTTTGGTGTTGTATGAAGCAGGGCGGGTCGTTGTTGCGAAGCAAACGGTAAATGAAAAATTTAAAACCGCGCTCACACAAAAAGATGGTTTTGTGTCTCTTACCGATATCTCCAAGGACTATATCGATATCTTCCTGCAAGTCGAAGACCCAATGTTTTACGCACATAAAGGTATTGATTTTAAAACACCGGGAGCGGGTCTGACCACGGTTAGCCAATCCTTGACCAAGCGCCTGTTCTTCAAACAATTCAAACCTGGTTTTGCCAAGTTGGAGCAAAGCCTGATTGCCCGCTTTGTTGTTCACCCGACCATCAGCAAGGACGACCAACTTCTGGCATTTTTTAGGCATATATATACTTGACAAACCCATATGATTAACCTATATATGGCTTATGAGTATTTTAAGTAAGACATATTTTCACAATGAAGCCGATGCTTTCGCGCATTTAGAGTCCATTATTTGGGCTGACGGTGTGACCTGCCCGCATTGCGGCAACTGTGGTAAGATTTATGAGTTAAGGGGCGTTCGCTCTAAACCCTCTAAGAAGAACCCAGAGGGCGTTGAGCGTCACGGCTTAAAGAAGTGCGCAGAATGCCGCAAACAGTTCACTGTGCGTGTTGGCACTGTATTTGAGAGCAGTCATGTACCATTGCACAAGTGGTTACAGGCCGCATACTTAATGATGTCCAGCAAAAAGGGCATTAGCAGTTTGCAGTTACAGCGCACACTGGAAGTAACCTATAAAACTGCGTGGTTTATGTCTCACCGTTTACGCGAAGCAATGGTGCAAAACGTCCTGCCTCCTATGGGCGGCGAGGGTAAGGTTATTGAAGCTGACGAAACTTACATCGGCAATAAACTGACAAAAAAAGAGCGTATGGACAATATGAAGTGGGTTCGCAAGGACGGTAAAATACGCCGTGTAGGCCCACGAGGTTTTGCACATAAGCATACCGTAGTGTCCCTTGTCGAGCGTGGTGGTGAGGTTCGCTCCTTTCATGTTCAAAGCGCGACTACTGCGGTGGTTAGTCAAATTCTAACGGATAACGCAGACAAACGCTCTCGTTTAATGACAGATGAAAGCAAACTGTATATCAAGTCTGGTGAAACTTTCGCAGACCATGAAAGCGTAAAGCATAAACACAAAGAATATGTGCGCGGTGAAGCCTACACAAACACGATTGAGGGTTATTTCAGTATCTTTAAACGTGGCATGAAAGGCATTTACCAGCACTGTAGCGAGAAGCATTTACATCGTTATCTTGCTGAATATGACTTTCGGTATAACAACCGTGAAGCGTTAGGCTCTAATGATATTATCAGAACAAATACGGCTTTATCTGGGATTGTTGGTAAGAGGCTTCTTTACAGGGACTCACCAATAGCCTAGTTTTCAGAATAGGAAATAGGCTTATGGCAACTGCTAAGGACATACCAAGCGATCTTGCAATTGAAATCGCGGCTAATCTAAAGCCAGGCGAGTTCATTGCGGCTGCGCGCAGCTTCTTTAATTATGTTGAAGAAATTACCAAAACCACAATAGGTGGCGATGATGTCGAGTGGCGTGTAAAGGTCAAGGACAGTAGCAATGTATTAGCAGCTATGCCTATGGAAAGCGTTCATTCCAATACTGTCAATGCAATTTGCTCCCGTATGACGAAAAACATAGGCGATTTGTTGGAAGGTAATTTTATAGAAGATCAGGTGTCTGAATCTGCATTCAAAAGTTTAAAGCATTTGTCCGAATTGGTTAGAGATGGTGGGGACAACCCCAATACCATAAAAATATGGATTAAGAAAAAACCGCTTCATTTAAACCGTGAAGTTGCCGCACTAATACAAGAGGACTGGAAAACTGACTATAATGACTACGGCACTGTAGAGGGGATACTGCAGGCCATCCAAGATGGTAAATCTTTGCAAATCAAAGTTAAAGATGTTTTGTATAAAACAGCTATTACTTGCTACCTTGATGATGATTTGTTGGGTGAGGCTTTAGCTAGTTTCCGCAAAAGAGTTGAACTGTCTGGGCTAATTCATTACCGCAAAAATGGTGCTCCAATAAGCATAACTGTCAGTGCAATTGATACCTTGCCAAATGATGATGAACTTCCAACTGCGAAAGACGTGCTTGGAATATTCAAGGCGGCAGTATGACGGTAGAAAAGATATATTGGGATAGTGCAACATTCTTGGCGTGGTTTCAAGAAGATCAAGGCCAGTTTGAATTGTGCCAGAGCACGTTAGATAAAGCAAAAAATGGTGAGGTCATAATTGTAACATCCTCTTTGGCGATAGCTGAAGTCTTGTGGTTGCGCGGGCAGCAAAAAATCCCAAAAAACAAGGCTGAAATTGTCCAAAAATTCTTTAGACGTTCGTATATACGCGTTGTGAATGTCACTCGAAAGCTTGCACATGAGGCTCAAGATTTGGTTTGGGATAATGATATAAACCCAAAAGATGCAATTCATGTCGCAACAGCAATCAGCTTAGACGTTACAGCATTTGAAACGTTTGATAAAAAGCTGTTAAACAAAGCAGGAAACATAGGAACTAAAAATTTGATTTTCCGTAAACCCATTGCGCCAATACAGGGTAAATTACTGTGACTGATACAAAACAAATTGACAAATTCAAAGAAGTTGCCCGTGAACTGGATTGCAGCGAGTCTGAAAAAGACTTTGACCGTAAGCTAAAGAAACTGGTAAAAGAAAAGCCCGCCAAAAAGACGGGCTGAGGTGGTCCCCATTAATTGGACAGTTTTCGACGTTTTTTAAGCTACACTTTGTATCATCTGGTCGGTTTCCATTTCTTGTCTATTTTTCYAATAGGCATTGTCCGGTGTCGAGCCCTTATGAGCGGCGTG
>NVVO01000015.1 GCA_002733385.1 Robiginitomaculum sp.
ATACCGCAAAGCCATAGCTTAATAACAATCAACAATAGGTGAGCAAACTCTCTCTTAGCACAGACCTAAATCTGTGCCATTTTATATGACGACGGACAATTGGGGACTTCCGAGCAGTCTTTATTTTTTGATAATTTGCGACCCAATGACGGTGAATTTGGTTCTCCACCAATTTACGGAGAACCTGTACTATTTGATGTGGGTTCTGGTGCGGGTTCAGCAGTTGGGGCAAGGAGCATCACCGTACCAACCATTGGTGTGCCAGATTATGGCCTTCTCGTTTCATACCCAGATACAGGCGAATTACGATATATTTCACTGGCTATCGACTAAAAACAAATATGTGGTGATGAGCGGCATGAGATCTACAATAATGTGGCTCCTAAATATGGTGATGTTTGCGCAGTTAAACATTTCCTAAAAAACCAATAATGTGCTACCATAACCGCTCACAAACATAAGGGCACACTATGAGCTATGCAGGTATTCATCGAGTTTTCGTGGTTTTTCTTGTTTCTATTATGATGGTATTCAGCCCTGCAATTGCCCAAAACGCAGATCGGGAAGCGACTAATGAAGACGCGATTCTCATTCTTGATGCGTCCGGCTCTATGTGGGGCCAGATAGAAGGCAAGGCCAAAATCGAGATTGCACGCGGGGTTTTGGACGAATTATTGGACAACATGCCGACCAGTACTCGCCTTGGTCTGATGGCCTATGGTCATAGCAAAAAAGGGGATTGCTCGGATATTGAGCTGTTGTCGGAACTTGGCGCTAACCGTGCCGACATCAAAAGGGCCGTCAAAAGCATTAGCCCCAAGGGTAAAACCCCGATCTCGGCGAGCGTCAAGCTGGCGGCGGAAACATTGAAATATACCGAGAACAAAGCCACGGTGATTTTGATCAGCGACGGTATCGAGACCTGCAATCTCGACCCGTGCGAACTGGGCAAGCAACTTGAAAAAGACGGCGTAGATTTCACCGCCCATGTGGTTGGTTTTGATATTGTGGATAAAAACACCGAGGCGCAATTGCAATGCTTGGCGAGCAGCACCGGCGGTCTGTATTTGTCCGCCGCAAATGCGGGCGAATTGTCCCTTGCCCTTAATACGACTATAAAAACGCAACAAGTCGGCGCACCACCCGCCACAATCAATCTGGAAGCAACCGTTCTTGAAAATGGCCCGGTTATCGAAGCAGGCCTGAACTGGCAGGTACAACAAGCGGGCGGCGGCGAAATCGTTTACGCAAGCGAAAACAAAGGCGCAGTGAGCCGCGAAATCCCGCCTGGTGTTTATGACGTATTTGTCACCCGGCCTTCGGACGGGCTCAAAGGCACAAGCCGCTTGGTCAATATACCGCCGGGCAGTCAGACACCTGTTACCATTGCTCTTGATCCGCAATTTGCCGCCAGCGTAACCCCGGACCGCGAACAAGTCGCGGCGGGCCAGGGATTTAGCGTCATATGGACGGGGCCGGACAAGAAGGCCGATTTTATCACCATCACCAGACCCGACACCCCGGCGCGTGGATATACCAGCTATGCCTACACCAATAATGGCAATCCGCTCAAACTAACCGCCCCCATCAACACAGGAAGTTATGAAGTGCGCTATGTGTTAAGCCGCCCCTATAAAGTCTTGGCCCGCACACCCATGGAGGTTACGCAGAGTGTGGCCAGCGTCAAAGGCCCGGACACGGCGACGGCCGGCAGTGCCGTATCCATACAGTGGAGCGGCCCGGCCTCCCAAAGTGATTTTATTACGGTCACAGCCGTAGATGCCAAGCCAAGCGCTTATTTAAACTATTTCTATACCAAGGATAAAACCACGCCGCAAAACCTGACCATGCCGGTCACACCGGGGGATTACGAAATCCGCTATGTGTTTGTCGGCCCCGGCACGGATACCAGCGGTAATGCCCACAAGATCATTGCCCGCCAACCTGTTGTGATTATGGCCGCCGCCGCCAGTCTCGACGGACCCGAAGCCGCAAAAACAGGTGAGACGTTGTCTATCGTTTGGACGGGGCCCGGGGGCGCGGGCGATTTCATCACAATTACCAAACCGGACGCCGCCCAGAAAACATACAACGATTATAAATATGCCAGCAATGGCAGCCCGTCTAAAATCAGAATGCCGCTGACACCGGGCGCATACGAGCTAAGATATGTACAAAAGGGCGGGCGGCAAGGTGATAAAGTCATCGCCCGTAAACCCATTGAAATTACGCAAGTAGACGCCAGTCTCAAGGGGCCTAAAACCGCTAGTGTAGGGGCTGAGCTCAAGGTCGACTGGACGGGGCCAAGAGACGAGCCCGGTGATTTTATCACGGTAACCGCTCCGGATGCCCGCGACAGCAAATATCTGGATTATGCCTATACCAAAAATGGCAGTCCGGCCAAAATATCTATGCCACTTGAACCGGGCGTATATGAATTACGCTATGTGCAAAATGGCAACAAAGTCATAGCCCGCCAATCCATCAGCATTACGGATATTTCTATCTCTCTCACCGCCCCTGCACAGGCCAAATCTGGCGAAATGCTTTCCGTAGGGTTTGCAGGCCCGGCTGTACGAGGAGACTGGATCACCGTGGTGCCGCCAGATGCGCGTGCCAGCAAATACACGGATTATTTTTACGCCGTCAACGGCAGTCCGCAGGATTTGACAATGCCCGAAATGCCAGGGGATTACGAGATTAGATATGTGCTAGGCGGCAAAAGAATTGTCGCCAGAAAATTCATAAAAATAGGAAACTAAATTGGCTAAAGTTCTGATGCTATTGCCCAATGAGGATTTTGACCCGACCGAGGCGGGCGTGCCTTGGCATGTGCTGAAAGCCGCCGGGCACGCGGTATTTTTCGCCACAGGCGACGGCACGCAAGCAAAATGTGACCAGATTACACTCAACGGTACGGGTTTGGCAGGCATGATGAAAACCCTGGCCGCCAAGCCGCAAAATGCCGATATTTATCGCCGGATGGAAGCGGACGATAATTTCCAAAACCCGATGGCCTGGGCTGATGTGAAAGCGTCCGAATTTGACGGCCTGGTATTGCCGGGCGGTCATGCGCCGGGCATGAAGCCTTATCTGGAATCGGAAGACGTTTTTGCCATTTGCCGCAATTTCTTTGAACGCGCCGCGCCTGTGGCCAGTGTCTGTCACGGCGTGTTGGCCTTGGCCTGGGCCAAGGGC
Source organism: Robiginitomaculum sp. (assembly GCA_002733385.1). Lineage (GTDB taxonomy): Bacteria > Pseudomonadota > Alphaproteobacteria > Caulobacterales > Maricaulaceae > Robiginitomaculum_A. Next base: position 3,199 of record NVVO01000015.1, read on the forward strand.
GCGGATGGGCGTTCGTTATTGTACGGCTATACCGTGACCGGCCTGAATAATTTCCAGGAAAACATCGCCTATAAAATGACCAAAAAAACCTTTGGCACACATTACCAAACCTATCCGACCAGCGTGCAAGACGAGGTTAGCGCCGTGCTGGAAAACCGGGGAGATTTCAAACCCGGCCCGATATTGCCCGCTTTCGGCTCGACAAAACATCCGCGCAAAGGCTTCACCGTCAAACACAAAAACCTGATCTCGGCCCGATGGCCCGGCGATGTCTACAAATTGGCCACCGAGTTCGCGGACATGTTGGAAGGTTAAAGGCTGTGCGGGATTTTCAAAAATAACATATGACAGCCCCTAAATAAATTCCAATCAAAACTCTCAATAGCCAAAATTGTTGCGTGGTCTGGGTATGCAATTTATAATGCTTGATGAAACAGGGGAACGAGGACGGACCCTAAGGTTGCTTTTGGCCAATACATTGATTTGGTTGATTAGGGTGCAGCGGAAATGTATTAATTGTAAAGTTGTAAACGAGAAATATATGAAAGAACATTATCATTTAGAAATTGGAAGTTATAGCATCACACTGAACCGCCCCGGGTTTGCCGGAGGCTGTTTAGTTTAAGTTATGCGGCTTCGCAAGGAGAACCGGCTCCTCAAGGAGGAGAGGGATATCTTAAAAAAAGCCACCCAATTCTTCGCGAGGCAAAAATGAAACGGTTTGCCTTTATCGCGCAGCACGGCAGTGGTGTTCCAATTGAACGGCTGTGCCGTATGTTACGCGTCACATCACGTGGGTTTAGGGCTTGGCGTCGTCACCGCCCGATCAGCCAGCGGCAACGTGATGATATGGTGCTTTTGGCACATATCAGGGAAGAACATAGGCTCAGCCTTGGCTCTTATGGTCGTCCGCGTATGACGGAGGAGCTAAAGGACTTGGGCTTTGCGGTTGGGCACCGCCGTGTTGGCCGTTTGATGAGAGACAATGCTATAAAGGTCATTAGAACCCGTAAATACAAGGCAACAACCAACAGCAAGCACGGGTATGCTATCGCTCCTAATCTACTGGATAGGAACTTTACTGCCGGGCAAGCCAACCAGAAATGGGCCGTAGATATATCCTATATCTGGACACGAGAGGGCTGGCTGTACTTGGCCGTCGTCATGGACTTATATTCCAGACGTATTGTTGGCTGGGCTGTCAGCAACCGCATGAAGCGTGACCTGGCTATCCGGGCTTTGGATATGGCGATAGCTCTGCGCAGGCCGCCAAAGGGCTGCATACATCACAGCGATCGCGGCTCCCAATATTACTCGAATGATTATCAGAGATTGCTCAAGAAACATGGCTTTAAAATATCTATGAGCGGCAAAGGTAATTGCTACGACAACGCAGTCGTGGAAACATTCTCTAAGACCATTAAGGCCGAGATGATTTGGAGGAACATCTGGCACACCAGAAAACAGGCACATATAGCCCTGTTCAAATACATCAACGGATTCTATAATCCAAAACGACGGCATTCCACCTTGGGCGGAATGTCACCCATACACCAATATAGACAAGAAGCTAGTTGTTGTAGAGGATGAAGCAAGCAATGTTCGTAAGATATATGCTCTCTATTTAGAGTACAAGAATGTGCGATTAGTACAGACGGAGCTCAATCAGCTGGGCATAAAAACCAAATCCCGAATTAATAAGCGCGGAAATAAAACGGGTAATAAACCCTTTACGCGCGGGCATCTCTATACACTTCTTAAGAACCCACTTTATACAGGAAAGCTGGTTCACAAAGAGCAGATATATGAAGGTCGGCATGATGTTATTGTCGATCTTGACATATGGGGGAATGTTCAAAATTTACTCAAAGCGAATGCATTCACCAGAAAAACCCAAAAGAATGCAAAATCACCCAGCCATTTATTAGGATTGATACGTACGGCAGATGGCAACACGCTGACAACATCACACGCTTGCAAGTCCGGGAAACGGTATCGATATTATGTATCCAAAGATTTGAAACAAGGTGACAGTGACACTGGCTGGCGCATTCCAGCAAAAATGATAGAAGCCCTCGTCAAAACATCTTTGATCCAAAAACTTCAAAATCAGGAAGTTGTATTGAGTTGGCTTGATACGGGTTCAATCAGTGCAGAAATTCTGCCTAGTCTATTTAGCAGGGCCAATAAGCTTGCTGATACAATCAATAATAAACAGCCACATGAGCTGGGAGATTTATATCGCCTCTTCGTTCGAGCCGTCATTGTCACAAACGATAATGTGAAGGTGGAGTGCAATTCTGCCTATCTTGAGGAAATACTTGAAGTTTCAATTAAGCTCGTGCCAACTATCAACATCTCAATACAGATTAAACGACGGGGGCATGAAATGAAGATGGTAATTGGAGGTGCAAGTCTTCAAACCAATATTGACAACAAGCTCATTAAATTAGTGGCTCAAGCCCATGTGCTCCGCGCAGGGTTAATAGATGGCAGTATTGGCTCCATCATTGAGTTTGCAGATCAAATGAACATACATCATGCAGACGCAAAGCGGCTTATACCTCTCGGGTATTTAGCGCCCCGCATTATTGAAGATATACTGAACGGGCAACAACCTGCTGAACTAACGGTATCAAGACTGCGGCGAGTGAATGATTTACCGCTGTTATGGTCCGAGCAGCGGACGTTTCTCGGATATTCCCACATATAACTTCTCAACCAAGCGGATGCGCTATTGGCCAGAAGAGACGATTGCCTAAATAGGGTCTATTCTTGCACTATTGTATGTCTCTTGACCGCTTGGATAGGCTATGATACCCGCTAACCCACGGAAACTACGGCATTAATTATGAGCAGTGTAAATCACCCATATATCCGAAGACTGGGTGGTGGAGCCAGACGGAATCGAACCGACGACCTCTTGCATGCCATGCAAGCGCTCTACCAACTGAGCTATGGCCCCAAAACCAATATTTTCAATGACTTACGCCGTTTTTAGCGGTTCTACAATTGGGTAAATTGTCCATATGTCATGTATATGTCAAATGTTGCCGCAGTGTAGCACCAAATGTGTGCAGGATATGCCATAGCTCAATGTAGTGCGCAAGCGATTTTCATACTATAGAATACGATATGTTTAGAAAGTAGATAAGATACCGAGGTGAACCGCCCCGGGTTTGCCGGAGGCTCCTAATCTATAGTAGAAGGAGCCATTATGACAACACAAGACATACATTTCACAAGAGGCAGGCTTCTTGCGAATATCAAAGGCGAATACCGGACCAAATTTATTCCACCATGCACGTACAGTTTCGTAGCTAATATCAATCCCGCGTTCGTACATTAAAACCGCGAGGAGGATGATTTCAGGTGATGTTTTGTGGTATTTGAATAAATTGGTCATGACTTACTAATAAATATCTATTTTATTTAATATATTCAATGCACTAGCCAAGATCAATGGAGGTGAGGAAGGGATTCGAACCCTCGGTACGCTATGAACGCACACACGCTTTCCAAGCGTGCGCCTTAAACCACTCGGCCACCTCACCATACCCATTCATCCGCAAGATTTAGGATGTGCGTACGCGCTTTATAAAAAACGTGCGCCTTAAACTATTTCCGCTATCTCACCATCATTTATGATGTGGTCGTGACATATCCGCTTTTCGTTAAAGGCTCAAGAGAAGAATAGAGCTTAACTCATATTTTGTGCGCGTCTTTCCCATACGGTTAAGCTGGTGAATAATACAAGTGTTGCGATTGTGAGGACGACAGGAGTCAGAACGAATCCTAGCCAGGCAATAAGGGCCAATAGGCCAATCATAATAAAGCTTACCATAGCTGCCATTTTCTTGTCGCACTGCTCATATTGGAACTGCAACCTTGTAAGGCCGGGATTGAATTTAGGGACGGTCACACACCCCCCACAAAATCGGGGGGGAGTGCAACTTTATTCAATCCGTGGGTAATGTCTGGCTTGTCACACACCCCCCACAAAATCGGGGGGAGTGCAACTCAAGGTCGCTAGATACATTCAAAACAAAAGTCACACACCCCCCACAAAATCGGGGGGAGTGCAACTGGGCATATTCAGCCGCTTATATCGAATTTGTCACACACCCCCCACAAAATCGGGGGGAGTGCAACTCCGTCTCCTATGGTCGCTAGATTTGCAGCGTCACACACCCCCCACAAAATCGGGGGGAGTGCAACAGGATGTCTGTATCTGTTTGAAAAAACAAAACAAATCACCCGTTGGAATTATAAAAACCGGGGATTTCATAGCATGATCAATCATTTATGTCCAGTTTTTTACCAGAAAAATCGCGGGCTGTGCGCATATCTCTTGCCCATTTACCTATCAAATTTCTGACTGACTTGCGTTTGTCTAGCCGCCATTTATTTCTATTGGCATATTCGGTGCGGGTTTTCTCTGACCAATATTTTATGACGATTGGCGGGGTGTGGTCTATGTTCTGGTTTATATCAGACTTTACCGGGAAGGCCCAGACATAATCTTGTTTGTTGAGGAGTCCGAAAGTTTTTGAATACAGATCATTGATCTGCCCTTTTGCCGGGCCAAGCGTCTTGATGACATGGGGCTGGCAAAAGGCTTCGAACAAGCATTGAAACACTTTATCGACCGCCATAATTTCATTATCAAGTATGACATTATAAAAAGGCCGGTTGTGGGCAATGGTATTGCGGATATGGCGCAACGGGCCATAAACGGCCATTTTGCCTGCTTTTTTCTCAGATTTGGTCAGGGTTTTATCGGCCTGGTTCAATCTAAATATGGCCAAATTAAATATCCGGTTGATATGTGTGGTTGTCTCGAACACGGCTTCGATGTCGCGCTGGAAATGCGGTGTGTCCATATTCAGTAATGCTGTAATTCTGTTAACATTGTCCTGCCCGAAAAAATAAAAGCGGGTTTTAAACAAATGAAAATTATACCGAGGCCAGCAACCGTCCGGATAAAAATCACTGTATTTCTTTTGTACGGCGGTCATGGAATTTTCGCGATTTTTGCGCTCGGCCCTGGTCAGCTCTGATTTTTTACGGTACTGGCCGTAATAGGCCAATGTTGCTTCGGCTCTGTCCTTGCGGGCTTTAGAGAAAAGTGTATGCACGGACAAGGGCGCTACCAGCACTTGGTTTTTTGTGGTGCGCAAGCGCTTATTGGCGTGTTCCAGTGCGCCGATAAAATGCTGGTGTTGTTTTGACGGCAAGAGCAGGCCAAGAGCGCCTATAATTTTTGCTTCGTCGAAGCGGCGGCTAATGCCCGGCTTCCAGCCTTTGAGATAATTGCGTTTTAGGCGCATTTCTTCGACCAAATCCAAAAAATTGTCCAATGTCAGGGGAATGGCGTGTTCGGTCAATTTTGCCTTGAAGGCGCGTTGGCGAGTTGTTGGCAATGCGCGGATAAGGTTGGCAAAATCGGGGGTGAACACATCTATCTGATGTGATTGGCTGAATATGCGCTTGGTAAAATCAGGTTTTAACCGATCATGTTTTTGTATGATTTTGCGTTTAAATTGTTCGCCTTGTTGCTTCTCCAGGGCCTCCAATGCGGCAAACAGGGTTTTGCGTTTCTTGCTATCATTAAAACAATGCCAGAAAATCGACACGATATAGGTGTTGGCCAGTCCGAGAAAAAACAGGAAATGGGCGCGAAACTCCGGGTCTGGCTCTAGCGCGGATAGATCGGGTTTGGCCGGGTTTTTAAGTACTGGCATATGGTATAATAAGCACGAAACGAGCAGTTAACAATAGCAAGCACAGGTTTTGTAGCAAAGCAGGTTTTACATATTTGGAATATTGTGTTATCATCAGGCAGGAAGGGGAAGTTCGTTGGATAGTAATGTGCTGACATTGGGGGTTGAAGAGGAATATTTGGTGGTTGACCCCGAGACGGGCGAAGCGGCCGCCAATCCGCCGGACGCTTTTTTTCCGGCCTGCAAAAAAGCACTTGGCGATTGTGTGACGCCGGAATTTTTGCGTTGCCAGATCGAAATCGCTACCCCCGTGTGCAATAATGTCACCGAGGCCCGCGAACATTTGACCCATATGCGCTCAACTCTGGCAAAAATTGCCATTGATCATGATCTGCGCTTGATGGCGGCCTCGACCCATCCGTTTACGACTTGGCGGGCGCAAAAACCAACCAAGGGTGAGCGCTATTCCAAAATGAACGAAGATCTGCAAGGGGCCATACGCCGGATGCTGATTTGTGGCACCCATGTGCATGTTGGTATTCTGGATCCGGCCTTGCGGATTGATGTGATGAACCAGATGCGCTATTTTCTGCCCCATATGCTGGCATTATCCACCTCGTCGCCGTTTTGGGAGGGGGATATTATGGGCATGAAGTCGTATCGTCTGAGCGTGTTTGACGGCATGCCGCGCACCGGCATTCCCGAAGCCATGAGCTCTATTGGGGAATATGAAAACCTGGTGGGTATATTGACCGGTGCGGGGGTTATTGAGGACGCCAGTAAAATCTGGTGGGACATAAGACCAAGCGTGCGTTTTCCGACCCTGGAGACCAGGGTGGCGGATATGTGTACACGGCTGGAGGACACCTTGGCCATTGTCGCCATGTTCCAATGTTTGACGCGCATGTTTATCCATCTCAAACAGCGCAATATTAAATGGCGGACCTATCCGGCGCTTCTGATTGCCGAGAACCGCTGGCTGGCCCAGCGGTTCGKKKWKWYRKRWWCCTTGATTGATTTTGGTAAAGGCCGGCTGATTGCCTACCGGGAGTTGCTTGAGGAAATAATCGGGTTTTTATTGCAGCACGCGCAAGCTTTGGGCTGTGAGCGTGAGCTGCTCCATGCCCGCACAATTGTCGAGCGCGGCTCCAGTGCGTGTCGCCAGGTTGAAATTTATGAACGCGAAATGGCGGGCGGGGCCGAAAAAAAGGCCGCGCTCAAGACGGTCGTCGATCATCTGATCGCAGAAACGGTCATGGGGCTGGATTAGGAGAGGATTAGGGGTTTACCCATGCCGCAAACCACCATAAACGCATCCTTATGATCAATGATGCTCCCTTCATAACACTGCCCGCCAGATCCCGTTCTGGGTCCTGTTCTGGAGTATTTGTATTTTGTGACCATGCCACCAATCATATCCCGCCTGTGTACCAAAACCTCGGACTTTCGGATGCGGATTTATCCCGCCACATTGCCTGGGATATTGGTGCGGAGACACTGACAAGGCAGTTTTGCAAAACCTTTGGTGCGGCGGGCTTATTGGCGGGATTTTCCCGGCTGTTAATTGATCCCAACCGTGCCGTAGGCCAAATGGGTAGTATCCCGCTTATTAGTGACAATACACCCATTCCTGGCAATCAAAATTTGAGCGACGAGGATCGCAAAATCCGGGTCGACCGTTTATACGCGCCTTATCACCAAGCATTGGAAGACGCGCTGGACGCGACACAAAACCGCCATGTTGACCCGCTAATAATTTCAATCCATAGCTTTACCCCCGAAATGGCCAGCGGCCAGAAGCGCGATTTGGATATTGGGCTATTATGGAAAGTTGATGTGGATAAGGCCGACCGCATTAAAACGGCTATTGAGAAAGTTCACCCCTATCATGTGGAATTAAACCAGCCATATTCCGCCCTCAAATTAAATTACACCATAGACCGCCACGTGATTGCGCGCGGGCTTCGTCACACCACTTTGGAAATACGCCAGGACTTGATTGACASYKRRGMWWWATYYTKKKTSMWKKMYWAWYAKYWSRCYAMKSMASKKMMSRKSWTTATNSRYGACTAANNYGCAAWWMCTACAYYWYRTMAABRRCCGYAVTATGTHSGCGGATTATCCGCCGGGCCTTGAACAGGCCTTGTTCGGCATGGGATGTTTTTGGGGGGCGGAGCGTTTGTTTTGGCAAGTGGGCGGGGTATATGTCACCTCTGCCGGTTACGGCGGTGGGCATAATAATGCTTTGGGTAAAAACCCCAGCTATGAGAAAATATGCACCGGCACCACCGGGCACGCAGAACTGGTGCATATTGTATTTTCACCAGATATAATTCCCTACACGGAACTTCTCAAAATTTTCTTCGAAAACCATGACCCGACCCAAGGCAATCGCCAAGGCAATGATGTGGGGACGCAATACCGTAGTGTGATTTTCACCTATAATGATGAGCAAAATACTCAGGCATTAGATGCCAAACGGCGATACAGTACCGCCTATAAAGCCAATGGCAAAAACCCGCTGACCACAGAAGTGATTCCGACCCCCGACTACACCCCGGCGGAAGATAATCACCAGCAATATTTAGCCAAAAACCCGACCGGCTATTGCAATATAGGCGGTACGGGCATTAGCTGTCCTGCGCCATAAAACGCTAATGATTCTCTATATTACCCCGAATAAGCGCTTCCTTTTTTGCCCATAGGCGTTTTTGGTATTTGATTGAAATGATGTCGGTGACGACCAGTACAAAAATGACCAGATAAAAACTGGACTTGCTCATGGCCAGAATTTCAAATCCGGCGATTTTCATATGGGCCAGATGGGCGCCTTCTGTGACCAAAAGCACACCAACCAAGAATAGGATAAACAGGCCCATAACTCCATACATCCGGTTTTTTTTCAAAAACGATGTTACCCTGTCGGCCAGCAACATCATAGCAATGCCTGAACCAATAATCGCTATTGTCATAATACCCAATTGATATTTGATCGTTTTAACCCCGTCCACAATGCTGGTCTCGTTGGCAATGGCCATGGCGGACAGAATACTGTCAAAGGAAAACACCAAATTCATCATAACAATAAGGATAATGGCCTTGGTAAAAGAAATGCCTTTTTTATGGCCATCGCCGTGGGACGCTTCATCCGTACTCAGCATGTGGGAAATTTCCTTAACGGCGGTATAGATGATAAACGCCCCGCCGAGCAATGTAACCAGGGATTGCAAGGTAAAGTCCCCCTCGAAAAACCTGCCTAGATTGACGGAAAACAACGGCTTGGCCATTAGTCCGAAAGCCGCGACAATCAGCACCAGCAAGACGATCCGAAACACCATAGCCAAACCAATACCCCATTGGCGGGCAGCTTTGGCTTTGGCCGGGTCTTCAATTTTACTGGACTCGATGGCGATATAGAGCAAATTGTCAAAGCCCAGCACCGCTTGCAACAACATCAACATGCCCAGGGTCAGCAGGCTCTCCAGTGTAAAAAAACCTTCAAACATCCCCGATAACATTTCAACCATAATTTCCTCCCGGTTTTTTTTATTTGATTCGTTATGTTTAGCTTGGACGTTGACAATTGGGAATGGTAAAAATGCGGGCAAAAAGGATGGTAAAAACGATACAGGTTTTGCACTATGATGGTTATGTGCTAGCGTACTGAAATATCACAAAGGACACCGCTATGCTTCACATTGCCAAACACCCGCTTATCCAGCACAAATTGGGCCTGCTCAGGGCCGCCGACATTTCCACCAAGGATTTCAGAGAACTGGCCAGCGAAATATCCATGCTGCTGACCTATGAAGCGACCAGTGATTTTGCGTTGGAGCCGCGCACCATCACCACATGGAGCGGCGAGACGCAAATACAACAAATCGCCGGCAAAAAAATAACACTTGTCCCCATATTGCGGGCCGGGCTTGGTATGATGGACGGGGTGATCAAGCTCTTGCCGGGCGCCCGCATCAGCGTGGTCGGATTTTACCGCGACGAAGAAACATTAACCCCGGTGGAATATTACGCCAAGCTGGCCCCGAAAATTGAGAGCCGCACGGCGCTGATCGTTGACCCAATGCTGGCCACGGGCGGTACATTTATCGCCACAGTAGATTTGCTCAAACAAGCGGGCTGCACCAGCATCAGAGGCCTGTTCCTGGTGGCGGCCCCGGAGGGCATCAAGGCCGTACAAGAAAAACACCCGGACGTGGATATTTATGTGGCGGCGGTAGATGATCACCTCAACGAAAACGGCTATATCATCCCCGGCCTCGGCGATGCGGGTGATAAACTGTTCGGCACCAAATAGGGATTTTATATCATTCCTGCGTTTAACGGGGGAGGGTGTTCCCAGTTAACCGGACGGGGCCCCAAACAAAGAAGGGCAATGCAAACCCTGCAAGCGACGACCGGGAAATATCAAGAGGTGAGGAGAAACGAAGCAGGGAGCGGGAACAAAAATGCCTCCCAAGATAGGCGTGAACCGTATTCGTGTGTAATTATATGTGTTGTTTTTGATTGGGTTGGGGGCAGGAGGAGGCGTTAAACATGGGACTTAAAACGTCCATTTTAATCCCCATACTTGTGCGGTTTAAAATTTTAAAAACCAGTGTCTGTACAAGCGCTAATTATCGTCTAGGCGTGTTAAAAGAGTGCCTTCAGCGTCCAAGACCATTTTCCCATCAATGACTTTGAATTGAATTTTTTGACCATCATCAGTATCGACAAAGCGGGTGTCCGATATCGGTACCAGCGAGAACGTTCCACGGTCAAATACTGTAGCAGTTAACCCCCCTACGCCAACAGTGAGTTTGAGATATGGATTCATATTTCTTGGAAATCCGTAAGTGCCTACAAATTTACCGAGCTCAACTTCACTCAGTTTATGGCGTTTAATGCTACTCGGTTTCTGACTGGACCAATTATAGGTTTTTGACGCAGCTCTCATAATTTCGCGACTAAGCGGCACTCCGCCGCGTGAGTTTGTCATCACAATGAAAGCTTCATTTGTATCGGGGAATGCTTTTACAAAGCTTCTATATCCACGGTTCGAACCGCTATGGCTGTATTGTAAACGACCTTCAGAGTTTCGAATGCCTATCCCTAGGCCATAATTTTGAGAAACGGGAGTAAGTACCTCGGCGGCAATTCGAACTGAAAGACCATTTGATGTACTATCGTCGTTTGCTGTCATAAGGGCCATCATAAACTTCAGATAATCCGTTGGTGTTGTCCAAAGCGCCGCTGCTGCTTGTTCTGGATAGACGTTCCACCCGCCATCAATTGAATTACCCGAGCCGTCCGTGGCCAACGCGATTCCTGCACCGGGGCTTCCTGGCACCTTAAGTGAGAAACTACTTGCCTTCATACCGATAGGTTCAAAAATATGAGCCGTCATAATGGCTTCGAAAGTTTGCTGCGATTGCTCCTCGACAATGGCTTGAGCGATCTGGAAACCGCCGCCAGAATATTGATACTTATTTTCGGGGTTTGCTACGATAACGACAGCATCTGAATTGGTAGTTTTAGAACCCAAGATAACTTGTAGATTTGTTGGCACGTCATCACCGATTGCGTAGCCTTCAAAACCTTGGACCGTGGCACCTGCGGTGTGAGATAATAACCCACGCAGAGAAATAGGTATTCCTTCGGGATTTATTGAGTTGATAACTACCTCTGGCAATAGGGACCCGACATCAGCGTCCAGATCAATATCATTATTCAAAGCGAAGGATACCATACCTGTTGCTGCAACGGGTTTTGATAACGAAGCAGCTTGAAAAATTGTGTCATTATCTATGCCCTCACCATAGCCTTTGGCCCAAATGACTTTCCCACCTTTTGCATAAGCAATCGAAACGGCCGGCGTGTCGAAATTCGTCATTCTTTCAGAAATAGAGTATGTGGGAGCAATCTCTCCTTCGACGACTATGGCAGGAGACAGTCCGTTTTCCATTTGATTTCGAAGTTCAACTTGGACATCAGTCAAAGGCGACACCATGGTTATTTTTGCGCTCGGTTGATGCTTTGTAGCGGGGGCTTCTTCTGATTTGACAGTGCAACCTATCAAGAGTGGAGCTAGCATTGAAGCATATAGTAATTTAGTGTTCATTAGGTCGTTCCTTGGTTTTGACATTAATCTGATATATCGAATTTCCGATTATAACGCCAGAAGTTATTGCCCATGATTGTTTCTCATGTTTGTGATATTGAAAATGGTTGTAGTTTAAACCGTTCACATCTTTTTTAAGTATTCAAAAACTGTGCCAGCTTTCAAAATTTCCAATGTCTTAAAATCACCCAAAGCAAGGCACTGAGCTAATATCCTAAAATGGGGAATTTTGGCCATCTCGTTTCGTTTCCTTTCCTTTGAAAGATTTAGGGGCCGAAAGATAGGTGATTGGCTTGTGGTGTTCCCAAGTCACACTACATGCAATCACACGGAGCATATTGTGACGGTAAAAGCATCTATACCCCTTACCGAGCAACAGGACGTATTTGCGGGTTCGTTGGTGCGCGAGGGGTGGTTTTTAGTTTGAGTTTGGTGGTGCATAAATGAAGGGACAAGGTGCCTATAAATCTAGGGGTACATCTCTGCATATTGACTTATAGTGCTACTCAGTAGTACTATAATATCATGGAGCACGCTATGACAGTAAAAACATCTATATCTCTTACCGATCAACAGGACGATTTTGCGCGGTCATTAGTACGCGAGGGGCGGTTTTCTAGTTTGAGTTCGGTGGTGCAGCAGGGGCTTGATCTTTTGCGCGATAAGACCGAAGCGAAGAATTTAGAAACGGAGGCTTTGCGGTTTTTACTGCGTGAGCGTCAAAGCGGCGACTTTGTTTCCAGCTCTGACATGGCGCAGCGCATCAAGAAAATGGCGGCGCAAAAAGCTAAAAATATAGCTTCGTGACAACAATATTTAAGGTCGTTTTCTCTGAGGACGCTGAACTGGATTTTGAACTTATTTTTGATTTTTTGTTTGAAAGCTATCTAAGTTTTGATGAGGATATTGAAACTGCCATAGAGCAGGCAGAGAAGAAAACACAGTCCATTCGCAAAGCTGCTGACAAACTTGTCAAGCATCCTTTTAGAGGAACATTGCATGATGATATGTTGCACGATAAATTCACAGGGGGATTACGGCATATCACAATAGGGCGGGCTATATATTGGTTTGATATTCTTCAAGATGAAGGGCTTGTCCGCATACTTGCAATTTTTTATGGTTCTCAAGATCACCACACAAGAATGCTGACGCGCTTATTAGGCGGCAAATGAATGTGCCTCCGGCCCTAAATGCGAAATGCCCTAAGCGTCCGCCTTGATCATATCCGCCGCTTTTTCTGCGATCATTATGGTGGGGGCGTTGGTATTGCCGGAATTGAGTTTGGGCATGATCGAAGCATCTATAACCCGCAAACCTTTGAGGCCGTGGACTTTAAGGTCAGGCCCGACAACGGCCAGTTTATCGACACCCATCTTGCAGGTACCAACCGGATGATAAACCGTATCGGCGCGGTTTCTAATTTCTTCGCGCCATTCATCATCAGTTGTAAGGCCCGCCGAATACAGCCGTTTGCCTTTAATGGCGTCGAAGGCTGGCGCTTCCATAATCCGTTCGGTTAGCCTGACGCCCTTGAGCAACAAGTCCAGATCAGCCGGGTCATCAAGATAGGCCGGATCGATCAGCGGGGCGGCAAACGGATCATTGCTGGCCAGTTTGACAGTCCCGCGCGATTTGGGCCGCAGCACACAAACATGGCAGGTATAACCGTGGCCCATATGTTTCTTGCGCCCGTGATCATCGACAACGGCAGGCAGGAAATGCAATTGGATATCAGGAACCTTCACACTAGGCCCGGATTTATAAAACCCGCCAACCTCCGCCAGGTTGGAGGTAAATAGACCGGTCTTGTGCTTGCGGTATTGCCGCAGGCCCATTAACGAACGCCAGATGCCGGCTACAGAATAGCCCATGGTGTCTTTGTTTTTGGTTTTATAGCAAAACACATAATCCAGATGGTCGTGCAGGTTTTGGCCTACACCGGGCAGATGATGCACGGTCTCTATCTCGTGCCGGGCCAGTTCATTCTTGTCGCCTACACCCGACAACATCAAAATTTGTGGCGACCCGAATGCGCCGCCGCACAACAGCACTTCCCCTTTCGCCAATATTGTTCGGGGTTTACCGCCGATTTGGCACTGGACACCCATAGCTCTTTTATTCTTAAAAATGATTTTTGTTGTATAGGCATTTGTGAAGACATGCAGATTGGCGCGTTCCAGATGCGGGGTCAGATAGGCGCAGGCGGCGGAATGTCTTTGCCCGTCTTTTTGCGTTACCTCATAGCGTCCCGTTCCCTCAAATTGTGCCCCGTTAAAATCATCGGTTTTGGGCAATTGTAACTGGTCGGCGGCTTTCAGGAAAACATCGCAGACCGGGTTGGGGGTCTGGAGTGTGGTTACGTTGAGCGGCCCACCCTGAGCGTGGTATTTGTCCGCACCCATTTCGCGGTGCTCGGATTTTTTAAAATAGGGCAGTACATCTTTCCAGCCCCAGCCTTTAGCCCCCATTTTCACCCAGTTGTCATAATCCGATTTATGCCCGCGAATATAAATCATGGCATTGATCGACGAMGASCCGCCCAGGGTYTTGCCGCGCGGYTGATAACCYTTRCGSCCGTTTAARCCYTTTTGNGGCAMNGGTTTCAWASYSCCAGTTAAMYTTGSYSKKYTTSSSCATSAKKGCRRMRSCYMYGGSSRKKWSRWTKAKKKTRWMNNNATCATCTTTTGGCCCGGCTTCCAACAGACACACACTGACATCCGGGTCTTCGCTSAGACGCCCGGCCAATGTACATCCGGCAGAACCACCGCCAACGATAACATAATCAAATTTGTCCATGCTAATTCCTTATTTTTGTTTATTTACGCTTTTGAGCGGTTTTTTGACCCCGTCCAGAACCACACCCCAAATTTTGATGTCGGGCCATTGCTGGGCCGGAGTGTCGAGGGGGTTATTAGCCAAAATGGTGAAATCGGCCCGCTTGCCGATTTCGAGAGAGCCAATTTCGGCCTCCAGTCCCAAAGCCCAGGCCGCATCAATGGTGATGGCCCGCAAGGCCTGTTCGGCGCTTAGCCGTTCGGACGGTGTAGATACACCGCCTTGCCATGTGGAGCGGGTCATATGGACGGACGCGGCGGTCAGCGGCGAAGGGGGGGCCAAAGGGGCATCAGAGTGCAGGGTCGTCGGTAGGCCAGCTTTAAAACTGGAAGCCAGAGGGGTCATATATTTGACCCGCTCGCCAATGGCCTGCTCATAAGCCTTGCCCATATAGTGAACATAATGGGACGCCGCTGACAAACCAATGTTGAGCTTGGACGCTCGCGCAATCTGTTCGGGCCGGACAAGGCCCACATGCTCAAATATAACACGGGTTTGATTGCCAAACTGCCCGGTAAGGGCTTCCACGGCGCCGAGGGTTGCGTCCTGGGCGCTGTCGCCGTTGGAATGGATATGAATGCCCAGCCCGGCTTGCCAATAGGGCCGCATGATGTCGGCCAATTTGTCCGGCTCCGTGACCCACAAACCGTTGTGGCCTTTTGATTGACCGCCAATATAGCCCGGCTCGCGCAGGCGCATGGTTTGGGAATAAAATGCCGCGTCCACAAACAATTTGATGCGCGGCAAAACTCTTGGCCAACTATCTTTGCTGTCAGCCACCATTTTGGTGATGGTTTGAATTGTGTCGTCCTTGAAGGCACGGCGAAAGGCCCGGTGTTCCGGCACGAGATAGATTTTGGTGCGCAGATTTTCGCCCAGAAAAGCCTGATAAACTCCGTCTTCCATCTGCAGGCCAAACAGGCCGTACCCCATCTCGGCCACGGTGGTCACGCCGCTGCTTGCAAACATGCCTTGCAATTCGTCAAATCCGCGTTTGATTTTTGTTGGCCCCATAAACAAAGGCCCGGTATTGGATAAAAACCGAAACACGGCGTCTTCATAAACCCGCCCGGTTGGTTGCCCGTCTTCGTCTAGGGGCACGCCTTCAAATTCCTCGGCCCAGCTGGCATCGACCTTGGCATATTTAAGGGCTTTGGTGTTGAGATAAAAATCATGGCCGGAATAATGCCAGATAATCAAGGGTCTTTCCGTGGTGATTTTATCCAGATCGTGGCGGGTTAAATCGCCGTGAATTAAATTGTGATAGCCGTAAATCACCAAAGGTTTGGAACTBGTGTCCGCATTTTCCAATTCCGCAATGCGGGCCAGGAAACWSGCCCGGTCSGGCARRCCTTTGACMAYACCRCYDGGCGTTTTRACATCCCAGGGCGGGGCCATTGGTTTGGTGTACATCATAGCCCCCAGCAACATGTGAATATGGGGATCAATCAGGCCGGGGATGATGACCTGTCCGGCGAAGCTTTCGTCGAGTGTCGCACCTTTGAAATTTYGGYTTAAGTCTGCGCGGCTACCCACGCCAATAATTATTGCRCCGCGCACGGCGACGGCTTCGGCCTTTGGTTGCTCGGGATTGGAAGTGATAATGGTCTTGGCACTATAAATCGTAATATCGGAATTTTGGCTTTCAGGTTTMGTACASCCAAGCAAAAGACCTGCAAACACAACTAAAATCGCAAACCCTAAATATTTCATGCTAGTCTCCCGCTTGTTATGCATTAACTTGCATAAGGCAGGGTTGTTTGTCAATTTTCTAAATGGAGGCGCATATGTTGAGGCTGGTTATAGGGGTAAGCATCGTTCTGGTTTTGACGGTTGGCTGCGGGCAAAAACAAGACGGGGAAAATGCGCTTGTCGGCGCACCGCTAGAAGCCGTGCAGGCTGATCCGGTTTTAGACTTTACGGACAAGGCAGATTTTGCGGCAGCTAGCCGTGGTTTTATTGCCACCATAGACGGCCCGATAACGGATGCGGACGGTAATCTTGTTTACGCGCCCGCCGCCTATGATTTCCTCGCTGGCGATGCCCCGCCTAGCGTCAACCCGTCTTTATGGCGACAAAGCCAGCTTAATGCCAAGCACGGCTTGTTTGAAGTCGTGGACGGTATTTATCAGGTGCGCGGCTTTGATCTGTCCAATATGACATTGATACGCGGTGATAAAGGCTGGATCGTGGTTGACCCGTTGATCAGCAAGGAAACCGCCGCCGCAGCTTTGGCCTTGGCCAATAAACATTTGGGGGGGCGCCCGGTCAGTGCCGTGATTTTTACCCATTCCCACATTGATCATTACGGCGGTGTGCGCGGTGTGGTCAGTGCGGCGGACTTGGAAAACGGTGATGTGCAGATTATCTCGCCCCAACATTTCACCCGCGAAACTGTGTCGGAAAATATTTTGGCGGGTAATCAGATGGCGCGGCGGGCCGGGTATATGTTCGGGATATTTTTACCCAAAACGCCAAAGGGCCATATTGGCTCGGGGCTTGGTCAAGGCATAAGCCTTGGGCATTCCGGCCTGATACGTCCGAGCCTTGAAATTACCCATACGGGGCAAACCCTGAATGTGGACGGGGTCAAGATTGTCTTTCAACTGACACCGGGGGCTGAAGCGCCGCAAGAATTTATGTTTTATTTGCCGAAATTCAGAGCTTTTGCTCAGGCGGAAATCATCAACCGCACCCAGCACAATTTACTGACCCCGCGCGGGGCGCAAATCCGAAACGGTTTGGTTTGGGCCAAACATATTGACGACACACTTCGGATATACGGCGATAAAATAGATGTTTCCTTTGGCTCGCACCATTGGCCGACTTGGGGTAATGTTGAGGTGCTGGAATTTTATGAAAAACAGCGCGATACCTACCGTTATATCCACGACCAAACCTTGCGTCTGGCCAATCACGGCCTGAGCATGGTCGAGATTGCCGAGCAAATAAAATTGCCCAAATCTCTTGCATCGGAATTTTTTAATAGGGGTTATTACGGCACCACCAATTTTAATGCCAAAGCCCAGTACCAATATTATTATGGTTGGTTTGACGGCAACCCGGCCAATCTTAACCCGTTGCCGCCGATTGAGGAAGCTGTGCAAATGGTGCGCTATATGGGCGGGGCTGGGACGATCATGGAAAAAGCACAGGCGGATTATGAGAGCGGAAATTACCGGTTTGTCGCCACGGTTTTGAACAAGCTGGTCTTTGCCGAGCCTGACAATACAGAGGCAAAAAACCTGTTGGCCGAAACTTACAGGCGCATGGGCTACCGAGCCGAGTCTGGGCCGTGGCGGGATTTTTATCTAAGCGGCGCGCAAGAGCTGACCCAGCCCCTCAACACCGACCTCATTATCAACACCGCCAACCCCGATATGGTCGCCAATTTGCCGTTGGATTTGTTTTTTGATCTTATGGCGGTGCGCCTCAACGGCCCCAAGGCGGAGGGGCTAGACATGAAAATCAATTTTGTTTTTACTGATACGGGCGACAAGGCGGCACTGCACTTAAAGAACGCAGTTTTGAATACACGTATGCATAGCCAATATACAGATGTGGATGCGACGGTGATTTTATCGCGAACTGACCTGAACCGAATACTTTTCAAGCAAGTCAGTTTTCGCGAGCTGATGCTAAAAAAACAGGTGAAAGTGCAGGGCAGTGTGTTGAAATTACAAAAATTCATGGCCCTACTGGATGATTTTAACTACTGGTTCAATATTGTCACACCCTGAGACAAAACGCCCCGTTTATTAGGTCTTGCACTTGCCTTTGCGGAGTTTTTTGTTAATAAATTACGAGATTATAAAGTTGCCAGAGGGGCGACGGATTTACAGGGAACATCTTTATGAGAAAACAGATACTTTTTAGTGCTTCAGCATTATCCATGCTGATAGCTTTACCAGCTTTCGCACAAGATAGCGGGCCGGTTTTGGACGAAATTATTGTGACAGCGCAGTTTCGCGCCCAAGGTTTGCAAGATGTGCCGATTTCTGTTGCCGCCGTTGACGCCAAAATCATCGAAGAGCAAAGCATTGTCAAAATTGAAGACCTGACCGCATTTGTGCCAAATTTCACCTATACCGAAACCGGTATTTCCACTAACTTTTTCATTCGCGGTGTCGGTTCGGGCATCAACCAGGGTTTTGAGCAATCGGTTGGCGTTTATGTTGACGGTGTGCATTTCCCGCGTGGTCAACAGGTGCGCGCGCCTTTCCTTGATCTGGAACGGGTTGAAGTATTGCGCGGGCCGCAGTCGATTTTATTTGGTAAAAACTCGGTAGCCGGCGCCATGAATATCACAACCGCCAAACCAACAGATGTGTTTGAGGGTTCTTTGCTGGTGCAACGCGAATTTGTTGACGGTGAAAGTATTATAGAAGGCGTATTGTCCGGACCAATATCAGACCGGGTTCGCGCCCGGGTTGCAGGCCGCTACCGCGATTTGGACGGCTGGATTACCAATGCCACCTTGAACCGCGACGAGCCTCAGCGCGAGGAACTCACCATACGCGGTACGGTCGAAATTGATGTCACAGAAACATTACAGGCGACCTTCAAGGCGGAAACCAGTAGTTTTGACACCATTGGTCGTAATATTGAGATTGAGAACGCGCAAGCCGTTGGAGGTTTGACCTATGGCCAGCTACTGGTTAACGTGTTTGGTCAAGACCCTAGTGTTCTAAACGAAGTTCAAGACGGTATCCGGTCTTCTAACGGTGATTTTTCCAAYAAYAATATGTCCGTTTATCAAATGACGCTAAACTGGGACTTGGGCGATCATAATTTGCAAACGATTACAGCTTTTGAGACGCTGAAATATGACGAAATTTGTGATTGTGATGATACCGGTGCCAATGTGTTTACCGCCAATTTACAAGAGGAATACAAGCAGTTTTCGCAAGAAATCCGCCTGACCTCTCCCATTGGTGATAATTATGATTATATTTTGGGTGCTTATTTCCAATCATCTGATCATAGTTATGAAGACCAGATTGTTGTGAGCACAAATTCTATCCTCGTCCCTGCATTTAGTGCAGCTCTGTCTGGCACACAGGCGGCACGGATTGCTCAGGTTGATGCAACGGTATTATCTGCATTCGCGCAGATAAACTGGCATTTATCAGACGAGCTGACCCTGCAACTGGGTGGTCGCCTCACCAATGATAACCGCGATGGTTCTCGGGTGATGAATATCCAGGCAGCTGGCGGCGGTGCATTGCCTGCGGCGCAAGCTGCGGCGGCAATTGTTTATGCTGCGGGTTTCCAAATCGTTTCGACAAATCTTGAGGCTTTCCCACGCGCCACACCGATAAGTGCGACTGCAAATGTAGGAAATCTACTTGATGCATTGGGAAGTTCCAGCCCGGTAGGCTCGCGCAATAAAACAACGTTTTCACCTGATGTAAAACTTGTTTGGGATGTAAACTCCGACACCATGCTGTACGCCAGTTGGGCTCAAGGATTTAAGTCCGGTGGTTTTGATTTTCGTGCCAATAACCGGGGTACATTCGCAACCAGTAATGAAGCGTTTGAATTTGGCGACGAAAAAGCCAATAATCTCGAAGTTGGCGGCAAGTTTAAACTGGGTAGTTCTGCGGAGTTAAATGCAACGGCTTATTACACCAAATTTAGCGATCTACAGGTCTCTATTTTTGATGGCACGCTCGGCTTTAATGTCCGAAATGCTGCGACTTCGGTTGTTAAAGGTATAGAGCTTGACGGTCGTTGGGCACTTAGTGACCATGTTCGCCTCAACGGTGGTTTGTCCATCATGGATTTCGAGTTTACCGACTTCCGCGATGGTCAGTGTTATTTCGGCCAAACCGGGCCGCGTGTCCAGCCGAACGGGCTTTGCGACTATACGGGTCTTTCAAACCAGTTGGTGTCTGATGTCTCCGGTAATCTGGCCATAGATGTTGACTATCCCATTGGTGATTACGAAATCACTGGTCTGGCCAGCTTGTTCTATGCTAGCGCCCACGATACGGCGTCTACCAAAGACCCATCAGGAATTCAAGACGGGTATGCAAAAATCAATGCGCGTATTGCCTTTGCCCCGCAAGACGGGCCTTGGGAAATCGCCTTGCTTGGTAAGAACCTGACCGACGAGATCATCCGCACTTTCACGGGTGACGTGCCATTGGCGGGTAGCTCATTTGGCCGCAAGACCAATTATACGTTCTTTAGCCAGGGGCGTACAATTGCTTTACAAGGCCGTGTGAAGTTTTAGACACGTCAAATTGTAAAGTCTGTTTATATACAAAGCAAAAGGCCGGGTTTTCCCGGCCTTTTGTGATTTACGACAAGTGGTAAATAATATTATGTATTTTGAAGGGCCGGGTTGGGCGCAAAATTAAGACGAGGATTAGCATGGGTGTAGAAAAAACCGCAACAATTGGAGATATGCTGTCGTATTTCTCAAACACATGTCCTGACGCTAAAGCTGCCGTTCAAGGCGATATACGGCTTTCCTATAGCCAGCTTAAAGCCGAAGTGGACACGGTATCCAAAGCTTTGATAGCTGCGGGGGTAGAGGTTGGCGACCGTGTTGGTGTCATGGCCCCGTCTGGTCTGGAATTTTATTTCACATATTTGGCGACCGTCTCTATTGGCGGTATCTGGTTTGGCCTCAACCCGCGCTACCAGGAGCCAGAATACAAATATCTCCTGCACGATACCCGGCCAAAAATATTGTTCACAGTCTCGCCCTTTGAAGACCGGGACTATTCTACAGTTTTACAAAATGCCGGTCTGGAAAAAACGCAATATTTTGTTTACGGAACGCCGACAAAATCTGCGAAAAGCTATGAGAGTTTCATAGAAAAAGCCGCCAGCATTTCGGACACACAATTATTGGCCAGACAAAACCAAATACAAGCTGAAGATATTGCCGCCATTGTCTACACCTCCGGCTCAACAGGCGAGCCGAAAGGGGCGATGTTGTCCCACAGGGCTATCGTAAAGAGCGCCATTGCCAATGCCAAATGGATGGAAGGCGGCCCCCATAAAGCGCTGTGTTGTTTGCCGATCAATCATGTAGCTTCCCTTAATAATCTTTGCATGAATGTTATGGCTGGTGGTGGTTGCATGATTTTTCATGACCAATTTGATTTGTCCGCGATCATGACAATAACCAAGAGCGAGCAATTGACATATATGCTCACCAGCCCAACTTTTCTTATGATGTTGTTGGCTTACGACGGGTTTAATCTGGAAGATCTGCAGTCCTTGCGGTTAATTATTTTTGGCGGCGCCGTGACGCCGGAAGATTTGATCAAGCAATACCAACCCATTGGCGCAAAACTAGCCACCATCTACGGCTTGTCCGAAACCTGCGGTATCATTTCCCATTCTGCTTTGGGCGCCAATCTTGACATTATGGCCAACACAATCGGCACACCCATTGAGGGGGCCGAGTGGCGGATATGCGGTACAGACGGGAAAATTGTAGGGCTCGGGGAAGTCGGCGAATTACAAATCAAAGGCCCGCATATTTTATCTGGTTATTTTAACAAACCTGAAGCCAGCACAGAGGCCATGACCGCTGACGGGTTTTTCAAAACCGGAGATTTATGCACATTGCGCGGCGACGGCAATGTGGAGTTTTCAGGCCGGCTCAAAGAAATGTTCAAATCCGGTGCTTATAATGTGTATCCGCTAGAGGTTGAGCGAGCCATAGAAAATCATGAACAAGTGGCTATGGCCGTCGTTATCGGTATACCTGATGATTTATACCAAGAAGTGGGGTTTGCATTTGTTAAACCCAAACCCGGGCAATCCATATCTGTGCCAGATTTAAAGGCTTTCTTGCGCACGCAAATCGCCAATTATAAAATACCAAAACGGTTCAGGCTCGTAGACGATTTTCCCACCCTGCCCAATACAAAGGTCGATAAAATTGCGCTGAAAAAGATGTTGGAAGAAAATAATGAATAGCCTAAAAACCGATGAAATCACCTTAAAGCGCGATGGGGACATCTGCTTTGTTTGCTTTAATCGTCCCGAGCGCAACAACACACTTAAATTATCAACGCTGGCGACATTGGAACAAATAGCTCGCAGTTTCACGGACGATATTGAAACCAAAGTGGTGATTTTTCACGCGAACGGAAAACACTTTAGCTTTGGTGCGGATTTACGCGACATACAAAAACAAGCCGCTAAAAACCTGCCGCTCGTGTTGCGCCGTCGGCAAATGGCGCTCGGTGCCGAGCTATTAAAATCCATACAAAATATCCCTCAAGTCACCATATGCGCCCTACAAGGCACGGCGGTTGGCGGCGCGGTCGCTATTGCCAGTGCTTGCGATTTCCGGATTGCCAGCACGGATTGCCAAATGTCTTACGGTGAGGTTAAACTTGGCATGCCCCTGATGTGGCACGCCCTGCCTTTATGTGTGCAATTAATTGGCCCGGCGCGTGCGAAAAAAATGATCATGTCTGGTCGTCCGGAAAATGCGAACACCCTCTTGCACTGGGGCTTTGTTGACGAAATTTCAAACGCGGACGCAGTGCTGGGAAATGCCGTAAAAATGGCCGGGATATATACATCACTACCGCCGGTGGCCGTCCAGGCCATCAAGAAAAGTATCAATGCTTATAGCGGCGCATTAGATCAAGCCGTCATGCATATGGACACGGACCAATTTTTACTGTTACAAAACAGCGAGGACGCCAAGGAAGCTTTCATGGCCCTAACAGAAAAACGGTCAGGGAAATTTACCGGAGATTAGGTCTTGGCACTCGATGTTCTAGAGCGCTCTAGGCGCTGGTCTCACCGCCAGTTGCCTCACTTGCTTCCCCACCTTCATCTTCTTCCGTGACTAATTCCGGGTTTTCTGCGGCRAATTTTGCRGCSGCTTTKGCGGCRGCCTTGGCGCGGGCGGYTGATAAGGTTTCGAGRATATKATCCATRGTKGCCCCACATTCCATTTCCATAATTTCTGAAACCTCACGCACCATGCGGTCTATGGCCCGCTCATAAAGTTGVCGCTCGGAGTAAGATTGCTCCGGCTGTTCTTCCGTGCGGTATAAATCCCGCACCACTTCGGTSAGTAAAAGCAAATCACCAGAGTTAATCTTGCCCTCATATTCCTGGGCCCGGCGGCTCCACATTGTCCGCTTGACACGGGGGCGTCCCTTTAGGGTCGTAAATGCGTCTTTAAGCACCATATCATTTGCCAGACCGCGCATGCCGGAACTGTCGGCTTTGGCCGTGGGTACGCGCAATGTCATCTTGTCTTGTTCAAACAAGATCACATAAACTTCTACTTCAAAGTCGATAATGGTTTCGGTTTCGATGGCAACAACCTTGCCCAAACCGTGCGCGGGATAGACGATAAAATCACCTGGCTTGAAGATGAGTTTAACTTTTTTCTCTATTGTCTTTTTCTTGCCAGTTTTTCTGGAGGCCGCCCGTTTGGGAGCGGCTGGTTTCTTCTTTAAAGCCATAATGGATATTCCTCTTACGCTGGATAGAGCCCGCACATTAGACCAAACCAAGCATTGTTACATAAACACACACACAAACGACGCGGCTGTTTGCGCAACCCGCGTCGTATATTTTTTTCAGTATAACACAAAAATGACCGAAAAACCAGCCTTGTTCAGGTTATTTGCAACAAAAATAAAGAAAATTGCAACTTTATCCTAATTTGTCTTATGGGTCGCCTTTTCCGGGCGCGGGATCGAAGTATTTTTCAAATTTTCCGGTCTCTTCTTCAAATTTTTCGCCGCCCTCCGGTGGCTCGCCCATGATGGTTATATTGGGCCAAATCTCGGCATATTTGGTATTTATCTCCAGCCATTTGCCGTCTTTATCGTCTTCGGTATCGGGTACAATAGCGTCTATGGGGCATTCAGGCTCGCAGACGCCGCAGTCAATACATTCGTCCGGATGGATGACCAACATATTGGCACCTTCATAAAAACAATCAACCGGGCACACCTCTACGCAGTCCATATATTTGCATTTAATGCATTCGTCTTTCACAACATATGTCATTGCCAACCTTTTTTCACAGCCTCTATTTACTGCTGGGTAGTCCAGAACTTCACTTGGCGTGGGTGGTGGTTTTTGTCAACCACCTAATCTGCTAAAGTATCTATGTCGCAGAGACGCATTCACTATAAAGTTTGTGGGCTTCACTTGCCGGGCCTCGCCTTTTGCCGGCGGCTAGAATTTCAATATGTACAAGCCTATCACCCAAAGTAAATGTCATTTTGTCACCAATTCGTATTTCAGTATGCGGTTTGCGCACCCTCAATATTTGGCCATCGCGCTCAATGCGTATCCGGCCTTTGGTCATGCATTTGGCACCAAGGGTGCGGGTTTTAAAAAACCGGGCGCGGGTACAGCCTGACATCCAGCCTGATGCTGCACTCCTTCAAGGTTTATCCGCTTTTTTAGTTTTGTTTTTGGGTTTTGGTTTTTCCTTATCGGAAAACTGTAAACTTGCTAAAGCGGCGRACGGGGAGGCGGTTGCAGGACGCGCACCGCTGTTTTTCTTGGGCGGAACCCAGCTTGTTTGGCCTGATTTTACGGGCCGGCGTCTGATTTTGGCTGGGTTGGGTTTTGTTCGCTTACCGGTGGTCTGGCTTGCCGGATTTGTTGCGGCGGTGAAACCGTCATAACCCGCCATGTCCCGATGTTTGCTGGCTGCTGGTTTATCTGCGCCCTCTTTCATATCAGGTGTATTTCCGGCCTCCAATGTGCCCCCGCCGTCCTCGCGGTGGGACGGTTTATAGCGCGACGGTTTTCTTTGTTTGCGGCCTGTTTTTTTCCATAAGCTTAGATGGGTTTCAAAAATCGGTTGATCATCTTCATCTTTCTGGGGCACAGCAATATGATCTTCAAGCGGTTCCTTGCGCTGGCGTTTTGGGATATAATCAGGGTGGTCTTTATCCGTGACAGGCCCGGCGGTCTTTTCAATTAACGGCGTCAATGTTGCGGTTATATCTTCACCTTTTTCTTTTGCTGCTCGCACCAGGGCCTGACGCTCAAAATAGGCTTTGACATAGGTTTGATGGGCCTCTGCTTGTTCGGGGGTGAATTTTTGCGTGATCTTGGTATAGCCCAATTTAAGGAGAAGCTCTTCAAAATCTTCAACACTACAGCCGAGCAAGGCCATCATTTGTTTTTTGAGCACAAAAAGCCCGTCGTCGTTTCGGTCTTTTATAGCCTGAAAGATGATATCGGTTGTCCGGTTCAATATATCAAACCGGATAAAACGTGGCCCTCTGCGGGAATAGCCGGCCATATTGAGCACTGGTTCTGAAAACCCCGGCAAGGCGGGCAGCGAAGTCATGCCGTTGGCGGGAAAAAACGGATTGCCCTTGCCGCCGCCGTCCTTGTCCCAGGCAAATGCAAACAAAATACTGAGCAAGCGTGCGGCCCCAGGCTTCATCAAATCTTGCATATAGACATAGTTAAACCCGACAATGCCGCCGAGGTTTCGAATATAGCCCCGTGCTTGAGAACTGGTTTCTTTGAGCAGCTTATGGTGTTTGCGCTGGTCCAGATGGCCATTGTTTTCAAACAGCATATGGGCCAGGGCGCGGGCATCTTTAAATGATGTCGGGCTTTGCGCAAAGTCTCGCAGGGCGAATAAACAGGCCAGTTTTTGGTCAATTTCAAGGCGGAGGAAATCAGCCAATCGGCCAAGGGCTGCGCCGCGCAACACCTCATTGCCAAGCTCGCCGCCGATCAACTCCACCTTGGGCTTTAACAAAGTGTCCCCGACCATCAATTTACCTACGGGCCTGCCCGCCCACAAAATTTCACCGTGGCCTGACAGACTAATAGCACCTTGCCCAGATCCGGTAATTTCGGTCAGGCGGCGGTCAATCTCAGGCGCTAGAGCTTTTTGCGCCGCTTGCTTTACGGCCTTGGTCTCCAGCTCTCCGTCGGTTTTGGTTTGTACGAACAACAGGCCGTCCAATTGCCCGAGGAATTGGCCGTTTGCGGTCACTTTTCCGTCCGGTGAGACATCAACATCCATAGCTAGTTTATCTCCAATACCCTTTAACAAAACGCTGGTGCGCCGATCGACAAATTTGTCGACCAATTTCATATGTAGCGCATCTGACAGCCGGGTTTCAACCATTTGTGCCCGTTTTATCCAGTCTTTATGGCCCAAAAGCCAATTTTTCTTGTGGGCGATATATGTCCAGGTGCGGATATTGGCAAGTCTTGACGACAGCATCTCAATTTGGGGCCAGGCACCGCCGTAATTGTAGGTTCGAAATTCATAGTTAGCTCTTTAGCTCCCCCGGCACTTGTGTATCATAAAGCCATGACACTTGAACATTTAATCTTGATGCGGCACGCAAAATCTTCATGGCAGCATGATGGTCTGACCGATCACCAAAGACCGCTCAACAAACGCGGACGCAGGGCGGCCCATGCGATTGGCGCACTATTAAAGGCTCGCGAACTCACCCCAGATCATATCTGGTCATCGGATAGCCAGCGTACCCGCGAAACCGTCGCCCACGCATTTCCTGGCATCGACATTGTCCCCGTCTGGCAAAACGGATTTTATCATGCATCGGCAAACCAGGTTTTATATGTATGCGGCGAACACGGGGAACCGAAAGGGCAGACTTTGTTGTTAATGGGCCATAATCCGGGCTGGGAAGATTTACTTTTCCATTTCTCCGACCTATCGCGCCGCATGCCAACAGGTGCATGCGCCATATTCAAACGCGCCAATACAGAGACGGACTGGCTAGAGAACGAAAGTTGGAAGCTGGAAGATCTGCTCTACCCACGAGATTTTGAAAGCTAGGTATAGAGCAATCCAAAGTATATAATGGATGCCAAAACGACAATATTTAGTCATATACCATTGCAGCTATTTTATAGTTTAAAATGAAGCTCCAATAACCCGCTGCTCTATGATATATGCATCTGGCTTATCGCTACTTATTAACCAAACCACATCTGTTTCATTAACTATCTCGCAAAGCACCACTTCACCGGTATTTTCACGGCCCCAATATGCAACACTTCGCGTATTTGACTKTMCTTGTTTTGCATGTTGCTGTTTAACCAAGGCTTCAATGTGATCGGCATTGGCTGGTGGTTTTTGCCAATTCCAAATTACACTTCCGCCGCCGCAATAAGCTGGTCTTTGCGGTGTCGGCATAAACAGAACGGCTAATATGAAAACCAGCCCTAAAAGGATTGGTATGTTCACTTGAGTTTGTCCGCCGGGCATTTAAAATCCGCCGCCAGTGCGAAAACCGTCGCCGCCTCTTGGGGCGCTTCGGGGTATTCTTGGCATGCGCGGGATGGATGAGCGGCGCGAACGGCGCTTTCGACCGCCGCCAAACCCACCAGTATTTCGCGGCAGGCGCATGGCTTCGCCCCAGTCTATACCACCAAAGTCTATACCGCCAAAATCACCGCCGTAACCCCTGCTTTGCCTGCGCACTGTACGTTGGGCCCGCTCTAATTGTCGCCAGACATCACTACTGGACAGAAGCCCGGCCAGCAATTGTCCGAGCAGTGGCTTCACCATATTGGCACCCGGAAATGTTGAACTTGGTGCATCAAAACGGCGGTTTTTAAACTTGCGGCGCAGTCTCTCCAAATCCTTCAAGCTGTCCTGATATTTCTCCAAGAGACTTTGCGCTTCTTGCTTGTCGGCGCGCAACTCGCTGACGGTTTCGGTAAGTTCAACGATCCGCATGATGGCCAGGTCATCATCTTCGCTCACAGTTTGCGCGGCCAGACGTTTCAGGCTGGGCAGGTTTTTGCGCTTGAGCGTATTGACCAACAAGTCAACGGCTTCCCGGTAGGGGGCGCTGTTTCCAGCGCCAATCTGGGTTTGTTCGGCGCGAATTGTTTCGTATTTTTCTTCGCTGACTTCAATATCCCGATCAATTTTCTCGAGCCGCTTTTGTGCGGCCAGAGAGGATTTTTTTAACCCGGTCACACCCTCGCGCACCAAATAGTTTTTCTCCGCTTTTTGCAAGGCCGCCTTCGCGGATTTATGTATCTCGCTCAAATCTTCTACATGGTCGGCCAGACGCACGGGAATATCTTGCAGGCGCTGATAACTCAGGGCGGCGTCCCGGTATTTGCCGCGTCTGGCCAAAATAGCGTCGAACCATTTTGTTAAAAACCAGCCCTTGGCCTGTTTAGTGCCAGCGCGCCGGTCTTGCAAATAAATGAAAAACGGGTCGGCGCGGTAGGGTGCGCCTTTTTCGCTAACATCCGCTTCGGCCAATTCTTGCTTGGCCTTGGCCCGCTCAATCGTCGCCTCGGCAATGTCTTGCGCGTCCAAGAGCGCTTGGTATTTCGGGTCTTTTAGTAATTTTTTGCGGCAAGCCTGCGCCGCATCGGTGTAAGCCCGAACGGCTTGCTCCACACTTTCTTCGGCTGTGCGGCGCATTTCTTCAAGCTTGGTGATTTTGGCGAGAATGGCGTCTGCCTTTTTGAACATGCGGTCTTCTTGTTTATTGTGCACTGCCAGAAGTTTAACGGCTTGTTTGTCAGCATAGCCCAAATCGTTGCTGAAGTCGTTATTGGCACCGCCCTCCTCAATCACCCCAAGCCGCACTTTAGCAATCTGTGCATATGCGCTTGCTTGCTTGCGGCTGACCTCCGCCAAAGCATTTGCCGCTCGCCCCGGCATACGGGCCGCTTTGGCGACATTGGTGCGGGCTTTGGCAATGGCGCCGTCAATTTCGTGTAAGGCTTTTCGTCCGCTGGCCATATACGCTCCTTACCAATCCAAAATCTGAGACCCGTCGGTCTCAATTTTATAGTCAGGCTTTAAAAATCCGCGTTTTTTAACCCCGATAACCGCATTTTGAATAATCTGGTCATCGCGTTTATCGGCGGAGACGCTTTGGTAGACGCGGTAGGGCACACGCACACCCCAGATTGTCACCCGCTTGCTTTTCTGGTCTTCTTCGCTGTTGACATTCACGTTAACGGTTTGCCCGCGTGCGTCTATGCCCTCGACGATCAGATAATAATTGCGGGCTTTAGGCGCATCATCAGGGATGCGAAACACCCCGGAACTTTCGCCGGGGCGCGAGACAATCCGGACAATATAATTTTGATTAAGATCAGTGGCAAGTGCGCTCAAAGCGTCGGAAATATTTTTGGCCTCACGGCTATCTTTGGCTTTAAGTGCCGCGACGCCTTCGTCTCGCAATGCGGCAATCCGGGTTTTTAATTGCGGGGTTTTGGCAAGGGCCAATACCTCTGGCACCTCTATGTTCAACACCTGCTCTATCCGCTTGATTTCGCGTTTCTTCGGCATTTCGATAAAGGCATATTCCGCCGCCACCGCAAAACCAATCATCCCCAGAGCCACCAGCACAGGTTTACCCCAACGCCCCCGCGAAATATAGACTTTGGCGAAAAACCCACCTTTTATAGGCGTATAGGCAAAGCGTTCCTCGTCCAGCGCCTTGACACCCTCGCGCAAGATACGCTCTGGTACGTCTATACCCTGGTTTTTGTAAATGATTTTGAGACGGTCAACCAATTGTTGCTCGCGCTCGCTTGCATTTAAATCCTGCTCCAGCAGTACGGCATCACTGCGCAAGGTATCGACCACATCCATAGCCAACATGACATCGTCCAGCCTGCGCTTGGCAAATTTAGGTGCGGGTGTTTCTGGCCCACTAGCAAAATCCGACAGCTGTACCGGCTCAATTTCGGCGTCTGCTATGCGGGGTGGTTTGGCCAATGTTTGCCCCTAGTCCAGCTTTAACACATTGGAGGCGCCCATTTGCGCTAATTTGGCCATACGGCGTTTACCGTCCTCGACGGCAATGCGGATTTCTTTGGAATTTTGCGTAGCTGCGGTGCGCATTTCCGCGATAATATCCACAGAGCGTTCTTGGTAGGCAATAACCGAATCCAGTAATTTCTTGACCGCCGCCGCTTTGACCGTCGGGCCGTAGCCGGCGCGTAAGGCGGCCTCTTGTACTTTTTCGCCGACCTCTGACAAAGTTTCCAAACTGTCTTCTATGCCCTTTTTCATGGCGTTCAAGGTTCTGGTACTTTCGTTCAGGCCGGCCATTGAGGAGAACGCCGCCGTTAATGCAGTTAACACGGTTTCATTGGTGCCGAAAAAGCTGATGCTTTGTGCATAGATACGCTCCTTGGCATTGGTGGTTTGCAACAGGCGCATCATGACGATTTCCGACGTGTTATACCCGATGGTCAGATTGTCCGACAGATCTTTGGCAATTTGGTATTTCTTGTCCATCATTTGCAAAGCCCGCAAAGCTTCGTCGCGGCGCAATTCCAGCTTGGCCCGCTGCGCAGGGTCCTCGCCGGTGAAAGCTTCAATGGCGGCGGCGTCTTTGGAAACTTTGTTTTTGGCGCGCTCCAGTTTTGATGTGGCAGTTTTCAATATTTGCAAGGCCAGGACTTCGGAGTTTTTCATGGCACCCCTGAAATCCATATAGGCGTCGAGGATTTTTTGCTCGCGGGTGATCTGGTCCTGGGTTTCTACTGCTACATCAAGATATAGTTTTTTGATTTTACCAAAACGCGAGGCAATGGTGCCTCTGGTCATTTTCATCCAGCCGTTTTGGATTTTTTCCATGGTGCTGACCTTGCCGTCGGCAAATTGGTCAACCAAAGCTTTGGCATCATCGCGGATGGAATTAAAGGCGGTGGTGATGCCCTCATAGCGGTCACTGACCCTAAAGCCGCTGACTTGTTCTCGCACAACTTCGTTAAAATAGGAAGATTGGTCGAGGGTGCGAGCGATGGCTGCCACTTTTTCTTCGTCCAGATCTGATATTTGGTCCAGCAAGCTGATGACCGGAACCGGGTCGGATGTGCCGCCCAAAAGCCCAAGTTCACGTAATTTGCCCATTGCCCGGTCGAGATATTGTAGAGTGCTTAAAGATTTAGCCATGTTACCCACCTTTGTAATTGTTAATTTAGGCTGTTTAGCCGCCCTGTTGGCTAATGACAAATGGTTTTGTGTTTTCTATATAGGTGCTTATGAATGATCAATCCCCACAAGTCCCCCCAAATGCGCCGCGTATTGGCAATGGGTTCACCCGCTTTATCGGTCGTGTGTTGTTGCGCATTGTCGGGTATAAGGTAGAAGGCACATTTGCCGATGAACCTAAAATGATTTTAATCGCCGCACCCCATACCTCCAATTGGGATTTAATCATTGCGCTGGGAACTATTTTGTCTTTGGGTGTGCGCATCAATTTCATGATGAAAAAAGAAGCCTTTTTCTTTCCGGTAGGAGGTTTGTTTATAGCCTTGGGTGGTGTTCCTGTTGATCGCTCCAACCCCAAACGCGTCGTGGTTCAGACATTGCGGAATTTTCGTGATAATGAGAAATTTTGGTTGGCCATATTGCCCGAAGGCACCCGTAAACCGGTAACAAGTTGGAAAGCCGGGTTTATGCGCATAGCGGAAAAGGCCGATGTGCCGATCTTTATCATGGGGGTTGATTCGCGAACTAAAACTTTAAATCTGGACAGATTGGTCAATGAAGATGAAGACGCGCAAGCCCTGCGCCAATATGTCAAACAAAAATTCACCGGTGTAAATCCGAGGAATGACTAATGGCATTGATATCCCTTGAAAACTTAATGCAATCTAGCGGCCCATTGCTTGGTATTGATCCCGGTACCAAGACTTTCGGTCTTGCGGTTAGTGACACCACCCGCCTGATCGCCAGCCCGGTCGAGACCATAAGGCGTAAGAAGTTTACGCCGGACGCCGCCAAGATATTCGCCCTTTATGACGAGCGCGGCTGTGCGGCCATGGTCATCGGTTATCCGGTTAATATGGACGGCTCCGAAGGGCCGCGTGCGCAATCTGTCAAGGATTTATGCTTGAATTTGATCAATATCCGCGATGTCCCGATCCTACTATGGGATGAGCGCATGTCCACCGCCGCCGTCACCCGCACACTCTTGGAAGCCGATACATCCCGCGCTAAACGCGCAGAGGTCGTAGATAAACTGGCCGCTACATATATATTGCAAGGCGTGCTGGACCGTCTCAGGGTTTAGTTTTCGCAGGAGTGAATTTTAAGGCTGCATTTAAGGGGTAGTGTTGCGCAGCGCTTGCGTCGTCAGTTTGAGCAAGGCGTGTAAATCCTCCTGCCCGCCCTGTTTGGCGACAACACACAATTCAGCCAACATGTCAGAGATATATTCCCGGACAGCACTTGCAGGAATACCGTCCATTATAGCTACCGGTTTTGCGGAACCACCCGTTTTTGTGCCCATGAAACCCTCTTCAGCCTATTCTTGTGTAATATTTATAGTTAATCGGATAGATTGTAAAGTTAAATTTGACAATTAAATATTATCTGGTGCCTGTTGACAATTGGCAACACTTCCCCCAGTTATCGCCAAAATTTTCTCCCCTTATGTGGTGTCTATATGAATTTAGTGATTGTCGAATCGCCCGCGAAAGCCAAAACCATCGAAAAATACCTTGGTAAGGATTATAAAGTCCTGGCCAGTTTCGGCCATATTCGCGATCTGCCGTCCAAAACTGGCTCTGTGCGCCCGGACGAGGATTTTGCTATGGACTGGGCCGTGGACAGTCGGGCCAAATCCCGCATTAACGATATTGTTAAAGCCTTGAAAAATTCCGATACGCTCATTCTCGCAACCGACCCGGACAGGGAAGGCGAAGCGATTTCTTGGCATTTGCTGGAGGTTTTGGAAAAGAAAAAAGCCCTCAAGGGCAAATCCGTCGAGCGCGTTGTGTTCAATGCCATCACCAGAAAATCCGTCACCGATGCCATCAAGGCACCGCGCGAGTTGGACATGCAATTGGTCAATGCCTATCTGGCGAGGCGCGCTTTGGATTATCTGGTCGGGTTTACCTTGTCGCCGGTATTGTGGCGCAAACTACCCGGATCGCGCTCTGCCGGGCGGGTGCAATCCGTGTCCTTGCGCCTGATTACAGAACGCGAAACCGAGATTGAACAATTCGTCAACCAAGAATACTGGACGGTTGAGGCAGACATCGCCAACACTAAGGGCAAAAACTTCCCGGCCAAATTGGTGTCTCTGAGCGGCGAAAAA
Organism: Robiginitomaculum sp.; assembly: GCA_002733385.1. GTDB lineage: Bacteria > Pseudomonadota > Alphaproteobacteria > Caulobacterales > Maricaulaceae > Robiginitomaculum_A. The sequence continues at coordinate 36,930 of NVVO01000015.1, forward strand.
CTGACCAAATTCTCCCTGAAAGACGAAAAAATGGGCCATGCGGGCCGTGATGCCGTCAAGGCCGCCTCATTGTCCGTTACATCCGTCATTGCCAAGCCGGTCAAGCGCAATCCCTTGCCGCCCTATACCACATCCACCTTGCAGCAAGATGCGTCGGGACGGCTCGGGTTTTCCGCCACCCGCACCATGCAGACGGCGCAAAAACTATACGAAGGCATCGACATCGGCGGCGAGACCGTTGGCCTGATCACCTATATGCGGACGGACGGCGTCTCTATGGTCGGCGAAGCTATTTCTGAGGCCCGCTCGACCATTAAAAACAAATTCGGCGGCAAATATGTACCTGAAACAGTCCGTATCTATAAATCTAAAGCCAAAAACGCCCAAGAAGCTCATGAAGCTATTCGCCCAACCAGTTTCACCCGCACACCTGCCGACCTCAATCTGTCCGGCGATCAGGCCAAGCTTTATGAGTTGATCTGGAACCGGGCCATGGCCAGCCAAATGGCCACGGCCCAACTTGAACGCACCACCATTGAAATAGCCGACACCGCCAAAACAGTCGGCTTGCGGGCCAGCGGTACGGTGGTACGGTTTGACGGTTATCTTGTCTTGTACAAAGAACGCGCCAAGAAAGATGAGGAAAGCACGACCTTGCCACCTGTTGCCGCCAATGACATGGTCATCGCCGAGAAGGTCGAGGCCGAGCAACATTTCACCCAGCCACCGCCGCGCTTTTCCGAAGCGTCTCTGGTCAAGAGAATGGAAGAGCTTGGCATTGGTCGCCCGTCTACCTATGCGTCAATTCTGAAAGTGTTGCAAGACCGCGATTATGTTACCCTGGACAAACGCCGATTTATTCCGGCCGACAAAGGCCGGTTGGTGATTGCGTTCCTCGAAGAATTTTTCACCAAATATGTCCAATATGATTACACCGCCGAGTTGGAAGAGCGGCTCGACCTGGTCTCGGACGGCAAATTGGAATGGAAGAAGCTTCTGGCCAATTTCTGGGACGGGTTCTCCGCTCATGTAGACGGCACCAAGGATTTACGGGTTAGCCAGGTTCTGGACGCGCTTAATGTTGCGCTTGGCCCTATGGTTTTCCCTGAAAAAGAAGACGGGTCGGACCCGCGCAAATGCCCCACATGCGAGGATGGCCAGTTGAGCCTCAAGGTCAGCCGGTTTGGGTCTTTCGTCGGTTGCACCAATTACCCGGACTGTAAACATACGCGCCCGTTCGGCAAAAGCGGCGCAGACGCCGCGCCGAGCGAAGACAAAGTGCTGGGTGTTGACCCGGACAGCGGGCTGGACGTGTGGCTCAAGACCGGGCGCTACGGCCCTTATGTGCAGTTGGGTGAAGATAAAAAGCCCAAACGTACCGGCCTGCCCAAGGAATGGCCTTACGACGACATTGATCTGTTTAAGGCGCTCAAATTATTGTCCCTACCCCGCCATATTGGTGACCACCCGGAGGACGGCAAGAAAATCGTTGGGGCTATTGGCCGCTACGGGCCGTATATTTTACATGCGGGCGTCTATGCCAATTTAAAAACTGCAGACGAAATGTTCGAGGTCGGTATCAACCGGGCTGTGACATTGATCGCAGAAAAGATCGCCAAGCGCGGCGGCGGTGCCGGGGCGCTCAAGGAATTGGGCGACCATCCCGAAACTAAAAAACCGATCAAGGTTATGGCCGGGCGCTACGGCCCATATGTGAAATACGCAAAGATCAACGCTACCATCCCCAAAGATGTTGACCCCCAAGATGTAACCTTGGAAATGGCGCTGGAATACATAGCCGCCAAACAGGCCAAAGGGGGCAAGAAGAAAAAGGCTCCGGCCAAAAAGAAAAAAGCAGCGGCGAAGAAAAAAACTGCCGCTAAAAAGAAACCCGCAGCCAGGAAAAAACCGGCTGTTAAGAAGAAATGAGTTATAAAATTCGTATTTAGGTGGATATAAAAACCACCCCCACTTCCGCTCATACTCAGCTTGACTGGGTATCCAGCGTATAAAGAGCGAGCAAAGCTCGCACATTATTGTTAAGAGGCTGGATTCCCGTTTGCACGGGAATGAGCGGGGATTAGGGAGTTGAGTTGACCCAACTAGTTGCAAATTAAACCAAAGAAAGTTGAAATATGAAAATTAACCGCGACAGCCTGTTAGAGGCTTTAAAGGGCGGTACCGGCCACAACAATGCCGGAATGACCAAGCGGGTTTTAGCCCGCGCTCTGGGAATAACCGGAGATGCGAGACGCGAATTGCGTCAAGTTTTAAGTGAACTTACGGTGGACGGCACAATCGTCTGCGATTCGAAAAAAGTATATACATTAGCCAATGCCATGCCCAATGTCATGGTGCTGGATATTGAGCGCATTGACGAACACGGCGATATTATCGGCGTACCGGTAAAATGGGATAAAGATACGCCGCCGCCCTTGATCATCATCAAACAAAAGTCCGGACAGAAAAATCGCAGGCATAGCCATGCCGACCAAATAAGTGTTGGTGACCGGGCTTTGTGCCGCCTTAAAACCACCGAACAGGGTGTGTTTGCCACTGTGATTAAAAAGCTCGGCGATGGGCCTACCCATGAAGTTGGTTTTGTCGTCAAAGGCGGGCGCGGCCTACGCATTCGCCCGGCCAAAAAGGGATCTCGTTACGATTACATCCCGCAGCGCGGCGCCAAAATCAATGATCTGGATATTGTCCTGTTTGAATTGTCAAATGCCCGCCATAAAGGCGAACGCATTGCCCGAATTATCAAAACGCTTGGTAATGCCAAACACGGCAAGGCCGCTTCGCTAATCTCTCTGCTGGAGCATAATATTCCGGTCGGGTTTAGCGATAAAGAGCTTGCGGACGCCAAAGCGTTAAAACTGCCAAAGCTGGACAAGCACCGCGAAGATTTACGCACATTACCGCTGATCACCATTGACCCGGACGATGCCAAGGATTTCGATGATGCCATATTTGCGAAACCCGATGACAGTCCCAAAAACAAGGGCGGGCATATTGCCTGGGTCGCCATTGCCGATGTTAGCGCCTTTGTGACGCCGGGCTCGGCTTTGGACAAAGGTGCGTTCAAGCGCGGCAACTCCGTCTATCTGCCCGACCGGGTGGAGCCGATGTTGCCCGAAGAAATCTCGGCGGATTTATGTTCCTTACGCCCAAATGAAGACCGAGCTTGTCTCGTGGTCAAGATGCGCTTTAACGCGCAAGGCGATAAAATCAGCCACACATTTAGCCGTGCTCTAATGCGCTCCCATGCCCGTTTGACCTATGCCCAGGCCCAAGAAGCTTTCGATGGTCACCCCGGCGAGGCGGCCAAGCCTGTTGCGGATGTTCTGGCAGATATTTTCAAAGCCTATGAAACGTTGAGAACCGCCCGCACCCGCCGTGCGCCGCTGGAAATTGATATGCCTGAGCGTAAGGTCAAGCTTGATCCCAAAGGTCGGGTGATCGGCATAGAGGTCAAGGAACGSTTTGATGCCCACAAACTGGTCGAGGAATTTATGATCCAGGCCAATGTGGCCGCTGCCCAAGCGCTGGAGCAAGCCGGGGAACCGTTGATTTACCGCGTCCACGAACCGCCGGAAATGGAACGGGTACAAGGTCTGTCGGACTTTCTCCCGGCCATTGATCTTAAATGGGCTATGGGTCAACGGGCGACGCCTAAAAGATTTAACCGTCTGATCGAGCAAGCGAGAGAAAAAGATCTGGAAGAAACCGTATCCATGTCGGTTCTGCGCACCCAGATGAAAGCCTATTACACCCCTAAAAACAAAGGCCATTTCGGGCTAAACCTAACCCACTATGGCCACTTCACCTCCCCCATTCGCCGCTACGCCGATCTGGTGGTTCACCGGGCTTTGGTCAAAGCGTTCGGGCTGGGCGAGGGCGGCACCAGCGCCGAAGAGTTAACCCGGCTCAAGGAAATCTCCGAGCACATATCCACGACCGAACGTAGCGCCATGGCGGCTGAACGCGATGCCAAAGACCGCTATATTGCAGCTTTTCTAGCCGACAAAATCGGTGCCACTTTCAAAGGCCGTATCACCGGTGTCACCCGCGCTGGGCTTTTTATCGGGCTGGACGAGACCGGGGCAGACGGTTTTGCCCCGGCCAGAAATCTCGGCTATGAACGATTTGAATTTGACGAAAAATCCAAATCTCTCATCGGCGGAGAAACCGGCGGTACCTATCATTTCGGGCGGCGGGTCGAGGTCAAACTGGTTGAAGCCATGCCCTTGCAAGGTGGGCTGATTTTCGAAGTTCTAACCAAGCCAGAAAAAGGCACAATCCCCAAGCACCTGGCAAAACGTAGGCAAGGCGGGGGAGCCTATAAAGGCCGTAAACACAAAGGCAGACGACGGCGTTGATATTGCAGTAATTGTCGGAAACGAATTAAGGTATATATTGTGGCGATAAGCGGTAGTCGAATTCCCTTGACGGCTAGTTTCTGCTTGACCGCAAATTTCCCCAAGTGCATACTGGGTGACTGCAAATTTTTTTTGAGGGCGGTTTATGTGGAAAGATCATCCGGATACGGTTGATGCTTATGTGGGCGGGCGCTTGCGTTTGCTTAGAAACTCCCAAGGTAAAACTCGGGCAGATTTGGCCAATAGGCTCAACATATCATTGCAACGATTGATTGATATGGAAAAAGGGCTGGAGCGTATTTCTTCTGAACGCATTCGAAAATTGGCACAAATATATAACATAAAGCCCGCGTTTTTCTTTGCCGGCCTCGACAATTTAAATGCTAAACCCCCGCAACAATAGCAGGGTAAGCCCCCTAACTTTATCGCCCTTGAGCGCTTTTCGTAAACATTTACCTATATTGTTCACAGCTTAGTGGCAATTTATTAGCTATATTGGCCATTTATGCCTTTAAATTACAAAACTGTTTAGTATAGTGCCGTTTCGGTTTGTATCATTTGCATGGTTGGGAAGCGTGTAAATGGTATTTTGGCCAGTCTAGATTTTGTTTTTATAAGGGGGTTGGCGAGAGATGATTGCCAATGACAACAATAAAGAGAAGGCATTGTCAGCGATTACTCGGTCTTATGCTAAATATGACGCCTTGTTTTCTGACATATCATCCATAGAGACACAAAGGGACTTGGATGCAGACGGCTTGAGCCTAATTTCTGATGTTGAATATTATTTGCAACACCCTGATTACCATGCCAAGTTTGAAAACCTGCTTCTGCAATTGCTCAAAGAGTTTTCCGGGTCTATTTTACAGGAAAAATGAGATATCACCGCCCAAATAGATGGTTAGGTATTTGTAGAAGCTACGGATTGGCACCGCGTGCTTGCAAATTCCTTAATCCTTTGTTAAGCACAATTCCGTCACAGTGAAAATTCGAACGAAAGCTCGAGTGAAAATTCACTAAAAAACGTTAACTTGAATGTAGGGGCTAGAACTCACATGGGCCTATTTACCATATTACCTTTGATGCTTGTTCCGATTGTTGTTTACAATGTTATGGCATGGGCAGGCGCGACATTTGCAACCACCGAAGCCGTGCGGGCGCGAATGAATGAAGAACTTTTATCGGTGCAAGTGGCGAGCGGTGCCCAGTGGGTGATCACGCCGGGTCACGCATTGATAGCTTTGTCCCTTTTTATGCTGTTCTTCGAACTGCTTAAATCCACCGGTATTGGCCGGGCTGCAATTATGAACCACGCATTCTCCATGGTGTTGTTTATCATTTGCTTGGTGCAATTTTTGATGTTTGATGCCTTTGCCACGTCTATTTTCTTCCTGATTATGTTGATGGCCCTGATGGATGTCATGGCCGGCTTCATCGTCACCATAGCCAGTGCAAGGCGCGATATCGCCGTTGGTGACGGGTTTGGAGATTAGCGCTTCTTTAAGGCCCTTGCTATAGACGTGTGGTTACGCCTGATTTGAAAGAAGATAGAATGAACGCCGCACCACCAATTCTTGAGCAAAACGCATTTATTGCCCTGCTAGACGCCGCCGCCTATACGTGGAGGCGTAAGTCTGGGGAACGCGGCGAGGACGGCCCGCAGATGCTGTGGGTCGATGATGAACTAACGGCCAAGCTCATATGTTCGCGAACAGAAGATATCCCCCGAACCGAAGTAGGTTTTTTGGAACGTTTGTGCCATGATGCCCGCGCCGCACGGGACAAGGCGGTGGAAAGCCTGAGCTGGAACGGTGCCAAGTTTCAGATAGATTACCAGATCAGAACCTTTGACGGTCGTAATATCTGGGTCGAAGAACGGGCCAGACGCATTTCTGGTGACGGCAAGACCGCCGTTGAGATTATTGGTGTCATCACCAATATCCAAAACCGTAAAATCCGCGAAGAACAAGCCGGTTATCACGCCGCATTTGACAGTCTTACCGGGCTTTGGAACCAGACCCGCATGGCGGAAGGTCTCAACCATATGCTGGCAACGGCGCAAAGATATGACCGCCAAGCCGCCTATGTGGTTATGAATTTGACCAATATTCAAGACGTTAATATTTCGCACGGCTATGAGGCTGGCGACCGGTTGATCATAGCCATTGCCGAGCGCTTGAAATCCTGTGTCCGCTCACCGGATATTTGCGCCCGGGTTTCGGGCACGGGTTTCGGGATTGGCTTATCGGATTGCGACCCGGCCCAAATGCAAAAAGTGGCCGAGCGCATCGTCAAAACCCTGGCCAATACACCCTATGCCAGCCCCCACGGCGATCTCTACGCCGAATTTGCCCTTGGCGGCTGTGCCTTGTCGCAAAAAGCCACCAGCGCCGCCGATGCTATGGAGCAAGTTCATACCGCCGTGGCCCATTCACGGGTGCGCCAAGGCGCATTCGTTGCCTACGCTCGCGATTTACCGGACTTAAAACCGCGCCAAAACAAGGCGGAGCTGACCTGCGACGATATTATTTCCGCCCTCAATGACCGGCGGATCACATTGGCCTATCAGCCAATCGTTCATGCCGATAGCCGCGAAACCCATCATTTTGAATGTTTGCTACGCTTGCGCCGGGACGACGGCGAAATGGTTTCGGCGGGTGATTTTATTATGGCGGCTGAGCGGCTCGGTTGTGTGCATTTGCTCGACAGACGCGCCCTGGAGATTGCCCGCGAGACCTTGCTGGCCTATCCTGATATCCATATAGCTTTGAATGTATCTGCTGCGACGGTGAAATCCAGTGAGACGGCGGGCGCATATCTGGAGGCCTTAAAAACCCTCGGTAAAGCCACCGAGCGGGTGATCGTCGAGATGACGGAAACCGTGGCCCTTGATGACCCGGCTATGGCCAGTCGTTTTTCCGTAGAAGTTCGCGCTCTTGGTTGTCGGTTCTCTATTGATGATTTCGGCGCGGGCCACACTACATTTAGAAACCTCATGGCCATTGAAGCTGACGAAATAAAAATAGATGGCAGCTTCATTCGCGATCTGTCCCTGACCCCGCACAAACAAGTGTTTGTGCGCATGATGGTCGATCTGGCCCAGACATTTTCCGTAAAAACCGTGGCCGAAATGGTTGGCTCGCGCGAGGACGCGGATTTATTGACAAGGCTCGGCGTAGATTATCTGCAAGGCTTTATGTTCGGCCTGCCCGGCCCGGCGCCGCAAGTTGGCCTTAAAAGCACACCCAAAGATATCAAGCGGGCTTAGATAAAGACTTAAAATTTATCCTTGGCGGCGCGGATTTCGCCTAAAATTTCCGGCGTTTTTGCCCGCATAAACGGGTTGGTTTTTAACTCTATGCCGACCGTGGTGGGAACGGTGGGTTGGCCTTTATCACGTAAAGCGTTGGCGCTGGTTACGGCGCGTTTTAAATCATTATTATCCGGTTCCGCCGTAACTGCGAATGCCGCATTTGACAGGGTGTATTCGTGGGCGCAGTAAATTTTGGTATCTTGGTGTAGAGCCGCCAATTTGGACAGGCTGTCAAACATTTGTGCGGGTGTGCCTTCAAACAGGCGGCCACAGCCCATGACAAATATGGTGTCGCCGACAAACACGCTGGCCTCGTCCGGCACATAATAGGCGCAGTGGCCCAATGTATGACCGGGTGTGTCTATGATGTGGATATCATAGGCTCCGAATTTGAACACCTCCCCGCCGGCAAGCGCAATGTCAATGCCGGGAATACGCGCAGCGTCCGCCTTGGGGCCGACAATGGTTGCGCCGTATTTATCCTTGAGAAACTGGTTGCCCCCCACATGGTCATAATGGTGGTGGGTGTTGAGGATATGGGTCAGGGTCAGGCCGCGCTTTTGTAGCTGCGCGTCAATCTCCGCCCCGTCGGGCGTATCAATTGTCGCGCACAGGCCGCTATCTGGCTCGACCAGTAAAAATCCATAATTATCATTTAGGCAGGGAAACAGGCTTATCATAGGGGTTAATATATGGAATACTTACCCCTATTGTAAAGAGAGAGGATATTTTAAGTGCGACAAAACGTACAAAAACTGGAACAATTTTATACCTCGCGCCTTGGCAACACGGTGCAGGCCATGGTTTCGCGCCGCCTGCACAGCTTATGGCCGGATTTGCAGGATAATAATGTCCTGGGTTACGGCTACGGCGTCCCGTATTTGCACAGCTATCAAGACAGTGCGCGCAGCATTATTTATGCCATGCCGGAAGACCAGGGTGTAGCCCGGCAATACTCTGAACGCGGCAATGTTTCGGTTTTAACACCTGACCATTATTTGCCTTTTGCGCCCGGCGTCTTTGACAAGGTTCTGGTGGTACACGGGCTAGAGGAAGCGCCGCGCCTGTTGGCTTTATTGAGTGAATTGTGGCGGGTCATGAAACCGGAGGGCCGGATTGTCATTATTGCCGCCAACCGGGCCGGTTTGTGGGCTAGGTCTGACAAAACTCCATTTGGCGCGGGACGCCCGTTTTCCCGTTCCCAGCTTTCCGGAGCTTTAAAATCCAGCGGCTTTGTGCCTTTGGTGCGTGCCGGGGCATTATACGGCCCCCCCATTGGCAAATTATCTGGGCCGCGTATGGCGGGCGGATTCGAAAAATTTGGCGAGACAGTTTGGCCGGGATTTTCCGGTCTGGTACTTGTAGAAGCGGTCAAGCGTCTATATGCCGGAGGCGGACACAAACAAAAGCACCGGGTCTTGCGCCCTGGGTTTGGCGGCACACGGGCATTGGGTGCGTCGCGGGGTATATATAAAATGACCAAGGAACGGACAAAAACTCATGAATAAATCTGCGCCAAAAATCAACGCGGTTATGGACAAATTGCGCACCGATATCGACAGGGTTGATACGGCGCTTTTGAACTTAATTGCCGAACGTATGGGTCTGGCGGCAGCCGTGCGCAACGCCAAATCCGGCACCAATGTCTGGCGGCCATCGCGTGAGGAATCCCATGTTCGGGATTTGGCGAAAAAAGCTACTGATGTCTCTCCCGAACTTGTATCACATATTTGGGCCGAGCTGACCAGTGCCAGCCTGACCTTGCAAGGCCCCATAGGTTTGCACATTGCATTGGGGGGGGAAGCATTATCCAATTGGACACTGGTACGCGACCGTTTCGGTGCCTCTATTCCCGCCCATACCTATCCCATGGCCAGCGGCGCATTGGCGGCGGCGTACGCGGATCTGGAAGGCGTGGCCGTCCTGCCCGCACCGGGCGGTATGAACAATTGGTGGACGGCTCTGGGCCCGAACGGCGCCTGTGCAGATATGAATATTTTGGCGGCCCTACCGCGTATTGGCGCGTGGGACTGGCCCGTAGCCGTGGCCGTTTCCAAAGCCATTATTGAGCCTTCTGGTGATGATATGACATTGTTATATATTGAAGCAGGTACTATATCCGCGCCCTTAACTCTGGAGCAGGTTTTCGCGGACGCAGGGTTTAAGGCCCTAAGACGTGCGGAAGTAGACGGGCGATATTTGTACAGTGTCGGTGAATATGTAAATGACAGTGACGCCCGCTTAATGGCGCTTGGGGAGCGGGTCGCAAGTATGAAAATTGTCGGTGTCTTGCCGCACCCGATTTCAGAAAAACCATGTGATGTCTGAGCCGCACATATATGAAGAAATATTGATCATTGGCGGCGGGTTGATTGGCTCGTCACTCGCCCGCTGCGTGGGCGAGCGGGGTGCGGCGGATCGGGTGGTGATGAGCGATAGTGACAAACATGTTCGCGCCCGTCTGCGGGCTTTGGAAATTTGCGACCATGTGGACGCAGTTGTTGGTGCAACCAATGCTGATCTGGTCATTTTGGCTGTGCCGCCCGGCGTGATCGCCAAAGCGGCGGCCCAGATATTGCCCTATATGAAACCAGGTGCCATGCTCAGCGATGTTGGTTCGGTAAAACGCTCCGTGGTCGACGCAATTTTACCGCTTTTGCCAAAGGCAATAGATTTTGTTGGTGGCCACCCGATTGCCGGCACGGAGCAGTCCGGGCCAGACGCCGGTTTTGCCAGCCTGTTTACAGATCGTTGGTGTATTCTGACCCCGAGCGCCAGAACCGGCGAGACCAGTAAGTCCGCCCAAAAATTGAAACGGTYTTGGCAGGCGCTTGGCTCAAATGTGACTTTTATGGACGCCGCACATCATGATTTAGTGCTGGCCACAACTTCCCATCTGCCGCATTTGATCGCCTATGCTTTGGTCGGGACGGCCACGGATATGGAGACGGTGACCAAGGGCGAAGTGGTGAAATATTCGGCGGCCGGGTTTCGTGATTTCACCCGTATTGCCGCTTCTGACCCGGTGATGTGGCGCGATGTGTTTTTGCAAAATAAAGACGCCGTACTTGAGGTGCTGGGCCGCTATATTGAAGATTTAACCGCTCTTAAAAAAGCCGTGCGCTGGGGAGACGGCGAGACCTTGCTCAAAGAATTCACAAAAACCCGCGACATCAGAGACAAAATCATAGACGCCGGCCAAGACACTGGCGAGCCGGACTTTGGCCGGAGCGGGGATTAGGGCAGAAGCGGGGATTAGGGCGAAAGCGGGCATTAACTTTACCCAAGTATTATCCCGCTTTGGTTTTGGCAATCCATTGATCAACCCGGCGTTCGAGCACTGAGAGCGGCATGGCGCCACCGCCGAGTACGGTATCGTGGAAATCGCGGATGTCAAATTTATCGCCAAGTTCTTGTTCGGCGTCTCTACGCAGTTCCTGTATCTTCATCATACCGATTTTGTACCCTGTTGCCTGTCCAGGCCATACCATATAACGGCGGACTTCTGCGCGGGCCTGTCCGTCGGTAATGGCTGAATTTTGTTCGAAATATGTAATGGCTTCTTCTTCGGTCCAGCCTTTTGCGTGCAAGCCCGTATCGACAACAAGACGAATAGCCCGCCAAATTTCAGACCCAAGCCGACCAAAGTCTGAATACGGATCTTCATAAGTGCCGTCAAATTCAGTCGCCAGCCATTCAGTGTACAAAGCCCACCCTTCGGAATAAGCACTAATACTGGCCTGGGTGCGGAATGTGGGTACGCCGGTTAATTCCTGCGCAATCGAGATTTGCATATGATGCCCGGGCAAGCCTTCGTGGTAAGCAATCACTTCAAGCTCGCGCTTCGGCATGGCCTTCATATCTGACAAATGCGCATAATAAACACCGGCCCTTGAACCGTCCGGCGTCCCTGAATTATAATGCTGGGGTGCGCCGTCTTGTTCACGGAAGGCTTCAACTCGCTTAACTTCAAGATCAGCCTTGGGAAGAATGCCGAAATAATTTGGAAGCTCGCTTTTAATACGGTCAATCGCAGTCGTCGAATCGTCAATATAGGCTTGTCGGCCTTCGTCCGTATTGGGGTAATAATAGCGTCGGTCTTCTTTATTGTCGCGAAGCTCGGTAAAAAAGGCTAGCAAATCCCCTTCAAAGCCAACCTGTTSTTTGAYTTTGATCATTTCGGYGCGCAGACGCKYAACCTCATCCAGACCGATTTKGTGTATTTGGTCAGATGTCAAATCCGTTGTTGTATAATTCGCAAGTCGCTCATTGTAATAAGCTTTGCCGTTTGGCAGAACGCCAACACCCGTACCCACTTCGGGCGTGTTTTTAATGTCTTGTTTCTGCCACGCGATCAGGTTTTCATAGGCTGGCTTCCAGTCGTCCATGAGCGCAGACCGTGCGGTAGATTTCAAGCTGTCTGCTTTAGCGTTGTCGATTTCGCCTTTGCTAAGTAGAGCGCCGATCTTGCCCTGAGCATCTGCCCAAATCGCGCTGTCTTTTCCGCCGTCAAACGGGGCCCCTGTGATTATTTTTTGCGCCGAGTCGATTACAGACTCGAATGAAAATCGCGGCGGACGGACACCCGTCTCTGCATTGGTTTTTGACAGCACAATTAGCTGATTGATCGCCCTGCCGGTTTCGGAAAGGCGGCTGATATAGGCATCCATGTCGGACACATTGTCCACTTTGTGGACTGCGATTAAAATTCTTGGGAATTGGGTGTGCACTGCGCCCATTTGTTCAAAGATATAGCCATTGGTTCTGAACTTATCAGCGGCGACGGCGGTCCGGTATTGATAGTCCCAAATATCCCAGGAAATTTTCGCGTCGGGTGTCAGTTTATCATAGTCAAAATTAGCATTCATCGCCTCGACGGTCGCTTGGCGCCACGCCATTTGCTTGTCAGCCGCTTCTTGAGAAGCATCGTCTATTTTACCGTAGTTGGTTTTCCGCCCGAGGAATGTTTGCTGAATAGGACTAAAGGCAATTTCTTCTTCAAACTTCTCTTCAAACCAAGTGTTGAGGCGCGCGGTTTCGGCCGTGATTTCGTCTGCGGAGTAACTGGCAACCGAGACCTCTTTCGGTGCAGATGATGACGGCGACGACGGTGAACAGGCGACCAGTACGCTGGACGCCAAAAGTGCAATTAGAAAATGACAGGTGGTTTTCTTAAAATTGATTTTAGCTACAATCTTCATGGGTGTTAATCTCCTCGGTATTGTCTTATTTTTGTGGAGGAAATTCCGGTAAAACCGGCGCAAAGTCAAGCATCATTAGAAATTGGCGTTAGAGCGCAGATCCATTAGGCCTATGGGTTGAAGTTGGGTAAAAACGCTTCACCCAAAACCACACCTGCACTTTCACAATATTTTTTGGCGGTTTCTCCATCGTCTAACCGCTCTAAAACTTATACAACGGAATGAAGCCGTATTTTACTATGCCGTCTTTGATGGTVATTTGGACGGGTTTTCTGTCGTCGTCRCTGGTTTTTATGAGAGATAGAAAACCTTTGATCTGAAAGGCTTGCTGTGCCGGGATAAGCCCGGTGTCGCTGAGACGATCGAGCAGGTTTTTGGGGCGTTTGATACGGATATTTATCACCCCTTCAGGGAGACCATTTTTAAAGCTGATATTAAAGTCGCCGACCATATCCGCCGGGCCCCAAAGTACGGCCCAGTGATCGGCATGTATGCGCCCGCCGCCCTCCATCCAGTTTTGTGCGCCGTATTGCTCCAACAAGGCCCAGTTTTCAAGATTTGCATTTAGCTCTATCAGTGCCAGTTCTCGCCCGAGGGTCTCGCCGATCAGGCGGGGCAGTTTTTGTGACAGGCGAATATCACCGCTGCCCATTGATAGTTTAGCCGTGTTTTCTGATATTTTTATATTAGCCCGCAAACCGCCGAACATGGCGATTATCGGCGGGTTGCCCGTGGGGGCAACAAACCGGGCCTGGTCTATTTTCAAGTTAGCGTGTTTAAGTCGACCGCCCAAAGACATAGCGGCGCTGGCGTCAATATTAGCCGGGGTCATATCAAATATATAACGCACACCGCGTGCATCGTGCATGTCAATTCCGATCTTGCCCCTATGGCGTATATCCCAGGAAAGCGGGCTTAATATCGGGCTACGCAGTTCAACAGCGTCGAGTTTAACGGCCCAGTTTTTGGTCGGGTCTGGCACTGCGCTGGTGGGCGCGCGTATTAAAACAGCTTCGGAATTGGCGATGACCGAGAACGGAAACCCGGCCATGGTCAGCCCTGCGTGGCCGACCTCATAACCTTCGGCTTCCAGGGTTTTGATGTTATTCATTATAACATTGACCATTACAGTGCGCAGGGCCAGCCACCCGCCGATAATTATCGCTATAACCAACAGCGCCAATAGGATTAGGCGGGGAATTGTGATCAGTGGTTTTTTTGTATTGCTCATATTGGTTTATTCTTTTGATTGGTGTTGTTCTTTTGGTTTTTGCTCGACTTGTTTGGCTTGTTCAATGGGTGCCGGATTGGCGATGAGCGGTTTATGTCCTCTGCGTATGCCGGGCTCGCGGGCCAGGCTGACCAATAATTTGCCGTATTCGCGTAACAAAAGCCTGGTTTGGCGCCATCGGCTTGCGTCCGGCTTTGTACGTACCGGGTAGGCAATAATATTGACCTCGCCGCTCGCGGCATTTATTTCCAGTCTGGCCCGGGGCATATGATAGGCGGATGTGACCAACAGGATTTTTTCGTAACCTAGCGCGCGGGCCCAAACGGCGGTTTCACGGCCATTGTCAAAGGTGTTTTCGGCTTGATAATCAAGATCAACACAACAGGAAAATTTGGCATCTCCTATGCCGAGCAGGGCTTGAATTTGTGCAGGCTTTACGGTTTTGTTGACACCCGATATTAACATGCGTTCGCCGTGCCCGCTTTGTAACAGCGCTGCCGCCACGGTCAGGCGGCGACCGTCCGCACCGGTTAGCACGACAATGCCGTCAACTTTGGCTATGGTGGTCGGCGGTTTTGCCGTATTGACTTTCACAAGGAACACGAAAAACCCGGCCAGCAACAAGGTCGCCGCAAACCCGAACAAAAATTGCGCAATTTTGTAGAAAGCGTGCCGCAATCGCATTTTGCCCCCTGCGACAGTTTTGGTTTCTAGGCTGCTTATCATCACGGATAAATTTCCTCAAACAGGGTTTTCAATATTGTCCGCCAACTGGCAAATGCGATAATTATGGCCAAGAAAACCGGCACTACAATGACTAAATATAAATCCGTTAGGGCCAGATAAAATCCGGGCAGAAAATAGGAAAACCCGCTGGACGATGAAAACAGCACACCAATCAGTGCCGACACTAGCAAGGCTGAGACGGCGCCCAGGCTACCGGCTTTCAAACCCGATAGGCCAAATCTGGAAGCAAATAAGCGGGCCGTATAATGCGGCGGCGCACCAACCTGATGCAAGACGTCTATTAACCGGCGCTGTCCGGTTATGGCGGCGCGAGTGGCAAAAATTGCGGCGGTAATGCTGGCGGTCATGATTAAAACCAATGCGGTCAGAGATATGGCTTGTGCGGCTCTTGTGGTGCGTTTGATCTGGGTGTCCCATTGGCGGTGGTCATCAATATCGGCGCGAATATTGGCGGCGGTAAGTGCCGCGCCTGCTTGTGTGCTGTCTAGGGTTTGGCCCTTGTGCAAGCGCACATCCAGCAGGGTTGGCAAAGGCAAATCGTCCGGCAAGGGTGTATCGCCGAGCCAAGGCGTGAGCAGGGCTTGCGAGTGTTCCATGGGCAATATGGTAACAGATTTAACGSYGMTRKMTTRWWMRMRAMTGWYSCGGRYSSTSRCSGYTTMGKYGWWRCYKYYAWWYRKKWTGRYKWGTAYRKTGACACTGCCAGCCAAATCCGACTGCCAACCCGCCGCCGCCCGATAACCCGATGCGCTTGCCAACAAAGTCAATGTGGCCAGAAAGGCCAAGATAACAAACACCATAAACAATGGCCGGTCGTCTTGTTTGTTGTGGGGCAATAGGGATTGTGAATGCGTCGTTACAATTTTTGTCATGTTTGCACACTCGCGCTTGAAATCTGACCATTTGTCAATGTCAAAACATTGGCATCGGGTGGGATCAGGCCTGTATTATGGGTGGCGATGACCACCGTAGTACCCAAGCGGTGCATTTCCGTAAACAAGCGGATTAAACGTTTGGCCATGTCTTGGTCGACATTGCCGGTCGGTTCGTCCGCGATCAGGATTTCCGGTTTGGCGATCACGGCCCGGGCGATGGCTGCCCGTTGTTTCTCGCCGCCCGACAGCATTTGCGGCAAAGCATGGGCCCGACCCCCAAGTCCGACCCATTTAAGCAGGCCCGAAACATCGTCTGTGTAAGACGTCCGTTTTTGCCCGGCGACACGCAAGGGCAGGGCGACATTTTCAAACACGTTCAGATGTTCGACCAAATCAAAATCTTGCAATACARTGCCCATTCTTCGTTTTAAGGCCGGGATGGCTTTGCGGTCAATCTGTGATGTGTCTTGACCAAAGACGCTAATCAGTCCGCGCGATGGTCGCATATGCAGATAGATCAGCTTGAGCAGGGTGGTTTTGCCCGCACCCGAAGCGCCGGTCACAAAGGTCATGGAGCCGCGCGGCAAAGCAAAACTGACGCCGCTCAGGATTTCTACGTTGCGGGTATAGCGAAAACCCACCCGCTCAAACCGGATATTGGCTTCGTCTTGCCCAGGGCGAATAGGTGCGTTGGGAGAAGCGTTGTAAGTAGAAGATGGGGTATGCATTTTGCCTCTGGACATTTTCTTGCTAAATCGTCACATTCCTATCACAGATGATTCGGGAGGGCGAATGATTCTTACGTGTCCAGAATGTGCCACAAGGTTTCAAATTGCAGATGATGCAGTTGGATCTAATGGCCGCACTGTGCGTTGTTCCCAGTGTTCAACAACATGGTTTGTCGCCGCCGAACCGGACGCGCTTGCCTTGAACGAAGCCGAAAAGTATGAGGTTCAAAAGCAAGAAGATCTGCGCGAAGAAATCATCCGTAAACCAGTGTCGGATATGTCCGGCGAAATTCCAGCATTGGACGCTGACAGCCATCATGAAGACGGATTATTGCCCAGTTTTGAGCCAGATGAAACATTGCAAGTCGGCGCACATGCTACAATCCGAGATCAAGCCGAACGTAAGAAAGTCCGCAGACGCTTGTTGGATGTCGGGATGATCTGGATTGTCACCTTGGTGATATTGGCTTTGTTTGCCTTGGCCGCTTATCTGTTTAGAGCTAAAATCGTCGCACAATTCCCCGGAGCCGCGCCTGTGTATAGAGCCATTGGGCTTGAAGCCAATAGCAGCGGGCTGGAGATTTACGGCCTAGAAACCAGAGAAGGCAATACGGACGGTGTGGAGGTTTTGATCGTCACGGGCAAGATTAAAAACTTTGACACCAAGCCGCGCAATGTTGAAATGATCCGCCTGAATTTCAAAAATACCGCCGGTGAAGTGTTGGCAAGTTGGGTGGTGGAACCGCCAAAGTCTGTCCTAAAGCCGGGCGAAACCATTAGCTTTATCTCCCAATACCCCAACCGCCCCGTAGGTGCTACAAAACTAGCTCCGGAGTTTATCAACGAAACCGCAAATGTGACAAATGTGCCTCTGGTGCCTCTGGCGTCACAATAATTACCTACTTTGGTCTAACAGTCCGCTTTAAACATCCACCACCAGTTCACCGTCGCCCACAAACCAGGCCCTGCGCATATCCTTTGAAGTATAAGGTGTTGTTGGCGGGCCGGTGCGGGCCAAAGCGATGAGGCCGCCATATCCGCCTTGGGCTTTCATGTCTTTCAGGGCGGCTTTTGCGGCGTCTGCTACGCCCGCGCCGCCGTAAGCCATGCGGGCCGAAATATCGGCGGCGGTCACTGTTTTGATAAAATATTCGCCCTGACCCGTACACGAAACCGCGACCCGCTCRTCGGCCCARCAYCCSGCRCCMGGYAAYGGGSTGTCRCCMACCCGTCCSGCCATTTTTCCAAGYARYCCGCCCGTRGAWGTGGCKGCGGCSAGGYGRCCTTTATGRTCRCGGGCRACAACRCCGAYCGTGCCWGTRTCCARRTCTTCRGGCAGGCGRGTRACACCGCGRATMAYRTARTAYTCMAGYGGTTTTWCYACGCGCTCACAGTTTTGCGCGGCGGCAAAATTTTCCGCACCCCGCCCTGCCAACATAATATGGGGGGTGTGATCCATAACGGCCCGGGCAACTTTGACCGGGTTTTTAAATCCTTTGAGCGCACAAACGGCTCCGACATTTCGGGTCTCTCCGTCCATGATACAAGCGTCAAGCTCATATTCTCCGGCTGAGTTTGGTCCGGTACCTTTGCCCGCTACATAAAGCCCGGCGTCTTCGAGCATGACCGCCAGTTCCTCGCAAACATCTAGGGCATTGGCCCCGCCCAGTAACATGGTTTGGCCATGTCTGGCTACCTGACGTAAATGTATGATCTGAGCATCTTGGTCAAATTTGTCATAATTGCCAGCGCCGCCGTGAATGGCCAAAGCAATGTGATCATTGGTATGTGTGTGCGGTTTTTTCATATTGTCTACTTACCGCTCTGGGCGTGAAATGGCTAGATTAAAGCGGGAAAATAAAAAGTTATATTATACTATTGCATTATTGAGTATAGTGTTATATAGTAACTTTTATATAAGGGGGAGGAAATCATGAAACAGACACTACAATATACGGCGAACGGCGCAGCAGCCCTAGTGATAACGGTATCCCTAGGCTTGATAATGGCGAAAATGGTTCATGTGAATATGGTGAAATTACCTGAACAGCCGGACAAATTGAGCATGGTCATCACGGCCCATATTACTCTGCCGCCTATTATCAACACCAAAAAACCGGAAAAATTTATTCAGGTCGAGACACCCCCGGCCCTGCCGCGAATGCGTACAGCACCCAGCGGCCCTGTAGGCATACCGCCTTCAGATTTTGGCGATAAAACGCCTAAATATCCACCCCCAAAAGACATTATGATGCCGACTCCCGTTCCAATTGACCTCGATTTAACCCCGATTTTTCGAGCTGCGCCCATCATGCCCATCATGCCCATGCGTGCTGATCGTTCGGGKYWTTGCAAWRTSATRTTYGAYGTCAAYGCCRATGGCASKACYTATAATGTRCRRGTGYTRAMCTGYTCGCAAAACCTRTTTGCCCGCGCTKCRRYYAARKCGGYCGGRAAATGGAAATAYCGCCCCCAAACCATWGSMGGMAAAGCCGTGCCGCGCACAGGATTGCGCACGACAATAAGCTTCAAGCTAATGGACGAGCACGGACGATTGATCCGGCAATAGTGGGCAGCAATTTATTTAGCTCGTCGCCGCGCTACATTCGGCGGCTTGCACCACGGACTTGGCTTGTGGTTGGTTTAAGGTTTTTACGCTGAACACCGGGTTTAGGGTCGGGTCGTATTGTATGTGTACCAAAACCGCCTGACTGACGACTTCGCCCCGGTTGGCGGCGGTTTTGCGCACGGACGTATAAAGCGAGGTCGGGGCGGGGCTGATCGCTATGACACAGCCGGATATAGCGCCGGGGTTTTGGGCTTGGGCGCCATAGGCGGTGCCGTTTATAGTGCCGCTTACCCGTAAACCCAGTTGCATTTCGCCGACCGCGCCTTGGGATAAAATTGTAAACGGGGCATTGGAAGCAATTAGGATTGCGGTAAACCCCGGTGCCACAGGTGTGATCACATGGACGGCACGCGGCGGGATACTGAACATGACCCGCTCGACAATTTGGGCGGTTGCGGGTAAGGCGAACATCAATCCAACGGTTTCAAACGCTAACCAACCCACCAGAATTTTTTTCTTAATACCCATATTGTTATTCCAGCCTTTTCCCTTTGTCATATCCCTATCTGATTCTCTCATAAGGACAGAGTGTTTTCCCATTCAATTTTAGTGCCAAGATGTTGGTCAAGGCACTGGTCATGGGCGCAAAGACGCGATATAGGGCGGGCATGAAGGGCCAAACCAAAGCTTTAGTGTTGTTCTCCGGTGGACAGGATTCCGCCACTGTTCTCGCCTGGGCGCTGGACAGATATGATTATGTGGAGACCATAGGTTTTGACTATGAGCAGCGCCATATGGTGGAAATGCAGTGTCGCCAAAATGTTTTGGAAAAAATTCGCGCCGCATTTCCGGACTGGTCAAAACGCCTGGGCCAAGATCATGTGCTGGATCTGTCCGTGCTTGGCAAGATTAGCAATACATCCCTGACCCGCGACATTGATATTGTAGAGGACGGCGATGGCCCGCCCAATACATTCGTGCCGGGGCGCAATATCATATTTCTAAATTTCGCGGCAGCTCTTGGTTATAGACATAGCATTCATGTTTTGGTGGCCGGCATGTGTGAAGCGGATTTTTCCGGCTATCCGGATTGCCGCAAAGAAACGCTGGACGCGACCATGCAAGCATTATCACTGGGTATGGACACTGAATTTTCTTTGGACACACCATTGATGTTTTTGTCCAAGGCAGGCGCATGGCATCTAGCGGAAAAATTGGGCGGGCGAATACTGGTTGATATTATCAACCAATATTCCCACACCTGCTATCTGGGTGAACGCGGCGAACGCCATGACTGGGGCTATGGCTGTAGTACATGCCCGGCCTGTGTATTGCGTGCCAAGGGTTGGCAGGTTTATAAAAGCGGTGCATTTAACCGATGACTTATTCCGTCAAAGAAATATTCTTGTCGGTTCAGGGCGAAGGCGCACATACGGGCCGGGTCTGCGTATTTATCCGTTTTAGCGGCTGTAATCTGTGGTCAGGCCGGGAGAAAGACCGGGCCAAGGCCGTGTGTAAGTTTTGCGATACTGAATTTGTTGGCACGGACGGTGTGGGCGGGGGACAATTCAAGACGGCGGCACTTTTGGCCGAGGAAGCTCTTTCCTATTGGCCAATAGAACAAGATGACAACGCAGCCGAGAAATGGGTGATTTGCACGGGCGGTGAACCTTTGTTGCAATTGGACATGCCTCTGATTAAGACGCTCAAGGCGGTTGGTTTCAAAGTCGCGGTGGAAACCAACGGCACCATCAAAGCCCCCGCCGGTATTGACTGGGTGTGTGTCAGCCCGAAGGCAGATACCAAATTGGTGCAAACTAGCGGCGACGAGTTGAAATTGGTATATCCGCAAACAGAGAACAAACCTGAAGATTTCGCCCATCTGGATTTTACGGTATTTTCATTACAGCCGCTAGATAATGAGGCGGGCGACAGCCACAGGCGTGCCGCCTTTGATTATTGTCTAGAGCATCCTCACTGGCAACTGAGCCTACAAACCCATAAATATCTGGGCGTGCGTTAATTTACCGAAACGRCTTTGCTACTTTGCGAGCGAATTTATCAATAGCGCGGTCTGCGTCAGTCCAAGTGCCGCTACCGTCAGCCCAGCGAATGTCGGTTTCGTACCAAGCATAGCTGACATCGCCTTGCTCATTGCCGGCATTGGTTAAGCTACCTTCAAACTTAGCACCGCCAATACCGTAGCTTCGCATGGACAATCCGGTGGATTTGGACATCTGGTTAAATGTCGGGCGGTTCGGTCTTGCATCGGTAATCACCAAATTAAGCACGGTCGGGGCGTCGTCGCTGATGACAAACCCTCTTTTTTCCAACCGGTATTGCATTTTGGTTTTTAAACGCTTTGTCAATCTGTCCAAATCTCTTTGCCCGAAATAACCATTATTGGCAAAACCGTTTCTGCGGTCGCGGGATTTAAATTTGTCACTGATATCATCTGATAGATTGTCGGCCCTGTAGGCTAAATTGTCACCCAGTGTCACATTGATGCTGACCGGGGTAGCCGGTACTTGCATAGTGGATGTAAATGATTTGGTATTGCCCGCCGTCGCTGTGCTTGCCACGGTCATGACACCAGCACTAACGCTCAATGCCAACATGGTTGATATTACGAATTTTCTCATACTTATCTCCAGTTTACGACCCTCGGTTTGAAAGATACCATAAGACACGCTTAACTGCAAGCTCGAGCAGCTTGATATTGGGTTACAAATTGGCAAGTTTTCAGGGTCTGTGTCGTTGGTGATGGCGTATATTTACCCATCTTTGCTGTCCATGTTTTTCATGAATTTCCCCTGATAGACACGGGCATGACAGTCATCATCGCCGACCCAATAGCACAACTCGGCCGGATGCTGAATTTTCCAAATCGCTATATCTGCCGATTTTCCAGCTGCCAAAGATCCGGTTTCCCCATCCAGGCCCAGTGCGCGGGCACCATTTAGGGTTATGGCGGTCAAAGCTTGCTCGGGCGTCAATCCGAACAAGGTACAAGCCATATTCATGATCAGGCGAGGCGAAGAAATCGGCGAACTGCCCGGATTGAAATCCGTAGCCAGAGCCATTGGCACACCATGTTTTTCAAACAAATCAATGGGTGGTTTTTGCGTCTCTTTTAAATAATAAAAGGCACCGGGCAACAACACCGCAATCGTGCCTGCTTTGGCCATGGCCATGACGCCTGCCTCGTCAATATATTCCAAATGATCGGCTGATAATGCGCCAAATTCCGCCGCCAGTTTCGCCCCGCCTTGGTTGGAAAGTTGTTCAGCGTGTAGTTTGATGGCCAGACCATGTTTTTTTGCGGCCTCGAATACCCGCCTGATTTGCGCAACACTAAAGGCGATGTTTTCGCAAAACCCGTCAACGGCATCCGCCAGTTTGCGACGGGCAATTTCCGGCAATATTTCATGACAAACAAGGTCAATATATGCATCCGGGCGGTCTTTGTATTCAAGGGGCAAGGCATGGGCGCCCAAAAACGTCTTTTGAATGCGCATGTTATTTTTTGCCGCCAACATTTGCGCGACTTCCAGCATTTTTATCTCTGTCTCGATGTCCAGCCCGTATCCAGATTTAATTTCAATTGTGGTCACGCCCTTTTTCCCCATGGCGCACACCCGTAATTCAGCTTGGCGGTACAAATCGTCTTTGCTGGTTTTTCGCGTGGCATTGACGGTGGAAACAATACCGCCGCCGGATTTGGCAATCTTTGCATAACTGGCACCTTGAAGCCGCAATTCAAATTCGCTTGCTCTGTTGCCGCCAAACACCAGATGGGTATGGCAATCGACAAGACCCGGCGTCAACCAGGCATTTTCGCAATCATAAATTTTGCCTGCCTCATAGTTCGGTATATCAGCCCGCCTACCCAGCCAGGCAATGCGGCCATCTTTTACGCCCAGTGCGGCGTCTGTGATCGTCCCGTAAGGGGCCACGATTTGTGGGTTCATGGTGGCAAGGTTTGCGTTGATGAATAAGGTGTCAAAATGCAGGGTCATAGCGTGCCTAAATCCTTTGGGTTAATGCTAGCATAGTTTTTTTATAACGGGCGGTGATTTTGTCGCGCCGGATATGAACGCTGCCGCGCACCATATGACGCCCGGCTGACCAGACATCTGTGACCATATTTGTACTGCCCGAAAAAATAAAACTATCCAGCAAGGTGTCGCCCTGCTTGCCAATCAGATCAGGTGCGTCCCCGTCCAAGGCCATCAGGTCCGCCAATTTCCCCACGGCAATTTCGCCGCTGGCCCGACCACTAGCCTGTGCGCCGCCACTGGCCGCGCCTTGCAACAACACCCGGCCAGTCGACTGTGTGTCTGTCGCCAACACGGCCCGCTCTTGATGTTTCAAGCGCTGGGAATATTCCAAGGTGCGCAATTCTTCCACCAAGGATATCCGCACATTGGAATCCGAGCCAATGCCAAATACCCCGCCAGCCTTTAGATAACCCCGCCCAGAAAAAATGCCGTCGCCAAGACTACTTTCCGTGATCGGACACAGAGCCACCGCCGCCCCGGACTTAGCCAAAGCTGTGGTTTCCGCCGCCGTCATTTGCGTGGCATGAACCAAGCACCAGCGCCCATCCACATCATAGTTGTCGAGAAGCCAATCCACAGGACGACGACCCAGAGCGGCTAGCACCTCGTCGACCTCGCCCGTCTGTTCGGCGATGTGTATGTGAAAAGGGGCGGTAGTATCGAGGCCCGCAACAAAAGACAGGTCGTCCGGGTTCACGGCGCGTAAGGAATGGGCCGCCGCGCCCAAACCGCAATCGGGGGGGAGTTTTGCTATTGCAGATTTGCTGGCCTCATATAAGGCCCCGAATYGCTCTTGTGTATTGCCAAAGCGTAATTGACCACCCACGAGCGGCCGTCCGTCACATCCGCCTTGCGTATAAAGCACGGGCAAGAGCGTCAGGCCGATACCGCTGATCTGTGCTGCTGCTGCAATCCGGTGGGCAGTTTCCGCGAGATTGTCATAGACCTGTCCGCCAATCTGGTGGTGCAAATAATGAAATTCCGCTACGGCGGCAAACCCGGCTTCCAGCATTTCCATGTATAAATAGGCGGCAATGGCTTCAATATCGTCCGGGGTGATTTGGTCGACAAACCGGTACATAATATCGCGCCAAGTCCAAAAACTGTCGTGCGGGTTTGGGCCTCGGCTTTCGCTTAGACCCGCCATTGCTTTTTGAAAGGCGTGGGAATGGATGTTGGCGGGTGCCGGCAAGAGAACGTCAAATACTTCGCCTCTTGCTTCACTGTCAAATTCGAGGGCCGAAATAATGCCGTCTTTGCCAATGGTGATGCGCACATTTTGCCGCCACCCGTCTGATGTCAAAACCTGTTTGGCCCAGTAAACTGCCATTTTTAACCTCGTGTCTAAACATTGAAACTAAATTGCCAATGGGTTCAAAGCAATATAGAATTCACCCATGAACATGAATACGCAACCCGTCCACATTATTAAAGGGAATAGCCCGATAATTCTGGCCATGCCCCATACGGGTATATATGTTCCCGGCCATATCAAGAAAACCCTCAATGCCAATGGCCGCAGTTTGGCAGACACGGATTGGCATGTGGACAGGCTGTACCGAGGGCTTTTGCCCGGCGCCACCATCATAAGGGCGAATTTCCACCGCTATGTTATAGACGCTAACCGTGACCCGTCCGGCAAGAGCTTGTATCCCGGCCAAAACACCACGGAGCTATGCCCGCTCACCGATTTTAACGGCGACAAAATCTATAAAAAAGGCCGAGAGCCAGATATAGACGAAATTACGCGAAGGCAATTGCACTATCATACACCCTATCATTTGGCCATGCAGACCGAGATAAAGCGCCTTCGCCGCGTCCACAACAACATCGTGCTGTTTGATTGCCATTCCATTCGTTCACAAGCACCGTTTTTGTTTGCTGGCACATTGCCGGATTTCAATATTGGCACAAATGGCGGCACAACATGCGACCCAAGCCTAGAAAAAATCGTGGTGGACATTTGCCACAAGGCACAAGGATATACCAGCGTCCTCAATGGCCGCTTTAAAGGGGGATGGACCACCCGCCATACCGGCGACCCCAAAGCCGGGATCCATGCAATTCAAATGGAATTGGCACAACAAACCTATATGGACGAAACCAAACCCTGGGCATACCAGGCCGCTCGCGCTCGTACCTTGCGCAGGGTTTTGCGCAAGGTGTTGCACGCGCTGTCAGACAGCCTGTCAAATTTTCGTTAGCCCCCGTTTTTCAACCCCCCATTCTTCAACCAATGAAACAAAGCGCGCACGGCGAATATTTCTCCGCCTTTGGGGCGGGATGGGTTGGCGCTTTGGTTCCAGCCATAAACATCAAAATGCATCCAGGCCTGGTCATCACCAATAAATTTTTCTAAAAATAATGCCGCCGTAATACAGCCGGCAAAACTATTGCCCGCATTTTTCATATCGGCAATAGGGGAAGATAGCATACGCATATAAGGCGCCCAAAGTGGCATGGGCCATAATGGGTCTTTGTGGCTATCGGCTTGCGCCAAAATAGCTTCTATGGGTGCTTTACGGTTGGAAAAGAAAGGCACTAATATTGGCCCCAGCGCCACCCGCGCCGCACCTGTGAGGGTGGCAAAATCCATGATTAAACCCGGTTTATCTTCAGAAGCCCGGGTCAAAGCATCGCCCAAAACCAACCGGCCCTCGGCGTCGGTATTATCAATTTCGACGCTCAGCCCCTTGCGCGACGACAATATATCACCGGGTCTGAACGCATTGCCAGATACCGCGTTTTCGGCCACGGCCAGCAAAACATGCAAATGTATGGGTAATTTTGCCGCCATGATCATTTCTGCCAAAGCCAAAGCATGGGCAGCTCCGCCCATATCTTTTTTCATGATCCGCATGCCCGCCGCAGATTTCATATTGACCCCACCGGAATCGAACGTAACGCCCTTGCCGATGATTGCCAGACTTGGGGCGTCTTTCTCCCCCCATGTAAATTCTACCAAGCGCGGTTTTTCGTGGGCCGCCCGCCCGACCGCATGGATCATGGGATAATTGTCTTTCAGCAAGTTTTTGCCAATAGTCGCTTTAAAACGTGCGCCGTATGTTTCGGCCAGTTTTTTGGCCTCCCGGTGCAAGGCCTTTGGGCCCATATCAGCGGCGGGCGTGTTGATCAAATCCCGGCCTCTATTGGCGGCCTTGACAATAGCCATGGTTTCGTCCGGTCGCATATCCGGCGTTAATACCAAAGTCGGCGGGGTCGGGGTTTGTTTGAGATAACGGTTGAATGTGTAGGCGCCCAAACCCCAAGCGGTGGCGATCAGGGCTTTGTCAAAATCTTCAGGCGCAGTCGCTATTTGGTAAAATCCGGCTTGCAGTTTCTCGGCCAACATACCAGCCTGTAAAGCACTGTCCGAATAACCATCTGAATTTTGCCCAACCCCAAACAATACCAAAGCCACTTCACCTGTGTCGGCGGGGACCAAAACCGCTTGCCCGGAGCCACCGGTGAAATTGTGGGCATTTGCATATGCTTGTCCCACCGGATCAAGGCTAGCAAGCAATGGCCCGGCCTGTTTGGGCCGACATATATGTATGGGTGTTACAGTTTTGCCTTTGGGTACGGCTCCAGATTTAATAAAATATGATGTCATGGCGGCTTTCCAGTTTTTACAAAGGGTAAATATGTCGAATTATCTGTGTTCTTTTACATTTGTTAACCAAATCTTGACGCGGTGCAACAAGACTCGTCGAAATATCATATTAAAGGACTTTTGGAGGCGAAGATGGTAAAATTGAACATCACAAAAACCCTGTTATGCGGTGTCGGGCTTTTGGGGTTGGGCGGATGTAGCCTTGCCAGTCTTCCGGGTGGGTACATGCCCATAGAAAAACAAGCGGTTCGCGATTTAAATACGGCCAATTACACCCCGCGCTCTGCGCAAGAGCGAGCGGCAATCCTGACCCAGGATTTGTTTGCCCAGGCGGCGTTCTGGTCACGGGAATATGATCTCAACCCGGCTGATCTTGAAGCGGCTGTCAATTTGGCCAATACCCTGCGCCGGCTTGACAACCCCTATAAAGCCATAGAGGTCGCCCAAACCACACGGGCTTTATATCCGCGCAATGTCGAGCTTATGATAGAATTGGCGGCCGCGTATATCGCCAGCAACAAGCCTAATCAAGCCCTGCCAATCATCGATAACGCCCTTGGTCAGCGGCAAGATATAGCCCGCTTGTGGTCATTGAAAGGCGCGGTTCTAGACCAGTTTGAACAATTTGACCAAGCCCGCCAACATTACTCAAAAGCGCTATCTCTGGCTCCGAACGATCCGGGGATTATTGGCAATGTCGGTCTTTCCTACGCCCTGGAAGGCGACCCTAAAACGGCAGAAATCTGGTTGCGCCGTGCGGCCAGCATGCCCGGTGCCAGTCCCAGTGTCCGGCAAAACTTATCCCTGGTTTTAGGCCTGCAAAATAAATTCGATGAAGCCGAGACATGGGCCGCCCGTGATTTGGGTCAGGAAGCGGCGAGTAACAATATGTCCTATCTGCGCCAACTTCGTAGCGCGAAGTCCCCCCAAACCACACGTGTAACACCAACCCCGCAAACTTACACAAGACCACAAACATATAATAAGCAAACCGCGAACAGTTCAGCCTCGCTTCGCCAAACTGCTTTGGCAGGACGCACGGGCTATCAAATGCAGTCTCAGTATCCGGTTGCGCCCACTCAAATCAAACGGCCAAGCGCCCTAGTACAAAATACCAACCCCTATGGCCAAATGGCTAAGCCTGCTGATAATTTAAATATGATAAGCGGTGTAACCCTCAATAATAATGGATCCGGAAGGGCCCCTTACATTGCACCAAATGCGGCTAGAGCCATACCACTTTCATCACCACAAAATTATGGCCAACCTGTTCAGCTAAGATCAAACCCAGCCCCGCGATCGCAGGAAGTGCCACGTGTGCAAAATGTATTGGGGCGCATAGCAAGATACAATACGCCAAAAACCACTATCGCCCAACAACAACGCCAGCAACTTGCCGCCCGCGCTCAAAACCAGTATCAGTATCAATCTCAATATCAATCTCCGGTACAACAAAGGCAAGCCAACCAATACCAAAATGGATATGTTAACAATCAGGCGTCTCCGATGCGAAGCCTGCCTTTTGTGCAACCAACACCGCACAATGTTCCAACCAGATCAGGCGGGCCAGCGACCCACCCGGCAACATATTATGGACAAGTAGGACCCGCCGCCCAGCCGACCCTCCAGCCCGGCGCGCCTACACAAAGCAGAACCCCCGCACGGCAACGACGACGCTAGAGGTGTTGAGGCGAGATGTTTTGTGTGTAAGTGAATTCTATTGGCAGAAAATTGGCACAAAACGGCCCAATAAATTTGTCCAACGATCTACAAATAAGCGCGCCCAAATAAATCCCCCAGCCTGATTTTCGCTCTTGGCAGACCGAAAGATTTGGCCTATAGCACCCGCCTGCCAGCTAGGCCCTCAGGCAGAGCCTAAAGAACGAACATTGGTGGGGTAGCTCAGTTGGTTAGAGCGCAGGACTCATAATCCTGAGGTCGAGAGTTCAAATCTCTCTCCCACCACCATTTAAGTCTATTATTTCAATAACATAGGCGAATTTAAATTTCAAGAACATTTAAATTTTTTTCTAAACTTGTTCTCAGTAAGCAAATAGTAAGCAGATTTGTACCGCTCAACATATTTTTTAGGCAGACTAATCGGAGTTACCGATCCGCAACTCTTAGAAATTGCCTCTAATCGAAGAGACTTAACCTAGGTTTTGAGCTTCAATGTTCCCGAATGAAACACGTCCGAACAGTCCGTTTGCCGTCAGACAGTTTGAAGTTTTAAAATAAAAGTGTCTTACGGATTGCAGTTCAATTATTTTTGTTTGAACTTCGTTGGAAACCTTGAGTCCTAACATGCTTTTCGTAATATCCGTTGCAGCTTGAAGGCTGGTCGTAAATGCTGCTATTGCTGACATATCCATAGAATCGTTGCTCAAAGAGTTACGTTTAGGGGCGCAGGTTAAACTACTCGTCGGGTCACCATAGTCCTGCTTATATATACTTGATTATAGGGTAAATTTGGCTACGATGTCACATATGCAGGGCGTAATGACTGGAATTTCAGTATTCAATAAACTTTGGGATCTATTTGATCGCATCAGTAAGGGTAATATTCTGCATGATAAGCAGGTAGATTTAGCCCTCAAAGAAACTCACGTCGCATTGGTTGCGACCCAAGCTTATTTACGTAGAAATTCAGACAGTAGCAGAGACCCTGAAAAAGAGAGCGAATTGTCTGGGTTATGGTATAGCGCTAGCATCCCGATGCGTCATGTAAACGTAGAACTTGCAGATATTCTCAATGTAAAGGGCGGTTATTGGTCGAACCCTGATGTTTGGAATGAACTAGCTTCGGAAAATATTGACATTACGATTGAAAATGTAACAAAACTAACTAGCAAATTACTGCATAAGTAATTTTCCATTACAAGCCTGCAATAAAATCTATCACACATATACTAATTATTTCTTCGAACTACAGGTTATATAGCTAATTCTACGTTCAGATTTTTAATGAATTTGGTATTCAACATTTGATATGATGCCAACGACCCCCAACACTTAGCAATTGCCCCTAACGGATTGGCTAATCGCCTTTACTGCGCTTGCGCTATTCCCCACGGTTGTCAGCGTTATGCAACGCGACTTCATAGCTTTTTCCTGCCCATTTAAKATGTGCTGGCAAACCCACCRYWAAAAMCTATGAAGTCGCCTTGCTNAYSSCGGSMCGACAACCGTGGGGAAAARGTTCGCGGCCTAATGYCCACGCACGGGTTTAACGWGCAGTAAAAAAGCCCCGCAGAATCTGCGAGGCCTTAACGGGCTGGCTTCCCTGCTAGTTAAAGCGTGGAAGCGTTGCCACAATATCATCGTCCATAGTGTCCGGCTTAATGCCGTTCTCTAGGGCCACTGTTTTGACAAAAACATGTTCTGCCAAAATTGGCAGGGACGATTCCGTGCCAACACGGCCGCCCTCATCCCCATCAAAGATGAGAATGATGTTTTTGAACCCATTTTGAACGAGCAGTTCCACTTGCGCTTCTGAAACACTATCGCCGAATGTTGATACACACGGCACGTTTTCAGAGTGCAGACGCAGAACCGACCAGAACCCTTCGACGATCACAATCGTATCAAGATCAGGATCGTCGGCGCGGGCTTCAAGAACACGATTTAGATTGAACAGCACTTTGTTTTTCTCAAAACCTTTCGGCAAGAGATAACGCGGTACGTCCTCTGGCAATTCATCACTGGCCCAACGGCCAGAATATGCAATCAGATCACCCCCGCTATTATGAATGGGAAACGCAATGCGCCCCTTCATCATGCCCTTGTCAGAAAACCCAATCCCGAATTCCTTGATCAGTTTTTTCTTGAAGCCCCGCTCTTTGATGAACGGATGCTTATGATCAAGTTTGAGCGTAAACGTCAAAGGTTTGTTTGGCTTCCCTTTCCCGTTTTTGGTTGGCTTATCCTTGGCCTTCTTTTTAGAAGGCTTGGATTTTGCCTTAACGGGTTTTGTTACCTTTGTTGTTTTGGCTTTCGATTTTTCGCTGGC
The DNA here is from genome assembly GCA_002733385.1 of Robiginitomaculum sp. Taxonomy (GTDB): domain Bacteria; phylum Pseudomonadota; class Alphaproteobacteria; order Caulobacterales; family Maricaulaceae; genus Robiginitomaculum_A. Next base: position 67,656 of record NVVO01000015.1, read on the forward strand.
CTTGGCTTCCCCACCGCGAGGTGGACGCTTCAAAGCTTGCTCAATTCCGAAAGTATCTGCGGCCACAAATGCGGCCTTACGAAGTTCACCCGTCTTGTCAGGGTTAAGCCCCTCCATATGCGCCACGAAATCGAGCGCATTGCCGCCTGCATCACAGGCGAAGCAGTTATAAACCTCTTTAACAAGGTTCACACCGCAAGACGGTTTATGATCGTCATGGAAAGGACAGATAATCTTTACCTGATCCCGCATCCCTGTTTTTGGCCAATGTTCTTCAATCCCGTAATGTGCAAGCACATCACGAAAATTAAGATGCTCACGCACCGTCTTAAAGTCTACCCATTTTGTCATGATAATATCTCCCATGTTTGACTGAAAATTAGGGAGCGTTATTTTAGCATATCGACGGGGATCGTTCGTGTCTGGTTAGTCCTATTCAAAATAACCCGGCTTGTGTTTGGGACTGACTCGAGTTGGCAGACGTTATGCCTCATAAGTAACGCAAGCCTAACACCAGTTTTCCCATCGAACGAAACTGGTAAAGGTAACTTAGACTTCTTAGTGAATAATTTGTATACAATTTACTAGTTTACTGTAACAATCATAAAAAGAAGTTGCCTAAAATGCCGCATATCTCTTAAATATATAGGAAGCAATCGAGTAAAAAATGAAGAAATCCATGAGGGCTCTAAAAGCACTTAGCAAACCAATCGAGTTTTGTGGAAAGCATCCCTTTGCAACAGGTATGTTTGCAATATTAAGTGTAATGGGGTTATTTCTTTCAATCACTGGCTTTAAATTGGATCGTTTAGAGTCCGAAATCGCATCACAGCAAGTATTAGAGGTTCAAAAAAATATTGCTTCTGTTGATGAAAAAATTGAAAGTGTTTCCAAGGCTAGAAAACAAGTACAGGAAGCAAATGAATTCGCTACGAACGCCACTGAATCGGCGCATCGACAATTCCTAGCATCAAACGCTAACGCACTAAGGCTATCTCGATACTTGTTAACATTTGACATCGACCTGGGGGCAGTATCAGTAGCATACTTTTTTGAGCCGGAGAAGGTAATCAATAATTTGGATAGGCGTCGAGTATCGCTTTCACAAAATAGTGACCCATATTTTTGGGGAGTTTGCCCTTATTCTTTAATCGAATGTTACCGTGATATAAAACTTGAAGCATCGGTTCGACCACAAGCGATCATTCAATCGTCAACTAAAACTCATCACGTTCATGCAAATTCGTTAAATGCGTTTCTCAAAGTTTGTAAGAAATTTGACAGTTTTATACTTGGGGATTTGGGCTTCGAATTGTGTAATCTTAAATTGGATGCATCCGAAATACAAATCAATGCAGGAGAAACTATTAGGTTTGCGGGTACACCAGGTGATGTAGTTCTAGTTCTATTTGCTGCGGACGGGAAAAGAGGAGTGCATTTTGGTTCTAATGGTTCATCTTACCCATTCAATATTTGGCTGCGAGACAAGAATGGTCGATATAGCCGTGTCGATGATCGAACTGCTTCCATGCAGGAAAACAATCAGCATTGGATCGGTGGAGATTATATAGCCATAATTATGGATGTCGAAGGGCTTCCGATTGAGGTTGTGAGTTGGGATGGATATGGGAACCGTGCACAAATTCAAAATGGCGCTTCAATCAAACGATTTAAGCTTTCAACTAACGCTTCAGTGCTTAAACAAGACATGGGCCTAACTTTCAGAACTAATCGTACAGATGAAAAGGGTGCAAATGGCTTGCTTCTTCCCGATGTTTTGGAAGTCTGTGTTGAGCGAAATGGTGAGTTTGATTGTTAAGTGATATTAAAAGGGATACTTGAACCTACGACTCATTAAATCGTGCCATGTATTTATGCGCCACGAAATCCAAGATGCTCACGCACCGTCTTAAAGTCCACCCATTTTGTCATGATCATATCTCCCATGTTTGACTGAAAATAAGGGAGCGTTATTTAAGCATACCGGGTAGATTTTACTTATTCACTCGTTTAACAACGCAATTATGGTAGTAAGTCAGTATCAAAAAAACAGGTTAGCTCGCAAAGCACTCGAAGAAATTTTCCGGGTGCCGCATAGCGTGGTCTTTATACATTATTCGTGTGAAAGTTTTTATGGCATTACTGACGGCTCATCGCCAAGAATAACATCGATAGCTCTAAGGTTTTTTGGGAGCGGCCAAACAAAGTCTTTTTCTATTCACCATGAGGCAGAACTTACTGGAATAAAGTCAGATAAAATCGGCACTCAATACAATAAGCTTGAAAAGAAAATGCTCAAACGGTTTTATAAGACGGTGGAACAATTTGCAGCATGTAAATGGATACATTGGAATATGCGCGATGCAAACTACGGTTTTGAAGCAATCGCACACCGTTATAAAGTTTTGGGTGGAACCCCGGCAGAAATACAAGACACTAATAAAATTGACTTGGCTAACATGATGCATGGGTTGTTAGGTCGCAATTATGTACCACATCCAAGATTGTTAAAATTATTAGAGATTAACGAAATGGTGCCTAGAAATTTTCTTCCCGGCAAGGACGAAGCAGAAGCCTTTGATCAAAAGCAATTCGTAAAACTGCATCAATCAACACTTAGCAAAGTAGATACTTTGATGGACTTGGCAGTAGCTGCAAGCGAGCGAAGACTTAAATGTAATAACAACTATTTTACTCAAAGGGGTCTTACTCTTTCGACTGTTGGGGCTGTCATGAAAGACCACCCTTTGTTTGCAACTGTTGGTGTAATTGGGGTATTGCTTTCCATCGTTGCTAGTATTGTAAAAATTTATACCGCATAGGTTATAATCATACACTCAAATATCCCCTGTAAACAGCGTGCGCTATCTTGAGGCTACGACCCACAACAAATCGATTAGTCTTTTAGAACCGTGCGCTGCTTCCAGCGTTTATGAATTTTAATGAAGAACAGCTTTATATCGGAACCTTAAAGGCGGCAGTGAATGACCGTTGGCTTTCGCTATCCCAAGAAGACAGGCGCAGGCACATGTATGTCATTGGCCAGACCGGGAGCGGTAAATCAACTCTGCTCAATTCTTGCATCTTGCAAGATATTTTAACGGATCGAGGCTTTGCTTTTATTGATCCCCACGGCGACAGTGCAGAACTCATCATTGATAGCATCCCCAAACACCGCATCCGTGACGTTGTGTATTTCAATCCTGCCGACACGGACTTCCCTCTTGGCTTCAACCCGTTGCGCGGTGTGCCGAAACATTTACACGCTACGGCCACAGCCAATTTAATCGCTGCTTTTCGCTCTATCTGGCGAGAGTTCTGGGGGCCGCGTATGGAACATGTTTTGTCCAACACCATTGCGGCGTTGATGGAATACCCGGACAACCTCGGCATTTCCCTTTTGGCTATCCCCAAAATGTTGACCGATGAGCGGTTTAGACGGCGCGTAATCCGCCACGTCAAAGACCCGGTTGTTCTCGCGTTCTGGCAAGAAGAATTTGCACGGTATGACCAAAGACAAAGATCAGAGATTATCTCGCCAATCCTCAATAAAATGGGAGCCTTTGCCCGCAACCCGGCCATGAGAAATATTCTCGGCCAGAGCAAAAACACATTTAATCTATCCTATATAATGGACAACCGCAAAATCCTGATCGTCAATTTATCCAAGGGCGTACTCGGCGAAGATATGACAAATTTGCTCGGCTCGCTTTTGGTGTGTGCCATTCAGCAAGAAGCCATGAAACGCGCCAGCGTACCAGAGGAGGAACGCGAGGACTTTCACCTCTATATAGACGAGTTCCAAAACTTCACCACTGATGCTTTTGATAGCATCGTCAGCGAGGCCAGAAAATACCGCCTTTCGCTCATCATAGCCCATCAATATTTAGACCAACTCACCGATCAAATCCGCAAAGCCATATTGGGCAATGTTGGAAACCTTGTCATGTTCACGCTGGGCGGCGGTGACGCGGAAGCTCTTGCAGTTGAGATCAAACCTTTCAACACCCAAACCCTGCGTGAGCAAGCCCGTGGTGAAATGCTGGTGCGGTATATAGAGAACGGCATATCAAAAGAACCGCAACTGCTCAAAGGCATACAGCTTGAACAGCGTATCGGGAGCCGCGACAGCGTTATTAAAAACTCCCAAACCCGCTTTGGTAAACCACGGGCCAAGGTGGAGGCAAAGCTGCACCGCTGGCTTAACAATCACAATTATGGCTAAACACACATCACGATTAAAACGAAAATCAACTGACCCCATACAGCTAACCGAACGGGACGCGGTCATATTAAAAGCGCTTCACAAATACCGCTTTTTAACCACGGATCATTTGCAAGCCCTCACTGGCACCAAGAGCCGTTGGGGCATGAACAGCCGCCTGCGCAAACTTTATGATCACAAATATATCGACAGGCCCAAAGCACAGGCGGCGATCTTTGCCTACGCAGATAAACGGCCCACCGTTTATGCTCTTGGAAATGCGGGGGCTACTTTAATTGCCAGCCGTTACAATTACCCTATGCCTCCCAAAGTTTACTGGACAGAAAAGAACCGCCGGGTGCGAGAAAAACATATTGAACACACGCTGGGTATTTCTGATTTTATGGTGAGTGTAGAAATGGAGTGCATAGGTTCAGATCATCTTGAAATGATTGACCCACAAATCATTATAAACCGCTCTCCCGTCCAAACCCAGAATTCAAAATATCCGTTCAGATGGAAAACAAAAATCAAGCATAACGGTCAGCCGCATGAGTTTTCCATTGTCCCGGATTATGTATTTGGGATCAGGGATAACAACGGGCCACTTTATAGAAACGAGAAATTCTTCTTTGTTGAAATCGACCGCGCCACCATGCCCGTCACCCGCAGGGACATAAAGCAGACTTCATACATGCGCAAAATCCAAAGCTACGCCGACACCTACGAACGCGACCTAGCTGAAAGGCATTTTGGAATGAAAGGTTTCCAAGTCCTAACCATCACCACATCACAAAAGCGCATTCAGGGCATTCAAGCTGCCATTGCAACTATGAAAGACGTTAGTTTTTCTGCCAACACGTTTTTGTTTAAAGAAAAGGACAACAGCCAAACCCACTTCCCCTTTCATCAAGGCTGGACAAATGCAAAAGGCAAACCAAATTTTATAATTCACTAACTTGAATTTATTCTCGATGTACCCACTGTCTGACGTCAGCGCCTATGGCACAGATTTAGGTCTGTGCTAAGAGAGAGTTTTTGTTCATCATCATCTTAGGAGTAAATGATGAGACAGAAACATACAGGGCGTTCCTCGGAACGCATCATTAAAGACATCAAACGCAAGACCCGCCGCCAATACAGTGCCGAGGAGAAGATACGCATCGTGCTGGACGGCTTACGCGGCGAGGATAGCATTGCAGAGCTGTGCCGTCGTGAAGGTATCTCGCAGGGTATTTACTACAAATGGTCGAAGGACTTTATGGAGGCTGGCAAGAAGCGCTTAGCGGGCGACATTGTTCGCCAAGCCAATAGCAGCGAAGTCACGCATCTGCGCAAGGAAGCCCGCGAGCTAAAGGAAGTCGTTGCCGAACAAACTTTGGAACTCAGACTTCTTAAAAAAAGCATGATCGGGGATGGGGGCGAAGACGTATGAGATACCCTGCAACAGAGAAGCTAGAGATCATCCGCATAGTTGAGCGTTCACACTTACCCGCCAAGCAAACTTTAGATATGCTGGGCGTACCACGGCGAACCTTTTATCGTTGGTATGACCGGCATCGTCTTGGAGGTGACAAAGCTCTTAAAGATAAGGCCCCAATGCCTGCACGTGTATGGAACCGTATTCCCGATAAAGTTAGAGTGAAGCTTATTACATTGGCACTGGAGAGACCTGAACTTAGTCCGCGTGAGTTAGCTGTAACCTTCACGGACACGAAGAGCTACTTTGTGTCGGAAAGTTCGGTATACCGCTTGTTAAAGGCACATGATCTGATTACGAGCCCTGCCTTTATCGTCATGAAGGCAGCCAGTGAGTTCAAAGATAAGACGACGGCCATAAATCAAATGTGGCAGACGGACTTCACTTATCTGAAGATCATTGGTTGGGGTTGGATGTATCTCTCCACCATCTTGGATGATTACTCACGCTATATTATTGCGTGGAAACTCTGCACGACCATGAAGACAAGCGACGTGACAGAAACTCTGGATATGGCGCTGCAGGCATCAGGCTGTGATCAAGTACATGTGGTTCACAAACCAAGATTATTGTCTGACAATGGCGCCAGTTATATATCCGCCGAGCTAGCCGATTACATCAAAGATCAAAGCATGAGCCATGTGCGCGGTGCGCCCTATCATCCACAGACACAGGGCAAGATCGAACGCTGGCATCAAACGCTCAAGAACCGGATATTGCTGGAACACTACTTCCTGCCCGGTGATCTTGAACGACAGATCGAAAGCTTTGTGGAGCACTACAATCACGAGCGATACCACGAGAGCATCAACAATCTCACGCCTGCAGACGTATACTTCGGACGTGGACAATCAATCTTAAACAAAAGAGAAAGGATCAAAAAACAAACTATCGAACATCGGCGCTTGCAATACCGTAAAGCCGTAGCTTAGTATCAATCAACAAAGGTGAGCAAACTCTCTCTTAGTGCAGACTTAAATCTGTGCCATTTTATATGAAGACGGACAGTGTGCGACAATCCCTGAAATGGCGGATAGACGCACAAGAGSGGGTACAATGATAACTGACCTTGACCAAAGAACTCATACCCCAATGCCACAAAGCCCCATTAAAGACCAATGCGTTTATAGTAGCCGGCAAACGGCTAACAAYGTGACGCAGTGTARCTACTACTGCAACGAAATTGRGAATARGTCATACGTTTTTGAYAAYATTTGYYCAACMYCATARMGCTWGATTAATAAGRRYTTTCCTCARACAGTRCCCTTRCAGATAAATGTCYYRAACKCCCCAWAAGCRKRCRTWANNGWACRGMSTKATWACGTTAGGAGACGGCACA
>NVVO01000016.1 GCA_002733385.1 Robiginitomaculum sp.
AAAGGACACCAACGGCGAGATTACATCATATCGCCCAAACTCATTTGCCGACATCCTTAGCTTTGCAAAAGATAAAATCTATCTGGAAATAGACTTCAAGCCCTCTGTGGATGAGGCTAAAGTTTTAAACACTATTCGAAACGCTGGTATGGCGGATCAGGTTATATTAATTTCCCATAACCACGAACAAGCTTTACGCCTGTACAAGCTTGCGCCCCAAATGGCTTTGGCTCTCGGTATTTCTACCCCCGGCGACATTAAAAAAATGGAAGACCTCGGTATACCGGCCAGCATTATGACCGGATGGACAGGAGAAAAACTGATTCCAGAGGATGTCGCCAAAGCCTTACGAGATAAAAAAATCCCGGTTTTTGTAGGATCTTTCGACCTTGATGATAAACTCCAAGAATCCGGCGACTTCACACCTTACACGAAATACACCGTTAACGCTGATATGGTTGTCAGTGATTTTGCATTAGACGCCCAAGAAATACTGGGAATGAGCGATGAAGATAAAATGAAAATGGACGAATGTTTAAAGAAAAAGCTATAAAGCGACACAGAGACCGAATCTACAAACACTGAGGCCCGGCAGGCCCGTGGTGACACGAGAACGCATTTTTGCTAAAATACCCACACTGAATATTTTGTGCTTTGAAAATAAATAAAGGAGGCCATAATGGCAATAAGGACCCTCAAATTTCGTAAAATTATAACCTTAACCGCTGGTATGTTGGTTTTAACAGTGGCTCTCTCATCGTGCCAAACCTCCAATACGCCAACTAACGACAACAAAACCAGTGATAGTGTGCCAGATTTACAAGATATTTCGCCATATCCATCAGTTTTGGAACTGTTTGCCTGCAAGCCAAATGGTGTGGCCCTTGTAGCTGCCCATCGCGGCACCCATGAAAGTTCAAAATATCCAGAAAACACCGTAGAAGGCTTACGGGCATTACACGCAGAAGGCGTACTAATTGCTGAAATTGATGTTGCCCGCCTTAAAGATGGCACCCAGTTTGTTTTTTWCGATGAAGTTTGGGATCAAAGATCAACTGGTACGGGCTCAATTACCAATACGACATGGGAACAGTCCCAAGAAATATTTCTAAAGGACACCAACGGCGAGATTACATCATATCGCCCAAACTCATTTGCCGACATCCTTAGCTTTGCAAAAGATAAAATCTATCTGGAAATAGACTTCAAACCCTCTGTGGATGAGGCTAAAGTTTTAAACACTATTCGAGACGCTGGTATGGCGCATCAGGTTAAATTAATTTCCCATAACACAGAACAAGCTTTGCGTCTGTACAAATTGGCGCCGGAAATGGCACTGTCTGTTGGTATTTCTACCCCCGGCGATATAAAAAAACTGGAAGATCTCGGTATACCCGCCAGCATTATGACTGCCTGGACAGGAGAAAAATTGATTCCAGAGGATGTCGCCAAAGCCTTACGAGATAAAAAGATTCCGGTTTTAGTAGGCTCTTTCGAACTTGATGATGAACTACAAGCCTCCGGGGACTTCGCCGCTTATACAAATTACGCCATTAACGCCGATATGGTTGTCAGTGACTTTGCCTTAGACGCCCAAGAAATACTAAGAATGAGCGATGAAGATAAATCAAAAATGGATGCCTGTTTAAAAGCGACAAAATAAAATACATCGTGACAATTGTCACACTGTTTAAACCGCTTCATTCTATCGTTTAACTAGGGCCTGTGGACAATTAACTTAAACAGCAGGATTTGGTCCTTTTTGGCTACAAATCAGACAGTTTCTTTTGAATTGACGAGCCAGTCCTACAAAAAACGGTCAGATTTTCGCTCAAAAATACCTCAAACCTGCCATTCACGCTAATTGTCCACAGGCCCTAGTGTTCGCACGATAGTATTTACTTGGTTACGAGCAAAATCCATACCTTTGTCTGTCTTAACCACATAGTCTGCTTTGGTTCTTTTCTGCGCGTCTGGTAGCTGGCGGGATAATATAAGGGCATATTTTTCTTTCGTCATACCCGGTCGCGATAAAACCCGCTGGCGCTGTACCGAAGATTTTGCGCTGGCAACAACGATTATATCGAAATACGCTTGGGCTCCGGTTTCAAACAATAGCGGGATATCAGCAACAAATATCTTTGCTCCACTTGCCTTAGCCAGCTTTATGGCCTCTTCGCGCAGCGATACGACCATTGGATGGATGAAGCTTTCTAGGACTTCAATATTTAGAGGATCAGATTTCAGATGCGCCAGTAATTTTGTACGGTCCACAGCCCCGTCCACTATAATGTCAGGAAATACCGCCCTCAGCAACGGCACTGCTGCACCATTTTTGGCATATAGTTTATGAACGGCCGCGTCGGCACCGAACACATAAGCACCAGCCTCTTTGAACATGGAGGCGGTTGTAGACTTTCCCATACCAATTGATCCGGTCAAGCCAATTTTAATCATAGCGGCGCTTCTAAATGTTGGAGAAGTAGAGATTTAACATCACCGTCCTCTGGCGCATCACGTCCGTAAAACAACTTAAAGGAAGGCCGTGCTTGTGCAATCAGCATATCAAGCCCGCCAATAGTGTTCAAGCCGCGCATTTGCGCTTTTTTCATCAACGGCGTTATCAGCGGGGTGTAGACAAGATCATAAACCCAGGCATTGTCCGCCAGGCCATGTAAATCAATATCAAGCGCATCATATCCCGCCATGCCGGCAGAGCTGGCATTGATCAACAATCCACACCCGGCAACGGCCTGCTGTCGGTTTTCCCATTCACAGGCATAAAGGCTGGGAATATTAACATTGGCAACCAGTTTTTTTGCCCGCGCGTCTGTCCGGTTTAACAAGCGTATTTCAGGTGCGCCCAGAGCTAGTAATGAGCCTAACACTGCCCGCGCCGCGCCGCCTGCACCTATGATGGTGACAGCATTGTTCAAGATAAATTTATGTCCGATTTGTGCGAGCAGCGGCCCGGCAAACCCTTCCATATCTGTATTATGGCCAATAAGTTTACCGTGCTTTTTATACAAAACATTACAAACACCAAGCTTACGAGCATCAGAAGAAATTTCGTCCGCCGCTTCGTAAGCCAGTCCTTTTAAGGGGATAGTGACATTAAGCCCTGAAATGCTTGTGTGTTTTAGACTTTGGAATGCATATTTCGCCTCATCTGGGTGCACCGCAAACATAGTATAAGCACCGTGTATGGATAGTTTTTTCAGCCAATAATTATGTAAAACCGGCGAGACAGAATGGTGCACAGGCCAACCCACAACTCCGGCAAGTTTAAGCAATCTTTTGTTTTGGTTTTGCTTCACACTCATGTTGAATTCTTATCTGGTATCCATATATAGAAAAGGCTTCTAGCTTAAAATAGCGCCGCGTAAACGTAATTGTTTCAGTAATGGTAAAAGCGACAAGCCTAGTACGGAGGTATAATCTCCTTCGCACTTTTCAAATAATTGCGCCCCATATGCTTCAAACTTATAGCCGCCAACACATGACAACACGCTCTTACCTTGTTGTTTTAAATAGTTTTGCAAAAACCGGTCGCTAAAATTGCGCATGGTAAGCTTGCATATGCTGGCATAATGCCAAAGCACAACACCGTTTTGCACTAAACATACCGCCCCGACAAGCCGGTGTTCTTGTCCACGTAACAGCAATAAGCGGGTTTTTAACTCCGTCATGGTTCTTGGTTTATCAAATATTTCATCTTTAAGTTCAAGCACTTGGTCAGCGCCAATGATAAGATCATCAAGGTCCGCCCCTATAGCCAACGCTTTGTCACTTGCAAGTTTAAGCACAATATCCGATGCCCCGCGCCCTAAGCTTATATATTCCCTTTTTACTTTATCCTCGTCAATATTGCTGGGCGATACTGTAAAATCAATGCCGGCACCCTTTAGGATTTGACGCCGAATACAGCTGGCAGATGCCAAAATTATTTTGGTGTTAGTTGTGGTCATTGTGATGATCTGTCTTGGAATAGGTTGATAATTCGAGCAGATGTTTCCTCAATAGAGCGGCGGGTCACATCGACTATGGGCCATTTGTGTTTTGCAAATAAACGTTTGGCCTGCATCATTTCCGAGCGAACTTTTTGTTTGTCCACATAATCAGTATCAGGTTTATCTCCCAATGAAGTCAGGCGGTTGCGACGGATTTGCACAATCCTGTCCGGGCTCGACACCAGGCCCACAATCAGAGGCTTGCTTAAGCACATGATATGGTCCGGTAAATTAGTTCCAGGTACGAGCGGAATATTGCCGGTTTTAAAGCCCCGATTGGCCAAATAAATACAGGTGGGGGTTTTTGATGTACGGCTCACACCCAATAAAATAATATCTGCCTCTACCAAGCCGTCAATATTTTGGCCGTCGTCATGGGTCATGGCAAAGTCCAAAGCGCCCATACGCGAGAAGTATTCGGCATCCATTGTCCTTTGTGCACCAACTTCGGAACTCATTGGCGCTCCCAAATACCGGCCAAGAGTGGCCAATGAAGGGTCTAAAACTGATACGGCTGGAATATTTAATTCAGCACATTTTTGCTCCAAACGTCGCCGGCGTTTCTGGTTGACCAATGTATAAAACACCACACCTGGAAAGCCTCGTATGGAAATAAGAGCTTTTTCCAATTGCTGCTCTGAACGCACCAATGCATGTAAATGCTCAACCGCCAAACCATGTTGATATTGGGCACAGCTGGCCCGGGATATACCCACCAGTGTCTCGCCAGTAGAATCAGACACTAGGTGAATATGAAAATATATGGACCGGATGCGGTGCCCGCCAGCATTGGTTGTTATGGTCATAATATCAAATCCCGTTCATGTCCAGATCAACTCCCGACCATCTCCCGTTCATGGGAACAATCAATGCTTTATACACAAGGCTCAAGCAGTTTTTCCAACATTTTATCACTGCGGGTATAAACTCCTAATTTACACACATAATATCCCCATATGGATAACTTACTTATCTTTAGTGGTTATAATGTGGATAAATTTTTATCCAAAAAAGTATCCACAGTTTAGTCCGCTTTAAATATTGAATAATAAAGAAAATTTACAAACCAAACAAATTACCCACATTCATAAACCTTCTTATAATGTGTGCATATTTACTAAATATTAGGATATCTTACCAAATCCTTAATACCAACCACAGATTCACAAGCTCAACTACAATCACTATTTATATACCTAGATAAGAAAGGGAAAAAACCTGTGTAAAAAATGTTTTTTGTTTTCCATTTTACTCCAAAAACCAAAAAACCCCGACTTGTGATCGGGGTTTTATTCAGTCGTGGGAGTGACTTCAAATATATATTAGGCGCTGATACGTTCCTTGTTAGGTTCACGCAGAACATAACCTCTACCCCAAACGGTTTCGATATAATGTTCGCCTTGTGATGCAGCAGCTAGTTTTTTGCGTAATTTACAGATAAACACATCGATGATTTTCAACTCTGGTTCGTCCATGCCGCCGTAAAGATGATTTAAGAACATTTCCTTTGTCAAGGTGGTTCCCTTGCGCAAAGACAAAAGCTCCAGCATCTGGTATTCCTTGCCTGTCAAATGTACGCGGTGATCTCCGACCTCGACCGTCTTGGCGTCGAGATTAACGGCAATTTCTCCGGTGCGGATAATAGATTGGGCATGGCCTTTAGAACGGCGCACAACTGCATGAATGCGGGCAACCAATTCGTCCTTATGAAACGGCTTGGTCATATAATCGTCTGCACCAGTTCCCAGACCGCGTACCTTGGTGTCCACATCAGATGTGCCAGACAGAATAAAGATCGGCGTATTAACCTTTGCAAGACGCAGTGTTTTCAAAACATCAAAGCCCGGCATGTCAGGTAGATTTAGATCCAGCAAGATGATGTCATAATCATAAAGCTTGCCCAGATCGACCCCTTCTTCACCCAATTCGGTTGTGTAGATATTAAAGCCCTCTGATTTGAGCAATAGTTCGATACCTTGTGCCGTAGCTGTATCATCTTCGATAAGAAGAACGCGCATAATTTCCCTCCGCAAACATGCCCACCAAACAAATTCAAATGGGCGAATCACTTTGTTTATCGTTAATATTAGTTAACGTATAGTTAGTCTTACGTGAATCCCGTAAACCAAAAGTTAACGATAAATATCATTTTTCAGGTTAATTTAGGGATTATTGCGCCAAACTGTTACAAACGTACCAAAAACCCGGATTTATTTTCATTTGTTTACCAGATTGTAAGCCTGATTTCGTACAACCCCAATCAAAGGCGAAAACGCCATAAATTAGGGTTAGGTGAAACATGAATACTTCAATGGACAAAAGTGTGCGCGCGACACGCTTTGCAATTTCAGATCTTCAAAACAGAGTAGCCGTGTTGGAAGCGACACGCGAAGACCTTGAGCGTCAAATGAGCAAGCTTAATGACAGCGTTCCGGAAGAAACGGTTGCGCCGGCTGCGCAAAAAGACGGGTATGTAGCTTATGGCTCCTATGCAAATTCCGTTATAGAGCGTAAGAAAAACCTTCTGGTTACGCTGGGTGATATTGAGATGCAAAACAAAGACTTGAGCAAAGAATTGCGCATGGCTTTGGATACGCTGGATAGTTTCGAGCGTGTACGCGCTCGCCAACTGGCCGCCAAGGCCGAAAAAATGGCCGCCAGAAAAGCCGGATAATTAGCTAGCAAGCCAAAACAACAAGACAAGTCGGGGAAGAGCAGCAATGGCACAAATGTGCCATTGCTTTTTTTGTGCCCAATTATGCTTGCGCCCAACATGCGTGTAATGCCTGTTGCGAATCGAGTAAAACCACGCCATACCATCATGGATTCCGGCTAAAATTATGGCTAGGATTCAGACTAAGTTTCAGGCCAGAATTTAGGAGAGGGTTTTGGATATACATATCATCGCGATTGCGGGCGGTAGTTGCTCTGGAAAAACCCGGCTTGCCCGTTATACATGCGAAGCATTGGGTGCGAAAAATTGTACCGTGTTGCGCCAGGACAATTATTATCTTGACCTCGGCGGGGCAGATCCGGGACAATCCTTACCTAATTTTGACCACCCTGAGGCTTTTGATTGGCAATTGTTTCTTACCCATTTACAACAGCTGAAATCCGGCCAGGCTGTAGACATCCCGACCTATGATTTTACCACCCACCGCCGCACCGCAATAACAAAACATGTTGAGCCAAAACCAATTCTTTTAATCGAAGGAATTTTGATCTTGAGCCAAAAAAGCCTGTTGCCAATATTTGATTATAAGTTTTTCGTGAGCTGCAATCACGATACACGATTTGACCGCAGGGTCAGGCGCGATGTGGCCGAACGCGGGCGGACATTATCCTGTATCCAGACACAGTTCCGTGACCAGGTCATGCCTATGCACGAAAAATTCGTAGAGCCAAGCAAACATAATGCTGACATCATTGTCACACAAGATCAATGTGGATTAGAGACAATTATGCAAGATGGCCCTTTGGTTAGCCTGTGTAAAAACTTGCTGATGAATAAAGCCCTTCCCAAAGACCTGTTGGGAGAAGACATTCTGTCATATTAAAACCTGCCAAGAGGCTGTTTGCTGCTAAATCAAGCTTTGGATCACAATCAATATAGAGTAAGCATATGGCCATGAGCAAAACATGTATCATAATCGGGGCCAGCCACGCCGGCGGGCAGGCAGCCATTAGCTTGCGCCAAAACGGATGGACAGGAAGCATTGTGCTGACCGGCGAAGAGGCTTATCCACCCTACCACCGACCACCTCTTTCCAAGGATTTTCTGGCAAAAGATATTTTGTCCGGCGGCAAAGAGATAGAAGATATTTTAATCCGCCCCCTAGAGACCTACGCAAATGCCGACATAACACTGCTCACGGGCATCAAAGCCCATATGATCGACCGCCAAGACCGGTTGGTGATATTGGACGACGGCGAAAATTTGCAATATGACAAACTAATATTGGCCACGGGGGCGCGGCCAAGGGAGCTGCCAATCCCTGGCGCAAACTTGCCAAATGTATTTTATCTGCGCAGTGCCGAAGATGTGCTGAAAATAAAAACCAAAGTTGAGAGCGGCAAGCAAGCTGTCATCATTGGCGGTGGATATATTGGTTTAGAGGCCGCCGCCTCCTTAACCAAGCACGGCATGTCTGTCACCGTATTGGAAGTTCAAGAGCGGATTTTACAAAGAGTAACTGCCCCCGTCATGTCGAAGTTTTACCGCCGTATCCACAGGGAAGAAGGTGTAAATATCGTCGAAAATTGCGCCGCAACACAAATCAAACGCGACAAAGACCAACTGAAAACCATGACAACGAAAGGTGAATTTACCGCTGATTTTATAATAGCCGGTATTGGTGTTATTCCGAACACGCAATTGGCGGAAGACTGCGGGCTAGCCGTTGGCAACGGTATTGTCGTCRACGAGTTTTGCCAAACTTCTGATCCCGATATTTACGCCGTAGGCGACGTAAGCTGGCACTATAATCCAATATACGACACCCATTTACGCCTCGAATCCGTGCCCAATGCTACCGAACAAGCCAAGACGGCGGCGCTGGCAATTTGCCAAAAACCAAAACCCCATAATACCCTGCCCTGGTTCTGGTCGGACCAATTTGATTTAAAACTGCAAATAGCAGGGCTATCGGGCGGTTATGACGATATTGTCCTGCGCGGTGACCCTGACCGCGGTAACTCTGGCAAAGGCCGCAGTTTTGCAGCATTTTATTTCAAGAAAAACAGATTACTAGCCGTAGACGCCGTCAACCGTCCGCAAGAATTTATGCTGGGCAAACGACTTATCCCGCAAAACCGGGCTATTGATAAAAAAGCATTGGCAGACGAGAGCATTGCCCTTAAAACATTTTTAAAATAACCGCCTGAAATAATTTGCCCGAAACAATCTGGAGGACACAAATGAAAAAACTATTGGTCATAGCATTTGCTGCGTTGTTTGCAGCCTGTACCCAAAACACCGCTCCTTCCGGTGTCGCGGCAAAATTTGACAGCATCAAAGACAATGAAATTGAACTTAGGGTTTTCTTGCAAGACATGCCCAAGGGCGGCGATTTGCACAATCATTTGTTCGGAGCCGTCTACGGGGAAAGTTGGATAAAATGGGCCGAACAAGACGGTCTGTGTCTGGACACACCAAATTTATCGATCCGGTTTCCTGGTGAAAATGATTGCGGCAATATGCCGGATGTCAAAACTGCACTTGCGGGCAATCAGGATTTGCGCAATGAACTGATCGAGCGGTTTTCCTTGCGGGATTTTGTCCCTTCTGCGGGTTGGTCRGGCCATGATCAATTTTTYAGAACCTTTGGCTCAATGGCGGCYCTGCCGTCGCGTTTTGGCGACATGGTGGCTGAAACTGCCAATTTGGCCGGAGAGCAAAATATTCTATATCTCGAACTGATGCACACCATGGAATTGTTCGAGACCATCCTGCCCATGGTGGCAAATGCGCCCATGACAGGCGATGCCGCCACGGATTACGCCACTCTGATGAGCGGAAAATTTGGTGCCGCCCTGCCGGACCTAGTGGCCCGCGCCATGCGCGATATTGACACGGCTACGGCGCGCAAAGACGAACTTTTGGGCTGCGGCACAGACACCGCCAAACCAGGCTGTGATGTTGAAGTGCGCTTCCAAAACCAAACGGTGCGTACACTGCCGCTGGCCGCCGTCTATGCCCACACAATTTTTGGCTGGGAACTGATGGCTCAAGACGCGCGATTTGTCGGCACAAACCTGGTTGCACCCGAAGACGACTTTATCGCCCTACGGGATTATGACGCCCATATGCAACAATTGGGTTATTTGTACGAAACTTTGGGCGCGCGCAATATTTCCCTACATGCGGGCGAGCTTTGGCTCGGCCTCGTACACCCGGACGAATTGCGCGACCATGTCACCAAGGCCGTGCATGTTGCCCGCGCCAAACGCATTGGCCACGGCACCGATATTATTTTTGAGACCGGCTATAAAGACTTGCTAAAATATATGGCCGACAACAAAATTCTGGTCGAGATCAATTTGACTTCATCTGACGCAATCCTCGGCATTTCCGGCGATCAACACCCGCTGGCGATTTATCAGTCCGCTGGCGTACCTCTGTCCCTGTCTACGGACGACGAAGGTGTAGCGCGCATTGACCTGACCCATGAATATGTACGCGGGGTTCGGGAACATGATTTCTCCTACGCCGAGCTCAAAGACATGAGCTATAATGCCCTGCGCTATGCGTTCGTTGACGAGGAAACCAAAGACAGATTGCTCAAAAAACTGGACGAAAAATTCGCCGCGTTTGAACGTGAGTTCTAGCTCCAAAAAACATCTCGGATTTTGGGATTTACTCAGTATATCTCTCGGGCAAGTTATCGGTATTGGCGTTGTCGTATTGACCGGCATCGCCATTGCAATGACCGGCTACGGGACACCGTGGGCATTTTTATTGGCATTGTTTATTGTCGCCATCCCGACGGTTTGTATCGCAGCCCTTGGTTCAGCCGTGCCAAATACGGGCGGCAATTATACCTATGTGCGCGATCTGCTCGGCCCCAAAACCTCCTTTGTATATTTGGCACTTTTGGTTGCGGCCCAGATTTTTCTGGCCGCCATGGCGCTGAGCTTTGCCGACTACGCACAAGGGTTATTACCCCAAACAGAAACCGCGACATTTCCCCTAAAACCCGTTGCGGTCATTGTCATCGTGCTTGTCTATATTGCTAACCTGTTTGGCCTGAAGGCGGCGGCGCGGTTACAAACTCTCTTGGTGCTTGGGCTGATCACAGCCCTTTTACTGTATATCGGACTTGGTATGTCCCATGTAACGGACTACGGCCCTTATATTGCCCCCGGTCTGGTCATGCCCAACGGGTTGGCCGGATTTTTTGCCGCCGCATTTTTGTTGCGCCTGTCTTTGGTTGGCTCGGAGTTCGTCGCCGAATTTGGCGGCGAAATGCACAAGCCGGGCAAAACCATCCCCTTGGTCATGGCCACCACATTAGCCGTCGTCATATGTTTGTATGTGGGCGTATCGATTGTCGCGACAGGCGTCTTGCCTATTGACCAGGTTAAGGGTGCAACATTGGCTGGCGTTGCCCGCGAAATTTTCTCGCCGCCCGTATATTATGCTTTCATCATTGGCGGCGTATTGGTGGCCTTGGTCACGTCTTTAAATGCAATCTTCGCTTGGTGTACACGCGGGCTTTATATGGCGAGCCTAGACGGATGGTTGCCAAAAAAACTGGCTGTGACCAACCGGTTCGGCACCCATTACATATTTCTGACCCTGTTCTTTTTGGTCGGTCTGACGCCCATTCTCATTGGCATGACCATTGACCAAGTGTCGGTGCTGGGCAATGCTTTCGGAGCGGTGTTCGGTATTCTCCCGGTTTTGGCTTTATACAATTTGGCATCACGTAACCCGGAAGCCTATAAACGCGCCCCGTTTAAATTACCCAAATGGGCCATGAAAACCTTGCCGCTTATGGCTCTGATAATTTATAGCTACGGTATTTATTTCAGTTGGGATTTTATCGGGGTAAAGTCCGCCGTGATTTTCGGTCTCTACGCCGCCTGTGCATTTGCCTATGCCGTGTGGCGTCAACCGGTCGTTTTAAACAAAATTCAATCAGGAAAATAGCGCTCCAGCCGCCCGAAAGCTTTAAGCGTGTGCTTGATCTCGGCCTTTTTTATGCCCTTGGGATCAAGGCCTGCCACCAGCACTTGCCAATAGATTTGTGCGCTTTTCTCAAGCACTTCTACTTTGTCAAACGCGCCCGCCAAAGTTTCGCCCGTGGCCAATAGTCCGTGATATTGCCACAGCACCAAATGATGGCGTTTTAATTCTAGCGCGGATTTCAGGCCAAGCTCTAGTGAACCGGGAAGTTCATGTTTCACAAACCCGATGCCTTCTGGCAAAATTAACCGGGCTTCGCTTTGCATGGACAAGATTTTATCGGAGATGGTTTTAGCGTTATTAAAACCATTATTGAATTCTGGCATATGGCACAGGGCGATCAGGCTTACCGGATGAGTGTGCAAGACGGCTTTGTCTTCGGGGCGGTGCCGCTCCAAAGTATTGTGAATGGCAAAATGGGCAGGAAGCTCCATGGACGGATTGTTATTCCCCGCAACCCAGCCATAGTGCCGTCCGTCCTCACTGATTTTATACAGGCCGATATGGGGCAATGGATCAACCCCGATCTCGCGGGCGCGGGTGCCCGAACCCGTAAGCAACACTGCTTTTCCAGCTAGATAGGGCACATCTACAGGCAATTTTATATGGTCGTCCTCGGGCAAGTCCGCCAGAGAACTATCTTGGCAATCCAGCCTGATGGACATATTGCCGCCCGCCGCTTCCGACCAGCCGCGCAAGGCCAGCCAGTGGGCGGTGGCCTTGAAATCATCCAGCTCAGTTTGGTAGAAAAACTTGGTCATAGAATGCTCGCAGGTATACAGTCCGCGTTTCTGGTATTGGCCAAGGCGGCTATCATGACATGCAGCATTTTGTCTTTGACCGCGTCTACACCTTCGTACACCAATTCAATATTTGGTGTCATGCCCGCGCCCCAATTGATGGAAAACGCCAGCCCAGCGTAGGACATACCTAATTCCAGTGCCAGCGGCAGTTCCGGGCATAATGTCATACCCACCACATCTGCGCCCATCTTGCGGTAAGCTTTTATCTCGGCAGGTGTCTCAAAACGCGGGCCGTTGGTCGAGGCATAGACGCCGCCGCGCCGGAYTDTTAAAHTCMDVBCVGCCGCTTCGCGBTCCAGCGCATCTGACAGHACCGGACARAACGGTACRCTCAYATCNACATGDCCTTTABCCGCCTCGATTTTGTCAAAAAACGAATGTTCGCGCCCGGAGGAATAATCAATAAAATCGCTCAATATAACCGGTACCGCCAGCTCGAAACCTTCGTTGATAGAACCAACCGCAAATGTGGCGCAAATCCGCTTGACACCGAGCATATCAAGGGCCTTGATATTGGCGCGGTAATTGACCTTGTGGGGCGGTACCGAATGATTGGGCGCATGGCGGTGCAGGAAAACTAAATCGTCGGTGCGCTCTACGGAGACTTCGCCGTAGGGCGTTTTCACGGTCTCGGAAAACAACTCCATACCCGCCTTTATATTTCCAGGGGCATAAATACCCGTTCCGCCAATTAAAGCCGTAATTTCTCTCATCATTCAAATCCTTTTCTACGGCAACACATCAACGCCAACATTTTTACAGGCGCGGCGTAGGGCTTTGTCCAGTGTCGCAAGCGGCAGGTTTTTTGTCATTGCCAAGTCCAAATAGGCAGCATCATAACTGGTCAGGTTTTCAGCTTGGGAAAGTGCCAATATGGTTTTGAAACTTAGAAATTCTGTGTCTGCAATTATTGTAATAGGTAAATTTTCAAACAGTTCAAATATCGTAAACAACTGTGTATCGGTAAGCCGTTCTCTCTTGTTGGCCTGTAGCATTACATTTGTAAACTCATACCCCCACAATTGCGGTACATATGCACCAAAATCTCGTATCCGCTCTAACAAGGCATCGGTCTGGGGTGTGGCCTCGTCTTCAATACACCATGCAATCGCTACGGAACAATCCAGAACAAATCCACTCACCGTCGCCCCTCGTCCCGCAATTTTTTCCAGTCCCGTCCTAAACTGATGCCAACGCGCATTGATTTAAGTCCGGCAATCGCTTTGTCAATGTCGGCTTTTCTGGTGCTTCTGGCAGGTACAAGCCGCGCTACAGGCTTACCGCGCTTTGTGATGGTAAACTCCGCACCCTTAGCAACTTTGCTCAAAAGCGCAGAAAGATGAGTTTTGGCTTCAAAAGCCCCGATAGTCTTAGACATATTTACTCCTTAACCGCCTTAATATACCAGTATAACAAACTAGTTGATACAATCAAGTGTTATTCAAATCCGTTCTTGAGAGTATAAGGGCTTAGCACGCCGTGTCTGGTAATAATGCCTGCCACATATTTTGGCGGAGTGATGTCAAAGGCTGGATAGACCGCACCTATGTCGTCCAATGTTGTTGGTATATCGCCCTGTTGGCCGCGCACCTTAAGAATATCCGCAGGGTTTCGGCTTTCAATATCTATGCTGGCGCGGTCGGGTTTGTTTTTGTCACAACCCCAGGCAAAGGCGAAATACGGGATGCCGTGAGCATGGGCAGCTATGGCATTTGGCAATGTGCCGACTTTGTTGACCACATGTCCGTCCAGTGTGATCAAATCCGCCGCCGTCATATATTTTTGAATTTTTCCTTCCGCCATTAAGGCTGCCCCCATGCCGTCAGTGATCAGTTTTACTTTGATGCCGCATGCCTGTAAACTTGGTGCAGTCAAGCGTGCCCCTTGCAGATAGGGACGGGTTTCGGGCACATAGACGGTTAAGTCTTTGCCGCTTTCTTTGGCCATAATCATAGCCAGCACAAAAGAGGTTTCGGCAAAACACATGGTTAAAATACCGTCGCCGTCTTCAATAAGTTTGGCACCATATTGCGCCCGACGACCATAGAATTTATACATCTGGTCCGTAATGGTTTTGATGCGCTTTAAGATAAATTCCGTCGGGTTTCGGCCTTTTTCCAACGCAAGACTTGCGGACTTCAGCACATCTTCAAGACGGGAGCGGATTAAGGTATTGGTCGGGCGTGTGCGTACCAGCCGATCTTTCGCCGACGTCAGTCCTGCCATAATATCGGCGCGGCCTTTAAGCTGGTCGGCGCGCATAGCCATGGCATGAACCGCCGCCACCCACGGGCCAACGCCCTGGGTGACCATGGTTTCGATGGCCACGGCCACATCTTCAACACGTTTGCATGTGACAAAGTTTTTTGAAAACGGATAATCCTTGCGGTTACCAATCAGGACTTTACCGTCTTCATATCTGGCAATGTTTTTGCGCTTGAGAATATGCGGCAACCTAGCTTCAATGTCTGCCAAAGTGTAAAACCTTTCTCCGTCCAGCCGCACTAAACCCAGCCCGGCGCTACGCCATGCACTATGTCCGCCGTCCATGACGCTGGCGTCATAGCCTAATTCTTTGGCCAAAACCGCCGCCCGCCTGGCCCGCCAACCCTTGGCGCAAATGAAAATAAATTTCTTATTTTTGCCAAATACGGATTTGTAATAGGGGCTTTCAGGGTGCATCCAAAATTCCAACATGCCGCGCGGCATAGAGTAAGCGTCAGCGATACAGCCGTCCCGTTCCCGCTCCCGCACATCGCGTATATCCACCAACAATGTGTCCTTGTCTCTGGCCAATACGGCACATTGTTTGGCATCCAATATGGCAATCCCCTCGGTTCCTGCCATCAACATGTCTTTAAAATCACTCATCCAACTTGCCATAGCCGCCGCCGGTCGGGGTTTCCAGCATGAATATATCACCGGGCCGCATTTCGGTGCTGTCACATCCCGCCAGTATTTCCGTTTTTTCGTCCTTGCGAATAATGATGTTCTTACCGAGCCGCCCCGCCTCGCCGCCCTTTGTACCCGCACAAGGAATAACACGATTGCCTGATAATATGGCGCACTGCATGGGCTCCAGAAATTCCAGCGCACGGCGCACACCGTCGCCGGAATTCCACCTCCCCTTACCGCCGGAACCGCGCATGATCTCAAATGTTTTGAGGCGCACGGGAAAACGAAGCTCCAAAACCTCCGGATCAGTCAAATGGGAATTTGTCATATGCGTATGTATGGCCGAAGCACCTGTGAACCCCGGCCCGGCGGGTGCGCCGGAACATATGGTTTCGTAATATTGGTAAATATCATTGCCAAATGTGAGATTGTTCATTGTCCCTTGGCTAGACCCTAAAACACCGAGCGCCCCAAACAAAGCATTGGTCACGGCTTGCGAAAGTTCAACATTGCCCGCAACTATGGCCGCCGGATGGCTGGGGGATAACAAACATCCCTTGGGTATGCGGATGTCAAGCGGGCGCATACATCCGGCGTTGAGCGGAATATCCGACCCGACCAGACAGCGAAATACATATAGCACCGCCGCATGGGTGACGGCCTCAGGGGCGTTGAAATTGTCATCTCTTTGAGGGTCGGTGCCAGCAAAATCAATCACGGCACTGCCGGTTTTATTATCAACCGTAATTTTCACACATATTTTGCTGCCTTGGTCGATTTCGTAAACAAACTTCCCGTCCTTCAGGGCCGTAATCGCCCGGCGTACACTGTCTTCACCATTGTCCTGACAATGCCCCATATAGGCGCTGACGGTTTCAAATCCGTGTAYGTCGCACAGCTTCAAAAGCTCCAAACCGCCTTTGGMATTGGCGGCGACTTGTGCTTTCAAATCCGCGATATTCTGGTCGGGATTGCGGGCCGGGTATTGGCCGGACAACAGCACTTTGCGAATGTTTGCGTCTAAAAACCCGCCGCTGGAAACCAGCTTCATGCAATCTATCACCACCCCTTCTTCAAATATATTCATGGCCAGAGGTGACATGGAGCCCGGTGCCAGACCGCCAATATCAGAATGGTGTCCACGTGAGGCTATATAGAACAATAATTGCCCGCCGCCTGCATCAAACACGGGGGTGATGACGTTGATATCAGGCAGGTGTGTGCCGCCCGCATAGGGGTTGTTGTGGACGAAGCTRTCACCGTYTYGCATAGRMAGRCCGCTRTCCATMAGKGCKYKKACACTGGCGTCCATGGAACCRATATGYACSGGCATRTGSGGYGCATTGGCSACCAARCCWCCRCTWGCATCAAAYACGGCRCAAGARAAATCCAGKCKTTCTTTGATGTTCACAGACCGGGCCGTGTTTTGCAAAACCACCCCCATTTGTTCGGCGATGGCCATAAACAGATTATTGAAAATCTCGAGACGGATTGGGTCTACTTCCTCCTTATTTTCTCCCTCGCTTTTCGCGGGGGAAGTGGCCTTCCCTCTCTGGAGGGTCGGAGGAGGGAAAGAAAGTACCAAATCGTGGTTTTTCGTCAGCTCCGCCGTCCAGCCAGGTTCAACGATATTGGTGCCGCCGTCGTCCAGTATAATCGCCGGGCCGGCAATTGTTTCACCGGGTTTCAGGCCGGCTCGGTGATAAACTTGCGCCCCGTGCCACTCGCCTTTGGAATAAAACGTGACCGGGTTTTCTGTTTGGTTTTGTTTAGCGTTTGGCTGTGCGGCTTGTGGATTTTCGCCGCCGCCGGAGCATTCTACACTGATGGATTCGATGATGATATCTGCGCCTTTATCTATGAAACTGAAGCGGGCCAAATGCGCCTGTTCAAAACCCCGCTTGAGGTTGGCCGTAAGCGGAATTTCTAAAGCGGTGTCAGAGCCTGCGTAACGCACAAAAGCCCGCCTTACGGATTTGATGTCAGCGAGCGCAACATTTTGAGCGATCAGCTTTTGCGCGGCGGTTTCGTGCAAACTACCTGCCGCTTCTATGGCCTCATCTATTTTCGCGACAGGTAAATTGACACTGGCTTGTTCCAGCACGGAAATATCCGCANGACCGATGCCGTATGCCGACAATACCCCGGCCAATGGGTGAATGAAAATACGTTTAATGCCAAGCTGTTCCGCCACCAGACAAGCATGTTGCCCGCCCGCACCGCCGAAGCAAACAAGCGTATAGTCTCCCAAATCATAGCCGCGCTCCACCGWGATTTTCTTGATGGCCCGCGCCATGTGGCCAACGGCAATTTGCAAAAACCCCTCACATGTATCCTCAAGGGTTTTACCCGCTTCCTGGGCAATGGCGGCAAAACCTTCACGGGCCGCACCCACATCCAAAGCCTCGTCCTGGCCCGCGCCAAAAATTGCCGGAAAATGTTCGGGCTTTAATTTGCCCAGAGCAACATTGATATCGGTGACGGCGATCGGCCCGCCGCGCCGATAACTGGCCGGGCCCGGATCCGCCCCTGCCGACGCCGGGCCAGCCAAAAACCTGGCACCATCATACCCAAGAATGGATCCGCCGCCCGCCGCCACCGTGTGAATTTCCAACATGGGGGCCCGCATACGCACGCCTGCAATCTCGGCCTCCTGGGTGCGTTCATAATGCCCGGCATAGTGACAGACATCCGTAGATGTGCCGCCCATGTCAAACCCGATGATTTTATCAAATCCGGCCGCTGCCGCCGTGCGCACCGCCCCAACCACACCGCCAGCAGGCCCGGATAACACTGCATTACGGCCGTGAAAATTGCTCGCATCCGCCAGCCCGCCGGAAGACTGCATGAACAATAATTCTCCCACACCCTCTAGTGCAGACGCCACCCGTTCAGTATAGCCGCGCAGGATTGGCGATAAATAGGCATCGACCACCGCCGTGCGCCCCCGCGAAATCATTTTGACCAGCGGGCTGGCCTCGGCACTGGTGGAAACCTGGGTGAAACCGATAGTGCGGGCCAGGGCCGCAATTTCCTGCTCATGCTTGGGATTTTTGTAAGCATGCAAAAACACGATGGCTAAAGCCTGGGTGCCCGCATTATAGAGCGCTTGTAAATCCGTTTTGGCCTGGCTGGTGTCCAGCACTGTCAACACCTGACCATCAGCGTCCAATCTCTCATTGATTTCGACCACGGCATCATAGAGCGGGGCCGGTTTTAAAACATTGAGCGCAAAAATATCAGACCGAGCCTGATAACCAATCTCCAGCGCGTCCGACAGGCCTGCCGTAATGACCAGCGCCGTTGGCTCTCCGGCCCGCTCCAGCAGAGCATTGGTGGCCACGGTTGTGCCCATTTTTACGCTGGCAATTTTTTCACCGGGTAGAGGCTGGTTTTTCGGCACGCCTAAAAACTGTCTAATGCCCTCAAGAGCCGCATCTTGGTAATTTTCAGGGTTTTGCGACAGCAGTTTTTTGGTTTGGATGTCCCCGTCGGGGTCAAGGGCGACAATGTCGGTAAATGTACCGCCCCTGTCTATCCAAAATTTCCAGCTTGTATTCATAGAAGTATCCAATAGACCTTTTATAAGGTAATGTTAAAGCGATAATATATGAATATCGAAGATGAAACAAAGTTTAAAAAAGTAAAAGCCAGACAGGCTAAAGGATTAAGCCCGCTTGGTTTGTTTTTTCACCAATTTGTCAACACATCACGCCATTCTTTCGCCGGATTTTTGTATTTGTTCAAAGCCGAGCTGGCCGCAAAAATTGAAGCGGTTTTGTTCGTTGTGGTGCTGGTGATATATTTTGCTTTGGGTGTGCCTTCGTCCGCCTATCTAATCAGTACGGTTTTGTTCTTGCTGCTACTCACTTCCGAAGCCCTGAACACCGCCGTTGAAGTAATCATAGACCGCATTTCTCCGGAAATTTCACCCACCGGAAAACATGCCAAAGATTTGGGTTCTTTTGCGGTGGTTTGCACATTGGCCGCCAATGCAATTTTCTTTTTCTGGACGCTTGTGCAGATTATATTGTTTTAGCTAACCAATCTGCATGTTCTTGCCGTATCGTCCGGCGTGCCAGGAATGGGGGTATAACCATTGGGGTCGCGCAAGAACGCTCTTGGGCGGTGGACAAAATATATGACTTGGCTATAATTTCCTGACGAAACGGCTATGCCATTTTTCTTGACAGGCGCATACATCCACCCACGTATCAACTCATCAGCGAATTGCGAAAACCCTGCGCGACTACAATTTTCCGCGATGACATTAAACGGCGTGCCGATTTGGCTAACCGAATAGGCCATACAGCAATATGCTGATTTCTCGCCTTTGTTTGGACGGCCATTATAGGGCGGCATTTGGTAGACAATCTTGGCCTTGGCCTTATCGCCGTCATAAACAAACCTATCTTCATCAACAGGCTCTGTTTCGGGGATCTTGTTGCCGCGCTGATCCGAAAGAAAAAAGGTCACTTGTGTCTCTATTGCCGGGCGCGGTACTGGTTTCCCGTCTTTTATCTTTGGCGTGTATTTCCATTTTCCAACAGAACTTACCGAACTTGGTTCGAAAAGATTATCCGTACACATTATTGTCTTGATATTTATTGGGTTCCCGTCTTTGGTGAGATCAAAAGACAGATTGCAATAGCCGCTATGCATGGCTGCGCCAGGCATGACCGGCGGAATTCTTTTGAGCGGCACCGCATCACTGTCATTTGCGGCAAATGCGTTGAGCGATAGGGCGGCAATGGTTATTGTAATGCAAGCGGCAACACCCGCCAAGAAAGTGCGGTAACTTGCATTTTTGTTCATTGTGGCTCACTTTCAACGTCCGGGACATAACGCAAGCCGTAGCGACTAAGGCCCATGGTTGTTTGCCCGTCTTGGCTCAACGTCACCCGGTAAAGCCGATCATATTCGCTTTTTTCAGTGACCGGCAAATCGGTGATGGTGGCCCCTAAGGCTTGCACGGTTTCGCGGATGGTGTTGGAATGTCCAACCACCAGATAGCGCCCAGCTTGTTGTTTGATGCGCATCGCCAAAGCGGACAGATCACGCGGGTCATAAATAATGACCGGCACGCCTGCGTTTTTCGCCGTCGGGGCTGCCGTGTTGCGGGTACGTGTATAATTGCTGGAATAAACATGGGATATGTTTTTACTGCGTAATATTTCGGCCAAAACCAAGGCACGGTTTTGCCCCGCGTCCGTAAGCGCCGGATCACGGCCTGCATTTTCCCCGGTAATTTTCTCGGCGTGGCGGACAATATACACGACCGTATCTGCACCGCCTGCTCGTTCCCTAGACATTTTTGTCAGGGTAAACATTCCGCCGATCAGGGTGGCTACGACAATTAAATGTATCCAAAACCATTTCACCATCGGGTTTTTTCTTACAGCTTTATCCATATCATTCATCAATTTCTCCCAAAGACTTGACCGCCTGCTCCAACGCTTTGATGATTTCGCGTTCATTGCTTATGCCCATGGTCAGGGCAATGAGCTTACCTTTTTTGGCGCGAGACAAGGTTTTGGCGTCGTAAAATTTTTCCTTGATGCGCAAATATGCACTGAGCTTGGCCTGGTGTTGATCCGTGCGCAATTCCAATTGCTCACGCAAAACCGCGATGTCCACATGATCCAGAGCGTATAGCTTGACCAACAACTCGTCCTTCACCGAAGGCATCCGGCACGGCTTTTGCGACCAAGCATGCACAATTTGCTCGCCAGCCTCGGTGATGGTGTGGACAATACGGTTGGGCCGCCCGCTTTGCTCGATTTCCTTGCTTTCCACCAGACCTTTACCCCGCAGCCGGGCCAATTCGCGGTAAACTTGTTGATGAGAGGCACGCCAGAAAAACCCGATACTGGCGTCAAAAGTTTTAGCCAGATCATAACCGCTCATGGGGCGGTCGGTCAGGCACACCAGAATTGCTTCAGCCAATGCCATTAAAACCTGCCATAATTTTCCTAAAATCTATTATGCAACCAATTGCATAGTGGTTATAGTGCATCATAGGCAATTTTACCGGAGAGCGCAAATGGCAGATATAAAAAATCTAAAAGGCAAAACCATCTTCATGTCAGGCGGGTCGCGGGGCATAGGGTTGGCCATTGCTCTGCGGGCGGCCAAGGACGGTGCCAATGTGGCCATCGCCGCCAAGACGGCGGAGCCGCACCCGAAATTGCCCGGCACGATTTATACGGCCGCCAAAGAAATCGAAGGGTTGGGCGGCAAAGCTCTGGCCTTGATATGTGATGTGCGTAGTGAGGACATGGTTAGGGCCGCCATTGATAAAACTGTCGACAGATTTGGCGGTATTGATATTTGTGTCAACAATGCCAGCGCCATTTCCCTGACCGGCACCGAAGCAACCAGCATGAAGCGCTACGACTTGATGAACCATGTCAATGCTCGCGGTACGTTTTTAATGTCCAAGCTGTGCCTGCCTTATTTAAAACTATCCCATCATGCCCATATTATCAATTTGTCACCGCCCCTTGATATGTCGCCGAAATGGTTCAAAAACCACACCGCCTATACGATGGCCAAATACGGCATGTCCATGTGTACACTGGGCATGGCCGAGGAGTTTAAGCAATTTAACATCGGGGTTAATTCCCTGTGGCCGCTGACCGCCATTGATACCGCCGCCGTGCGCAATGTCTTGGGCGGTGACCAGATGGCCAAAATGAGCCGCACCCCGGATATTCTCTCGGACGCCGCCCATATCATGATGTGCAAAGACCCGGGCAGTTTCACCGGAAACTTTGTCATCGACGAAGAATTACTCAGGGCCGAGGGCGTGACAGATTTTGCCAAATATGCACCGGGATACACCGGCCCGCTGGTTGGGGATTTTTTTGTGCCTGACGATGTATTTGAACGCTCCCTGACCAAAATCATGAAAGGTTATTGATTATGAACCAGACTTTATTGGTCAACCGTAAAGACTTTCGCGACACGAAATTGGTGTCCACGCCAAATACCGACTTGGCAGACCACCATATCCGCGTTGATATTGGCCCCTTTGCCCTGACCGCCAACAATATAACCTATATGGTGACCGGGGATATGATTGGCTATTGGAAGTTTTTTGCACCCAAAGCTTACGCAATCGACGCGGAAGGTTTTGGCCGCATGCCGGTTTGGGGGTACGGGATTGTGACGGGGAGCAAATGCGCGGACATAGCGGTTGGCACACGGGTTTACGGGTTTTTTCCTATCGCCAACAGCATAGACTTAAAACCCGCCAAACTGTCCTCTCTCGGCTTTCAAGATGGGGCCGAACACCGAGCGCACTTACACCCTGTTTATAACAGCTACACATTGGTGGAAAATGACCCGTCATTTGATCCAAAGCTAGACGATTTACAGCCAGTTTTACGGCCATTATTTACCACATCTTTTCTCATTGATGATTTTTTTGCGGACAATGGTTTCTTTGGGGCCGAACAAATTGTCCTACTTAGCGCATCCTCGAAAACGGCCCTAGGCAGTGCGTTTTGTCTCAAAAACAGGGAGGCCGCAAAAATCATTGGGCTTACATCCAAGACCAATATGGCGTTCACCACCAACACCGGGTTTTATGACCAGGTCGAGAACTATACGGATATTGATAATTTGGACGCGACCAAAAAAACCGCGCTGATCGATATGGCTGGAAACGGCGAAGTTAATGCCAAGCTCTATGATCTGTTTGGAGACAATCTGGTGTATAACTGCATGGTTGGCAAATCCCATTGGCAGGGCGCACCACCGCCCAAATCCGAAAAAGGCGCGCCGCCCGCCATGTTTTTTGCCCCCGATCAAGCCAAAAAACGCATCAAAGAATGGGGCGGTGCGGAATTTGCTAAAAACCTCGCGGCCAGTTGGTTGCCATTTTGCGACAGTGCCGGACACTGGCTCGACATCACCAAACAAAGCGGCGACGCAACTTTGCTGGAATGCTATAACGGTTTTCTTGACGGGAAAGCCAACCCGTCCCAAGGTAATTTATTCACATTATAGAGACCAAAATGACCTACAAAAGTTTCGACCTCACGATAAAAGACCAGATTGCTCATATTGTTTTGAACCGCCCCGAGAAGCGCAATGCATTAGCGGCGGATTTTTGGGTCGAGCTACCCATTGCTGTRCGCGATATTGACGAAAACGCCAAGGCCCGGGTCATTGTTATTTCTTCTACGGGGCCGATATTTTGTGCGGGCATTGATCTTTCCATGCTGGCAGGGGGCGTGATTGACGGTAATGAGTGCGCAGCCTGCCTTTCGCATAAAAACCATGCGACTTACGGCGCGGCTTTTTTGGCCAAGGTTAAATATCTACAAGACACATTCACCGCTTTGGAGCAGTGCCGCATTCCTGTACTGGTCGCGGTACAGGGCGGGTGTTACGGGGCAGGCGTCGATATGATTACGGCTTGTGATATGCGCTATGCCACCGAGGATGCTTTTTTCACCATCACCGAAATAGACGTGGGCATGACGGCGGACGTGGGGACTTTCCCGCGCATTCTTAATCATTTACCCGAAGGCATAGTGCGCGAACTGGCCTATACGGGCCGCAAAATGGACGCGGCGGAGGCAAAGGCTCACGGTCTGGTTAACGCCGTTTACAAAGATCAAGATGACATGCTTGTGGGTGTTATGGATGTGGCCCGACAGATCGCCAGCAAGTCACCCCTAGCCGTTATGGGCTGCAAGAAAACCATTACCTATGGTCGTGACCATAATACCGAGGACGCTCTCGAGCAAATCGCCCTTTGGAATGCCAGCTTTCTAAACCCCACAGAAATGATGGAAGCCATGCAGGCTAGGGCACAAAAACGCCCCGCAAATTTCGCGGATTTGCCTAAAATATCAGGCAGACAGAAAACGTCTTAAGGTCTTGTCGAAACGCAAGACTAGGCTAGACTACATTTTAAGCACGACACATTTACAGAAGAAAAACATAAGCTGGAGAAAAACATGTTGAAAATTTATGGTCATTTTATGTCTATGCCGACCAATAAAGTGCGGTTGTGTGTTAGCTATCTTGAGCTTCCCCACGAATATATACATGTGGATTTGCAAGCTGGGGAGCAGTTAAAGCCTGAATATCTCGAGACCAATCCAGCCGGGCGCGTGCCAGCCATAGACGATAGCGGCTTTAAACTAAGCCAATCAGATGCTATCAATAAATACCTGTGTGCTTTGTCCGGCCCGTCCAGCTTTTACCCCCCGGAACCTCAGGAACAAGCGGTGGTTAACCAGTGGGCCGATATGGGTAGCCATCATGTCATGCAAGCCATGGCAAGGGTGTTTTTCAATAAAATCGTCTGTAAATTATTAGGCCAAGAGCCAGATGCGGCCTCGATCACGACCGGGGAAAACATGTTAGCCAGAGACCTGCCCTTGATAAACTCCCAGCTACAAGAAAATATACACCTAGCGGGGGATCACATCACGCTTGCCGATATAAACTTGCAGGCCGCGTTAGAGCCAGCGGATATGTGCGGGATTGATTTATCCGAATATGCGGCCATCGCCAAATGGCGCGCAGAGTTGATGCGGCAGGAGTTTTACCAGCGTGTCCATGCCCATTTCGCGTCTGAAATGAACGAGACGTAATCCAACATCATGGACGCGGTAAAGCTCACCCAGAAACTTATCCAGTTTGACACTGTCAACCCGCCCGGAAATGAGCGCGAATGCGGACTTTTTGTGGCCGATATATTGGCGCAAGCCGGCTTTGAGATTGAGTGCCAGGAATTTGGTGACCAGCACATCAATGTTATTGCTAAATTGCCCGGAGGCTCTTCCGGTCATTCTCCCAAAGGTGATTTTGACGACGCCCCATTGGTTTTAACGGGGCATTTGGATACTGTGCCCTTGGGGGATGCGCCGTGGAGCGTTGCGCCGTGGAGCGGCGATATCCGGGGCGGAAAATTATACGGGCGCGGTGCATCGGACATGAAAAGCGGCGTTGCCGCCATGATTGTCGCGGGGTTAGCATTTGCCCAAACCGACAAAGCCAACAGGCGGCGCGGCCTGACTTTGGTGTTCACCAGTTGCGAGGAAACCGGATGCCAGGGAGCTTTGCATCTGGTCCAAGAAGGCACAATAGATTTAGGCGAAGCCAGCGCCATGATTGTCGGCGAGCCGACCGAAAACCAGTTTTGCACAGCCCACAAAGGCGCCCTTTTTATCCGCGCCCACACCCAAGGCGTTACCGCCCATTCGTCCATGCCCGACCTTGGTGATAACGCCATTTATAAAACGGCCAAGGCCATCACCAAAATCGAAAATTACGGGTTTAACGAAGCCCCTCATCCTTTTTTGGGTTCGCCGACCATCAATGTCGGTATGGTCAAGGGCGGCCTCAATGTCAATTCGGTGCCGGACAGTGCTGAATTTACGATTGATATCCGCACCAACGCCGCCAAACCCCACAGCGCGTTTTTTGATGATCTGGACGGATATCTGGGCGATGATATCAAGCTGGAGACCTTCACGGACATGCCGGCAATTTCCACAGATTTAGACGACCCGTTCACCCGCATTGTCGCCGGCGCCTGCCAGGTCGTTCTCAAAGATAGCTATCAGGACATCCCCACAGGCTTGCCGTTTTTCACCGATGCTTCGGCCCTGCATCCCCATTATCAATGTCCGACCATCATATTGGGGCCCGGCGAATTATCAACCATGCACCAAACCGACGAATATTGCCTGGTTGAGCGCATTGAGCAGGCCGTGGAAATTTATGGGCGCGTTATCAATAATTGGTGCTTGCATGAAGTTTAGAAAGCATTTGAAAGCGGGTAAATACGGCTTGCAAATTTGGCAGGACGAAAGCTGGAAAACCGCACGTAAGGGCAGTGCCGTATACAAACAGTTTCTGTTTGCAACTGGACAAACCGAGCTTGATTTAAATGACCCCAAACCATTTGCGCCAAAATCCTACCGCGACTTTATGTTGTTTGAACAACATTATATCAGCGCCGCCAGCAATTTCGCCAAAACAAATAGGCCTGGGGCATATGCTTTCACGCAAATATACAAAAAACTTACAGGAAAAACCCATCCAAAATTAAAACCGGCACCACTTTGGTATCAACAACCAATTTTTTACATGGGCGGACATATGAATTTTTTTGGCCACGGGGCAGATATCAAATGGCCGGATTATTCAAGCTTGATAGATTATGAATTGGAGATTGGGTTTGTGCTTGCTAAACCACTGTTTAATGCGACGGCGACCGAGGCGGAAGCCGCCATTGGCGGGTTTGTCGTGTTCAATGATTTTTCCGCCCGTGATGTGCAAATGCCTGAAATGAATAGCGGCTTTGGCCCGCAAAAATCCAAACATTTYGCCAACAGCATTTCGGCCGAATTTGTCACGGCAGACGAAATCCTGCCCCGGATCAACCAATTAACAGGCACGGTCAATATCAACGACAAACAAATCAGTGAAGTCTCTTCGGAGGGTATGCAGTTTTCGCTTGGTGAGGCACTGGCCCATGTCAGTAAAGACGAATATCTATATCCCGGCGAATTTTTCGGCACCGGTACACTGCCCGGCGGATGCGGCCTGGAAAGCGGTCATATGCTCAACAAAGGCGACGAAATAAACATCAGCATTGACGGTATTGGGTCACTTACTAACATCATTGTTTAGAGGTATATATGGCAGGATTTAACCCATATTTCAGCATCGCTAAACGATTGGTGCGTTTGCGCAAAAAGCCAATAATTGTGAACCGTCTCGGTGCCAAATGGAAATTATACCCCAATGACTGGATTGACAACCGACTGCTCATAGGCCGCCCATTTGAACGTGAACAATTGGCATTCGCGCAAAACTGTATCCGCGACAAGGGCTTGTCGGTGTTTTTCGATTGTGGTGCAAACTTTGGCTTGTACAGTGTGCTGATTGGCAACAATATATCAGAGTTAGAGACTATTCATGCCTTCGAACCAGTCGCAAATACACATAAAAAACTGACCACTAATCTTGCGCTCAACGGATTAACCCCAAAAGCCACCGCCCATAATTACGGGCTGGGTGCCAAAGCTGAGACGCTCACCATTGCATTTGATGCCAGCTCGTCCGGCACTGCAACCCTGGATGTGGACGAACAAAAAAACCCCAAACGACACTTTAAAGGCCGCCAACAAGTGGTAATTCTCCCCTTTGACCAACAGTTCACACAAACAGATCAGCGTGCATATCTTAAATTGGATGTTGAAGGTCATGAAGCGGAAGCCCTAAAGGGCATGGAAAAATACCTGGAAAATAACAAGTGTATATTACAGATCGAATTGTGGGAAAAAAACAGGGCGCAAATCGAATCATGGCTGGACAAACGTGGATACACGGCATTTCACAACATCCACCATGATATCTATTTTACGCAAAAACATTAAAGCCTTTTACCAAGCCCCTAATTTCACCAATTTTGTACGGATATGGGCTGGCAGGTTTTGCGCGTCGCCGATACTGGATAAATCTACGGGCGCGTCTTCGGGCTTGAGATAGCGCCAGCCTTGAAAGGCACGTTTGGGCGTCGGCACGACCGGAATAAGATCTGGTGCCAAAACTATACGGCAGGCCTTGCGACCATCCTGGGTGTGGGTTTGCGCTAAGTCTATAATCTGGTTGCGGCACTGAATGACCCCTTTAATCACCCAATATATTGAGCCGCCTTCCAAAACTTCGGCAAACCGGCGCGGTGTCATGCGGGTGATGTGATCGGCAAAGGCCGGTAAGCCTTCACGTCCACGCCTTACGGCAAGCTCTCTCTGCCATGCGGTCAAGGTTTCCACGGATTTTGTGCCGACCGATAATTTGATCATGTGAACCGTCATGCCTGTGTTTAACAGGACGGCAGGCAAGAAGAAAGCTGTTAAAAATCGCGCTGGACTGGTTCAATATCCACAATATACCCCGGCGCAGTTTTATCGACCTTGAAGGTTACAAAGTCGGGAGTGATTGTCGTTTTGTACAATCCGGATTTTTTCAAAATTTTACCCGCAACCGCTTTGGCCAGACGTATGGGCGGTGCCGTGTCTTTCCAAACGGGTTTGGAGCTAAATCTGCTGCGCATAGCCGCTTGTGCATACATTGCAGAGTTTTTCAGCGCACTTGTGTGGTCTGAATATTCGCTGGCTATGGACACGCAAAATGTTTCGTTGACAACCCGGTGCGGCTGGTTGAGTTGCCAACAAGCCATCTCCCCACCTTTTAAGGTCAGGACAGTTGCATCTTCATCAAAGACGTCCTCATAAGGCAGATCGTCCAAAAGCGTATTTGTTGCGACTGCCTCATAGGAGGTATCGGACATGAATTTATTGGCCATAGGGTAGACATAGACCCGTTTGGTGCCGTGAATATGCCACAATACTACATGTTGGCGATCGGTGTGATAGGGTACTTTGGCAATGGGAGAGGATATGAGAATACCGCCGTTCGCGTTAAACTCTTTATTGCCGGTTTTTTCGGATAGCTCTGCGTACATTTGCTGTAATATTTCGTTGTATTGTGGATGGAGGTTCATAGCCCTACGGGCGTTGATATAAAGCTTGCCCTGTTGGACCATTTCGATCAGGGACTTGCCGTCGCAGCCGCGAAAGTCTCCCGTGCGAAATTTATTCGGATACATCTTGTCTTTGCCCATGGTGCAGACATCCAGCATATGGTCCGGATGATTATCAAGCATGTCGGCCAAGGCCCCATCACTAAACAGGCCGGTTGATGCTAAGTTATGATTGACACACATAATGTCATTTTGAAATTTACGCGTATGTGCGTCTGTCCAATTAGTAAAAATGCTCATCTGGATATCCTCCTGTGCGGAGATATTTACCTTAAACCCGTGAGTATTCCGCTTATTTTTATGCTGAACAAAGCCTTAAATTTGGTCTTGGTGCTGCCCATAACACCAGGAACGCTAGCTAGCCATATTGCGCGGCATCAGCGCTTTGAGTAGATAATATAGTCCGCCAAACAATATTAAACCACCAACCAGTAAAGCGACCGGGCCAATATAAGCGCTCCATTCACTTGCATTGGCATTAGCGTTGAAATTTGTACCGGTATTTGATGCAAACTTGGTTTTCCACATACCACCTCCCAACAAGGCCAGACCTATGATTGGTGCAATCCAAAAACCAGCCTTGCCTTTAGGGGTTTTTTCTTCCGCGATCAGGTTTGGCGACTGGTTATGTAGTGCCGCTATGGGGGTAGCGGCTTTTTGCGCAAAAGCTGTGTCGTCGTCAATGGTCGCCTGGATGTCGGAACCAGGGGTTGAGGCTGGTAATTCTTCAACCACACCATATTCATCAATAACTATATTTTGCTTAGGCTCTGAAAGCCCTGTCGGGGCATCAGATACGTCATTAGAAACATCTTGAGCCTGTTCGGAGGTTTCTGTCACCAAATCCGGCTCTTGGTCCGAATGCTGGCCCGAAATGTCTTGTTGGCTCTGATCGCCTTCTGGCGCGTTGACCGTGTCCACCAACGTTAACGCAGGCTCGACCTGTTGGCTCGCCGTCTCATCCGCAATTTCAGGCTCACCTTCTTCTTGGGGTGGTGTTTGTAAATTGTAATCAATATTGTCTGGAACATCTATTTCAGACAGGTTCATGCTGGCACTATCCTGGCCAGTTTTATCCCTTGCGGTCTCTTCCTGGACAATTGTATCTTGGACAACTAGCTCTTGGACAACTAACTCTGGGGCAACATCTTCTTTGGCGACTTCTTCGTTAACCGTTTCTTGTGCCGCAGCATTCAATCCAGACAGATCAACTTCCACCGGGTTACTATCATCGCCTGGCTCCTCGTCTATCAACCGGTCTAATTGCTCGCTGACCTGCGCCGCCGCTACGGCTATTGGGGACGGTGTTTCATTTTGATCCCCCTCTTCCACAACCTCGCCGGCCTCTGTTTGTTCGTCGGGTAAATCGGTGTTTTCTGCCAAGCTTATCCCAGTTACAGTTTCAAAATCCACATTTTCAGATATTAAATCATTTACAATAACATCTTCTGATGCCGCTTCTTCAACAACCATTTCATCTGCAACTACRTCGCCTACAACCAGATCATCTGTAACAAGCGCTAAAGTTTCGTTCGCATCGTCTTCTGGAGAGGGTGCATGGATAACTGGCAAAACACCCGAAATTGCTACGTCTTTGTTTGCAGAACTTTCGTCTATTAAACGTTCTTCTAGTGGTGTGTTGTCATCAGGTATGTGCTCGTGAAGCTGTAATGCACTGGCCTGCTCATCAGATGTATCGTCTCCAGCATTTGTATCACCGCCATCATCTACACTATACGGAACCTGACCGACAAACCCGACGGTCGCAGGATTTTCGAACACATCCATGCTTTCGTCGTCGGCCATGTCATCTTGTACCCGAACAGGCGGCAATTCATGTCGCGGGGCTGCGACAATACCGGTTGCAGGGCGCAAAAACAGCGCTTTTTCTGCTGTGCGGCGACGTACCAGTGCGTCAACAATATAGGTCTTGCCGCCAATCACACCTTTTCGCCATTCATCAAACCCGGCGGCAGCGGCCAATGGCTGGCCAGTATTGAGATGATAAAGTACGCTGGAATTTAGAAACGCTTCTTCTCCGATATTGTAACTTAGCGACACCAAAGAATCGAATTGGCTTTGGGACAGGGGCGCATATACATTCGTGTTGACCARGGCCTCAAAGGGCGCAAGATCAGTTTCTAGCAAATCTTCAGCCTGTCTTTTGTTGAGCATGGCCATGTCGCCAGGCACAAAAATGTGCCCATATCCAATCACTCTTTGCCCCGAAACCAAGGCTGTCTCAACCGGACGGAAACCTTCATAGGCCTTTATCAACTTCAAGCCAAATTCAGAAATACTATAATTGTGTGCCATAAATACTCCCGGCTGTGTCAAAACAAGACACAAATTTTCTTTTACGAATTTATGTGCAATCCTTAAGCCAAGCCTATAGCAGAAAAATAGACGCCAGTCCTAAAAACGCCAAAAACCCTATAACATCGGTCACAGTTGTAACAAAGACCGATGACGACACGGCTGGATCCGCGCCAACTCTCTTGAGGCCAAGCGGCACCAAAATGCCCGCAAGTCCCGCGCAAAACATATTAAACACCAAAGCGCTGGCAATGACCAGTGCCAATTTAGGTTGTCCAAACCATAGCAGTGTGATGGCCCCCAATACGATTGCAAAAACCAGACCATTGACAATGGCCGCCAAGGCCTCGCGCCGGATTACCCGCGCACTATTGGCCGTGGTCAAGTCGCGCGTTGCCAAAGCCCGAATAGCCACGGTTAAAGCCTGGGTTCCCGTATTGCCGCCCATGGAGGCAACGATTGGCAGCAAAACCGCCAAAGCCACCAATTGTTCGATTTCCGCCTGAAATTGCGCAATCACGAAAGACGCCCCAATTGCGGTCAGCAAATTGACAAATAACCACGGCGCTCTCGCCCCGACGGTAGACCATACGGTGTCCACAAGTCCGGCTTCATTGACCCCGGCCAAGGCCAGCATGTCTTCGGTATGCTCGTCTTGAATAATTTCGACGATATCGTCCACCGTAATCATGCCCGACAAACGTCCATCCGCATCAAGCACCGGGGCTGAAATCAGATCAAATTTTTCAAACAAATAAGCCACATCTTCCTGGTCCATATCCGGTTCGATCACGGTCAAATTACTGGCCATAATGTCTTTTAGAATCTGATCTTTTCCACTGCGCATAAGGGTCGAGAGGGGAATATAGCCAAGGGGGTGAAAATGGGCGTCGATGACATATATATCAAAAAACTTGTCCGGCAAATTATCGCCCCCCTGTTGATGCCGCAAACGCATACGCTCTATGGTTTTCTGGACGCTCCAAAATTCCGGTGCGGCGACAAATTCTCGCTGCATCAGCCGCCCGGCGGTCTCCTCGTCAAATGCAAAACCGTCTTCAATCTCTCGTCGGGGTGCGTCCGACATATCTGCCAAAACCTCAGCGCGTCTATGGGCTGGCAGTTCTTCGAAAATCTGGATGGCATCATCCGAGTCTAGCTCTTCCATAGCTTTGGAAATTTGCTTAGGCCCCAACAGCGGTAAAATATCTTCCACCACCTCGTCTTCAAGTTCAGCCAGCAAAGAGGGGCTAATAACATCCGGGGCTAGCTCAACTAATAAGCCGCGTTCGTCCGCAGACAATTGCTCGAACCGGTCCGCAAGTTCCGCCGGATGTTCCCCGGACAATAACCGCCTCAACCCCGTACCGTCGCCCTGCGCAATGGCCAAACGCAAGGCGTCCACATGCTGCATGTCTATGTCTACGGAAGATGCAGGCGGTATATTTGTGTCATCAGAAATGCCCGACATACCGTCCTCCTATTTGTAGGCAAAGATTAAATGCGCGTGTGTTCTCTTACACATAATTGAACACATATTCATAGAAAAAATATGTTCTATCAGGGTGCGGAGAATGCCGGGGCGAAGCTAACAGCGCCACTTCTCCCGTGCAATATACCGTCTTGTAGTTCCAGCGCCATAAAATTAGACCCGCTGTAGGGGGATGTAAATGGTTGGGCTAATTTAGCGTTAAACCCAAAGCGAGGATAATAGTCTGCGTGGCCCAACAAAAATACGGCCTGCCAGTCAGATGTTTTCGCCAGCGCCAGACTACGGCGAATAAGTACTGATCCTATGCCCTGGTTTTGATAGGCAGGCAGAACTGAAACCGGGGCAAGACCCAATATGCGCACAGGGTTTGATGTTTCGTCTGTAGTTTTGCTTGTCATTTTGGATAACACGATATGCCCAACAATATGCGCATCCACCGTTGCGACGAGCGAAACTTTGATATCTCCGTCCTGACGCAAACGCTTCACAAGTTTGGCTTCGCCCGGCCCGCCAAAGGCGGCCTTGAGCAGGTTATCGATCTGAACATAATCCGCAGGGCATGTAGCACGTATTTCCATACCGCAAAACTAGCACATATGGTCAGAACATGGCAAAAAATTAACCAGCACTTTGCCATATTTTCGCCTTTTATTAACCATAGTTTAACGGCCAAAGGCGAAAATATAAGCAAATCTGGAGAACAAAATGTTGAGGCAAACAAATATGAAAACTTACACACGCTACCGCTCACACTCGTTGTTTATGCTTTTGCTGGCATTTTTGCTTGCAACTGGGCTCGGGCTTTCGGGTTGCGCGACGACCCAAAGCGACCCGACCGGCAATAGGGATAGCCGAGCGGCGCAACAGCAAAACACCACACCAAGCAACCATAATAAAGGCGCAACCTATAATGAAACCGAGCTGGTCTCGGCTTTGTCCACCCATCTGGGCGTGACGGCAGAAAGCGCCGGCTCCATGATTGAGCGATTGTTTCGCAAGCAAGGCAGCCCGGTCGGATATATCACAGGCCAGGAAGGTAGCGGCGCATTTGTGGCTGGACTACGTTACGGCGACGGCACGCTTTGGATGAAAGACGGCAGCCACCAGAAAATTTATTGGCGCGGGCCAAGTATAGGCTGGGATTGGGGCGGCAATGCGTCGAAGGTATTTACCTTGGTTTACGGCCTCGATGACCCCAATTTCATCTATCGCCGCTTCCCCGGTGTTGACGGGTCGGCCTATATTGTCGGCGGCATGGGCGTAAATTACCAACGGGCTGAAGGCATAACCTTGGCACCCATTCGCACGGGTGTTGGTGCCCGCCTCGGTGCCAATGTTGGCTATCTGTCCTACAAGCGCAAAAAAGGTCTGTGGCCGTTTTAAGGGGTTTGTAATGCACCTGCTGGCAATTGCTTTATATTTT
The DNA here is from genome assembly GCA_002733385.1 of Robiginitomaculum sp. Lineage (GTDB taxonomy): Bacteria > Pseudomonadota > Alphaproteobacteria > Caulobacterales > Maricaulaceae > Robiginitomaculum_A. The sequence goes on from NVVO01000016.1 coordinate 34,206, forward strand.
GCACTTACCGCTTGTGCGCCACCAACAAAACAGGAGCTAGTTCTCGCCCATGCTTTTGTGGGGTGCTGGGAAAGTGCTGACGGTTTGGCTCGCGAGGTCTGGAATATGGATCCGTCTGGCTGGCTGTTTGGCTATGCGCTCAACCGGAACACAGATGGTAAAATTACTTTTTTCGAGCATATGCGGATTGAAAATACGGACGGTATGCAAATGCTTATTGTCCTTGGTGCGGACAGCACAACGGTCGGGTTTGCCCGCGCAAAAACCAAGGACAGCAGGGAGTTTCGCTTTGAAAACCCGGCCCATGATTTTCCGCAAATTATCCGTTATCAGCGCGCAGACAAGCAGTTGAACGCGGTCATTTCAAAACTGGACGGAAGCAGTGAAATCCGCTTTGATAAAACCGCCTGCCAGTAGATTACCCTCGCAACACCGCGCCGCATTTTTTCGCTTGCGCAATGATTTTTGCGGACACGGCTTCTATGTCTTTGTCGGTTAGGGTCTCATGTTTGGGGGATAGAGTTACGTCTATGGCCAGGGATTTATGGCCGTCCTCTATGCCCTTACCCCGGTAGACATCAAACAGGGTGACATCTGAAACCAAGGTTTTGTCCGCCCCTTTTACGGCACGGATCAATGTATCCGCCGGGGCATCGTCTGGTACAATAAAGGCGAAATCCCTATGCACAGGCATCAAATCCGACAGCGACAGCGCGCCTTTGGCTTTACTTTTCTTGCGAGCTTGCGGAATATTAGCAGGCCAAATTTCAAAGGCACAAACCCGGCCTTCTATCCCTAATGCTTTAAGAACCGCCGGATGCAATTCGCCAAAATCTGCCAAAACATTCTTTGGCCCCATTTGCAAGCGGCCAGACCGGCCCGGATGCCAGTAATCGCTCAGGGGTTTTGCGGTTTGCACATTCCCAATTTTTGCGCCCATAGCTATCAGAGCGGCGACAGCGTCGGCTTTGGCGMTWAAKGCRTCSGGCGYAGAAYTYCCCTGCCAGTGACGGGASGTTTCCAYRCGGCGCATTCCGGCAATGCTTGGGCTTTGGCCGTCCGGGGCCGGGCTTTGATAGGTCGGGCCAGCCTCGAACAGACGAGCGCCCGGATAACCTTTGTCGGCACTTCTTTGTCCGGCCAACAACAGGTGAATAAGGGCGCTTGGTCGCATGGTGGACAGTTCAGGCGATATAGGGTTGTCAAGCTGCAAGCTTACATCGCCGCCGCCGAACAATTGCGCTTGGGCTTGCGATACAAATGACCAACTCACCGCTTCGCTCAGACCTTGCCCGGCCAAGGCCCGTCGGGCCCGGCGGGTTTTGTTTTGCAAATCCGTAGCCAAAACCTCGCGGCGACCTTCAATACGCGGCAAGCTCTCCGCCTCCATATTGTGCAGGCCGTGAATGCGGGCGATTTCCTCAACCAAATCCGCTCCCATGGTACAGTCGCGGCGATGGCTCGGCACGGTAATTGTCCATAGGGATTTATTGGCATCTACGCCAAATCCGAGGTCTTCAAGAATTTGGATCATTTGTGTGTCGGACAGCTCAAACCCGGTCAGGCGCTTGTTCAAGGCCGGGTCAAATTCAATCGGTTCTGGCACGTCAGGAATTACGCCTGCCACATAAATTTCGGACGCCACCCCGCCGCATAAATCCAATACCAGCCGCGTCGCCATCTCCAACCCGCCCAGCACAAAGCCCGTATCCACCCCGCGCTCAAACCTATATTTGGCGTCTGATGTTATGCCCGTAGCCCGGCCTGTGCGCCGGGTGCGTAGGGGATCGAAATAGGCGCTCTCGATAAACACCTCCGTGGTGTCTGCGGTGACACCTGAATAAGTGCCGCCCATGACACCGCCAAGACCAAGTACCCGCGCATCATCGGCAATGACACACATATCGTCTGTGCAGGTGTATTTTTTATCGTCCAGAGCTTCGAAGCTTTCACCTTTGCCGAGCCGGGCCCGAATGGTTCCGGTTAATTTGCTGACATCATAAACATGCAAAGGCCTTGCCCGGTCGTAAGAAATTAGATTGGTAATGTCCACCAGCGCAGAAATCGGGCGTAAACCTATGGCTTTGAGCCGTGTCTGCAACCACTCAGGCGACGGCCCGTTTTTAATGTCGCGTATCACCCGGCCCGCAAATACCGGGCAAGCATCCGGTGCATCGGTTTCGATTTTGACTGGACAGGGGAAAGAGTCTTTAACGGGTTTTACGGCGGGCGTGATCCATTTACCCAAACCTGTCGCCGCCAAATCTCGGGCAATATTATCGACGCCGAGCCAGTCGGGGCGGTTAGGCGTGACTTCAAAATCAATCACCGGATCGTTCAACTCTAGGGCATCGGCAAGGGGCATGCCCATTTCGAAACTATCGTCCAAATCCATGATACCGTCATGGTCATCGCCCATTTCCAACTCTTTGGATGAACACATCATGCCAGAGCTTTCCACACCGCGAATTTTACGAGGCTTCTTGTCCAGCGCAAAATCCAGCCCCGGAATATAAGCACCAAGCGGCGCAAAGGCCACGGTCATGCCGGCCCGCGCATTGGGCGCCCCGCAGACAATTTGTTTCAGCCCGTCCCGGGTCTCCACCTGACAAACCTTGAGCCGATCCGCATCCGGATGCTTCTCGGCAGAAACAACTTTGGCAATTGAAAACGCAGACAGTTTCTCAGCCGGGTTCTCAACCCCCTCAACCTCCAACCCCGCAAGCGTCATAGCCTCAACAACTTCGTCGATAGTGGCGTCTGTTTTCAGGTGCTCTTTGAGCCATGACACTGTGAATTTCATCAGCTTAACCCCGTAGCCAAATTGGCCTGCAACAGCGGCGAAAACCCGTAATGCTCAAGCCAGCGCCCGTCGCCTGCGAACATATCCCTTAAATCCGGCATGCCGTATTTAAGCATGGCGAGGCGGTCGACACCCATGCCGAATGCGAAGCCTTGATACTCGTCCGGGTCGAGGCCGCAGTTTTTCAACACATTTGGATGCACCATGCCGCAGCCGAGGATTTCCATCCATTTGTCACCCATCTTCCCGTTATAACTGCCGATACGGATTTCGTCGCCGACGCGGGCGTAGCGCACATCCATTTCGGCGCTGGGTTCGGTGAACGGGAAATGATGTGGGCGAAAACGAACCTCTACATCGGTCTCGAAAAACGCCGACATGAAATCCATCAAACAACCTTTCAGATGTCCCATATGGGTGGTTTTGTCGATCACCAGACCTTCGATTTGGTGAAACATCGGCGTGTGGGTCTGGTCGCTGTCACAACGGTAAGTCCGTCCCGGCACAATAATGCGGATTGGTGGTTCCTGGCTCATCATGGTGCGGATTTGCACGGGCGATGTATGAGTCCTTAATACCATTTTATCGCCGTTTTCGTTCGGCTTTAGAAAAAACGTATCGTGCATGTCTCTGGCAGGATGTCCGGGCGGAAAGTTGAGTGCGGTGAAGTTATGAAAATCATCCTCGATATCCGGGCCTTCGGCGACGGCAAAACCTTGATCGGCAAAGATCACCGCCATCTCTTCCATCACCTGCATCACCGGGTGCAGTGTGCCTGTATCCGTTTTAACGGGCAAAGACATATCCAGCATCTCTGAGGCCAAAGCCGCATTTAGGGCCGCACCCTCCAGCACGGATTTACGGGCTTCGACCAGTGCCGCCAAATCGTTCTTTAGGGCATTGAGCGCAGGCCCCATCACTTTTTTCTTGTCCGTGCTCATTTGGCCCAGCGTGCGCATTTGCAAGCTGACCTCACCTTTTTTACCCAAAGCCGCCACCCGCACGGCGTCAAGCTCGGTCAAACCGTTCGCCGCCGATATTGCGCTTGCGTATTTCGTTTTTAAATTGTCAATATTGGTCATATTTTTATTTCATAAATCAAGCCGTGTTTTGGCAATTGCCGCCGCTCAGGTCAATATCTAACTGATGGTCAATACGGTAGAGTATGTTAGCGATACATCTAGATTTTCACAAATGCCTTGCCTATTTTGTCCGGCAGGCGTTCTATGTACCAAAATAGCTAACAACGGAAAGACTTCATGGGTATTTTTCATAAATTGGCCACAAGTCTGGTGAAAACATTACCGCCGGAAGCGGCCCACAAAACGGCGCTGCGGGCTTTGGCTTTGGGATTGGGGCCGAAATATGCTTGTGATCATGATATTTTAAAAACCGAACTTGCTGGCCTTTCCCTGCCAAACCCCATTGGCCTAGCGGCCGGGTTTGACAAGGACGCCCAAGTGCCGGACGCCATGCTGGCCGCCGGGTTCGGGTTTGTAGAAGCGGGCAGTGTCACGCCTCTACCCCAAGCCGGAAACCCCAAGCCGCGCCTGTTCAGGCTCACGCAAGACAAAGCCGTGATTAACCGCATGGGGTTTAACAATAAAGGTCTGGATGTTTTCGCCAAAAATTTACGAGCGCGACAAGGAAGCCCCGGCATTGTCGGGGCCAACCTGGGTGCCAACAAGAACAGCACGGACAGGGCGGCGGATTATCTGACCGGACTGGCGGCCTTGTGGGGGCTGGCGGATTACTTCACCATCAATGTGTCCTCGCCCAATACGCCGGGCCTTAGGGATTTACAAGGCGGGGACGCGCTGGAGGACTTGCTGGGGCGCATTTCAGAAGCTCGGCAAAACCTGACCGGCGACCAGGCTTCTCCGCCCATATTCCTAAAAGTCGCACCAGATCTGGATTTTGCCCAGATCGAACGCATCACCGAACAGGCCAGAACTTATGGTATCAGCGGTATCATCATATCCAACACCACCACCGCAAGGCCCGAACATTTGAAAAGCGACCACAAAACCGAAACTGGCGGTCTGTCAGGTGCGCCGCTGATGCGACCTTCAACCAGAATTTTGGCGGAATTTTACGCAGCGAGCGGCGGGCATATACCGCTTATCGGGGTCGGCGGTATTGCCAATGGCGGCGACGCTTATATCAAGATCCGCGCCGGGGCCAGCGCCGTGCAACTGTACTCCGCTCTGGTGTATGCGGGGCCGGGTTTGGCGGCAGAAATTTGCGACGATCTGGCCGCTCGCCTGCAAGCCGACGGGTTTGCCCATGTGAGCCAGGCGGTCGGAAGCTTGACAAGCGGACAAACTTGACCTTGGTGTTTAGCGGTAAATAGCCCATACTGGCCTTGATGAACCATGAACCCAAAGATAAAATCCTCAGCATATGCGCGGACTATGGCAATCAGCCCGACACCTTGATTGAGATTTTACATGATGTGCAGGTTGAGCTTGGCTTTCTATCCACCGAGGCTTTAATCCAAATTGCAGATGCGCTGAATATATCGCGGGCTGATATTCACGGAGTTGTCAGTTTTTATGATGATTTCAGGCGCGAGCCGACACAAGGCCCCACTGTAAAAATTTGCCGGGCCGAAGCTTGTCAGGCGGTGGGCGGCGAAGATTTGGCCAAGCACGCAAAAGAAACCGCGCACACCAATATTCACGATGTCTATTGTCTGGGTAATTGCGCACTAGGGCCAGCCGTGCTGATCGGTGATGATTTATATGGCCGGGTGACGCCAGAGCGGCTTGATGCTTTGCTCAAGACAAAGGCTGCGCCGTGAGTGCCCGCGCTATATATGTGCCGTGCGACGCCGCCGCCCTTTCTGTGGGTGCAGATGATGTGGCGGCGGCAATTGAGCAAGAAGCAGCGAAGCGCGATGTGCAGATTAAAATTATCCGTAATGGCTCACGCGGTATGTTGTGGCTGGAACCTTTGGTAGAGGTGGAGACAGATACCGGACGAACGGCTTACGGCCCGGTTGCGCCTGAAGATGTTGCGGAATTGTTTGATGCGGGCTTTTTGAACGGTGGTACCCATGATTTATCCCACGGCCTAACCGAAGACATTCCGTATTTTGCCAAACAAGAGCGGCTAACATTTGTAAGGTGTGGTATCACTGACCCGCTTAGTCTTGAGGACTATCAAACCCACGGCGGTCTGGCCGGGTTACGCAAAACTTTGACTTTGTCCCCCGAAGCTATCGTGGAAACCGTGACACAATCCGGCTTGCGTGGACGCGGCGGCGCTGGTTTCCCGACCGGGATTAAGTGGAAGACCGCTCTGGAAATTGACGCGAGCCAAAAATATATTTGCGCCAATGCTGACGAAGGTGACAGCGGTACATTCGCTGACCGGATGCTCATGGAGGGCGATCCATTTGTGCTCTTGGAAGGTATGGTGATTGCCGGATTGGCCGTCGGGGCAAGCATTGGATATATCTATATCCGTTCGGAATATCCCCATGCCATCAAAACTATGGGACGAGCCGTGCAGATATGGCAGGCCGCCAATTTGCTTGCGGGTAGCGGCCAGACATTTGAGATTATTATCCGCAGGGGGGCGGGAGCTTATATTTGCGGCGAAGAAACTTCCATGCTGGAAAGTATCGAGGGCAAGCGCGGCCAGATTAAAGTTAAACCACCGCTTCCGGCCATAGAGGGTTTGTTCGGCAAACCCACCATCATCAATAATGTTCTGACCCTGGCCAGCGTCCCGATTATCCTGGACAAAGGGGCAGGTTATTACCGTGACTTTGGTCAAGGCCGTTCGCGGGGCACGCAAGCTTTTCAACTTGGCGGCGACATTAAGCGCGGAGGTTTGGTGGAAAAGGCCTTCGGGGTAAGTTTGCGCGAACTGGTCGAGGGTTTTGGCGGTGGCTCAAGATCGGGTAAACACATACGCACCGTACAAGCAGGGGGGCCACTCGGGGCTTATATTCCGCCACATGAATTTGATGTGGAAATGGACTACGAAAAACTGGCTGACATTGACGCTATGCTTGGCCACGGCGGCCTTGTGGTGTTTAATGAGGACGTCAACATGGCCAAACAAGCCCGTTTTGCCATGAAATTTTGCGAAGTGGAGAGCTGCGGTAAATGTACGCCGTGCCGCATTGGGGCGGTGCGCGGCAAGGAGACATTGGACAAGATAATTGCGGGCGAAAACGTGGCGGCAAATCTGGCCCTGCTGGACGAAATATGTGAGTTGATGACGGACGGTTCATTATGTGCTATGGGCGGGTTGACGCCCATGCCGGTACAAAGTGCGATTAAGCATTTCGGCGAAGACTTCAAAGGGTAGGTATGGCGCTATTGATAGAAAAAGATTTTGGCACTCCGGCTTCCGTATCCGGCGAAGTTATTCATCTTGAAATAGACGGCCAAAATATACAGGTGCCGGGCGGCACATCTGTCATGCGGGCCGCTGAACTGGCGGGCATCGACATTCCCAAACTGTGTGCCACCGATACCCTAGAGGCTTTCGGCTCGTGCCGGCTGTGTCTGGTGGAAATTGGCGGGCGCCGGGGTACGCCTGCGTCATGCACAACGCCTGTGGAGGGCGGCATGGTCGTGGTCACAGGGTCTGAAAAACTGCATAAACTGCGCAAAACTGTGATGGAGTTATATCTGTCGGACACGGACAATGACCCGGCGCTTGTGTCTTTGGCCCAAGATTTGGGGGTGGACGACATGCCCTATGACGGGTGTCCGCAGACATCTGGCAAGGACGAAACCAATCCCTATTTTACCTTTGACCCTGGTGCCTGTATTGTTTGCTCGCGCTGTGTGCGGGCTTGCGATGAGGTGCAGGGCACATTCGCCCTGACCATTGAAGGACGGGGCGCGGCCTCCAAAGTGGCGGCGAGCATGGCGGAAGGGTTTTTCGACAGCGAATGTGTGTCCTGCGGCGCTTGTGTGGAAGCCTGCCCAACCAATGCGTTGGTGGAAAATACCGTGCTCGACAAAGGCGAACCTGACCGCACGGTTCTGACCACCTGTGCCTATTGCGGGGTGGGGTGTTCGTTCAAGGCCGAGCTTAAGGGCGATGAGCTAATCCGCATGGTGCCCCTGAAAGACGGCAAAGCCAATCACGGCCATGCCTGTGTCAAGGGCCGGTTTGCCTATACTTACGCAAATCACGAAGACCGTATCACCAAACCCATGATCCGGGGCACCACGGACGAGCCGTGGCGGGAAGTCAGTTGGGACACGGCCCTGAATTATGCCGCCGAGCGGCTCAAATCTACCCAGAAAAAACACGGGGTCAAATCCATTGGCGGCATCACCTCGTCGCGCTGTACCAACGAGGAGGTGTGGGTGGTGATAAAATTGATCCGTGCCGGGTTTGGCAATAATAATGTTGATACCTGCGCACGGGTATGTCACTCGCCCACGGGATACGGCTTGATGCAAGCGTTCGGGGAAAGCGCGGGCACGCAAAACTTTGACAGCGTCATGGACGCCGATGTCATCATGGTCATAGGTGCCAACCCTACCGACGCCCATCCAGTATTTGGCTCGCAAATGAAACGGCGGCTCAGACAGGGGGCCAAGCTGATTGTTGCGGATCCCCGCGCCATTGATCTGGTCAATACGCCGCGTTTCAAGGCCGATTATCATCTGCCCTTAACGCCCGGCACCAATGTGGCGCTGATCAATGCCATGACCCATGTAATTGTCACCGAAGGCCTAATCGACGAAGGATTTGTCCAGGCCCGTTGTGATAAAAAATCCCTGGCCTCGTGGCTGGACTTCATCAAAGATCCGATTAATGCGCCGGATGTTATGGCCGAAATTACCGGTGTATCTGCCGATGATATTCGTGCCAGTGCTCGGTTGTTCGCCGAAGGCGGCAATGGGGCGATTTATTACGGGCTTGGTGTCACCGAGCATTCCCAGGGTTCAACCATGGTTATGGCCATGGCCAATCTGGCCATGATCACCGGCAATATCGGGCGGGCGGGCGTTGGCGTCAATCCCTTGCGCGGTCAGAACAATGTGCAAGGCTCCTGCGATATGGGCTCGTTTCCCCACCAATTTTCCGGCTACCGCAGCGTCACGGACGACGCAACCCGCAGCTTGTTTGAAGACACATGGCAGCGCCAGCTTGACCCTGTGCCCGGTCTTAAAATTCCGGGCATGTTCAACGAGGCCGTAGCGGGCACCTACAAAGGCATGTATATTCAGGGTGAGGACGTGGCCCAGAGCGATCCCAATACCCACCATGTCGAAGCGGCCTTGCGCAATCTTGATATTCTCATTGTTCAGGATTTATTCCTGACCGAGACCGCCCGCTTTGCCCATGTGTTTTTACCCGGCACCTCGTTTCTGGAAAAAGACGGAACCTTCATCAATGCCGAGCGCCGTATCGGTCGGGTGCGCCCGGTACGCTCGTCCCCGACCGGCAAAGACGAATGGCAAGTGACCCAGGATTTGGGTCGGGCTATGGGCTATGATATGGGCCACGAAAGCGCTTCGGAGATTTGGGACGAAATCGCCGGGCTCACCCCGACATTTGCCAATGTCAGTTTTGCCGAGCTCGACAAACGCGGCTCAATTCAATGGCCGTTTAACGATGACCATCCGGACGGCACCGAGATTATGCATGTGGACAGTTTCACGCGCGGCAAGGGTAATTTCGTGCTCACCGAATACATCCCGACCACCGAGCGCACCAATCGTCGTTACCCGCTCATTTTAACGACAGGGCGGATTTTAAGCCAGTATAATGTCGGTGCCCAAACACGGCGCACACATAACAGCCAATGGGCCGGGGAGGATTTTCTTGAAATCCACCCGTCCGACGCCGATACCTATGCTCTCCAGGACGGGGCCTGGGCCAGCATCAAAAGCCGTAAGGGCGAGACCTCATTGCGGGTTAAAATCTCAAAGCGCATGGCGCCGGGCGTGGTTTACACCACTTTCCATCACCCGGAAAGCGGGGCCAATATCGTCACCACAGAAAATTCCGACTGGGCCACCGAATGCCCGGAATATAAAATCACTGCGGTAAATGTACGCCCGACCAATCACAAATCCGACTGGCAAAAAAACTTGGTCGTCGCGTCACAGAAATCCCGCCGCATTACCGAACCAGCGGCGTAATGTTCCCGGTCACACGCATTGGCCAACCGCCTGCCCCCGATAATCAACATATAGTTTTTTCTCTGGACACCACAAAGGAAGGGGTTTGGCATATCBCCAGCGAAACCCCGGTTGCCTTCGTCTATAACCGTAGAAATTACGCCGTTATGCTGGCCACACCCACGGACATGGTTGATTTCGCTCTCGGGTTTTCTCTAAGCGAACGTATTATCAACGGGCCGGAAGATATAGAAAATCTCGAAATTCGTTATCTGGACACCCCTCATTTAAGCAAGGGCATTGAACTGCATTTTAAAATCAACGGCGAACGCCTGGAGCGCCTCGATATTCGTACCCGTCGCCGTAATCTTGTCGGCACGGCTGGATGCGGCATATGTGGTTTGGAAAACGCCGATGCGTTATTTGCACCGCTTGAGCCAGTTGTTGCCAAGCCCATCTCAATCAAAAAACCAGCCTTGGAAACCGCCATGGCCAATTTTGCCGCCCTGCAAAAACTTAACCAACGCACCAAAAGTGTGCACGCCGCCGCCTGGGTGAACGGGGCAGGCGCTATCCAATGCTTGCGAGAAGATGTGGGTCGCCACAATGCCCTGGATAAGCTCATCGGGGCCATGACAATTGCCAATATTGAGCCCAAAGGTTTTCTCCTGATGTCGTCGCGCTGTTCCTACGAGATTATCGACAAAGCCGCTCGGGCCAAACTTCCGGCCATATTATCCCTGTCCGGCCCGACAAGTCTGGCGCTAGACAAAGCCAAACAGGCAAATATAACCATCTATGCCCGCGACAAAACCGGCAGCGTCAAGCGGTTGGGATAGGACGTTTTCAAGCCCGCTCGACAAATCCGTCCAGAACTTTTTTGTCTCCGGCTTTTTCAAACGCGACGCTTAGCTTGTTGCCGCTGACGCTAGTGATATGGCCATAGCCGAACTTTTGGTGAAATATCCGCTCGCCGGTTTTGAAGCTAGAGACGGGGCTTGTGGCTGGTTTACGCACGGCTTTGCCTTCTATGGTTTTGTTTTGGTTTTGCTGGTAGCTTTGCCAACCCCCATGCCCGGAATGTGAGCGTGGTTTGGTATAATTTTCGTCGAAACTATCAACGAAACTTTCCGCAACCCCCGTATAGCCACCGTCCACATTGTTTTGCCCTCTATTTTGCTCTCTATTTTGTTCTGGAAAATACCCGGTATCGGATTTAACCTCTACATGTTCGGGCGGTAGTTCGTCGATAAACCGCGACGGGATGCTGGACTGCCACTGGCCGTAAATCTGGCGGTTGGCAGTGAAATAAATTTCGGCCCGTTCTCTGGCTCGCGTGATGCCCACATAGGCCAGACGACGTTCTTCCTCAAGCCCAGCCATGCCGCTTTCGTCCAGGGACTTTTGCGACGGAAATGAACCTTCTTCCCAGCCCGGCAAGAACACCAAAGGAAATTCCAGCCCCTTGGATCCGTGTAAAGTCATCAGGCTTATTTTATCATCATCGGCCGCGCCCATGTCCAAATCCATAACCAGGCTAACATGCTCCAGATAAGCTTCTAAGGTGTCAAACTCGCCCATGGCCTGGATCAATTCTTTCAGATTTTCCAACCGCCCTTCGGCCTTGGGGTCTCCATTACGTCCACTGGCGTTTTTCCACATGGCGGTATAGCCGCTCTCGTCCAAAATCCGTTCGGCCAGCTCGGTATGGGATAAGTCCGCCCCCGCCGTGCGCCAGCGGTCTAAGTCGAGGATAAAGGCCCGCAGAGCCGTGCGGGCTTTGCCGCGAATTTCGTCGGTTTTAACCAGTTGCCTTGTGGCCATTTCCAGTGATACCCCCATGCTCCGGGCCGCCATTTGCAGTTTTTGCACCGTGACCGCACCGATGCCGCGCTTGGGCACATTGACAATGCGCTCAAAGGCCAGATCGTCGGTGTCGGATTTAACGGTGCGCAAATAGGCATGGGCATCACGGATTTCGGCCCGCTCGAAAAATCTTGGCCCGCCAATGACCCGGTAGGGTAGGCCCAGCGCAATGAAGCGTTCCTCGAACGACCGCATTTGCCGCGAGGCCCGCACTAAAATTGCTACATCATTATATTTGCGACCGTTTGAAAACCAATTTTCAATCTCGGAGCAAATCACCCGGGCTTCGGCGGCCCCGTCCCAGACGCCGTTGACCACCACCTTGTCGCCGCCTTGTTCGTCCGTCCACAAGGTCTTGCCGAGCCGGTCTTTATTGGCGGAAATCAGCCCGGAGGCTGCGGCTAGAATATGTTCGGTGGAGCGGTAATTGCGTTCAAGTCGCACCACTTTAGCACCGGGGAAATCTTGTTCAAACCGCAAGATATTGTCTACCTCCGCCCCGCGCCAACCATAGATAGACTGGTCATCATCGCCGACCACACACAGGTTTTGCCGGTTTTTGTCGGGACGTTGGGCCAGCAAGCGTAGCCATAAATATTGCGCCACATTGGTGTCTTGATACTCGTCCACCAAAAGATATTTGAACTTGGCGTGATATTTGGCCAGCACGTCCGGGTGTTTCTGAAAGATAGTCAGATTATGCAGCAATAGATCACCAAAATCCGCCGCGTTTAAATCCCTAAGCCGGCTTTGATAGATGCGGTATAATTTGGCCCCTCGGCCTTCTGCAAAACCGTAACCATCGCCGGAGGATAATTTGTCCGGGGTCTTGCCTTTGTTCTTCCAGCCATCGATTAAATGGCCCAGATGGCGCGGTGTCCATCGTTTTTCGTCTATGTTTTCGGCTCTCAATATTTGTTTCAACAGCCGTAGCTGATCATCCGTGTCCAATATGGTGAAGCTGGACTTAAGCCCGACCAGTTCGGCGTGGATACGCAGGATTTTTGCGGCGACCGAATGAAATGTGCCGAGCCACGGCAAGCCTTCGACCCGCTCGCCGATCATCTGGCTCACCCGTTCGCGCATTTCGCGGGCCGCTTTATTGGTAAAGGTCACACATAAAATCTGCGATGGCCAAGCTTTGCCCTGAGCCAAAATATGGACAAAGCGCGTGGTCAACACCCGCGTCTTGCCCGTACCCGCCCCCGCCAACACCAAAAGCGGCCCGTCAATGGCTTCCACCGCTGCCCGCTGTTCAGGGTTAAGACCGTCCAGATAGGGCGCGGCGGACACAACGCCCGCCATAGCTCTTTGAGATATTGGTAGGGGGGAAATAGGTATAGAATCAGGTGAGGACATAGCCGGAACATAAGGCAAACAAACCAGTGCGTAAACAGGGCTTATGAATATATACAGGGGTATCGCATGAAAGCTTAATGCCGGACAACCGTTTGTATGTGGTAAAATTTGGGGGTAATAACGAAGCGACTTACAAGCTATACAAAGACAACCCACTAAAGCTAGAGCATATGAACACAGACTCTAGCCATAAATCCACTCACTTGGAGGGGATTGCTATATAGTGGCCGGGCTTGTAGTATATACGAGTATGTATTTCGATTAAATTCGAGGGGTTTATGAGAAAATTATTTTTATCAATATTGGTTGGTGTTTTGGTTGGTTGTGGGGTGCCGCAGGTTGACTATGATAAGGTTTTGGCAGAGAACGCGGTTCTAAAAATTGAAATTGATGATCTAAAAAATGGCGAGCAAAGGTTAATCGCGATTATTGAACAGGCGTATGAGGAAGATTCATTCACAAAGTCTAAGGATGCTTTTAATTCACTACAAAAGAGACATCCACATTCTAAGGCTATACCAAAATACGCCAAACTGATGATTGAGTTAGACAGAAAAGAAAAAACCTTACAAGCGAAACGAGAAGCTGAAGAAAAAGAGAAAAAAAGATTAGCCAACCTTAACAAAACTGGGGTTTGGCAGGTCACAAGTTATGTAGACGACTTTGGCGAGTCAACAAGCGACAGGTTAATACGAAACCTCCGCCTAATTAGAGGGCGCTTCAGCAATAGCGCTACACAAGATTCTAAACTTGATGTTAGGTTTCTGATTGACGGTAAAACAGAAATAGACATTATTTTGTATGAATATGCTGGTAACAATCCAGTAAAAGCATACTCACCTGATGAATACCAAGTCCTATTGCAAGATAAAGACGGAAACAGACATAAGCTCAGAGCCTTAAATCGAAGTGATAGGTTATCGTTTGGCCCAAAACATTCACGTATAGTATTTGAGGCTCTGTTGAAAGGCGGCAAGGTTAAGTTCCGAATAGTAGAGGTTGACACGCCAACAACACAATATGCGTTTGAAATAAAGAATGCTGATTATTTTGATAATGCTGTTCGCCTTATGAATGAATAATTCGCCACCAAACCACTGCGCCAACCCTATAACCGGTAGGCAATAAAAACAATTGACGATGGTCTATATGGCAAACAAACTCAGTGGTAAACAGGGCATGTGCACAATCTTTCCTTCCTCCGTTTACGGGGGAAGTGGGTGCCTCTTGGCACTCGATGGGGGCCGCGCATCTTGCGCGCAACGACCTCTCGTAAAAACCTTTAGCATAGTATCGACGCAAGAGCGTCAGCCCCACCCCCCCTTCGGGGTACCATTCGCCTCGCTTTGGCTCAAGCCCCATGAAAAATGGVGGAAGRAAGGCTCTGTTATTTAGCGCCCGGCGGCGCAGTGTCTTGGAAAGATTTTTGTGTTTCGAACACCTCGAACCATTTGGCCAGTTTAGGGGCGTGGGTGCGCCATTGCATGTCGGCAGCGCGAAAGTCTATGTATCCAAGAGCGCAAGCTATTGCCAGATTGCCGTATTGCCACGGCTCGCCGAGTTCATCCACGATGTCTTCAAGATGCAAGACGGCTCTGCCAACAGCGTTTTCTTGGCGCATGGCCCAGAAATCCCACCATTGTTCTTGCGGGCGAATGCGCTCCATACGAAAGGTTAGCACCGCGTCTATGATGCCGTCACCCAAGGCGTGCAGGGTTTTTTGCTGCCATGCTTCCGGGCCGCCGGGCAACCACGGTTTGTCCAAATCGTCCAAATATTCGCAAATCACCGGGCTGTCATAAATTGCCCGTTCGCCTACCACTAACGCCGGAACCTTGCCGAGCGGGTTGGCCGCGTGCAAAACATCTTCATCATCAAAAGGCAAGGTCTCGATTTCTTCCACATCCAGCCCTTTCTCGCGCACTAGAATGCGGATCTTACGGGAATAAGGAGATGTTTTCGAGATTATGAGTTTCATGGAATTCACATAAATTGTTGGGTGGATTAGCGTTTCTTGCGCGCAATCCACCGTGCGGTGTGGTGCGTGCCAAAGGTGGATTACGCCAAGAAGCTAATCCACCCTACAGGTTTGGATTTCCGGTCAAGCGCCCACCTCATCAGCCACTTCTACCGGGATGATGGTTACGCTTTCGCCGCAGCCGCAGGCATCGGTCTGGTTCGGGTTTCTGAACACGAATTTTGAGTGCAGAATTTCGGTCTCGTAATCAACGACCGAACCGAGCAAGAATAGCACCGCTTTGGCGTCCACCACGATTTTAACGCCGTTGTCTTCGACCACTTCGTCAAAGTTTGCAATCTCGTCCACATATTCCATGAGATATTCCATGCCTGCACAGCCGCCGTTCGTGACACCAACGCGTAAATAACCCTGATCGCGCTCGTCGAGAATTTCGCGTACCCGTGCGGCGGCGGCGTCCGTCAAAGTGACGAGTTTTGGGATTTGTCTTTTTTTAGTTTGGGCCATTATATTTACTCCATACAACTTACCGCTCATCCCCATGAAAATGGGGAACCAGCGTATAAAGAGTGCGCCTTTGGCGCACACATATTTGTTTCACTGGATACCGGCTTTCGCGGGTATGAGCGGGAATTAAGAATAATTTCATCCTCCGCTCCATTAAAACATATTCAGTTCAAGTCTTGCTTCGTCGCTCATCAAGTCCGGCGTCCAGGGTGGATCAAACACCATGTCGACCTCGACCTTGCGGACACCGTCGATCATAATACAGGCATCGTGCACCCATATTGGCATTTCTCCCGCCACAGGGCAACCCGGCGCGGTTAAGGTCATATCCACTTTCAAAGTGCGGTCATCCTCAAGCTCGACTTTGTATATTAAGCCAAGCTCGTAAATGTCCACCGGAATTTCCGGATCGTAAATGGTTTTGATTTGCGACACCACTTCCGACGAAATCCGTTCAATGTCGGCGTCCGTGGGTTTGGACGTGTCCATGATGTCTTTTTGGGGCGACGCCACATCAATGACATCGCGTTTTAGCTCTGTGTCTGTTTTTAAATTTTCCATAGTCTCACCTATATAGTGTCTTTGTTAAAATAAAAAAGCCTTCTTGGTTTTATTGTTTTTGTCATGACAAAAATTTTCGTGCCTTGTGGACGGCCTTGATCAGCTGGTCGACCTCGCCTTGCGTATTATAAATGCCAAAACTGGCCCGGGCCGTAGAATGGACGCCGAACGCCTCCATCAAGGGTTGGGTGCAGTGTTGCCCGGCGCGAATGGCAATGCCGTATTTGTCCAGAATTTGCGCGATATCGTGGGCATGGGCGCCCGCCAAAGTGAACGACAACACCGCGCCTTTGTTGGGCGCATCCCCTATCAGCTTAAAGGCATTAACTTCGCGCAGGCCCGCCAAAGCTCGCTCATATAATGCCGTCTCGTGGGCTTCGACCTCGGCCCGGTCAAACTGAGAGAGCCAGTCGATAGCCGCGCCAAGTCCGATGGCTTCGATGATAGGCGGCGTACCAGCCTCAAATTTATGGGGGATGTCCCCATAGGTGATGCGGTCTAAAAACACATCTTCGATCATCTCGCCGCCGCCTTGAAACGGACGCAGCCGCTCCAACATTTCCCGCTTGCCGTACAAGGCGCCGATACCCGTAGGCCCGTATAATTTATGCCCGGTCATCGCATAAAAATCCGCATCTATGTCCAATACATCTACCGGGAAATGTACCGCAGCCTGGCTGCCGTCGACCACGAAAATACAGTTTTGGCCATGGGCGGTTTTGGCCATGTCCTTGACCGGGTTTATGGTGCCAAGCACATTGCTCATATGTGTAACCGCTACAATTTTTGTGCGCGCACTGAACAGGTTTGCGTAGGCCTGCAAATCCAGCGTACCGTCTTCTAGCACCGGCACCCATTTAATCACGGCCCCCAAGCGCTCGCGCAGGAAATGCCACGGCACGATGTTGGAATGGTGTTCCATTTTTGTCAGGATAATTTCGTCGCCTGCTTGAATTTCGCCCATCAGACCGTAAGCCACCATGTTCAGGGCTTCGGTGGCCCCTTTGGTGAAAATAATTTCGCCTGCTTCAGCCGCCCCCAAAAACGTGCAAAGTTTTTGCCGGGCCGCCTCGAAAGCTTCAGTTGTCTCATTGGCCATAGTGTGCAAGCCTCGGTGCACATTGGCGTAGCTCTGCTGCATTTGGTTCTGCATGGCCCCGATCACAGCAATAGGTTTTTGGGCGCTGGCGGCATTGTCGAGATAGACGAGGGGTTTGCCGTTTATCTCCCGCGATAAAATGGGAAACTCTGCCCTGATTTTATCAACATCAAAGCTCATGAATTTTGCTCCAACCAGGATGTGATGCGGGACATAAATTCCCTATTGTCCGCCATGCCGTCAAAGGCTTGCGCCAAAAACGCTTGCGTCAGCAATGCACGGGCTTCGTGTAATGGTATGCCCCTTGTGCGCATATAAAACAGCGCGCTTTCGTCTAAAGCTCCAACCGTATTGCCGTGGGCGCAGGCCACATCATCGGCGTAAATCTCCAGCTCAGGCTTGGCGCGGATTTGCGCCGTGTCCGACAGCATTATGGTGTCGTGGCGCATTTCCGCGTCGGCGAATTGGGCTGGCCTGCGCACATGGAACTTGCCTTGAAACACGCCGCGAGCCTTGTCCGTCACAACCCCTTTGACCATTTGGCGCACACACGCACTTTCGGCCCCCAAATCAATATAGCTGGTCATGTCAAGATGGCGTTTTGCGTTCAGTAAATAGGCACCGTGAATATCAAGCCGCACATTTTTGCCAAGGGCGGCAATGCGGGTTTCGAACCGGGTCAGGCCCGCACCAAAACCTAGCACATGCTGGCTGATTTGGGCATCACCCCAAGCGCTGATATGGGTCGTGGCAATACGGGCGGTATCTTCGTGGTCATCTTGCAAAATTGTGCGAACGAGATGCGCGTCTTCGCTCAAATCAAAGCGCATTTCAATATTGACAAAGCCGGCTTCATCACTGTCATGGCTTTCAAAAACCTGTAATTTCGCGCCCTTACCCAGCTTAAACACAATACGGGCATGGCCGGAATTAAGACCAGTGATGAGAACCGCCTGATCAGAGACAAACTCCGCCGGAACCGAAATCACATAGGCGTCACCTGCGAAATTAGCCGCCAATTTGCCCATAGGTGTGTCGGACGCAGAGAGGGTTTCGCGGCTGACAGACAGGCCAGGCGGCAGGCTCAATATTGGTTCACAAACAGATGTCATGCCCGATATTTGGCCAGACTTTTCAGCCGTGACCGCACCGCGTACATCCGTCCATTTCCACGCTTCCATGCGGCGGTGGGGCAGGGTTTCTATGAGGACTTTATTCATGGCCATGCCTTTTTGTTGTCATCCGGGTCAAGCCCGGTATGACAGAGTATAGTGAAATTACGCCGCATATGCATCATAGCCCTCTTTCTCAAGCCGCTTGGCGAAATCTGCATCGCCGCTGGCGACGATTTTCCCGCCGGACAAAACATGCACCCGGTCAGGTACGATATAATCCAGCAAGCGCTGGTAATGGGTGATGATCAGCATCCCGCGTTCAGGGCTACGCAGGGCATTAACCCCGTCGGCGACAATGCGCAAGGCGTCCACGTCTAGCCCGCTATCGGTTTCGTCCATAATGATGAATTTAGGCTCCAGCATCATCATCTGGAATATTTCCATGCGCTTTTTTTCCCCGCCGGAAAACCCGACATTTAGAGGCCGCTTGAGCATGTCGGCTTTGACCTTCAGGTCCGCCGCAATTTTGCGGGCTTTTTTGAGAAACTCCGGCGCGGCCATAATTTCTTCGCCCCGGGATTTTCTCTGGGCGTTTAGGGCTGTGCGCAAGAAATGCATGGTCGGCACACCGGGGATTTCAAGCGGATATTGGAACGACAAAAACAGCCCGGCGCTGGCCCGTTCCTCCGGCAGCATGGCCAGTAAATCCTGGCCCAAATATGTGGCGCTACCCCCGGTAACCTCATAGCCGTCCTTGCCGGTCAGCACATGGGCAAGGGTAGATTTCCCCGACCCGTTAGGCCCCATAATCGCATGCACTTCACCCGCCGGAATTTCAAGGGAAAGACCGGTCAGGATGGTGTCTTGGCCATCGTTTACAGTGGCCGTGATATTGTCAATTTTTATCATTTTTGTTTTTCTTCTTTTGTCTTTGGTTGTAAATATTTAGGCGGTCTTGTTCGGTGGCATTGAGCCAGACGATCTGGTCTACTTTGTCGACGATAAGAGAGATGAGCCAGAGAATCCCTGCGTAAAATGCAAGCGTTAGCGTATACATCCCAACCGTTAGCAATAACTCGCCTGGATTGCCGCCGTAAGCGACCATTAGCTCTGTCAGACCTTCCGTTTGTGAGGACATTTTATAGACCCAGCTCGCCCAAAAATATCCGACTACAATAGCAAGTATCGATAATGCGAATAATACCCTGGCAGCTCGAACCAACATATGCGGCACCCGCCAAGGCGGGCGGGCCGCAAGCGTAGACAAATCTAGTTGATCAGACATTTAATTCTCCTGTACAAGAAATTCCGTTCATCCGAAGTTCGCTATGCTCACACGGGCCATAACACTTGGGGAGAGGGGGTTTATTGTTTTTTACAATTGTTATTTGGTCCATCACAAAGCTACCTCTTCATCATTTTTCAAACTTGCGAGAACTTCAATTCGAGCGTGAAGTTGATCTCGTCTGTTTGTTGAGAGATAGGTCAGCCTCGTAGCTAGCAATGCTGTCGTTGCAGTAATTAATGTTGTTTCTAAGCCGCTTATCATACCAATACCCCGCTCATTCCCACGAAAGCGGGAATCCAGTCCAAACAATAATGCGCGAGCTTTGCTCGCTCTCTATTCGCTGGATACCCAGTCAAGCTGGGTATGAGCGGAGTGTGTGGGGTTGGCATATCCACCCCCTATATCCAAATATCATTGGGCGCGTCGTATTTTGTGTCTACACTCGTATCGCCGCTGTTTTTTGTTGCTTTGGGTTCGATTAAGAAAAGCTGGACTTCGCCGTGAGCGACGGGTCTGTGTTCTACGCCTTTTGGGACGACAATGGCTTCGCCTGCGCTTAACTCCACCGAATGCGTGCGAAATTCCAGGGTGATATTGCCCTTCCAAATGAAAAACATTTCGTCGGCGTCTGCGTGGCTGTGCCAAGGGTATTCGCCTTCGGCTTTGACCAATTTAAACTCTTGCCCATTAAGTTCCGCCACAATTTTCGGACGAAAGTGTTCAGAGAACAAAGAGAATTTTTCGTCTATGTTAATTTTGTCAATCATCGCCCTAACCCCTATACGCCGTAACTTCGATCTCGACTTTCATGCCGTCTTCGATCAAATCCGCGATCACCATTGTGGCGGCGGGTTTTATGGCACCGAATGCGCGCTGGAGTTCGGGTTGAATTTCGGAGACCACATCGCGGCTGGTCACCGTGTATTGGACGCGGATGACATGGCCCATTTCAAAGCCGCAAGCCTTGAGGGCGGCGGCGATTGTGGTGATTGCATTGCGGGCTTGCTGGGCGGCGCTGTCGGGCATTTTTCCGGTTTCGTAATTGGTGCCGGTAGTGCCGGATACAAAGCAAAAATCACCTTGCGCAACTGCGCGGGAATAGCCGAATTTTTCTTCCCAGTCAGAGCCGCTGGCCGCATGTTTACGGGTTGGTTTTTTACTCATTTGGCTCTCTTTCAATTGCGCACGGCTCGGTTGTCCATTTTTGAACGACTTTACCCAAGGTGCATTTGTGTTCATATTTTACGTCCAGAATTTTAAACATGCGCTTTTTGGTCAGCACAACCCGGTAGTTTTCTGAATACAGACCGGACACGCCCCTTATGTTCATTTGAAATTTGATTTTATGACGTCTGGTGCCCTTGGTTAGCACCGGGGGCGATTCCAAGGATAAATAAATATCGCGCGGCTTGATATCATGCTGCTCGGCCAATTCGGTTTTGCGGGCCGTCATAATGGTTTTGACCACAACCATAGGCTTGCGTGTGACGGCCATGTCCGAAAAATCCGCGGCAGGGCTTAGCATGGGCCGACCTTTGGTGGATTTTCCCGTCCAGTTCATCTGCCCCGTTACCAGCAGTAAAAACATACCGCCAAGCACGAAGGTTATGATCGCTATTTCTTTTACGGACATGGTGCGACCGTCCATTGTTTTGACTCGGGGCGTTTTGGCTCGGGGCCACGCCTGCATTTGACCCGGTGGCCAATGCGGGCAATGCTTATGCCGCCGTCGACATCTTCAAGGTAGATTTTATAGGCGGTGGCATAAACGGCGTCGTCTGGCAGATAGGCAAGTTCATATTCCCATGTGGTTTCATCCGCCGTTGAAGTGCGAATTTTCGCCCATGCGGACACACCTTCGGTATTGGCCAAAGCCCGCAAATCAAATGCCGTGAGAAAGGCGACAATTGCCTTGCCTTGGTTTGGGTAAGTGTCCGACAATGTGTCAGGTATCTCGACAAGTGAATAACCGGCAAAGGCATCCACCCCGTCTTGCAAAATGATTTGTTCGGGTGGTTGCTGCGCGAGATAATCTCTCATACCCTGAACATCACAAGCCGATAGCAATATTAGGCTAATTGCCCCCCAAACAACGCAGGCCGTAAATATGGCGGAATTGCCGATCACCCCACGCTCCCCTCAAGGCTGATCGCCACTAATTTCTGCGCTTCGACCGCAAATTCCATGGGCAGTTTTTGTAAAACGTCGCGGCAAAACCCGTTGACCAGGAGCGCCACCGCGTCTTCTTCGGATAAGCCCCTCTGGCGGCAATAGAACAGTTGTTCTTCTGATAATTTGCTCGTGGTGGCTTCGTGCTCAAATTGGGCGCTTGGTGTGTTGGTTTCTATATAGGGCACGGTGTGAGCACCGCATTGGTCGCCGATTAAAAGGCTATCGCATTGGGTAAAATTACGCGCACCTGTGGCTTTTTTGTGGGCGCTGACCAGCCCCCGGTAAGTCTGGTTGGACTTGCCCGCACTGATGCCCTTAGAGATAATCCGAGATTTGGTGTTCTTGCCGAGATGGATCATTTTGGTGCCGGTATCCGCCTGTTGAAAGCCGTTGGTGATGGCGATAGAATAAAACTCGCCCGACGAGCCATCTCCGCGCAATACGCAGGACGGATATTTCCAGGTTATCGCCGAGCCGGTCTCGACCTGTGTCCACGAAACTTTCGAGTTTTTACCCCGGCAATCGGCGCGTTTCGTGACAAAATTATACACCCCGCCCTTACCTTCCGCGTCGCCCGGCCACCAGTTTTGCACGGTGGAGTATTTGATCTCCGCGTCCTCCAACAAGATCAGCTCGACCACCGCCGCGTGCAACTGGTTTTCGTCGCGCATGGGGGCGGTGCAACCCTCCAGATAAGACACATAACTGCCTTTGTCGGCAATGATCAAGGTGCGTTCAAACTGGCCCGTGCCTTGGGCGTTCATACGAAAATATGTGGAAAGCTCCATGGGGCAGCGCACGCCGGGCGGAATGTAAACAAAACTGCCTTCGGAGAACACGGCTGTGTTGAGGGTGGCAAAATAATTATCCGTGGGCGGCACGACACTGCCGAGATATTTTTTCACCAGCTCAGGATATTTCTGTACGGCCTCAGAAAGGGGACAAAAAATCACCCCGACCTTGGCCAGTTCTTCCTTAAATGTGGTGACCACCGAGACACTGTCAAATACCGCGTCCACGGCCACACGCGGCGCGCCTTGTACTCCGGCCAACACTTCTTGTTCCTTGAGCGGAATGCCGAGCTTTGCGTAAACTTCCAGCAAATCCGGGTCGACCTCGTCCAGGGATTTAGGCCCGTCTTTGTCGCTTTTGGGGGCGGCGTAATAATAGGCGTCCTGATAATCAATCTTGGGATAATCAACCATGGCCCAACTGGGTTCTTCCATGGTCAGCCAGCGGGCATAGGCGTCGAGCCGCCATTTGAGTAACCAGTCCGGCTCGTCCTTTTTAGCCGAGATAAACCGGACAATGTCCTCGTTGAGACCTTTAGGGGCAAATTCCTGCTCGATATCGCTCTCAAACCCGTATTTGTATTTATCCGCCTCCAGGGCAGCAACCCCCTCGACGGTGGTTTTCTCGATGGCGTCTTTTGCAATATTTTTTACTTCGCCCATTATGCGGCTCCTTTTAATGCCTTGCGGCGAATTTTGGCCCATGCGCCCAAGAAAGTTTCTGCGTCTTCAGGCTGGCTCGTATAACCCAGCGACAAACGTATAGCGCCTTGTGGTGCTTTATCCGCCAAACCCATAGCGGTAACGGCGCGGCTGGCGCCCGTTTTGCCTGACGAACAGGCCAGCCCGGTGGAGACGCTGATGCCCTCCAAATCCAGTGCCATCATCAGGGTTGATGAGGCAGTGTTTGGTACGGCAAAAAATGATGTATTGGGAAGGCGCGGCGCGTCTTCACCAAAAATCACCAAATCTGGCTCCATGGTTTTTAGTCCCGTCTCGATTGCATTTCGGATTTCTTTCACGGCGGACAGATCAGACATGGCATTTGCCGCAACACCGAACCCGGCAATCCCGGCTACATTCAAGGTTCCGGCCCGCCGACGTTTTTCTTGCCCGCCGCCGATCATCAGTCTGCTAAAAGGTGCGCCCGGCGCAACATAGAGCGCACCCACCCCTTGCGGCCCGCCGAWTTTATGGGCGGAAACGGCCACATAATCCGCTAGCCCGACCACACTGAGCGGCATCTTGCCCAAGGCCTGCACGGCGTCAAACAGCAAGAGCCCGTTCATATCGCCCACCAGATCAACAATTCGCCCTATGTCCTGAACCACACCCGTTTCGCTATTGGCGACGGCGACGGCCACAAATGGTCGTCCGTATTTGGCCGCGTCGTGGCGAGCCAGCTCGGCAGTTAACCAGTTTAAATCTAATAGACCAGGCGCCAAGGCTGGTATGGTTTTCACCTCTACGCCATATTTTTCGTTCATGGCTTCGGCCATCAGAATCGAGGCCGGGTGTTCCAGTGCGGATATAAACAAGCGCTTGCACCCCGCGTCCACGACAGATTTAATCACTGTGTTGAGGGCTTCGGTACCGCTGGCGGTAAAGATTAAATCCTGGGCGCACACCCCCATGGACAAAGCCACCGCCTCGCGCCCGTCCTCGACCAATTTGCGGGCGGCGCGGCCAAATCCGTGAGGCGCGTGAGCATTGCCCGGTGTATTGAGGGCAGATGTCATGGCCTCAACCACTTCCGGTCTAGCCGGAGACGAAGCATTATGGTCAAGATAAAGCCCCATTATTCCGCCGCCGCCATCTCATTAGCCGTCAACCCATTAGTTACCAGTTCTGGGCAAATTTGCGGGAAGCGCTGATCGATGACATCCTGAATAGAGATAGCGTCCAAAAACCCTTCAATATGGTCTTCCATGGCTTGCCACAGATCATGGGACAAGCATTTCGCGCCTTTGATGGTGCAACCAATGCCGGTATCACCACAGCGTTTGGTCTGGATTTCTTCCTCAACCGCCCGCATGACCGCGCCGATATGTATCTTGGCTGGCGCACCGGCCAATTTATACCCGCCCAAAGCACCGCGTTCACTGTCCACAAGCCCGGCCTTGCGTAATTTGCCAAACAATTGCTCCAAAAACGCCAAAGATATAGCCTGACGGACGGAAATATCCGACAGGCTGACCGCACCACCATTTTTGCTGCTAACGGCAATATCGGTAATCGCCATAACGGCGTAACGGGCTTTAGCAGTCAATTTCATAGCTTACTTTCGTGTTTTGGCCGGGGGATTGTGAATTTAGCCCGGCTTTTGGCGGTTTGGCATATCTTTTTTTTTGCATTTTACATAAAGGCCTGTTAGAAGCCCGCAACAATCAGGTTTCTAACAGGCGACTTACTAATTCCGACTAAATAGGTCAAGTATTAAAATGCTGAGGTTATTAGTAATTTTCGCGAAAAACGAGTGAATATATGCCAGGAGTAATTTTTGCCGGCCCTGAAGGTCGGCTAGAGGGGCGCTATCACCCCAGTGATGACGCTGCCGCCCCGTGTGCGATTATCTTGTCCCCCCATCCAAAAGCGGGCGGGCATATGGATCACCGTATTCCCGTGGCCATGTATGAATGTTATAAGCGGCGCGGGTTTTCCGTCCTGCGGTTTAACTTTCGTGGCATTGGCCGTTCCAAGGGCGTTTATGATCACGGGTCGGGCGAATTGCAAGATGCGGCCTATGCGCTGGACTATCTGCAAAGTTTTAACCAAAACGCGCCGTTTTCATGGGTCAGCGGTTATTCCTTTGGGGCCTGGATTGGTATGCAACTCTTGATGCGCCGCCCGGAAGTTGCCGGCTTTGTCTCCATGTCCTTGCCGACCAATACTTATGATTTGGCTTTTCTGGCCCCGTGCCCGGCGTCCGGCCTGATCACTTACGGTAGCCTTGACAGCGTGGTGCCTCCCGAAGAGGTCGAGCGCGCCATTGAAAATATCCGTATTCAAAAAGGCCGAAAAATCCACGGCAAATTGATTGAGGGAGCCGATCATTTTTATTCGCAAAATCTGGATGTGGCTTTGGAAGAAATCGAAAAATACCTCGATACGGCTTTTGAAGAACGCTATTGCCCGCCAAGAGAGCCGGGTCTGATCGGGTTTGAGGCGTAGAAACGCTAATCCACCCTTGGTCTTGTAGGACCGTTTTGTAGCTTGAGCTCGCCTACCATTTGTCACCCCGTAAACCTGAACAGTTGATTGGGGAGGATAGTTACCACTGTCCGGCCCCGCAAAACAAGGATAGGAAAGGATAACATCATGACACTACATCAAAATATCGTCGGAGTCGATATCGCAAAGAACTGGATTGATATCTATAATCCAAATACTAAACAGCATCAGCAGGTAAAGACCACGTCCAAAGCTTTGAGAGCCTTTGCCAAGACATGCACTCATGCCCTGGTGGTTATGGAAGCGTCTGGCGGCTATGAGCGGCCACTTATGCAAGCGTGCGAGGCACAGGGCGTCGATTACACCCGCGTCAATCCGCGCCAGGCCAGGGAATTTGCCCGGTGCACCGGGCAGTTGGCCAAAACCGACAGGGTCGATGCAAAAATGTTGGCCAAATGGTGCGGGCTTTGGAATGAGTGCCTGACCAGCCCATAGACCCCGCCCGCTTGCCGGAACTTGGCCGGGCAAACCGACGAGCTATTGCACAAGAGGCAGGCTACACACCCAAGCTGGCAAGCCTGGCACCAATGGCTTGTGACAGTGGAAAAATGACTGGCAAGCGTCGCATATGGGGCGGCAGGGCCGAGGTCCGACGCTCCCTCTACATGGCCGCTTTCATCGCCAGTCGCCATGACCCGGCACTGAAAGCCTACAGGCAAAAACTCGAAAGCGCAGGGAAACCATTTAAAGTTACCATTATAGCCGTAGCCAGAAAACTCTTGATACAGCTAAATGCAATCGTTAGAGAAAATAGAAATTATGACCTAAAAACATAGTTGCTAAAGACAGTTGCTACATAATTTCCCACCGCTCACTGGCTCTTGGACACCCGTAGTGCCGGGGTATGACAATGGCAAGCCGCGCACACTGCGTACGGCCAAATAGGCGAAAGCTTCGGCCTCCAAATCATCGCCGCGCCAGAGCGCTTGCTCGGCGCTGATGATTTTGCCCATATGTTGTTCGCGCAAGGCCGCCATGATGATCGGGTTTTTTCTGCCGCCGCCGCAGACAATGACGGTTTTTATATTGCATGAATATTGCGCCAATGTGTTGGCAATGGCCATGGCGGTAAATGCGACCAAAGTTGCTGCCCCGTCTGCGGGTGTGTGGTTTTTTAAATCTGCCAGCACACCAAAATCCCAACGGTCGGCAGATTTGGGCACGGGTTTGTTGAAAAATTCCGCCCCAAGCCATTTATCAATCAGCGCAAAATCTGGAACACCTGCCCGTGCCAGCTCCCCGTGTTTGTCATAATCGCCCAGCCCGCAAGATTGCACCCAACTATCCAGCGGCCCATTGCCGGGGCCGCAGTCCGTAGCCAGTAATTCCCCGCCCGTGTCCAGGATTGTGATATTGGAGACACCGCCAATGTTCAGCACTGCGCCACGGGCTGGTGATTTTCCTAACAAGGCCTTGTGATAGACGGGCGCCAAGGGTGCACCTTGTCCGCCCGCCTGCATGTCGTTGGTGCGAAAATCGTAGACCACATCAACGCCAAGTGCATCCGCCAAGACCTGACCGTCACCCAATTGCAAGGTCTGCCCGTTCTGTCCGTTCTGTGGCGGGCGGTGCAAAATGGTTTGTCCGTGAAACCCGATCAGATCTATGTCGGGCGTCATCAAGGCCTGCGCCGCCTCGATGTGAGCTTGATGAATAACGGTCTCAGCGCGACTAAATATATTGGGCGGCGGGCCTTTAAAGCTCCACTTCAAGGCGGCTTGGGTGGCCATAGCCAAAATGTTTTTCTCATCATCAGTATAAGGACGAAAATGCGTAGCACCAAAGCCTAGCACCCGCTCGCCGTCGGTCTCGATAATCGCCGCATCGACCCCGTCCAAAGACGTGCCGCTCATCAGACCCAAAGCTTTATATTTCCCGGTCGGTCGCTTCCGCTCCCTTTTCGCCTCTTGTATATATCTAGTCTTGCCCATTAACGCGCATTCCCTATAAAGAAGTCCATTCACCTAGCCTAGAGCAAAGCTATGAGCAAATACAAATCCCAATTGATGAAAACCCTGACCGAGCGCGGGTTTTTGTATCAGTGTACGGACGAGACGGCCTTGGACCAACTGGCTGCTAAAGGTGACCAAGGGGACCGTCTGCGCGGCTATATTGGTTTTGATTGCACCGCGCCTAGTCTGCATGTGGGCTCTTTGGTGCAAATCATGATGTTGCGGATTTTGCAAAAATCCGGTGGCCAGCCGATTGTGCTATTGGGCGGCGGCACCACGAAAATTGGCGATCCGTCCGACAAGGACAAATCCCGGCCAATTCTGACGCCCGAAAAAATCGAGGCCAACAAAAACGGCATCAAGCAGGTGTTTGCTAAATTGCTTAGCTTCGATGGGCCAAATGCCGCGATCATGGTCGATAATGCCGACTGGCTCGATCAATTAGGCTATATTGAATTTTTACGCACTATTGGCACCCATTTCACCATCAACAAAATGGTGGCGCTCGAAAGCGTCAAGCGCCGGCTTGATAATGAACAGCCCATGACATTTTTGGAGTTCAATTACACCTTGCTGCAATCCTATGATTATCTGGAGCTATACCGCCGCCATGACTGTCGCTTGCAAATGGGCGGGTCTGACCAATGGGGCAATATATTGGGCGGTGCCGATTTAACCAGACGGATTGAGGGCGCGGAAGTTTACGGCTTTACCACGCCGCTGATCACCACGGCATCGGGCGCAAAAATGGGCAAGACGGCGGACGGGGCTAGGTGGCTCAACGGGGACGAAAATCTGGGTAAAGACTTCACCTTGTCGCCCTATGATTACTGGCAGTTCTGGCGTAATACCGAAGATGCGGACGTTGGCAGGTTTTTGCGCTTGTTTACGGATTTACCTTTGGACGAAATCGCCCGGCTTGAAGCCTTGGAAGGCGCAGACATCAACCAAGCTAAAATCCGCTTGGCCAATGAGGCTACGGCTATGCTACACGGCGTGGACGCGGCGGAGTTGGCTGAAGATGCGGCTCGAAAGACCTTTGAACAAGGCGTTTCCGAAAACCTCCCCACGTTTGAAATAAGCAAAGCCGAATGGCCGAATGCACGAAGTACAATTGCGTTGCTGCTTGCCGGGCAACTGGCTAAATCCAAAGGTGAGGCCAAACGAAAAATTGCCGAAGGTGCTGTTCGCATAAATGATGAGAAGATAACTGAAAGCCGCAACCACAATTATAATGAAATTTTAGAAAGTGTCAGTGCATTTAAAGTGCAGATTGG
This sequence comes from Robiginitomaculum sp., assembly GCA_002733385.1. GTDB lineage: Bacteria > Pseudomonadota > Alphaproteobacteria > Caulobacterales > Maricaulaceae > Robiginitomaculum_A. The sequence continues at coordinate 63,311 of NVVO01000016.1, forward strand.
CAAAAAACGAATTGTATTGGTCAAACCAGTTTAGCAAGCAACTCCTTCCTCCGTTTTTCACGGGGAAGTACCCCGAAGGGGGATGGGGGCGCGTGCTCTTGCACGCTTCTGAGCTTTCGACGTCCACTATTGCTTTGTAGCGCACAAGGTGTGCGCCCCCCCATCGCCTACGCAAGAGCTTCGGCACTTCCCCCGTGAAAAACGGAGGAAGGAGTTGCTTCAAATTTCCATTTACCCCTTATGCTTACGGGTTTCCGCGTCCACTTGCGTCTTATAACCCCGTAGCAATGCGCGTTTCTCGCGCACGAAATTATTGCCAGTGTCGCGGGCGGAAATGATGCGGTCTATGCGAAAATTGCGGTAGTCGCGGCGAAGTTCGCACCAACTGGCCAACAAATGAGCATTGGGGAAAAATATCAGAGCCAATGGTTTTACGGTGCGGGTGGTTGTTTCGCCGGACAAAGCCTCATATTCCAAATCCATCACCGTAGCGTGGCGAATAGCCAGACGCATGACGCTCATCATATGCAAATGTTCGTGGTGGCCGAAATTTGGTGCATAAAGCGCCGTGTCTTCGGGCGTGAAATCCGCCGTAGAAACCGCCCTGATTTTTTCCAGTGCCGATAGCGCCGCCCCTTGCAGTATCGGATCCGCTTCGCGGCCAACAAAGCGCAGGCCTATAACCAGTGCATCGAGCTCGTCGCGGTCAAAGGACATGGGCGGCGCATCGAACCCCGCACCCAGCATATAACCAACACCGGCCTCGCCCTCTACTGGAATAGCTTGATCCTCCAGTGACTTCATATCCCGGTAAATAGTGCGCTCCGAGACCGCGAATTCCGCCGCTAATTGCGCCGCCGTCACCGCCACGCTATGTCCGCGCAACCGGTCTATGATGCGAAACAACCGTTCGGTTTTTTTCATTTGCCTCTCCTGACATACTGCTGTCAGTATGGGTGTGTTACAAGCATTTGAAAAGGAGAAAATTATGATCGGTTATCAAACAATAGGTACAAACAAACTAGACGAAGCGGCGGTTTTCTATGATGTGATTATGGACAAATTCGGGGCAAAGCGCACCATGGAAGAAGCGGATAAATTTGTCTATTGGTCCACGGCACCTGACCAGCCGGGCTTTTGTGTTCATGTCCCGTTTGACGGTAATAAAGCCAGCGTCGGCAATGGTTCCATGACGGCATTTTCCGTAGAGACGCCCGAAATGGTCGATAAAATGTACGCTCTAGCCATGAAACTTGGGGCTAGGGACGAAGGCCCGGCTGGGCCACGCGGCGGCGGTTTTTACGCCGGGTTTTGCCGGGATCTGGACGGCAATAAAATCAATTTTTTCTGTGTCACAGAAGTTTAACGTCAAACGAAAGAACATGTTATGATCGAGCTATATAAATTCGTGCCGCAATTTGGCCTGCGCGATGCCAGCCCATTTGCGCTAAAACTTGAAACCTATTTACGTCTTGCCGGTTTGGATTATACCGCCCATGAAGTCATGGACCCGACCAAAGCCCCCAAGGCGAAAATCCCTTATATTGTCGACGGCGAACAAACCATCGCCGACTCCAGCCTGTGCATTTCTTATTTGAAAGATAAATACGGAGACCCATTGGGTGAAAATTTATCGCCTGCACAACACGCGATCGGCCATGCGCTTAAAACCATGCTTGAAGAACGCACCTATTGGGTGATCGTCAATACGCGCTGGATGGATGAGGACAATCAAAAATTGATCAAGTCCACATGGTTCGGCGAAATTCCGGGATTGTTTCGCGGGTTTATTTTTGGAAAAATTATCAAAGACATGAAAAAAACCATGTATGGCCACGGTATTGGTCGGCATAGTTCCGCTGAAATTATGGGTTTCGGATTGGCGGATATTGCCTGCCTGGAAAGCGTGCTCGGCAACAAGCCCTATTTACTCGGGGACAGCCCGTCTGAATATGATGCCAGTGGCTATGGTTTTCTTGCCAATATTATGGCCAAGCCGTTTCCGACCGCTATGTCAGATTATATCACAAATTCGAAAACTCTGCCCGCTTATATAGAGCGGGTGCAGGCAAAGGCATTTGGCTAACTTGGTCCACAGGCCCTAAGGCGCGGCGGTCTGTTTGTTGTTGATATTCCAATCATAAATATAGGATTTAATTCTGGTTTTTCCTTTTAGGGCTGCGAGCAATTCCGGGTTGGCATATTGGCGAACATGTTCCAGAACACCGGTCTGATTACCGCCAAAATCTTGCTTATACCATTTATAGATTTTAGATGCGGCGACTTTTCCGTCTTTTATTTGAACCCCGCGCGACGAATTTATATAGCCCCGCGCCGCCCTATCCAGCTCAAACTCTAGGTTTTCTACACGCCAGGGTGTCGGTTTTAAATTTGGGCAACCAATAGAGGCGCAATTGACCATATAATGGACTAAAGAGGCTTTGAATTGAGGCCGCATAATGTCGTGCTCGATATTGTCCAGAGACAGTTTTTGTCCCTCGACATTGACCAATTTACGTTTCCAGGGGCCGGGGCGTATTCCAGATCTGATTTTTAAAATCGAACTGACCGGATAGTTTTCTGTCACGACCAATACGGTGACGGCGTTGTAAAGATTAGCCCAATATACCACGGCTTTTTCGCGCTCGAACGTAGAGGGTTTTTGCACCGATAGCATTTCAATATATGCCGCAAGTTTTATCATATCCTGGGGCGATGAATTCAGAGCGCCGTAATCAAAACGAACCAAGTTATCTGGCCCAGATTTGGTATATTTCTTTAAAATATTCCCCCACCCATTTTGTTCTTCCGTCGCAATTATTGGGTTATGTTTGTCCATTTTATCCATACTTATGACATGATTGCTGTCCAGCCTTGCCGGGTCAGATTTCGCGCTTTTAGCCGCACTGCTTGAACTTGAAATCAACAGCACGGCGCTTAACAAGGTAAATGTTAGCGTTGCTTTTGGTGCAGTTTTTAAAAAAAATAGCATAGAGTGTTCCATAGTGTTTAATGTGTCGTTTTGTCATAGCAAAGCTTCCAAAAATTTACCCTACAACTGTCTTCACAAATGCGTGCAGTCCTTGTGTTTGATGCTTGGTGCTATGTGTGTGATATTTTAAAGTACATTCTGGGTTAAATCATGCCGGTTTAGGCCGAGTTTTGCCAAGAATTTTTTAGCCTATCAGCATCATTTGTGGTTTTGCGCTCAAGCCGCGAAACGGCGTAAAGCTTGCGGCCCGTCTGGCTTAGGGTTTTCGATGTGCGACATATTTCTATGACATAGGCAAGGCCGGGGCGCTGGAACGGGTCGATGTGCGCCAATTTTTCCTGTGATATGATGGCCAACAAAATTTGTTCAAAATCATTATCGCCACTAAGCCGCCAACTCTGTTTGAGGCGGGTGATTTCTTTCTCCACACTAGACAGGTCAATCGCGAACCATCTGCAAAGGTGCAAAGATGGGTGACAGAGGCGGCCAGGTCGCGAAAATTGGCCGTCCATTTGGCTTCACCCGGCAGGGCGAATTTCAGATAGGCGGCGCGGGCTTCTTTGTTGAAGCACATTTTGCCGTGACGGGCGGTACCGGGCTAGAATATACAGCGGTGGATGAACATATGGCGGATCAGTTACTCGTGCCTATGGCTTTGTTTGGTGGCGGCATGTTCACGACGACCAATATCACATTACACACCCGAACCAACAGAGACATTATCCGGCGGTTTTTGGATGTGAATATAAACTTCACCCAATCCGGGCGTAAATGTTGGATGGTTGAGGTTGACGTATAAACCTAGCCACGCTTACCGCTCACCCCGCCGGATAGTTTGAACGCCAGATACAAAATGAACAAAGACAGGGCGCTGACGATGACCGCCCACAATAAATGCGGCCCGCCGATGATATTGGCCAGGGCGCCCGTATCGCTTTGGCCAGCAAAGCCGCCGACATTGGCGCTGCGGATAAAGAAATAATCAAATTGGGCCACGGCGTTGAGACAAAATGCAATGGCAATGATATGGGCAAACAAATGCCGCAAGGCCGCGTATCCCCAAAACGCAATGCCGGTAACGACAACCCCAAAACCCAAAACCGATACCTGCGTGAACAGATCCCCGGCCCACAGCACAACTGTCGCCAACAATGCGCCGGCCAGTAAAAACAAGGCCAGCCGGTTTTGACCCATGCGGCGCGACAAAATCAACATGACGGCTCCGGCAATAGACGGGCCTAAAAGACCGCCGAACAAAACAATGATGCGCTCAAAATCGCTACCACTAAATGTGTGGGCCAAGCCAGACAAGCCCGGTGTGATGATCATGCTTTCGAACCGTCCGCCTGAGACAATAGCCCCAAGCCCGTGGCCAAGCTCATGCACCCATGTGGACAACAGGACAAATGGCAGGCCAAGCATGGGAATTTTACCAAATGCCCAGACCAAAAATACCAATATCCAAAACCCTTCCGGGCGGGTAATTTTACCAATATTTATCGCAGAAACCGGAATGTTAAAACCTCCTAAAACTCATTACTTGCCTTTGGTCGTACCGAACCAGCGCCGGAAAACGCCCCTGACGACTCCGGTTTTTTGCTTCAAACCTGCTTCCGCGCTTTCGGCCACGTCCTCTATTTTTTCTGCAATGGGGTCGATGCGTTTGCGCTTGAAATTGCGCCACATCTGCCAGATGCTAATGAAAATAAATGCCAGCAAGCTCAAAAATGCAATGTTAAACCACGGCACCAAACGTACATCCGGCCCGGAAATTGGGCGGATTTTGTAGGCATTGGGGAACATGGACAATAATTTTATACGCCAACCATAATGGCTGACCGCCACCCAAACTTCGCCGCCATTTTTGTTGGCCAAAGATTGAGCGCGGGCGGAAAGGTCGCCGCTGTCAAATTTGAAATAGGGCGGGAACGACCAATTGGTGTCTTCATTGCGGTAGACGCGGGCTTTGCCGTCCGGCCACACCGCATTGATAAAGCGCACGTCTCGGGTCGATTGTTTTTGCGTGCCTGCATCCGGCTTATCCCACCAGGGTGAATTACCGATGTCCATACGCTTCACATCCGTGCCGACAATTTGTACGATATCCCGCGACGGCAAAAAATAATGCAACAGCGCTGCGAACACAATAATGATCAACCCGACAAATATCCGTTTTATCCATTTCATAATTTTCTCCTCGCCGTAAAATTAACTCTTATTGGCCAAATACAACAGACCGACAAAAATGATGAGCGGTATGACATATACCCCCAAAAACAGTTTCGAACGAAATGAGCGTGCGTATTTTTGCATGCCCTTGGCGACAAATTCGTCTTTTGCGGTGTCTGGCTTGCTGGCGTCATATTCAATTTTTAATTTAGCCCGCTGCTTGAAACGCGACACCAATGACAATATAACATAAATAATGCTGAGTAGCACAAATATAATAACGATATTGCGTATCCAGATAATCATGATTTTAACTTCCTTTTAGCCGTACAGGAACCGCAGGGCTCCAAGGCCCAACATACATATCTTCTTCGCCCATGGCAGGCTCAGGCCCGAACAGAGTTTCGCGCGCACCTGCCTTGTCAATAATATATTCTTCGGCCAGAAATTTTGATACATATTCTTTCTTGGCTTCCGACCAGCTCCGGTAAGCCGTATAAAACGCGTCCTTGTGACAAATAAACAACTGCCGAAAATCAAGGGGTGATAATTCCGCCAACAGCATATTGACCAAATCTCGGTCCGCATGTTGGCTGGCCCGCAGTGCATAGAAAAATGCCGGATGGTCAGAACCCAAATTTGGTTCATCACCGCCCGTATTAGCCCAGCGCCACACCTGCATCAGGCCGTGAAATTCCGGCGGTAATTTGTCCGCATATTTACGGCCGATCTGGCGGACTTGCTGGCGGGTCAAATCACCTAATTCGTCGCCCATATTGGCGGCCGTAGCGATGGTAACAAAATCTATTTTTTGCTTGATGATTAAGGCGGCGTCGCGGTTTTGCTGTGGGGCTATGGGTTCGGCCAGTTTAAAATCGCTTAGAAATCTGGCAATTTCGGCCCGGTCTTCGAAGGTCAAAATGTTGTCAACGGGCAAAGTTTCCAGTCCGTCAACCATCTCCTTCGCGATGATAGTCGGGCTTGCGACATCACGGAACACATAAATGCCGCCAAAATGCCGGGTGTAATAATTGCCCTGGGCATAGGTTTTGGCTTTGAGCTTAACCGGATGGCGCTGGATATTGCCGGTGTGTTTGGCCAACTCGATCATATCGGCGATCAACACATCATCCCACCAAGCATCGTCCTTGGTCATGAAGCTGTCAATATGGGTTTGCAGAGCATCCGCTTCGGCAATGTGTGAGCGGATGGTGTCGGCCTCTATGGTGATCTGGTTGATGTTCAATAAATCTTCTGGACTGTTGACGGCGAAAACCGAATTCATCAACTCGCCTGCCACCGCCTCGCGGGCCGTCAAAGCAAATAGCTCGTCTTCATTTTCGGCGATAAAATTTCGCAAAATTGAGCGCGAAGTCGAGAACTGCGCATTTAACAAAGGCGCGGTTTTTTGCTCGGTGGTCAACAGGATAAACAGCCGGTTACAACCATTGGGATTGAGATAAAGATTGTCGCCAAATTCCTCACCGATCTCCGGCGAGAACCCGGAAATATCCATATGAAATTCCGTCAATTCGGTCTGTTTGCCAATCAGGTGTTGCAAGGCCCGGTTATAACGCCCGACCAAAGCAGGCGCGGACACTTCGACCAAATTGCCGAACATCAAACTGCGTTTAACCAAGCGCATCATAGGACGGGCTCCGTAGCTTTCCTTCCTCCGTTTACACCGCAAGGGTACTCCCAAGTGGTCGCGGGGGAAGTACCCCGAAGGGGGGATGGGGGGCAATCTCTGGTCTCGTATCCGGATGAAGTTGTTCCCCCCATCGAGCGCCAAGAGGCGCCCACTTCCCCCGTGAAAAACGGAGGAAGGAAAGTTGGTGCTCCCCTCATTTCTTAGCTTGCATATAACGCCTACGGGCTTCTTCCATGCGCTGCATATCGCGCACGGCATTTTCTATAGCGGCCTCGTCGGATTTATCGGCGTAGCGGAACTCGCTGTCGGCGTAGCGGTTGATTTCTTGTATCACCATATCAATTGTGATGGGTTGGGCCAGGTCTTTGATCATGGCCAATTTGCTGTCATAATCTTTGGCTAAAAACAACTCGGTGTTTTCCATCCATTCGTCTGGCAGTTCGAAATCCATCGCTCGGACTTTAACCGCGTCGGTGATGTTTTTTACGGCCCTACCGGTAAAGCGGGCGTCAACCCCCTGAATGGCTTTTAAATATGTACCCAGTTTGGCAATGGTATCGAGCTTGCCAATGTTTTTCGCCGTGTGTTCATAGACTTCCAGCAAACCGTCTTCATGGGGTTTGGCATGGGAGCTATAGCTGGCTGCCACCGCTTTTTCGATTTTCTGGGCTTCGAATAATTTGTGATCACCGACAGGAATGTCGTGGTTTTCACCCATGAGCAAATGCAGGATGTCGATATAATCGGCGCGGGAAATTGGCCCGTCCACTAAAAACCGGGCCGCCGCTCTTTGGCGCAAGGCATCATCGACATTTTCTGGATAGTTGGAAAACATCCCGAACGTACAATTGCCGCGCACCACCGTATTGGCACCGCCAAAGCTTTCCATCAATACGGCGGTGATCTCCAACTGCCCGGCGCTGGATTGGCGGTCACCGCGCTTGCCAGCCAATTGGTCAATATCGTCAATGGTGCCAAAGCCGATAACATTAGGGTCAATGATATTTTTGATAAAGGCCTTGGCGTTTTGGGCCGACTTTCCTTGATAGCTGTCAATGCTATCGGTGGACAGGTTTTCATAGCGAAACACATAGCCCGCATTTTCGCAATAGCCGTTGATCAACCCGGCCATCATTTGAATAAGCGTGGTCTTGCCCGTACCCGGTGCGCCGTCGCCCATAAAGGTGAAAATAAACCCGCCCAGTTCGGCGAACGGGTTAAGCTTGCGCTCAAAGTCATAGGCCATCAACATTTTACTCAATTTCATGGCCTGATATTTTGCAATATGATTGCCGACAACTTCGTGGGGTTTTTTAAAGCTCATGCTCAGTGTGGTGGACTTGGCCCGTATGGCCGGTGTGAAGCCGTCAATTTCAAAATTGTCGTCTTCCACATGATAACTGGCCGAGGTAAACGGCTCTAACCTTGGCGTATTGCCAGCCCGCAAGGCCACCTTGTCCATCAGTTTTTCGCTAAAGGCGATAACCACGGCCAGTAGTTTTTCGTCGCTATTGGCATGTAGGGCCAAATCCTGATCCAACTCCCATAACGCGCCGCTAAGGGCCAGGTGCGGGTTGTCGGTCAACACTTCTTCGACCTCACCGATTTCCACGTTTAAATCCGAGGCACTGGCATGGTTGGCGGCCAGTAAAAACCCGGTCATATTGGCAAAGACATGCAGGCTGATCAGCGCCGAGGCGGCCAGTAATTCGCTGAACTCCGCCGATTTGTTTCGTGCCAAATTGCCCGCAAGATTGTCCTTCATCAATTCGCTCAACCCGGTCTGGTCTGCATATTGGTCGGACACTAACATGGCGGTGGCAAGGGCGCGGCGCAGGGCATGCAGCACGCTTGCTTGTGCGGGGCTGGTCAGCGGGTCGTCTGCACTGCTTGCAATGATGCGCTCCCCCAAATGCACCCCTTCGGGGCGGGCCGTGGATTGGGTCACAAGGCCGGGCGTGGTTGAGCGAAAGCGGCGTCTGCCGCCGATACCGCTTGAGCGCATTTTAGACTTTGCCTCGCCTGTTACATCTGCGGCTTTTGCCAGTCTGGGTGTGTGGTCAAACCCGTCCAGAAAGCTTTCTGCGGCACTATATTTTTCGCGCAAACTTTCTTCTTTAAGGGGCATTTGGTCGGTTGTGTTGGACATATTTCCTCTTATTTATAACTGACAATATTGGCATTTTTGCCAACGACATATTTGCGGTGAGCGCGCAAACTCTGCGGGTTTTTTTCTTGCAAAACCTGAAAAGCCCGGTGGGGCAGAATGAGAGAACGGTTGATATTTGTAGCCCCGCTGCCTGCACCCGCCAAACCCAACGTATCTATATCATAAATCTGGCGTTTGGCGGTGCTAAACATTCCGGTTTTTTCTGTAATAGTGTTTTCAGATTGCAAAGTTTCTACCGTCCAGGCCAAAGCCCAATCCAGCCCCGGCTTGCTTTTGGCTTCCCCGAGAACCTCGCGAAGCGGCCCGGATTGCTGGGTGAATTTGTGACTATACATGGGGCCAAGATGAAAACGGCGCAAATATTTCGGGTGCACATCATCAAAATCCCGGTCAAACCCGCGTGCGATTGTTACCAGTTTCAAGGCCGACATGGATTGTGCCATTAAATGCGCCTTGACCCGTGGCCACCTTTTTTGGTCGCGGGGTAAGGCTTTGCGGCCCACGTCCTCAAGCTCCATTATATAAACGGCCGGCACATTGGTCTGGCTGTCATAGCAGGCCCAATGCAATAAATAGGTGCGGCGCTCGCGGGTAGATTTATGGCGGATCCAAATGCCTTGCGGATTATTTTGAGGCAAGAAAAGTGAAGCATCATTGAGATATTCATAATAAATGCGCTGGGACAATGCATATTGCAATTTGGTCGGCGCGGATTGCTCGCTCAGGATATGAGTGACCATATCCTGCTTTAGCTTTTTTTGCCCGGCCGAGGATTTTAAATACTGCTTGGCCTGCAAAGCATCGGCGGCCATTTGCAAAAGCTCTGTGTAAACGGGAAACCCGCTATCGGTTTTGTCAATGCTCAGAAGTGCCGCCGCATGCTCTCCCACACGGTTGGCCATCAAAAATTTATAGGACAGGGCCGTAAAAGTATAGGACAGGCCAAGCATATACATTTGTAATATGGTCGCTTCTGATTCTGTGATCCGTCCCTCTTGCTCGGACAATGTGGCCACGCCGCGCAAATGTTTGATAATGCCTTCAAATTTGGCAAAATAACGCCGCGTCGCCTGAGCATTTTTCAAGACTTTGTGATCTAATGTCAGCGCTTTTTTAGCAGAGACCATAGATTTTTTAGTTTTTGACACTAAAATTCCTTAAAGACTATGCTCGCCGTAGGCGTTTTTGTCGTGCATTTCTATGATTTTGGCGAAACGTCTGGCGAAGCGTTCGTCGGCCTTGGCTTTTTGCTCCAAGACTTTGCGCGCATAGACCATATGGTCTTCATGGCTTTCCATCATTTCCGCCATGCGGGTATTGGTGGCCACGCCGATGGCCGACATGGCCGCTTGGGCTTCCTGGTCGGTTTGCACGCCAATTTCGTTGATGCGGTGAGCCACGTCTTGCTGTTGCGCGGTTTTGAGGGATTTGGTCAGGGCATCATACAGCACAACCCGCTGCTTGGTGTCGGTTTGTAATTTATTGATCAGCACCATTTGCGTGGCCGCCTGGTTTTGCAAACTATCGACCCAGGATTTTCCTTTTTCAATATAACGTTCCAAAGTCTGGCTCTCGGCCAATTTAACCTGCTCCATCTGGGCCGCTTCATTATATTTACCGTTAAGTTCGGCCAGTTGGCTTTCCAATTTGGTGCGCGCCGCCGCGTCTTGCTCCATGGAGATTTTATTCTCAAGCTCGATAATTTTTGGGTCCATGGCCAGAAGTTCGGCCTTGAGGCTTTCAAGCACCCCTACGGCGGCTTCCCGGTCGGCCAAGGTGGCGGTCAAATTGGTCTCAACCCTTTCTTTGTGGGTTTGCAAAGTGTCCAATTGGTCGGTGAGGAGTTTGGTAATGACATTGGATTTGCCGATCAGGTCTTGTAATTTATCGTCAATCGACGCCATGCGCACCCGTTCCTGGCGCATGCTTTCGGCCCGTCTTTTGGAGAAAATACCGACAAAACTTTCCCAGCCGGTTTTAGAGCGCATGCCGTCAAACTCTTTGGAGAACCCTGACGTCACATCATCAAGCCCCAAAATCAAATCGGCAATATTGGCGTTCATGGCATCGGCGTGGGCATGCACATCGTCCAAAGACGCGTTTTCTATATCAATAGAAATATCATTTCCGGCCGCCATTTTGGTGCGTGCGGTTTCAATTTTTCCGGACAGCTCAGCGATTTTGGCTTGGGCCTCCGCCACCTCTTTTTTGGAATTTTCTATGGGGCTGTCCTAGATAACTAGTTCAAATACTTCTTAACCCATTGAGTTAACAGTCTTTTTTGTGTCAGTGGGTCTGGGTTATTAAAACGCCACTCACA